>CALIRO010000078.1 GCA_938042245.1 uncultured Thermoguttaceae bacterium
TTCGTCGATAGCCCCAACATATAGCAGCACTGCCAACATTAGACTCAATATATAGTGTCCAACAATGAGAACCGATAGGCAAAGGAATGCATCAAATGTTCATAAAGTTCATGTGATGTTCAGTATTTTGCAGAGCTTCCCTATATTATCTCGAAACATCTCCGCCAAGAGAAGTAGGTCTATGGGGTTTCCCAAAAGGAACCGAATAGATCCTGGCCAACAAACCGATTCTTAGAACATTCCCCTAAATGGAAAGCCGTAACACTTCAGCCAAATAGTGTACCAACGCATTCCTGTGAAAGGAGGAAGGCAGTTTTTTGTCCTAGGCGATTTGTTCTGGATTCCAGAACAATTCAGCCGATTGGAGCCTCTCACACGATCCAGGAAAAACAGCCTCCCCATTCTGGATTCCCGCTTGCGGGGGAAGGACACGATTCGCTTTTTCACGGAAAAACAGCAAACTCACTTCAAGCAGGTGAAATCGGACTGGACTGCCGGTTGCGCGGCAAGGACACTCAAAGGCTTTCCTCGGAGCAACCGGGGAGCTTCTTCATTCGGCTGATTAGCACTTTGGTACTGTTGAGCATCTTGTTTCGGAGGCTAAGCGGGGCAGGAGGCTTCCTTACGGATAGCCCTTTGAAGACAAACATTCCATTTTCCTAAAGGGCTGGCTGGTAGAAAGTTCCAGGAATGAGAAAAACAACCAGCTCCCATGCACCTGCCGCCTACCCAGATGGATCCCGGATGGCTTGCCCAAAGCGCAGGAGATTGCTATTTCCCGTTTGGAAAAAGAAGAGCCGTCCGAGGATTTCTGCGATGTTTTCGGGCCGGGAGCAATCTTTTGGTTTAGAGGGCATCACTAAAGAGAACATCCGGTCTCAGATGTCAAAGCGGTTTACCGGTGCCAGTCGGGTGCCAGGAAGCCGATGGCCTCTTCGAAGGTGGGCCGACGCCGGAAATCCGTAGCTGGGTTATAGGCCGGCTGGTTGGGATCGGGGTTGACCCAGCGGGCGTGTTGTCGGCCGAAATAGCTGCCGTAGAACTGATAATTGCTGTCCACCCAGCGGGCCAGACGCATTAGCTCCATCGGCGTGAGCATCTTCGTATGATCAGTTTGCGCGTTTTTGGGGTGTTTCGGATCGGTAAGCACCGCCATCAGAACGCTTTGCGCACAGCCGAGGCTGCGGGGCGGCAGATACGCACCGTTGTAATTGCCCTGATCGCCTTTGAGGAACGAGATGAACTCCGAGATTAAAGGGCCTGCGAGCTCTTTGGTGGCTAATTGCTCATAGGAAACGTTATACATTTCCGTGATTTCGCCGGTCAGTCGCAGGCCGCCAGCGGGATTCTGAGCGCCGTGGCAGGAGACGCATTTGGCGTCCCACAGGGGCTGGATGTCCGTTGGGTAGTGGATGACTTGGCCGGGTTTGCCGTCGCCGCCGTTTTCGAGCAGGTCGCACGGCTGAGGCAGTAGCTGGCTGGGCGGCCGGCGCAGCGCCAGCGGCGGGTTCGGGCCCAGCGGAGGCGGCGTATAATTCCGCTGGCCGTGGCAGCCGGTGCAGGAGCGGACTTCCCCCGGGGCATAGTTGACATAAGTCCGTTCCCGCTGGATTTCGCGGAAGTTTTCGTCCAGGGCTTGTAGGAAGATGGCCCGACCGGCAGGAACCACAAAATGGGCCGATCCGTCCTCTTCCACCGGCACAACGCCCCACTGGACCCTAGGCCAGAGAGCTGCCCGCCAGGAAGAACTACTGATGTGCGGGTTCCATCGTCGGCCGGTGGACCAGTAGCGAGGCAACACCTCATTGACCCGGAGCCATTTCACCTCGCCCGGTTTTACCCCGTCCATCCCCTGGGTGATATTGGTCAGAATGCAAACGGCCTGATTCTGGGCGGCATATTCTGGATGGCGGACCGTCTGGATCACCGGCGGCCGTTTCCGAGGCCGAATCGGCGTCGGATGCCAGCAGGAAAGCTCGGGATCCTTATGCACCAGCCGATGCCGACCCTCCACATCCAGCAAATAGATCGCATAGGCGTTCGGCGTATGTTGGGCGTGATGCCGGGGATCGTATTTGTACGAGACTAAAAAGAGCCGATCCGTGAGCGGATACGGATGGGTATAAAGGTGCCCGCTTCGGCCTTCTTTATCATGCACATATTGTCCGTCTTGGGTGCGGAAGTGCCAGCCCGGCTCGGTCCGCCGGTTAATACATACATGAGGGGTAATGTTGACCACCGGCCAACGGAAATCCCTGGGGATAAAATCCGGTTCATTCGGCAGGGGTCCTGGCGTGCGCAGTCCCTTACTGGCATCGACCAGCAAAATAGCACCCAAGCAGGCCCCCTGAGGAAAATGGCACGTGCCGACACAGACAAACCGATCCGTACTGCCTGGCAACGGCTTGGGATACATATAGACAGTGGTTGTATCGTCGGCCAAGCCGTACAGCTCCTGCGGATGGCTGCCGTCGGGGTTCATGGTCCAGACGGTTTTGGCCACCCGGGCGCCTTTATCGACATATTC
Organism: uncultured Thermoguttaceae bacterium; assembly: GCA_938042245.1. Lineage (GTDB taxonomy): Bacteria > Planctomycetota > Planctomycetia > Pirellulales > Thermoguttaceae > JANXAQ01. Next base: position 2,528 of record CALIRO010000078.1, read on the forward strand.
CCAGCGGTGGTACATGACCCGGCCGTCATCTAAAACGACCGGGCAGAACTCGCTTACCGGGCTATGGGTGAGCTTTTCTACCTGGGTGCCGTCCGCATTCATGCGGAAAAGATTCGGGGCGACCAGATGGGCGGAACCGCCGCAAAGGATCGTATGTTCGCATCGAGTGGAGGCGAAGATGATCCGGCCATCGGGCAGATAACTGGGGTGAATATCGTCGGTATGGAAGGGCCTGCCCCAGCGGGCCACCTTTTCGGCCTCGTCCGGCGGCGGAGCGAGCACCTGCCGAAGCCCTGAGCCATCCAGCCCTACCTCCCAAATCCGAAACCCGGCGCGCGGATGCTCCCGAAAATCAAACAGCACCCGCTTGGCGTCGAAGGAAAGACTCATATAACCGATAAACCCCTTGCCGCCGGGCAGTTGGGCCGCTGTAACCACCGGCCGCTCAGTACGGGTCCGCAAATTATAGATGTAAATGCCGTTTCGAGGATCGAACCGGTCCGGGGCCGTCCCGTTGTTAATGTCCGTGTAATAATGGTCCGAGGAATACGGTCGGCGTTTCACGAAGACAATCTCTTCAAAGCCTAATTGCTCTGGGTCTAGAGAAAGCTCCGGCGACTCCGGCGGACTCCAAGGGGCCGGTTGGGGCGTCGGAGAAGTCGGCTTTGGTTTTCCAGCAGCCCCTACCGCCTGCAGAGCACCCAATCCCATACCCATGGCCGCTACCGGAGCCAAAAGCCACAAACAGTAGGCCCACCTGGGGTAGCAGCCGAACTGCCCAGAAAGCAAAAACCGACCAAAACCCAACGACTTCCACCGGGGCTTCTTAACCTCCATTAGAGACATCTCCTTATGAACAAGCGAGCAAAAACCAGTCCGCATGGGCGAGAAAAATATCCTGCCAATGCGGAAAGAGGCGTCGAAAACCTATCTTAGCAAAACATTATGCACAAAGCAAACCCCTCTTTCTTCGTAACATCTCAGCCGAATGCAGTACCAAGGCATTCCTGTGAAACCAAGAATCCAGATCTTTTCCTGATGGATTTCGGGTCTCTTGGACTGCCACTTCCGGGGTAATGACAGGGGGACAATCTCCCTAAAAATACAGGAACCTACTTCACTCGGCTGAGATGTTACCTTTTCTCCAAATACAAAGGGCCTCTTCCGGAGGAAAGAGGCCCTGGGAAAAGGCACCTTCCCAAAAGAGGAAGTAGCCCTATTGCTGGAAATAGCCCACCGCCTCCTTAGCGCCTTTTCGCAGGCACCCTTCGTTCGGAGGCGCCCTTATTGGGTCCGTTTAATACCTCTGTGAAAACCTTTTCGAGTGGGATGCTAAAACCTTCTTCCAACCACCTTACCTAGGCCAGCTCTTCATAAAATTTCCGGAGAGCCTTTGCACCGACTGCCGGTTGAATCTCTCAGAAGGCGTGGTTTTAATGACGATGCAGAGCCGGTCGGCTGGCTGGTCCGAGGCGCCATGGCCAACTCAGTCCAGGAAGCCGACCAATTCTTGGCTTCGGCTAGGCTGCTGGAGTTTGCGGACGGCTTTGGCTTCAATCTGTCGAATCCGTTCCCTGGTAACCCTGAAGATATGGCCCACCTCCTCCAAGGTATAACAATAGCCGTCTCCTAGGCCGTACCGCAGCTTCAAAATCTCCCGCTCTCGATAGCTGAGAGTTTTCAAGACCTTATTAATGGAGTGGCGGAGCATTTGCTGGGTGGCGCCGGCAGCAGGACTTTCGGCATCCTGATCCGGCAAAAGATCGCCGAAGTGGCTATCGTCACTATTACCTACGGGCCGATCCAAGCTGATGGGATATCGGCTCATGCTTTGGACTCTGCGAGCTTCATCCAGGCCGGTTTGGGAGGCCTGGGCGATCTCTTCCAAGGTGGGTTCCCGGCCAAGGGTTTGGCGAAGTTTTCGGGATATATTCCGCACCCGGGACATGGTTTCGACCATGTGCACGGGGATGCGAATAGTACGGCTTTGATCGGCCACGGCCCGAGTAATCGCCTGCCGAATCCACCAGGTGGCATAGGTACAGAACTTAAAGCCTCGGCGATACTCGAACTTATCGACCGCCCGCATCAGGCCCGCATTGCCTTCCTGAATCAGGTCCAGGAAGCTGAGGCCCCGATTGCGATACTTTTTGGCAATCGACACCACCAGCCGAAGGTTCCCTTCCGAAAGGCCTCGCTTGGCCTCTTGATATTTTTGATAGATTTGCTTTAGATAAGCGACGCGGTTTCGCAAACTGGTCGGGGTCTCCTCCAGCGTACGGAGGATCTTCCGGTATTCGATCAACCAAGGTTGGTATTCTTCGGGCGGACGGTTTTGGGCCCGATGCTGCTCGATGCGGGCTTTCAGTTCGTCGACGCGTCGGCTGAACTCTTCGAGGAGTTTGATCATCGGCTCGATCCGCTGGGTGCGCAGGCCGAGCTCTTCAACCAGCCGAACCGCTCGCCGCCGCCGCTGGCCCAACCGGCGCCATGCAGCCCGGCGGATGCCCATCGGTTTACTGCGACTGGTGGCGATCTGATAGTCGTGCCGGTTCCGCTTAATCAGCACCTCCAAAGTACGCAAATTATGCGGCAGTCGGCCAAGAATCTGGTTCTTCTCTAGCCGATCGGACACCGAAACCTGCACCGTCCGATCAAACGGCAAAGAACCATCGAGCACGCGACGGAGAATTTTGACGGCCACTTGAAGCACATAAGTGCACTCTAAGGCCCGACGCCGAAATTTGGCCCGATTGATTTCTATCTGTTTGGCCAAAGCAATCTCCTGCTGCCGCGTCAACAGCGGGATTTCGCCCATCTGAGTCAAATACATCCGGACCGGATCGTCCGACCAAGATTCTGTCTCTGCTTCTAAACTGCCTTCCTCATCTTCTTCTTTTTCTTGCGCAGCGGCTTCTTCATCCTCTTCTTCAAGAGCCAACTCCTCGTCCACCTCGGCGTCTAAGACGTCCTCAAACTCCAAACGAGCTTCATTGTCCCCTAACTCTAGAGCACCGTCGCCTACCGATTCCACATCGTCGTCCAAATCATCCAGAATCATGTCGTACAAGGGCTTCCTCCTCCTTTAGCCAAGCGCCATAACTAACCTTAACCTCTCCCATCCCCAACCGATCGCGGTGATCGGCTCAGCTAGAAAAATTTCAGGCTCTAGGGGCCCAGGCACGAATCCACCCCCGCCCTGCATAAAACAATGGGGGAAACAATACCCCATAGGGCTTCCGCCCCCGCAGGCAAAGCCCCATGCTCTTCCAGGACCCCTTGGACCTGATCACCCCAATTCTACCACCAGCTACCTCATCAAATGGCCAACCCCAAAATTTGGTAAAAAAATCTAACCAGGTAACAGTTGCTGAACTGGGCAAAAAGAATGGCCTGCGCCATCGGTCTGCCATCGAATACCCTTCGCCCCTGGGATTGTGCCCTGCTTCCACCCCCTTGGTCCTTTAGCCCAAGGATCCCTCATGGGAGTCCCAGACGAGCTGCCGGTCCTTCCAGCAGCCAAACCAGCCTCTCCCATGGGCCCTCGCTTCTTGGTAGATAGGTTGGGTGAAACCCATACATCACCCAGGGGCCTTCTATAGAAGGCTGTTTTTAAGATCGAGGACCACTGGGATTTTATTTTATTTTAAGCAGCAACCGGAAAGGGTCTAGTAGGAAAATCCTGGATTTTTAGGAAGGGAAATAGTGGATGTTAATATAGATAAAATAGATAATATAGATAAAATAACGATAGCCCAAAACCTTCCCTCCCCCATCCCCGTATCATATCTCCGGCAAGAGCTTTTCTATGAAGGAGACACCTTCCGCTTAATTCCCTACCGCTACCCGGCTCAAAACCACAGCTATTCTTCGAACCTCCCGCTGCAAAGCAACTCTTGACCGGTCCCATTTGCCTAGCGGAGTCGGGAGGATGAAATAGAACCTTTCTAACTTGCCGATGATCTGTTACCATGAATGCCGAATGGAGAAACTCGGCGAGTAAAGAGGCAGTTCGGCTCTGGGAATCCTGGTGGGTGGAGCGGCTCCGAGCGATCTGGGCTGCTTGCTTAGGCCCATCAGGTCCAGGAAGCTCATCCGAAGATCACCAGAATTTCCACAAACCATCCAAAAGGAGTTTCAACCAAAGACCACCAAGAACACAAACAAAAAATCGTGTGTTTTTTTGTCTTGTTGGTGGGAGATTGTGCCTACGAAGCCATCTGGAGAGAGGAGGTTTCACACAAAGACCCCTAAGGGCACGAAGAAATATTTTTCCCATTTGTTGTGTTCTGAGGGTGAGTTTTTTGCTTACGTTTCCTTTTCGTGTTCTTAGGGTTCTTGGTGGGAAAGTTTTTGGCTGTTTTGGGTAGGCTAATTGGAGACCGAGAACGTAGCGGGGAAGGAGGAAGCCAGCTGCATTCGGCTGTGGGGTTTCAAATTATAGGGGTGAATTCCCAATGGGTAAAAAATATCTTTTGCGATGTTCTTGTGGGCAAGAGTTGGCGGTGGAACCGGCTCAAGCAGGTCAGGCGATCCGATGTTCCTGTGGTCAGGAGCTAGAAGTGCCTTCTTTGTTGGCACTGCGCCGGTTACCTTTGGTGCCGGCGGAGCCGAGGGATGGTCTGCCTACCCGCTGGGGGGTTCGACACCGCCTGATTAGCATTGGGAGCCTCGTTATAGGAGTGGCTTTGGCCTGGTTAGGGCTGTTGGTTTGGACTTGGCCGGAAAAACCCCACGTGCCTGAGCCGATCACCTGGCACTTACCCCCACCCGAAGGGCACAAATCTCCCCTTCAAAAGACTACCGACCAATTGACCTTATTGGAAAGTTATTGGGCCTGGCAGAGTCTGCCCAGGCAATTAGACCTGCTGTCCGATGCGCCGATGAGTCAATATAAGCAGCAGGTGGCCTCGGCCACCAATTGGCTCATCGTAGGCATCGTGATAGCTCTTTTGGGCTTCGTCTGTCTGACCAGTGCCTGGCTAGTGCCCGGCCAAAGGACAGGTCGGCTGCGGGCAGGGAGTCCGGGGAAATCAGCATAATAAACATTTTTATATTGATCCGCCTATCAGTACCCAGAAAAGGATTCACCGGCTTCAACAGGGGCCCACCGGATAAATGGACATTAATGTATCTATTGGCCCAACAGAAGTTTACCGGCAGCTATCAGCAACACCACCGCCAGGAAACGGCAGAGGCACTGCGGGTTGGCAAGTCGGCTGCCCACATAGGCCCCAAGCAGCCCTCCGCTTCCGGCTACCAAGGCTAACCAAGCAAATCCCCCAGGCCAGGAGGCGGCAGCAGTCAGATGGCCGGCCAGTCCGGCTGCTGAGTTGAATAAAATAAAGGCCGCCGAGAGAGCGGCAGCCGGTTTGGCGTTGGCCCAACCTGCTAAAAGCACTAAAGGCGTTAGGAAAATGCCGCCGCCGATCCCGGTTACTCCCGAAAGCAGCCCGATACCAGCCCCTACGGTTAACCCCGCCCACCAAGCTACCGGCCGACCTGCATGTTCAGGCACCGGGCGCATCACCATTCGGAGGGCGGCCCCCAACAGCACCCCCCCCAAAATCCTTTTGAACACCACCGAGGGCAACTGCATATAGCCGCCCAGAAATGCCATCGGGATCGAGCCGACGGCAAATGGCCAGAAAAGCCGCCATGAAAAAAATCCCCCCCGCCAAAACTGCATCCATCCAACGCAAGAGACCAAAATATTCAGCCCTAATGCGGTCGGTTTCAGCGTCTCCGGCGGAAAGTCCGCCAAAGCCATGACGGCCAGATACCCGGAAGCCCCCCCATGCCCCACCGCCGCATACAAAAACGCCACCACAAAAAAACCTACCAGCACCAGCCCACTGCCAAGGGAGTCTAGATGGTCCATACCTGTAGCAATATTTATTCTGAAGCCTCTGATGAATTCCAACCAGATATTTTGGTGCTATTTCCGACCTCCGCCGATTGCTTCCCCATATAATGGTACTACCCATATTCGCCTAGTAGATAGCCCCCGGTAATGGAGACCGATCGGCAGAGGAAGGCATTCCTTCGTTCTAAGGTGCCTGTGATCTTCCGGGGTTTGCCTAGGTTCTCTGCCGATTTCTCCTACCCTGCTGGGGCAGCCCAGGGCAAAGGAAGGTATGAAATGGTCATCAACCTCATATTATGTTCAAAGTTTTACATAGGTTTCGCGGAACTCGGTCCACCTCAGCAGAGAGAAACCCGCTTCAGCGTATCTTGGTGCCATCCCAAGCCGGTGTCGAGCAAGATTGTAGGGGGCGCCACCAGTTGACCAATGCCTTGGCCGTCATGAGGGGAGTCCTGCCAAGAGGGCAATTTCCAGATCGGCTAGGTTGTGCGAATGTTCACGGAGGCCAGGTGCAGATCGGTTCGTGGTGGGATGGTCGATATAGTGTTACCACAGGAGGGGGGCTGCTGCGGGCCGGAAAGGCGGAAAGCATCTCCAACTCCTGTTCCTTCAATTCGCTCTGGTCCGCATAGCAGATCCGGCAGGTGCGGGGACTTGACAAGGCGCCCTCGGTCGTCTATACACAAGTATAAACACTTGAGGAGTGTTCTTATGAGCAGTTTAGTGGGTGAAAATCTTCAACGGCTAATGGCGCAACAGGGGATTTCAGCGGCCCAGTTAAGTCGATGCACGGGTTTGGATCGCCGCACCATCCGAGGTCTGCTTACCGGCAAAACACGTCCCCACTGGCGAACCTTGCAGCGATTGGCCGAAGGGTTGGGGGTTTGCAGTGAGGAACTTCTCTTTCAGCCGGTGCAACGGCTCTATCGCCGGTTGGATCGGCAAAGCAATCCGGCGGTGGGGGAACTGATTTCCCAGCGGCCCGAACTTTTTGACGGCTGGCGGCAGGAAGATTTTGACGAACTGTTTAGCCGAGTGGGTACCGGCGGGCCCCTTACCCGAGAGGGAGCTCTCCGGACCGTTGAACAAATGAACCAAAATCGCCACACTCAGCAACAATTAGCCCTCCTGCTAGAGACCAGCTATGCGGAGCTAGTACGTCGGCTCATAGAGGCCCTGGCTAGCTTGGTGCTCGAACCGGCCAATGCGCCCCTGGAAAAGGCCTCTTCGCAGCGCAGGCGTTCCGGCTCTGGCCGAAAACCTCTCTCTACCCCACCCCCACCGGGCGGCCGCCCTGGCAGCTAGCCCATGCACTAAGCAGAGAAGCGAAAGCCACCGCAGCGGTTTCCGTGCGAAGAATCCGAGGCCCAAGGCTGACCAATTGCCAACCCGCAGCCTGAGCCTCAGCCCGTTCGGAATGGGTCCAGCCCCCTTCCGGCCCTACCGTAACGGTCCAGATAGGTTTACTCGGCCGACCTTGCTCGGTCGGCAAACCAAGAGTCGGCTCAGAGGGCAGAGCAAGCTCGCCAGACCATTTCTGGAAGCTCCGGAGGTATTCCGGCCAAACTAAATGCCCGCTGGGATCAGCGATCCACCGGAGTTGGGCTGTCGGATAGGCCGAAAGCCACTGGGTCCAGCTCATAGGCGGCGCAATCTGCATCAGGATGTTTCGGCCGCATTGTTTGCTCGCTTCAATGACGATGCGTTGGAGCCGTTCCCGCATTGCCGGGCCGGGCTGGGCTACCGAGCGAGCAGCGACCAATGGCACAAACCGTCCCACCCCCAACTCGACGGCCTTTTCCACCAGCCATTTCTGCCGCTCGCCTTTGGGCATGGCCACAGCCAAGACTACCACCACGGGCAATTCCCGATCCACATAAGTCCGTTGGAGGATCAGCAACTGAGCCTCTTGGGTAGTTGCCCGGAGCAGTTCTGCCTCGAACTCCCAGCCGCTGCCGTCGAAAAGCACTACCCGGTCCCCCCGCTTGGCACGCATGACGTGCAAAAGATGATGGGCCTCTGGCCCAGTAAGAAGCACCCGGTCGGATTGGATCGGTGCGGCACTAAAAAACCGTTCGCTCATCCGGAAGGCCTCTGCTGGGGAGATTTAAACCCAGATTCCTGTGGATGCCAATGCCAAGCCATCGTCTATTCTAGCAGCCCTATTGCCAAGAGGGATTTCACCGGAGATGGGTAGGTTCCTCCAGGATCCCGGAGCGGGGCGATAGCCTTGGCATCGCCCCGGCTGGGAGGATTTAATGGAGATTATTCAAATTATACTACTTTTAGTGGGTAAATTAACTAATGATCGAGGGGGGTATTACTGGGAAGAAGTTCCCGATGTTAATACTTTAGAAGGGATATGATCCCCCCATTGGATGATTTCTTTTAGGGTGGCTGAAGCTACCTGAGGTATCTTACCGAAAAAGGAGAGGAAACAAGTTCTTCTGATTTTACTGGATTTTCGACTCGTTCTAATGTGGGCTCCGCATGGATTACTCTTATTGGGGGTTAAATGGTGCACCATTCGTCGGGGGATTGAACCTGAAGGGGTTTTTCCTTAGTGGGATCCATGAAGAAGCCCTTGCCCGATTGGACTATCTGGTCCAGCATCGGCAGCGGATCGGGCTTTTGATCGGGCCAGCCGGGACGGGCAAAAGCCTGCTGCTGGAAGTGTTTTCGGCCCAACTGCGGCGGTGCGGACAACCCGTTGTCCAGATTAGTGTAGCCGGGGCCAAACGCTCGGAATTGCTTTGGGATTTGTTGGAAGGCTTAGGTCGGATGCCCACTCCTCAAAGCCCCTCTTGTCTGCTGTGGCAGCAGCTATTCGACCGATTTCGGGAAGCCTGGTGGGTAGGCCAGCCGGTGGTCATCCTCTTCGATCAGATGGAATCGGTGAGCAAAGAGGGCGGAGAAACTATATCCCGTCTTTTGGGGTGTATAAATCGACCTGAATGGACTGTGACGGTAGTCTTGGCGGGCCGGTGGGAAATCCTCAGCCAATTGGGCCGGAGCCTCCTGGACCAGGTGGACCTCCAAATGGTTGTTGAACCCTGGGAACTGCCAGACACCCAGCGCTACGTCCAAGAGGCTCTTCGGCGGGCAGGCCGATCCGAACCGATCTTCACGGCCGAAGCAGTGCAGCGTTTGCATGAGCTCAGCAGGGGCATTCCTCGGCAGATCAACCGACTAGCCAATCTGGCGCTGCTGGCCGGTGCTTTGGAAGGCCTTCCGCAGATTGGGCCGGAACTGATCGAAGCCGTCTATGCCCAGCTCCCTCCTCTCGAAACCAGGCTGGCTAAAGAGCTCTGCGTTAGGTAGTGCCAGGGGGATTTTCCAAAAACCGCGGTATATTTGTGCATGCAGACTGAGCAGGGAGCGGGGCCTAGGGATGCGGAACCCACAAGAGCCGGGTTTGCCCACCGGTTTTGGCCGGCAGCGGTTTTCAAGAGTTCGGAAGAGTCTTTTGGGAGGCTGGGTGCGGGGAATGAGGCACAAATGTTCCTAGCTGGGGGGCGCTGGGGATTCGAACCCCGGCAAACTTCGGGGGCGGCACAGGAAAATGCTCCACCCCGTCGGCCTTGGCAATCACAGTAACTCCGTTCTCCGTTACATCAAAGCCTCGGGCTTTGTCTAACTGGGGATCAAAACCAATTTCTACCCCTGGAGGAATCCGGACTCCTTTGTCGATAATGGCCCGGCGGATTTTTGCATATCGACCGATATCCACTTCGCCCAGCAGGATCGAATCCGTAACCTCGGCATAGCTATTGATCCGAGTCCGGGGTCCCAAAATGGAGCGGATCACCGTACCGCCGGAAACAATACAGCCCAAGCAGACAATACTGTCCAGGGCCTGACCACGACGTTTTTCTTCGGCAAAGACGAACTTCGGCGGGGGATAATTTGGCTGATAGGTACGGATGGGCCATTGCTCGTCATAAAGATTGAGCAAGGGATCCACCGCCACGAGGTCCATATTCGCTTCGTAGTAGGCGTCCAGCGTGCCAACATCCCGCCAATAAGCAGTGGCTTTGCGGTTTTCATCTAGGAACTCATAGGCATAAACCCGGCTTGTGGGGACAATGGCCGGGATCACATCCTTGCCGAAATCATGACTACTTCCAGGCCGAGTCGCGTCCCGACACAATTCCTCAAACAGGAAGGGGGCATTAAACACATAGATCCCCATGGAGGCCAAACAGTGGGTGGGATCGTTCGGGATGGGCGTAGGATGTTCTGGTTTTTCTTGGAAACCAAGCACTCGGCCCGTTGCATCTACTTCCATTACGCCGAATCGGCCCCGAGCTTCTTCCACCGGCACCCGCAGCAGTCCGATGGTGGCATCGGCGTGTTTGGCAATATGGGCCTCCAACATCAGCCGATAGTTCATCTTGTAAATGTGGTCCCCAGCGAGGATGACCACATACTTGGGGTGTTCTTTCTCGATGGCATAGATGTTCTGATAGACAGCGTCGGCAGTGCCTTGGTACCAACTGGCATCGATGCGTTGCTGCGGGGGGACTACATCCACGAATTCGCCCAGTTCCCGGCAAAAATAGCGATTCCAGCCCATATTGATGTGCCGGTCCAAGCTCATGGCTTTGTATTGGGTCAGGACCAGGATTTTGCGCAGGCCGCTGTTCAGGCAGTTGGAGAGCGTGAAATCGATAATCCGATAGGCCCCGCCGAACGGCACCGCCGGTTTGGCCCGATCCCGAGTTAACGGCTGCAACCGATCCCCACGTCCTCCAGCCAAGATCACCGCCAAAACATCCTTCATCAGTGCGTCGTACCCCACCACGGCTCAGCCTCCTTTCGGTACATTGCCGACCGCCACCTGGTGTGCCCGTAGCCTCCCCATGCCGATTATCCGTTCCCTTCAGCCAGTGAACTCTCAGACACCAAACCCGCAGAGCTCTCCAGAAGGGCTATACGTCCTATCTGCCAATGGATATCCGAGAACCATTTCTCTAAAAACCAATTGTGCTGGCTCCAGGCAGGAACACCATGCCCTGGAAACCTTCTGGTGGCCATCCCCTTGGGCAACCTGAAAAATCGCTCTCCTCATCAACCCCCCTGTGGGGCCAGATGCCCCTTGTATAAGACCCGCTATAAAAGCCGCGAATAAAAAGGCTGATTGTTCCGGGTAAACCCGTTCGAAATCCTTCCACCCAAGGTGCACTACAGGGAGCTTCTCAGGTAGCTTGCCTGGCCCTCCATCGAACCTCGGTGGGCCTGCAAAACCTTCCTAGTCTGGAAAATAATCGGAAAACCCACTCCAGTCAGGCTTACTGGTACAGACCTTGAACAGCCTGGTTACCGCTTAGGCTCTGTTGAAACCTCTTCCGGGGGAAGCGAAAAGCCCCTACAACTTCAAAAAAGGCCCTTCTTATAGGGGCTGGCTCTCCCTCCTCCCGAAAACCATTTCCACAAAGCCTTTCCCTTACAAAAACTGCTCTGCCAAAGAAACAAACGCAGTTGAGTTGGCTAAGGCTAAAAAGTGTCAATTTTTCTTAACCCCACCAAGCTATTGGTATGTTAATTTTAGCAGGTTTTCCTAAATCCAAAAGAGGGGGGCTGCCTCGGAAAATTGAAATATTTCTGTATCTTATGCAATTTTCGCATATTGTGTATATTTCCCATTTTTATTGGAGGAATCCTGGGGAGTTCTTCGGCTTAGTGCCTCAGGAGGGTTACACAGAGATCTTTCGTGGGTTTGTTTTCTTTGCCTGTTCTGCGAGCGGGGCAAGCGGTTGACAGCAGGCCATACAGGCAGAATGAACTTCCTTTCATGCCTCTTAAAACAGGGATTTTTCTAGGGTTTGGCGGAGTGGCACCATGGCGTACCCGATTCAGGTGCCGATTATTCCCCCAAATAGTCCTACAAAAGGTCTTCCGGACTGGATCATGATCCGGGATTTAGTAGAAAAATAGGAGGTTTCCCGTCCGGGGGAGAAGGAAGTGATTAGGGCGGGATTTTGGATTGGATGGGCGGTTAGTTTGGCGGGGAAATAACACACGGAAATTACAAGGGCCGCCTGCCCAATGGGATGGCGGCCCTTGTCCTTCCTCTGTTCCAGCCCTACATCGATGGGGCCGAAGAAATCCCCCTCCTGCTTCTTCTGGAAGACCTGCTAGCTATTTAGGCAAGCCAGGGCGTTTTATCGGGTAGAGGGGATAGCTGGCAGCCAAGCGACCCAGGCCGGTCCGATCCCCATCCACCGGAACGGATAATGGGGGTTATTGGCAGTCCAACTGGGCGAATAATCACTGTGGATACAATCGACCCCTGCAACAGGTCGGGAGTTGGAATATCCGAACCATTTCAGCGCTGCTAGGCGACGGTTTCGTGCGGCCGTGTCCTGAGCTGCGCGTTGTTGAATCAGCGTTTTGGCGTCCGGTACCAGGCGTTCGGCGGGAGGATACGGATACGGGGAAAACTCCGGCGGAGGTACCACACTGCCCGGCAGGCTGGCTTTGGGGGAAGGCAGCTCTGGATGAGCTGGCCCCAGCGGTGCTGCAGCGGGGCCCGTAGAGGGCTTCGCTCCTGAAGGCGGGACCACCGATCCCGGAGGGGGTAAGGGGGGTTTTTGTTGTGCCCAGGCTTGGGGTGGGATACCCCAGGCCCACATGAGGCCCAAAAGAACCAAAATCATCACCCATTTTACCCATCTTACCATTGGAACTTTCCTCCTGGGGGAAAAGAAAGCTGAGAGTTGTTTATCTATTCGGCTTAAGGAGGTTGATAGGATGAGAGAAGTTTTATCGAAAAGCAGGAGAGTAGGGAGGGGGCTCCTCTCTAGGTAAATGTGGCTAGATAAAATAAGGCAATCTTGGAGGCAAAATAGATAATTTGCACAAAATAGAAAAAATAAGGACCTTTTATCGGTTTTTCAGACTACAAGGAATTGTCAAAGTTTAACGATTGCAGTGCCGATAACTGGTACGCCAAGTTTTCTAACCTTCAGGAAGGCACTGCAATGCGCCGCTTTTCTTCGACACTCTATTTCTTCTGGGTGATTATTGGTGGCCTGGGCTGGCTAGCCAGCACAGGCTGTCGGCCCCAGCAGCCGTATTATCTATTTGAAGACGGAGATCTATCCCACTACATTGGCCAGGCCACCCAGATCGAATATCCCGATGCCCATGTGGAAAGTCTAGACGAGGTAGCCATCGACGGCCAGCAAAACCGTCCGTTCACCCTCCAAAATCCCGATCAATTAGACCCGACGCCCCTATCCCTTCAGGAAGCCGTCCGAAACGCTCTATTGAACAGTAAGGTGCTCCGGCAATTGGGTGGTCAAGTGCTTACTTCCCCGGAGGCCATTACCCGAGCGCCAGACGCCTTGGCCACAGTCTATGATCCGGCCCTGGCGGAAAGCCATCCGCAGTATGGCACCGAAGCTGCTCTGGCTGCCTTCGACGCCCAATTGGCTAGCTCGGTGTTCTGGTCCCGTGGCGATCGGCCGCAGAATTACCGCATCGTGGGGGGGCTGTTCGGCCAGGCTTTCCTCCCGGTCCGGCAAAGCGATCAGGGAACCTTTACGATAGAACTGTCGAAGACCAACGCCACCGGCGGCACCACCGCGCTGCGGCAACATGTCAATTACGAATGGAATAATTCGGGATTGCGCCGATGGCCGAGCGATTGGTATGTGGATTGGGAGGCGGAGATTCGGCAACCGCTCTTGCAGGGAGCGGGCGTGCAGTTTAACCGGATTGCCGGTCCAGGGGCCCGACCGGGGGTGTATAACGGTATTGTGCTAGCCCGGATTCATACCGATATTCGCCTGACGGAGTTTGAGGCGGCGGTTCGGAACTTAGTCATGGATGTGGAGCGGACGTATTGGGAGCTTTGGCTGGCCTATCACGAGCTGGAGACGGCCAAACAGGCCCGAGATGCGATGCTGGAGACCTGGATGGCCACCAAGACCAAGCTGGAACTAGGGGCTCGAGGGGGTACTCGGGCCGCCGAAAGTCAGGTCCGCGAACAATATTTCCTTTACCAGAGTCTGGTGCAGGAAGCACTGAACAGAATCTATACAGTGGAAAATAATTTACGCTATCTGATGGGTATTTCGGCTACGGATGGCCGACTGTTTCGGCCTTCGGACGAGCCGACCATGGCGAAGATCACCTTTCCCTGGGACGAGGTGCACCAGGAGGCGTTGGTTCGGAGTGTGGAATTGCGTCGGCTCCGCTGGCGGATCAAGCAGCGGGAGATGGAGTTGATAGCGGCCAAGAATTTTCTGTTGCCCCGGTTGGATGCGGTGGGTCGGTATCGCTGGCTCGGACTGGGCGATGATCTAATCGCCAGCAAACGGTATGACGACGCTCATATCACCGCCTATCAGAGTCTTACCAGCGGGCGGTACCAGGAATGGGCGTTTGGGCTGGAGCTGGATATCCCGATCGGTTTTCGCCGGGAATTGGCCGCCGTGCGCAACGCCCAGTTGAACCTAGCCAAAGAGCGAGCCTTGTTACAGGAGGCGGAATTGGAGGTCTCCCATCAGATCGCCCAGGCAATCCGCAATTTGGAAGGTGCATATGAACTGATGCGTACTGCGTACAGCCGACTCCAAGCCGCCAAACATAACGCCGACACCTTCCAAACGATCGTAGAACTCGGCGCAGAAACCGAAGAAACCCGCGGCGCAGGCGCCATTTTTCTCCGCTTGGAATCCCTGCGCCGATTAGCCGAGTCAAAAAACAATTTCTATCGCAGCCTGGCTGCTTATAATCAGTCGATAGCACTTGTTCACTATCGGAAGGGCTCGTTATTAGAGTATAATGGGGTGTACTTAGCCGAGGGGCCTTGGCCGGCCAAGGCCTACTTCGATGCGGTTCGCCGGGCCCGAGAGCGGGATGCGGCGTTGTATCTAGACTACGGCTACACCCTGCCCCGGGTGCTCAGCCGAGGCGACTACCAGCAACATCAGGGAACCACTCCAGGCCAAGCAGCACCTGGCCAGGTTCCAGCAGCTCCAGGGCCTTATTCCTCTGGTCAAGCCCATCCGGTTCCCGGGCCAGGCAAGCCGGCATCGGAACCACCGATGCCAGAAGCTCCGGAACCGCCGGCCTCCAGCGGGTGGATACCCAAATCCGGCAGCGGCCTCGAAGTAGCCAGTGCGGTAAGTCCGTCGGTCGGTTCACCCCGGCAGGAGCATTCCGGTTCATCCGGTTCGGAGGTCCAACGGGCATCCCACCCCCAGCAGCTCGAAGCTATCCCCCAGGTAGCCCCGGTTGGACAGGAGAAATTAAGGCAGGCAGGTTTGGATGACCAGAAGTCCTTTTGTGTTTTGCCAGCTTCAGCCCTAAGCGTCTGCCATGAAACAGGCCAGACTCTACCGATTGCTTCAACTTCTTCAACTGCTTCAGGCTGGAAAGCGCTACAACGTTGAGAGTCTGGCCCAAGAGTGCCAGGTAAGCCGACGCACCATCTTTCGGGATTTAGAATTGCTTCGGCAGGCAGGGATCCCGATCCGGTATGATCCGGAGCGGCAGCGGTACGAAGTGCCCGAAGCGCCTCTGGTTCCGCCGAAAGAGTTTAGCTTTGAAGAAGTGCTGGCATTGCTGGTGCTTTGTTATGAGCTGGGCGAAGAGCGGAACTTGCCTTTTTTTGCCGCCGCTCGCTCAGCCGCCTTAAAATTGCAAAGCGCGTTGCCCCCCTGGCAACAAGAACGTCTCCGGCGAGCGGCCGAAAGCATCGAAATCCACCTGCCCCAAACTAACCCGCTTTTCGGCCGACAAGAGGTGTTCGGACGCCTGTTGCAAGCCCTGGCCGAACGCCGAGCCGTGCGCATCCGCTATTACCGTATCCAGGACGGCCAATTCGCCCTGACCAAGGTATCGCCCTATCGACTGTTTTTCAGCCGACGCAGTTGGTACCTGATTGGCCGATCCACCGTCCACCGAGCCGTGCGAACCTTCAATCTGGGCCGAATCCAAGAGGTTACCCTTCTGGACGATCGGGTACGTCTGCCGCAGCGATTCTCCATTGACCGGTATCTGCGCAATGCCTGGCATCTCATTCCGGAACCTGGCCGGGATTGGAAGGTGCATATCCGTTTCGGGCCCAAAGTGGCCACCAATGTGGCGGAAGTTACTTGGCATAAAACCCAGAAAGTGGAATTTCGCCCAGATGGATCGTTAGACTTTTATGTTACTGTTACCGGCTTGAATGAGATTAGTTGGTGGATTTTAGGTTATGGCCAGGAAGCGGAGGTGATCCAGCCGCCGGAGCTCCGCCAACTGATCGCCCGACATATTGCCCATTTGGCCCAGGTCTATCGGGAAGAAATCGAAGCCCTAAGACGTTCGACAGAGGTCGATCCCGGCAGTAAGCTTTCCTCCTCGTAGAGGAGGGACAACGTCCAGATGCCGTTTGCCCTTGATCCATACGTGGCGCCTCAAACGAGCTCCCTAATCGACGCTTGCCGAAGAGCGGAAAGGGATTTATGAATATTTATTTAAGGGTACTTATGTTTGCTATTTGGCTGCCGGCAGTGCCTCGTCCATGGGCGCCGACGGCGCTGATGGTAAAGGGTTCGGGCTTACTGGCTCCAGAACCTTCACGAGCGGACCGTCTGGCCGAGCAGTGGCCAGGCGCCTTTGGGAAATCCCCTGTACCGGATGCGCACAATCCGCTTTTTGCCGACCTGATCGACCGAGGGATTTCGGTGGATGAAGGCGGCAAGTTGCACGTTCGCCTTCCGCAGCCTACCATGGCCGATGGCCTTAGCCAGGCCGAGCAACAGAAAATCCTGCTTCAGGCGGCCGGGCGTCGGCCCTTGGAAGAGTTTACCCGGAATGCCGTCGTGGCGCCGTTTAGCATGGACATTGTGGATGTGCCGTTGCCCGAATCGCCAACGCCGCTTCGCCGGGTAGATGTTTGGTATGTAGCCTACGGCCAGTTGGAACAATTGTTCTCCGAAGCATTTCTAGAGCACCTCCTGCATCAGGCCGCCGCCCAGCACAAAAGCCGATATCCCGTCGGAAGACGCATCCTTTCGCCCGACGAATTGGAGGCTCGAAATCTGAGGCTGCCGCCGGACACCCCCAGCCATAAAGAACGGTATCTTTTTACAGCAACGGCTCTGTTTGATCGGGTGCTGCTTCAGACGACCCGGCATGTGGTGGTAAGCCGATCTGAGGAGTCCCTGGTGCTGGCGGCCGCCTTGGCCCCGGCGTTCCACGAAGATAAACAGTATCCCAACCAGTGGCAGTCGATTCAGGTAGATGAACAGGGTCGGTTTACGCTCGGCCCAGCCCAAGCGTATGTTGCCTCCGCCTCCTATACCAAGGTAACTCGACTCCATCAGCCTGCCGGAGCCCTATTTATTGAACATCATCATTTGTTTGCCGAGCCTCAGGAGTGGTTTGGGGGCAAAAACTTCCTGCGTTCCAAACTCCCCTTGGCCGTCCAGGAAGCCGTACGCAAACTTCGTTGGCATTTACGAAGCCCAAGCCCTGCTCCCCCTTCCGCCAAAGCGCCCTCTGCACACTAAGCTCCGCACAGCATACTAGAATGGTTGCCTCCTGTTTGGGCAGTCGGTTCCCTTTCGGCAGATTTCTCGCTATAACGGCGCCTGCTCTGGCAATGTTCGATCACTCATCCCGATTGGGGTAGTTCTGCTTCTATTGTCCATCTTTGCGAGTTGGCTTTGGGGGTTCTTGAGGAGGTTCGTCCATGCATGGTCAAAAGCCACGTTGCTTCCGATCCGCTAGCACCAGCAACTAGGAAAAAGATTGCCAAAAGTTATCCCGGCTTTGTTTAGGCATTGGGCTTTTTCAAGGCTTGCTTATAGGTTTAGCAGGGCAGTGGGCGAACCTTCTGGTGTTTGGGGCAGAGAGTCCCCGGCTTCGATGCCGCCGAACAAAACCTGCCAGCCCTGGACCCTATCAGGGGGAAAACGCTACCGGCAAGCACGTTCTAGGCCTATGGGGGTTTGATCCGGACAGCCTTGGCAAGGACCTAAGCGGCCGAGGCCATGAGGCCACGCTGCAGGTGCCGCAGTCTACGGGCTGGCCGTCAGAGCGAAAGGCCCCCATTCCCAAAGAAGCCGCCGATGCCGTACAACCCAAGGGCTGACCTGGCGCATCGATGATTCGAGCGGGCCTCTCCTATCAGAGGAGAAGCCCCTTGCTATGCCAGGGGGGAAATGCTACCGGCGTTGCGCCTGCACGACCCGGGGCATGCGGGCGAGGTCTTGAATCGGAGGGCCTAAAAGCCAGCGGCCATCCTGCTGGAAGATTCTTTGGACTTGCTGGTCAATCATGGGACTGATTTCCACGAGGAGCCAGCCACCGGGATGTAGATGGTCGGCTGCCTGGGGGACCAGCCGAGCGATCAGTTCGGTTCCGGTTGGCCCGGCCACCAAGGCTTGCCGGGGTTCATAATCCCGCACCTCCGGAGGGAGGTTGAGCCATTCTGCTTCGGCCACATACGGCGGGTTCGAAAGGATGAAATGGAACTGGAGCTGAGGGGCGGCCCAACTGAGCAAATCTCCCAGCACCAGTTGCACTCGGTCTTCCACACCATGATCCTGACAATTCAGCCGGGCCACCTCCAGGGCCTTGGCACTTTGGTCAACTGCCCAGATGCGGGCCTGGGGAAGATACTTGGCAGCGCAGACGGCCAAAACACCGCTGCCTGTACCGAGATCGCAAATTCTCAAGGGGCCCTCAATCGCTTCCGATTTCGCTAAATCCAGCAAGGCCACCACCAACAACTCTGTTTCCGGCCTGGGGATAAGCACATCGGGCGTAACGCGGAAGCTAAGCGCATAGAACTCCTTTCGGCCCAATAGATAAGCGACGGGTTCCCCCGCCGCCCGCCGCCGAACCAACTCCCGAAACCGGGCACGGACCTGCTCAGAAGCGACTTGATCAAAAGATGTATAGAGTTCAATCCGCGTGCAACCAGCAGCTTCGGCCAACAAAAGTTCAGCATCCAGACGAGGGCTGCTGGAGCCATGCTGACGCAGATACTGGGTGGTCCATTGCAGGAGCCGACCCACGGTCCATGTGTCGCCGTCTGCCATGCCTTGAGGCCTTCCCACCACGGGGAGGGTTCGACTCTGTTATTGCCCGGTATTTCGAGCTTCCGTCTGAGTGTCCAAGCCTTCCGCTTCCTCCGGGGCTGGGCCCATCTGGACAAGCCAGCCGGGTTCCCCGGCCGCATGCCAGGGAAGGGGTCCTAGATTGCTGCGTTCGCAGGAAGGACAAGGCGAGATTCGGCCGCCGGCGGAAAAGTTCCGCCTGGCCACCCCGCTGCGGCCATTATTCCATCGATCCGAACAAGGCGCGGAGCTCTTGGCGTTCGTGTTCTTGGAGGGCATCGATGATCGGCTGCAAATTGCCGGCCAAGACGCTGTCCAGTTGATACAAGTCCAGCCCGATCCGATGGTCGGTGACCCGGTTTTGGGGGAAGTTATAGGTGCGGATGCGTTCATTTCGGTCGCCGGAACCGATCTTGGTTTTTCGTTCGGCGGCCCGTTTGCGGCGCTCCTGCTCTTGATAAAAATTGTATAAGCGGGTTTTGAGCATCCGCAGGGCCTTGGCCCGGTTTTTATGCTGACTGCGTTCATCTTGGCATTGGACCACAATCCCGGTGGCCAGATGGGTAAGCCGGATAGCAGAAGCAGTTTTGTTCACATGTTGGCCGCCAGGCCCACTGGCAGTAAAAACGTCCTCCCGATAGTCTTCCGGTTTCAGTTCGATTTCAATTTCTTCCGGCTCGGCCATGACGGCCACCGTGGCCGCCGAGGTATGGATCCGCCCTTTGGCTTCCGTCTGCGGGACGCGTTGGACCCGATGGCCCCCGCTTTCATACTGTAAGGCCCGATAGGCGCCTTCGCCTTCGACGGCAACGATCACCTCCTTAAAACCGCCTAGGTCGGTCGGATTCATGTCCAGGACCTCAAACTTCCAGCCTCGGTCTTCACAGTAGTGTTTGTACATATTGAACAGATCCCGGGCAAATAGCGCTGCTTCTTCGCCGCCTGTGCCCGCCCGAATTTCCAGAATGCACTTTTTCCGTTCCAGGTCTTCGTCGCCAACGGTTAACTCCAGCAGTTCATCCCAGAGCTGATCTCGCCGAGCTTTTAGAGAGGGTAGTTCAGCCTCGGCCAATTCCCGAAGTTCCGGGTCTGGACCTTCAAGCAACTCCTGGGTCTGTCGGATTTGCTCGTTAAGCTGTTTAAACTCCCGATACCGAGTAGCCAGCTTAGCCAATTGCCCCCGTTCCCTGGCTACCGAGGCCAACCGGGGGGAATTGGCCAGCACCATCGGATCCAGCATCATCCGCTCCAGCTCTTCGTAGCGCTGGAGCTTTTCGTCGAGCATTTCGCGCAACGTGCGTCCCATAAGAAAACCCTAAGCGAGGATTAGATTCCCCGTCATTTGGGGGGTGCCGGCCCAAAACCACGCCTCTCCGAACCGCCTCTGATTTTCACATCCGGCCAGCCCAGGTACCCACCCCCTGTATCACTTCAGCCGAATGAAGAATCGGCCTGGTGGATCCAAAGAAAGCCTTGAGCTGGTCCTGCCGCGCAAGGGGCAGACCAGAACCAATAAACTCCCACAACAACCTGGCTTCCTGCTTTCGCAGGAATGCCTTGGTAGACCAGTCGACCGAAGGGTTAGGGCCCCTTTTTTATGTTTCCTCATCTTCCTCAGGAGGAGGGGGAGGTGCCGGTTTCCGCTTTTTTGGCCGTTGTAAACTGGCATACCCGCCCTCGCCAAATTTCCGCTGGAACTTTTCAATTCGGCCAGCCGTATCCACATATTTCAGTTTGCCTGTAAAAAACGGATGGCAAACATTGCAAATGTCGATCTTTAGCTCCGGCACCGTCCCGCCTGTAACAAAGCTATTGCCACAGCCACAAGTAACCTTCATCTGATAATACTTCGGATGGACACCTTCTTTCATGGTGGAAGAACTCCTTGGACTGCTTGAGGGCCAACATGGCCCCGGACATTTTGGTAACCTTTTAGCCGAATCGAGGTTCCCTCCTTGTCAGCCCCGCAAAAACTCGGAGCCTGATTTTAGTTAGGGAAGCGCTGAATAATTCAAAGGAGATGTTTTTACACTATTTCGGAACCTCCGTTAATAGCCCCACATATAGTGGCACTGCCAACATTAGACCCCATATATAGTGCCCAGCAAATGGGAACCGATAGGCAAAGGAATGGATCAAATGTTCATAAAGCTCCCGTGATGTTCCGGATTTTGCAGAGCTTACTTGGTAGTTTTCGTGGTTTGCTGCTTGTATGGAAATAACATACGAAAGTTTTTCGGGCAAAAACGGTGGTTTCGTACGTTGGGCTGAGGTGTTCCGGAATCCATGGAATCCCTTTATATACCACCGTTTCTCAGAGGGAAGCTTATTCTCGTGCCGAGGGAAGGAAACTCAGTCTCGCAGACTAACTCAGTTACAACAGGCTAAGGCGGTTGGGAGGAGGCCTGTGTTCCGGCGGCCCCCTGCCCCGGCTTGGCCTCTGTGGCCAACCCTCGCCCTTGCGGGCCAGGCTCTGGCCGGCCTGGCCCCCGGTGGGGAGAGGCAAGGACTACCCCTTCCCCGCTGCAGCAGAAGGTAGGCTGAGGGGGATCCCAAGGTGAACGCACCTGTGCGCCCTGTCATTCCCGCGAAAGCGGGAATCCAGAAAAAGCCCTCTTATACCCCAAAAATGGGAAGTGTTATGGTAAGCTCATACCAGACACCGGCCGCCGCGAGATCGTTACCCCTATGGGCTACCAAGTCCCAAGGTAAGTTCGGATCCCACGGCGGCCGGCTTTGCCAGGACATAGCCGGATACGCTCGGTATGGTGGGCTGTATCAACGCCCCCCACGCCCGCATCCTACAAGGAGGCCAAATCAGATATCTGTGGCTATTGCTTCCGCTATGTCGGCTTCCTATCTTTCTATTATCTTCTATGGAATCCGGTGCTTTGGAATTGAGCACCCTCCGTTGTAAATACAACCTATGCCCTTAATCGCTCCTTCCATCCCTAGGATGTTCCTAATCAGAACACCGGAGAGAACCAATAATTTCAACCCTAACAAAATTAAGTATAAACTTTTTTGGAACCAGGACAAGAGGGGCTATTTTCGGTTTCTAGAAAAACTTCCCTCCGGAAAACCTCTTCAGAGACCCACCGAATTGTTTTGGCTCTGGTTGCCTGAAACACCCGACAACCTCACGGTTGGGCATCCGGCTCCGGAGAAGAGCTGAGTTGGTTCGGCTCTGTTTGACTCCTTTTTCTGGGGGAACTGAACTCCCCATAACGGGGAAAAACGACCGTATATGGGGAGCATCTCCATGTATCAGATTGGGGGGCCTCAACCCCCCTTCCTCTTGGAAAAACGAGCGTATATGGCCAGCATCTCCATCCATCTGGATACTTTAGCACTCTCTTTCTGAAGACTTTTTAGACTTCCTTGTTTTATCTATTTTATCTATTTTGAATCGTCATTATCCATGTCGATTTGTTTTAGGGACAAAAGGGATATTTTAACCAGCTTTATTAGGGAGACATAAGTAAGAAAAAAGAGGGGATAGGCAAAAAATAACAAGTATGATAAAAAGCAGGAAGGGTTCTAGAGCTGCTCTGGAAGGGTAAGAAGGCAAATTTCTTAGAGTGCTTCTTTTTCTCCAAGGAGGCATTCGATGAGGGGGTGCCGGAAAGGTCGTGGGTACGGAAGGAGGCTCCTAGCCTTTCCTGCTGGGCAAAACCGCTTCTGCCTCCGGCTGCATGGCTTCACCTTAGTAGAACTTATGGCTTCACCTTAGTAGAACTTTTGGTAGTAATTACGATCATCGGGATTTTAATTGCCTTGGTTCTGCCGGCGGTGCAGTCGGCTCGGGAAGCGGCCCGACGGGCGCAGTGCCAAAACAACCTCAAACAGATTGGCCTAGCCATCCTCACTCACCATGAGGCGATGAAGCGGTTTCCTTCGGGCGGCTGGGGTTGGCTTTGGGTGGGTGAACCGGAACGGGGCACCGGCCCGGAACAGCCGGGCGGCTGGGCCTTCAACATCCTCAGCTACATCGAACAACAGACGATCCGAGATATGGGCCTAGGCCTAACCGGCGACGCCCGCACGCAAGCCATCATCCAGCGCTGCCAAACCCCCATTGCCATTTTTTACTGCCCGACTCGGCGCCGGCCCGGCGTGTTTCCCGATTACCATGCCAACTACAGGACAGCCACCTCGACGGCCATGCGAGTGCCCTTAGCGGCCCGCAGTGACTATGCCATCAATTGCGGCGACCAGAGCCGAAATGAAATTTTCGGCGGCCCCCCGGCTCTAGCGACCGGCGATAACCCCAACTACAGCGAATGGGTCAACCATGCTTCCATCCTGGCCCAGCACACCGGCATCGCCTACGAACGCAGCGAGATAACCCTGGACCATGTCAAGGACGGCACCAGCAACACCTTGCTGGTGGGTGAAAAATACCTCAATCCGGATTTATATTTGACGGGCCGCGATTCGGCGGATAATGAAAATATGTACGTCGGCTACGATAATGACATGTATCGGTGTACCTATCCTGGACATAACGGTCCCAGGCAGGATACGCCGGGATTGAGCAATCCCTATATTTTCGGCTCCGCACACGCCAGTGGGGTGAACTTTGTCTTCTGCGACGGCCATGTGCAGAATATCTCCTTCTCGGTAGATCGGGAACTTTTCCGCCGCCTGGGCAATCGCCGGGATCAACTCCCGGTAGATATGAGCCAGTTGTAACATTCAGAAATTCTCCTCTAAGCTCCCCGACCGGTTCCTCTTCTTTGCTGGGGGTGCTAGGTTCGGTTGGGTGGGCAAGTCTGTTTGGTAATTGCCTCTCTTGACGACCGCCTTCTGTTGGAAAAAAATGGTCTTTTTGGCGTTTCATGAGAAGATTTTCTTTTGGGAGAGAGCGGCGGGATCATGGCCAAGAAGACGGTGCGAACCGGCATTATTGGGGCGGGTTTTTCTGCGGCGTTTCACTATGAGGCGTTGCAGAAGGTGGCTTGTGTGGATGTGGAGGTAGTGGGCGTCTACGCGCGTACATCGGAGCGGGCCCAGGCCTTTGCCGCCAAACGAGGCATCCGATATTTCGACAGACTGGAAGGGTTGTTGGAGGCGGTGGAGGTAGTACATATATGTACTCCACCATACGCCCACGCCTCCCTCTCTATCGCCGCCTTAGAGCAAAACAAATACGTCATTTGCGAAAAGCCGCTTACGGGCTATTTCGGCGATGGTTCGCCCGATTTCCACTGGGACCGGGCGGACATGGAACGGGCCCGCTCCGAAGCCATCCGACAGGTCCAGCGGCTCTTGGAAGCCGAGGCCCGAAGCCAGGCCCGGCTTTTCTACGCCGAAAATTGGGTCTATGCCCCCAGCATCCAAAAAGAGCGGGAAATCCTGGAAAAGACGGGCGCCCAAATCCTTTGGATGCATGGCGAAGAGGCCCACAGCGGTTCGCATTCGGTCGATTACGCCTATGCGGCCCGATGCGGTGGCGGCGTGCTCATTGGCAAAGGGTGCCATCCGCTGACGGCCGCCTTGTATCTGAAACGAGTCGAAGGCAGAAGCAGGGATGGGCGGCCGATTCGGCCCCGGCAGGTTACCGCCCGCACCCATGCGCTTACCCGCTTGCCCAGCTTCCGAGACGCCGGTCATATCCGCTGCGATTACTACGACATTGACGATTTTGCCTTCATGCACGTGGAGTTTGCCGACGGCACGCTGGCCACCGTGTTTACCTCCGATATTGTGCTGGGCGGCGTGCATAACTGGCTGGAAATCTGCGCCAATAATCACCGGAGCATTTGCAATATCAACCCCAATACGGCGATGCTCACCTATAACCCCAAAGAAGAATATTTCAGGGATATTTATACGGTGGAAAAGATCGGGACCAAACAGGGCTGGAACTTTACTTCCCCGGATGAAGATTGGATGACCGGCTATCCGCAGGAGATGGAGGCCTTTTACCGGAGTATTTGGACGGGCGAACCGGCGGAAAGCGACCTCCAACTGGCCGCCGATGCAATTATAACGATGTACAGCGCCTATGTGTCGGCCCGCCGCTCCGGCGCCGCCGTCGATATCCCCCTGCTTTGATCCTTCGTGGTCCGGCACAGGGATTTTGAGGGGAGAGTATAGGAAGCTCTGCAAAATCCTGACATCACATGAACTTTATGAACATTTGATTCTTTATTTTGCTTATCGGTTCTCGTTGGTGGGCACTATATATTGAGTTTAATGTTGGCAGTGCCGCTATATGTTGGGGCTATTGACGGAGGTCCCGAAATAGTGTAAAAATATCTCCTTTGAATTATTCAGAGGTTCCTATAAGCATCAGAATCGGCTCCTCCAGGGAGATCCAGGCCTCCCATACTCCATCCACCATTTGGTAAAGTACTCGCTGCAACGGCATTCCGGAGAAATGAAAATGCAACTGATCGCTCGACGTTTTGACACGGGCGAATGGGTTCGGATTACCATCCAGGGGGAGCGAATCGCCCAGATCGAACCGATTAGCCAGAGGAAACCGATTGGCCAGAGGGAAGCAGGAACTGAGGAGCAGTCGGCCCATGAGGGGGGGCCCTGGGTGGCCCCGGGGTTGGTTGATCTGCAGGTCAACGGCTACGGCGGCCAGGAGTTTTCTGCACCGGATTTGACCGTCGAAAAGGTGCTCCAGATTGCCCTGGCCATGGATCGGTTCGGTTTGAGCCGGTTTTGCCCTACAATCACCACCAATAGCCGGGAAGTTATTGAGCACGCTCTGCGAACCATTGCCCAGGCATGCCGTCAATTGCCGGAGGTCGCCGACCGGGTAGTGGGCATCCATTTGGAAGGTCCGTATATTTCTCGGCAAGACGGCGCCCGGGGGGCGCATCCGCTCATGCATTGCCGAGCGCCGGATTGGCAAGAGTTCCAGCAGTTCCAAAAGGCCGCTGAAGGCCGAATCCGTATCATTACCCTTTCGCCCGAATATCCGGAGGCGGAGGAATTTATCCGGCGGGCGTCGGCCAGTGGGGTGGTGGTTTCCATTGGGCATACAGCCGCCACGCCCGAACAGATTCACCAGGCGGCCGAAGCCGGGGCCCGGATGAGCACCCATCTGGGCAACGGCTGCCATCCGATCCTGCCCAGGCATCGGAACTATCTGTGGGCCCAGTTGGCCGAGGATCGGCTTACAGCCGGATTGATCGGCGACGGTTTTCATCTGCCGCCGGATGTGCTCAAATGCCTGATTCGGGCTAAAGGGCCAGAGCGGTGTGTGCTGGTAAGCGATCTATCGGGCATGGCCGGTTTGCCCCCCGGCCGATATAGCACCAACCTCTGCGATCTGGAGATTTTGCCCAACGGAAAGATGGTCATTGCTGGCCAACAGGAGCTACTAGCGGGGGCCACCCTGCCGGTAGGTGAGGGGGTGGTTAATGCCATGCGATTTGCCGGGCTAGAACTTCCCCAGGCAGTCCGGTTGGCCACGGAAAAGCCGCTTCATGTGGTAGGGGAGGAACCTATTCGGCTGGCAGCGGGGAGCCCGGCCGATTTAGTAGTATTTGATGTGGATTTATCCTTGGGAAAAGGGATAGAATATACACAAAATACACAAAATAGGCAAAATTATCAGATCTGTCCCTCCTCCCAAGAAAATAAAAAAGGCCCCTTCCTAACCTTGCGCTTTCGAGTCCGAGCTACTCTGTTAGGCGGAAAGGTAGTATTCGGAGATATTTAGGTACCTGGAGTTTCTCCCGGGGTGGTTAGTTTCTGTCTGACAGAGGAGGTCGATTTGGTCGGAGTCGATTAGGGGGAATATTGCCCCCCGGAGTATGGCCACAAGGCGGCATCCCCTGCGCTACTGCTCGAAGAGATTGAGCCACCGCAATCAGAGCCATTTGATTCAGAGGATTGGCAAACTTCTGGGCTGCTTGACGAAACCACTTGGCTGCATCCTCATGGCGCTGTTGACACCGGAATGCCTCCCCTCGGATCAGATCCGCAGCCGCTTCGAATGGTCCGAAATCTTTGACCCCTTCCAATTGCCCTAGGGCTTGGGGGATCATACCCAATTCGAGGTAACCGGCAGCATGGCTGATCCGTTTGGCTGCCCGTACCAGCTCTGCCAAATCCATGATTTTCAGTTTCAGGGTCGGCATAGGTCTTTTAGGATCCCTACAAAATGGAGTCCACAATACCCGAACTGCCTATTGAAAAAATTAGCAAAATTTGTGCCAAAACTCACTTCTGCAAACCTGCTATAACTCCTTTTGGTAAAAGGAGTTAAAAATAAAAAAATGTATGAAAAACTCTGGTGCCTAAAAGGGATTTAACAAGGCTGTCAATTTGGCAGCCTTGGGCCCATCGGTTTGTGAAGGAATTGAATTTTCCAAAAACATTCGGAATATTCAAGATTTCCCTCGTATTAGGGCAAACCTTTGGGATCCCTTCAAGAGGCTCTGCTCTGTGGTTTTGCCCCCCAAGAGAGGGCTGCCCCGAAAAAGGGAAGACCGGAGGGCTCCAAAAGTCTAAATTGCCCCTTTATTGGTAGGATGTTTCCCCTCCTAAGGAAACCCACACGGGCTTCTTTTGGGAGCAATGTTTTCGGCCAGTCTAAAGGAAACGAAGGTCCGATGTACATTTTTCTCCCCTCGGAGGGTTAGTTAAGATGGGCAATTTCCCAGGGCCGCTGTGGATAGGACCAATCCATTCGGAGGATATTT
Organism: uncultured Thermoguttaceae bacterium; assembly: GCA_938042245.1. Taxonomy (GTDB): domain Bacteria; phylum Planctomycetota; class Planctomycetia; order Pirellulales; family Thermoguttaceae; genus JANXAQ01. Next base: position 30,127 of record CALIRO010000078.1, read on the forward strand.
CCGAAACCCTTCGGATATTGGCTGAGCAGATCCCTCCAGAAGTACGCCAATTGTGGGAGGCTAAGCACCCTAGTAAGTGGGAGCAAACCCCCTGGATGCTTCGGGGAGCCTATCGGGGCAAGCAATTAGTAGGGGTGGAATTAGCGCATTTGCAGGCTGGCCGCAGCGCCCTCCTGTGGCCTCCCCGGTTTACCGTGCAGGAGGGGAGCGAAGTGGCTTTAGCATTGGTGGAAGGAGTTTGCCAAGAGCTAGCTAGCCGGGATGTGCAGCTAGTGTATTGCTTTTTAGAGACAGACACAGGGATGGAGAGCCGATTGATGCAACTTGCCGGTTTTGCCCGATTTGCCCATTTGCTCTATCTTGTGAGCCTAGAAAGTACCTTGCCTTCCCAGGCACCTGCGAGTTCCCTTTGTTTTGAGCCTTACTCCGCCCACAATCATCATCGCCTCCTTCGCACCGTAGAAGCTACCTATGTGGAAAGTTTAGATTGTCCGGTGCTCAACCAAAAGCGGGCTATAGAAGATGTATTGGCTAGTTATCAAGCCACCGGAGTGCATCGACCGGACCTATGGCAGATTGTGCGGGCCGGAAAAGAAGATGTGGGATGCTTGCTTTTAACGGATCATCCCCACCTGGAGAGCTTGGAGTTAGTGTATATGGGGCTGATCCCCTCGGCTAGGGGAAGGGGCTGGGGGGTGGAGCTGGCCCGGCAGGCCCAATGGCTGACCCGGCTTTCGGGCCGAAGCCAATTGCTCCTAGGAGTCGATGCCGACAACTGGCCCGCTATTCGGGCATATGCCGCCGTTGGATTTCGCCAATGGGCCAGCCGGATGGTCTATGGAAGATTTTTGACATAGGCTACCATTTCCGCCGAATGATGCACCCAGGCCATTCCTGCGAAACCACAGAGGCAGCGAAAGGCAACCAATGGTGGGCACGTGGATCGCCAGGACGGCTTTCAGGAAGCAGAGAACTATGAAAAGGACCGATCCTGAGCTGCCGCTTTGGAGGACTTGCCCACGAGAGGCCAAATGCTGTCTCCAAAAGCCTGCGCAGTCCTCTCAGCCGGGGCGCTCTGGAGATTGGGAACCCGAGGTTTTGGAAGGAGCTTTTTAGAAACTCTGGTTGACAAAAAACCTACCTCGTCCCCCTAGGAAACACTATCTTTTGATCGGATACGAAGTTGTGTCCGGGGAGGAGGTTGTGTCCCTCCTGCGGGGGCCCAAAACCAAACAGGTTTTCCACCCCACCGGAAAGTTAGCCCTAAAAATCTTTTCTTTTCGATGGGTTAGCCAAAGCGGCGTTTTCCGTTGGGAAGAGGCCGGTTTCTAATTCTGAAGAAGGCTTCCGGAAAAAAATTCCTGCAGGGTGGTTTGACAGCAGTGCTAGCATCGGTACAATCACTCCACGGGTGAGAGAAAAAGCCTCTGAAAAGCCGGGGTGTGTTGTCTCGCTAGGGTCTTGCTCCAACCTGCCTGGGGTATTTTTGGCTCTGGGAGCGATCTGGCCCAGGGTGTTTTTTTTTGAAGGCCAGGCAGGGGAGTTTTTGTTGCCCTTGGGCAATTACTCCGTTCGGCAGGCTGCGGAGGCTTCTACGGATGTTTTTGAGGATCGAGGTGGCCTTGCTAGATGCAAAAACTTCGGGAAGCTTCTGGAGCTAACCCGGAGTGTGTCCGGCAGGCCAAGTAGGGACGCTTTCGGGGCGGACAGGAACCCATGAGTGCCGACAAGGATATCGTCGCTACGTTGCAGGCGGCTCTGGCCGAGCGGATCGGTCAGCATCGGTATGAGCTGTGGTTTGGGGCCGAAACCGAGCTTGAGTACCGCCAGGATAATCTGATCATTCGAACACCGAACGCCTCCTTTCAAAATTGGGTTGCTACTCATTTCCGCAAAGATCTAGAGGCTTGCTGCCAGGCGGTGTTAGGGTTCTGCCCAGAGCTGCGTTTTGAGGCGGTGCTGAGAACCCCTGCAGGTTTGTCGGAGCCAGGCCAAGGCCCAGAAAGCCCAGGGAGGCACAAAGAGGCAGTCTGTGGGGATGGTCAACCAACCCAGAAGGCACTTCCGCTTTTTAAAGAAGAGGTGGGAAAAGAGACTACCCAGCTCGGCCCAGCAGACGAGGGGGTTAGTGCCAGCCCGAAAGGTGAACAGAACCTTTTTCAGACGTCACCTGCCCCAGCAGTTTCGTGTCAGCAAAGCGATTTCCCGAAGGATGGGAAACCGTTTGGGCCATCTACTGCCTCGCCAAGGGGGTCCACCAGAGACAGGCTCCAGAGTAGGGTGGGCACCACTAGCCGACCGGCCCGACGCTTTGCCGATTTCGACTCCTTCATCACTGGGCCGTCGAATCAGTTGGCCCGCAGTTCGGCGGAAATGGTGGTCGCCAGTCCGGGGGCGATTTCCCCGTTGGTATTTTGTGGGCCAACCGGAGTGGGCAAAACCCATCTATTGGAGGCCACCTGGACGGCGCTGCGGCGTCGGCATCCGTCGCTCGTAAGTGTATTTGTTTCCGCGGAACAATTTACTAGTTATTACATTGAGGCCCTTCGTGGTAGCGGGATGCCGAGTTTCCGCCGCAAATATCGAGGGGTCGATGTGCTATTGATCGACGATGTGCAATTTTTTGCAGGTAAACGGGGCACCCAGATGGAACTGCTTTATACCATTGAAGCGTTACAACAAGCCGGTCGGCAGTTGATCTTTGCCGCCTCGGCTCCCCCGAGAGAACTGCCGGACTTGCTGCCTGACTTGGCAGCTCGGTTAGACAGCGGCGTGGTGTGTCGAATTGCTCCTCCGGAATATGAGACCCGCTTGCGTCTGGTGGCCCGATATGCCCATCGGATGGGCTTGTCGATGCCAGAAGAGGTCTGCCAGTTTGTGGCCAACCACTTTCGTCAACACGCTTGGGAATTGTCCGGAGCCGTTTGCCGGTTACATGCCGCCATCTGCGCGACTGGGGAGAAGTTGAGCGTGGAATTTGCCCGCCGCGTGTTAGCCGATATGCTAGCCGCTCGCCAGCACCTGGTCCCGCTTACCGAGATCCGGAAAGCCGTTTGTGAAGTCTTTCAGATTGATCCGGCCGGATTGTGTGGCCCAGGCAAGCAGCGGCATCTAAGTTATCCGCGGATGTTGGCCATGTGGCTGGCCCGCAAATACAGCCGGGCCGCCCTGAGCGAAATCGGCCAGTTCTTTGGCGGCCGAAGCCATAGCACGGTCCTTTCGGCCCAAAAACAAGTAGATCGTTGGCTAAGCCAAGGTCGCCCCCTCCGCGTAGCCGGCACCATCTGGGACCCCGAGGAGGCTATCCGCCAAGTGGAACAATACCTCCGGGTGGGATAACCACCGAAAAGCTCCCGCCGAAAACGCTCCTGGCCGACCTGCTCTTTTCGCTCCCTATCGCATCTGGCCTTGGGCAAAAGGAAAAGGATTCCTCAGCTTCTGAGGCTTCCTAAGCGGGGCCCCTCCCTCTGGTTGCCCGAACAGCGGCGGGCCAGGGTATTTCTTCCTCCATGGAAGAAGCTACAATAGAAAATCGAGGAAGCAGTTTTTCTTCTCCTAGCGAGGTGTGGGCAGATATGAAGATTTCTATTCGATTGGCTTCTTTATTGGAACATGCGCGGAATCGGCGGGGGCTGATCGCAGAGATTGAAAAATACACCGGCATTGAACGGCATACGGTAACCGGACTGCTCAACAATACAGTGAAATATATTTCACTGGACGCGTTGGCGAAGATCAGCGATTACCTAATTGCTGTCCATGGAGTGGATCCAGCCATTTTGCCGGGTGCCTTACTCGGCCGAGACCCAGAGCGCTTCTGGGAGATGTTGAGTTCTTGCGGCCAAGTGGAGTTTTGCGTAGGGGCCCGAGTCTCGCCGGATTGGCCGGGGGCGGAATATGTCATGTCCACGGATTCCCGACTCCAGGGAATGTTGCTGTCGAAACTCTCGCAGTGGGAAATTCAGCAAATGCACTCCCCGGCTCTCTCCCCAGCCCAAGCTCCGCTCCAAGGCGAACTCGCCAAACCGGCAAACTTCTCTTCCCCGGTAGCCAGGCTAGAGCCGACCAAAGAGCACCCCTTTGGACGGATCCGCCGGCAACATCCCCGATTTCACTTGGTGGCTGCTCCGGAACGACATATTCGCCCGGATAGTCCCGGGCCTCAATGGGCCGAGATCGTCGCTCGGGCACGAGCCGTCTATGAAAACGGCCCCGAAACCCCCTCCGAAGAAACGCGGTGGCCCTGGCAACCGCCGGCAGCTCACGGTCGGGCTCTGGTGGCCCTAGGCAGTGTGAAAGTCAATCCGGTAGTAGAACTGATTTTGGCCCATGCCTTTGGCGCCGAACCGTTTGCCAGTCTGGATCAGCTGCCTAAAGCCTCTCTGCGGCCTTGCCCGCTGCTATTCCGCTATCGAGACGACGATCCTCAACCGCCTTCGTTCTGCGGAGGGGTCCAGATTGCGGCCGATACCCCCGCACCCTGGCCAGGAATCTATTACGAGGCCCAGCCCGGCCAATGGGCTTGTTGCCCTTGGGATCAGAAGACTTCCGATGCCGCCTTTTTGATGTTTGCGATGTATCCGGCCCGTGCACGCGTCGAAGTAGCCTGCGGCGGCTTTAGCAGCCGAGCTACTCATTGCCTGACCGATAAACTCGACGAGATTATCTCGGCTTTAGGAGAACCTTTGTTCTCTAGCCCGCAACTCGTGCTCGGCATGTATGTAATTCAGTTCCGCTTTGCCCCGGAACAGTCCGCTCACCAAGCTCCGAAAGAGCCTGAACCTATCGAATACCGCGTGCTGCCCATCTCAGAAGAGGTTCTTTCCCAACGATTGGCCCATTGGAAATAGCACCACGCCTTCCTCCCGCCCAGCTCCCCACCCCCAGTACCTCCCCCGGCGGCCCTATTTCCGCCGCACACCAAAACTCTCCTCTCCCCGGAAGCAGGCATGCAAAGGGGTGCCTTTTCTGGCTCTCGGCTGCTGCCGCCAAGAAGCCGGAAATTCCACCCGGATACGAATAACTTTCCAGGGATTAGGCTCGCATGTTCACTCAACAAAATTCCACCGGGACATTATAACTTAGAAGGCGGATCATTGGACAGCAGCTATTACCGCATACGCCGAAAGAGTTGGAAAATAAGAAGAATCCAGATCCGTTTCGATTCGGATCGTATGGAGGACCTTGCCAGGCTCTTTGCCGGCAATAAAAGTAATCGGCACTATATGGACTGTCTTGGGCGTATTGTCCGGTGGAGAGAATTGGAAGCAGTCCGCATCCGAGCTCATCGAGAGAATTCGGAATGGTTTGTTGGCTCGGACCACCACCTTTTTGGTGATTTTCTGTCCCGGGGCCACGACGCCCAAAAACAGCGAGGCCGGACTGACGGTGATTCCCGAGCGGATCCGGCCTTCGATGCGGAGGGGCAATTGGTTGTTTATATGATCATTGGTTACCAAAACCAGATGATCCTGGTAATAACCGCTGGGCAGTTGGCCGTCGCAACGGACGGTCAGTTGATACCGCACCTGCCCCGCCTCTCGAGCCGTTTCCACCAGCTCCGTCTTTATCGCCGGATGGGGGCTACGCACCTGCAAAATCTGCCAATCGCTGCGACCTGCGTAATGAATGTCCAGTTTCCGTTCTACCGGGCTGCCTGCTTCCACCTCCCCTAGCTCCACAGTGGGAGGCGAAAAGACCACATCCGAACGAATATACCCCCGAACCTGCAGTTGCACCTCCGCATAATACGGTTTGTCAAAAATCACCGTTAAGGTGGCCCCCTTGGAGCCTACAAAAAGATGGGTGTTGTAGGTGGCCACAATCGCCGATTGCTCATACGTCTTCAGCCACTCCTTCTTGATCCGGGGCGTGGTACAGCCACAGGTGGAACGTACCGCCGCAATATGAACGTCTTCTACATAAGGATTGGTCAACACAAATTCAAACTCCGCTTTGGCGCCCCGTACCACCACGCCAAAATCGTGTTCCAGGGTCTGGAACATTTTCCTGGCCCACTCTTGGGCTGAGCCGCCCCCTGAACTGGCAAACCACAACCCTATCCCTAAAAGCACCTTGGCAGCAGTTTTACCACGCATGGCACTTCCTCTCCGGGAAAAATGGAACTGGCTGGAAAATATGGCAGGAGGACGTTAAGGAGGAAAATCGAAGGAAGATACCCATTATGAGGGGGATTGAAATAACCTTCCCGTATGTAAACACTCCCCTTGCTAGGTACAATTCCCTTCAACTATAAGGGAGGCTCTTACCCCCGCTTGATTCGGTGCAGCGGAAACTATCCAACTGTAGAACCCTGTTTAGAATGCGTCCAATCCTTTATCAAAAGAGCTTCCTCTTTTCCGTGAAAACCCATTTTATGGGGGGATATTTCTACAATATTTGGGGGAAAACGCTCTGACCCCAACTTCTCTATTTAATTCCAGAAACCACACCCCCCCAAAGAGGAGTCAACCTTTAATATCCCCCTTTGGGAAAGAAAGCAGCTCGGTCCAGGTAGCTTTCCCAGGCTACCAGAGGGATCTGGCAATGACTGGGAATAAGGTACTCCATTCGCCGAACATCTTGCAAGATCATTCAATACACATGTTATACGCGTTTTATGCTGTTTTTCTGAGATGCCCGGCAAAAAGGGACCCATAGGAGCAAAAGAGGTGGGGTTGGAGGGCTCGATTCCCGGATAAAAGGGCGATCCCCTCAGGAGAAATCTCCTGGACTTTTTGGCCGCAGCCCAAGTCCCCGCCCAGACTCCTTCGCCAAGAGTCCATCCCAGGCGAATTGCTCCCGGCACCAACCCCCTTGAAATTTCGAGGCTTTCCTGAATGACCAAGATCGTCTTTTAGAATGCAAACTTTACCGGGAGGCTGCTTGGGATATAGAGAAAAGAATCTCTGCCGTTTTCCCAACTTCCATATCTAGGGGGGATTTATATGACCTATTTTGGGGGTTTCCCCTTTTTATAGGGGGCAATTGCCCTTCGTCCTCTCGGAACTAGAAGGAGACTCCATTCGGGTCATAGGGAGAGATGCCCCCAAGGCTTCAGCTCTTTTGGCCCCACCTGGGAGTTAGAATAATTTCCCATTTGGAGGGGGACAAAGCTATTTCTCAGATCTCATCCAGGCCCCAGCCTTTGCGATACTCTCGGCTCAGATATTGGTTGGCCTCTTGGTTGTTGGTGATTTTGAAGGCTGCAGGGTCCCATTCGATCCGGCTTTTGACCTTTAAGGCGATATTGCCCAACAGATAGGCCTCGGTAAACGGGCCGGAGTAGCTGAAGTTGCAGCCAGGCTGTTTGCCGGTCTGGATGCCTCGGATCCAATCCAGCCAGACGTTTTCTCGATCCCACTGGCCAGGTGCGAGTTCAGGCATTTGGTAGGGTTGGCCTTTGCCATCCCGGAACGGGCCTCGGTTGGCCGGATAGGTGTTCTTCGTGCCGACAAACACGGGCCCCAATCCGCCGCCGAGTTCCTCCGGCACCTTTTTACCGCCGTCGTACCAGAAGACTTTAACCGGCGGCTGGTTGCCGCGGGCCGGAAAGTCAAACCGCAGAATGCTCCACTCCGGGAACATCTCGGCCGTCATGCCGGAGGTATCGACAATTTCGACGCTGCTGGGTGCTCCTAATTCCAGGGCAAAGAAGACGATATTCATGGCATGGGGTGCGATGTCGCCAAGGGCGCCGGTGCCAAAATCCCACCAGCCGCGCCAAACAAACGGATGATATACCTGTTCATGTCGGAAGGAACGGAGTTTGCGTGCGGGATGGTCTTTCGGCCAGCGAGCCACATAGGGGCGCATCGGCGCCGGGCCGATCCAAAGGTCCCAATTTAATTTCTCCGGTATTGGGTCTTCTCCTGCAGGCCGATCGGCGCCTTGGAGCCAGATAGGCCGATCCGTACCTACATGTACTTCTGCTACATCCCCTAGGGCGCCCGCTTGAATCAGCTTCCGAAGCCGAAGCATCTCCGGATTGCTCTGTGTATTCGTACCCATCTGAGTGATAAGTTTTTTCTCCTCGGCCAACTGGCGCATGCGACGGGCTTCAAACACGTTGTGGGTCAGCGGCTTCTGGCAGAAGCAGTGAATGCCCCGCCGCATGGCCGCCATGCTGATCGGCGCATGGGTATGGTCCGGCGTGGCCACCACAACGCCGTCCAATTTGGCTTCGTCGAGCATTTTGCGAAAGTCGGTGTAAAGTTTGGCGTTGGGGTGGTTGCGAGCCCAGGAGTTCAAACGACCTTCATCTACCTCGCACAAGGCGGCTATGATAGCGCCATGGTTTTCCAACTGTTTGGCGTCATGGGTGCCGACGCCAGCGCCGATGGCGCCGACGGCCACTTTCTGGTTGGCCGCATAGGCGCGCAGGCTGGCTGGCTGAATCACGGTGCACACGCCCACCGCTCCGGCCGCCTGCAGCAACCGACGACGTGAAATTCGGTTCCTCATACGTAGCCTCCTTAGAAAGGGGAAAAAACGAGCACTGGAGAAACAAAACCGAAGAAATTGGTTTCGGGAGGGTAAGTTCTGGGCAATCTCTTCCGAACTGCCGAGCCGCCGCTTTCTACCTAGCAAGCACCTCAGAAGGGACTGTCCAAAGGACACCATTGGGGGGAACTATTCAGCAAGGTTTCTGTGCCGTATTTTACTAGATTTGTTTCATTAGGGGAACCCGTCCTAGGGGTCCTGAGGGTTGACCGATGCACTGAATCGAGCTACATTGCCCACTTATCTGGCTGCTGAGGAGATTCCGTCTATGTCTAGCCAATCCTACATCGGCGCCCTGGACCTGGGGACCACGGGAGTTCGGTTTGTGATCTTTCAGGCGGATGGATCGGAGCGTGCTTCGGCTTATCAGGAGATCCCGCTTTGCTATCCCCAGCCGGGCTGGGTAGAACAAGATCCTGAACAAATGATTCATGCCTCGGTAAAGGTCATTCAGGAGGCTGTGCGGCGGGCTGGTCTGGAGGCCAAGGACCTGGCTGGCTTCGGCATCAGCAATCAGCGCGAAACCGTCATTGCCTGGCAGCGGGCCACAGGACGTCCGCTTGCCCCGGCCATTGTCTGGCAGGATCGGCGAACCGCTGACCGATGCGAGCAACTGCGGGCCGCTGGCTGGGCAGAGCGCATCCGACAAAAAACCGGCCTTTTACCCGATCCGTACTTCTCGGCCACTAAAATCGAATGGCTCCTTCAGCATGTTCCTGGCATGCGGGAAAAAGCGGAAAGAGGGCAGGTGGTATTTGGAACGGTGGATAGTTGGCTTCTAGATCGGCTTACCGGGCTGGCCGCCACCGACCCGTCGAATGCTTCCCGCACTATGCTTTTCGACATCCATCGGTGCTGCTGGGACCAGGAGCTTTGTGGCCTTTTTGGTGTGCCGCCGGAGGCCCTGCCGGAAGTGCGGCCCAGTCTCTCCGTGTTTGCCGCCACAGCCCGGCAGTGGTTCGGAGCGGAGTTGCCGGTGGCAGGGGTTTTGGGGGATCAGCAGGGTGCACTTTTTGGTCAAACCGGATTTGAAGCAGGCCAGGTCAAAGTAACCTGGGGCACCGGGGCGTTTCTTTTGCTCAATACAGGGGCCCAGCCGGTCTTGCCGCCCCCGGGGCTGTTGGCCACCTTGGCCTACAGTAGCCCGAAGGCAGCCTCCTATGCATTGGAAGGCTCGGTTTTTGTGGCGGGAGCGGCGGTGCAGTGGCTGCGAGACCGTCTAGGGATTATCCGTTCGGCCCAGGAAACAGAGGCCTTAGCGGAAAGTCTTCCGGACAATGAAGGGGTTTATTTTGTGCCGGCCCTGGTGGGCCTAGGAGCACCCCATTGGGACCCATATGCCCGGGGCCTGTTGATCGGGCTGACTCGGGGAACCGGCCCGGCGCATCTGGCGCGGGCCGCCTTAGAAGCTATCGCCTACCAGACCCATGACCTGCTGGGGGTGATGGAGGAAGCATTGGGAACAAAAATTCATGAACTCCGGGTTGATGGCGGCGCCGCCCGAAATAACTTCCTCTGCCAATTCCAAGCCGATCTGTTAGGCATCCCGGTGGTCCGGCCGAAGATCTTGGAAACCACGGCTCTAGGGGCTGCCTTTGCCGCTGGCTTGGCCCTGGGCATCTGGCCCGACTTCGACGCCCTCCGCTCCCTCTGGGCCGAAGACCGCCGCTTCCTGCCCAGGATGTCAGAGGCCCAGCGTCAAAGGCTGCTGTCCGGCTGGCAAGCAGCGCTGCAGCGGGCCCTCCACTGGGCGAAATAGATCACTAATTGACCCTGACGATTCAACCAGAAGTGGAAGCCAAATATAGTGGTCCTAGAGGGCGGAGCCAAACGGTTCTGCCGCAGGGTTAAGCCAAACGGTTAAGCAAGACGGTTGTGGCAGAGGATAGTCCACAGGGTGAGCTTCCGAGGCCAAGGGGAGACTTTCTGAGCCGCGCCGGCAAGGCAGCGTCCTCTAGGAAGGAAGTTTTTATCTTTCCGCCGGTTGCACGCGCACAGCGTCCACCGAAAGTTCTCCGACGGCCCCAAACAAGCCGATCCGTAGAATCGCTTCTTTAGCCCGCTGGGGCACTGGCAGGCGTCGGCGTACCTGTTGCCAATCGAAGGTGCCGCGCCAAGGTCCTAGGACCGCTTCGCCGGCGGGCTGGCGTTTTTCATCGTAGAAGAGGATGGCCAGCACAGGAAGCTGGCTGGCAGGACCTGGACGAATGTCCTTGCCCCGTACCCACACCGACACCTCCAGAGCCGGAACCTTTCGGCCATCGACGGCAAAGCCCTGAAGGGTTTGCGCCGGTCGGCCGGGATGGGTGTTGCTAAAGGTAATATAATGCTGACCGGACGGCGCTTTGGGGTCTTCCTGCCAGGCGAGTTGTCGGTGGTAGTGCCAGCCAACCGGTTCCGGCGGATCGCCGCTGGCCTGTTCAAAATCGCCGTTGACCAGGGCGGGTTTGGCCGGATCGGGCTGGACTGTGCGCAGGGCCTCGGCTTTGCCGGTCATCGGCACAAACAGGGCAGGTTTAAGGGCCTCTTGAACCAATTGGCCTTTTTCTTTTTTCAGAAGATAAAAGACCTGTTGATAGCGTTGGCCCAGTGGGATAATCATTCGTCCCCCTTCCCGTAGTTGCTCCACCAACGGCGGCGGCACCCGCTCGGGTGAACAGGTAACAATGATTTTGTCAAATGGCGCCTTTTCCGGCCAGCCGAGATACCCGTCTCCCGCTTTGACAAACACATTGTCATATTGGAGGCGTTTGAGGGTTTGCGCTGCCCGCTGCGCCAGACTTTCTACAATCTCAATCGTATAAACCTCTTTGACCAGCGAGCTGAGCACGGCCGCCTGATAGCCACTGCCTGTGCCAATCTCCAAAACCCGATCCGTTGGCTGCGGATCCAACTGCTCGGTCATGTAGGCTACGATAAACGGCGGGGAAATGGTCTGGCCTTCGCCGATCGGCAAGGCCATGTCCAAATAGGCATATTGGCGTTGCGAAAGCGGCACAAACTCATGCCGGGGGGTGGTGCGCATGGCCTCGATGACCCGGGGGTTTTGGATTCCCGCCCCGATAATGGCCTCTTGGACCATGCGTTCTCTAGCCTCGTCGAAGCGACTTGGGCCGCCGCCGAAGGCCGTCCAGCCCCAACCGGCTGCCACCAGCACCCCAAGCAACCACATCCGGCAAAACCACCTCTGCATGCTCAAACCCTCACAACACCTCCTCTTCTTTTTAAGTATAGGGTAGATTCCTCTGCATCGCCTAGGGTTCTATATCTTGCGGAATGGTTTGGCCTTAGGTTAAAAAACTGGCCGTTGCTCTGGGCTTGGGAAAATCGAAAAGCGTAAAATAACTCGAAGAGGGGTTCTTGACCTCCCGAAGATTTAGGGAGCGTGGAATACCCAATCCGATCAGCCCCATCCTGAAAAGAGCGAAAGCTCTGCGTATCTGGCGGGCTGGAACCGGTTTGGTGGTAATTCAAAGGTCAATAGAGCTCCTCTGCCCAGCAGTTAAGAATCCATATTTTGGGAAGAGATATGGAACGATTACCATCAGCCCCCGAGATCAGGGCTTCCGAGTTGCGGCAGCGGGTGGAACGGACAATTTTACCCCGGGTGCAGAGTCCGGCCCAATATATCGGCGGAGAGCTCAACGCCGTGGTCAAGCCGCCCGAAGGGCTTCGGGGACGGATGTGCCTGGCCTTTCCAGACGCCTATACCATCGGCATGAGCCATCATGGTTTGCAGGTCTTGTATGCGGCGGTCAATCGGCGTGCGGATTGGGCCTGTGAACGGGTTTTCGCACCAGGCCGGGATATGGAGACGCTTCTTCGGCAGGAAGGGCTGCCGCTGTGGAGCCTGGAAACGTTCCGGCCGCTGCGGGAATTCGATATTCTGGGTTTTTCTCTGCAATATGAGCTATTGGCTACCAATGTACTGACGATTCTCGATTTGGGCGGCGTTCCGCTTCGCAGCCAACAGCGCACCGATCGGGATCCCTTGGTCATTGCCGGCGGGCCATGCGCCCAGAACCCCGAACCGTTGGCGCCGTTTATCGACCTATTTGTGCTGGGCGATGGGGAAGAGACTCTGCTGGAAGTGGCCGACGCTTGGGTTCAGGTGCGGGCCGAGGGCGGCGCCCGACAGGAAAAACTGGCTCGCCTAGCCGCTCGGTTTCCGTATGTCTATGTGCCGAGCCTATACGATGCTCCTCTGGGGGATGATGGCCGACCGATGCCGCCTGCGCCGCTGCATCCGGAGGCGCGGCCAGTCATTCAGCCGGCGGTACTCCAGGATCTGGAAAGTTTTCCCCTTCCCACCCGGCCGGTGGTTCCCCATGTAGCCGCCGTGCAGGATCGGATCACCCTGGAAATCATGCGTGGCTGTCCATGGCGGTGCCGATTTTGCCAAAGCAGAAGCCTGAAACGCCCAGTGCGTTTTCGGAAGGTGGAAACTATTGTTCAGGCTGCTTGGGAATCCTACTGGGCCACTGGCTACAACGAAATTGGCCTGCTTTCGCTTTCCACAAGCGACTATCCCCATTTTGAGGAGCTGATGGATCGACTTTCGGCGGAGTTTCGGCCGTTGGGCGTCAGTATTTCGGTGCCCAGTCTGCGTGTGAACGACCAGTGGCGATATTTGGCGTTGCAACTGAGCACGGAACGGCATTCGGGCTTGACGCTGGCGCCAGAAGCGGCTCGGGATGAGATGCGCCGCCGTATTGGTAAACAAATCACCAATGATGATCTTTTAGAAGGGTGCCGACAGGCTTTCCAACGCGGCTTCCATCGGGTGAAGCTATACTTTATGTGTGGCCTGCCCGGTGAAACCGCCCAAGACATTACCGGCATCGTGGATCTGTGCGAGGACATTGCCCGCCTGGGCCAAAAGATCCGGGGCCGGGCGGTTACCGTCGTGGCCAACGTCTCCAACTTCATCCCCAAACCGCATACGCCGTTTCAATGGCTTGGCATGGCAAGCCGAGAGTACTTCCAGCAGGCCCATCGGCTGCTTCGGCGTCGGGTTCGGCTCCGCAGCGTCCAGATCAAATGCCATGATGTGGATACAAGTTTATTGGAAGGCCTCCTTAGCCGGGGCGACCGCCGACTGGCTGAGGTGATCCAGTGGGCCTGGCAGCACGGCGCCCGATTCGACGCCTGGACTGACCAGTTCCAGCCGGCCATTTGGCACGATGCCCTCCATGCCTGCCAGGTCGTTCCGGACCCGATCCTCCATCAACCCTATCCGCTTGACCGGCCCCTGCCCTGGGACCACACCGCCATCCGCCAAGGCCGCTGGTATCTCCTGCAAGAATACCGCCATGCTCGCGAAGTCAACCGATAGACCTTGGGGCCAATGGGCTAGAAGCCTCATCCCTGTATAGCAATACCCTCCCGCCAGCAAAGCCAACCAATAGACCGTCGCTGGCCCCAGGGGGCTTTCCACGCGGCGGCAAGAGGGATCTGGCTCGGGAGCTTTCACGGCCAGCACTCAGGGGACCGCTAGCCTAAGGACACAAGCAGAACGAATCGGGTTAGGCTTCTCACTATTTAGGAAGCTCTGTAAAATCCTGAACATCACATGAACTTTATGAATATTTGATCCATTCCTTTGCCTATCGGTTCCTATTGCTGGGCACTATATCCTGAGTCTAATGCTAGCGGTGCCACTATATGTTGGGCCTATTGGCGGAGGTCCGAAATAGTGTAAAAATATCTCCTTTGAATTATTCAGACGTTCCTTTAATCTTCTCTTGCCAGCGTTTGAGCCAAAGGAGGGCTTCTACTGGGGGCATTTTGTCCAGGTCCAGATGGCGTAATTCCTCCAGGATGGGGTGGTCCATCGGCTGGAAGAGCGTCAGTTGGACGTATCGGCCAAAGCCTTTGGTGGTTGCAGATCGCCGAGCCGTCTGCGAGCGGATTGCCGAAGAAGAAGCTGTTTGGGGAGCGATTGGGGCTGTGGGGAGGCTGTCCCCAGGGGGCCCCAGTTGGCTGTCTGCCGAAGGGCCCGATGGGATCGGGGCAGTCGACGGCGCCGAAGGGCTTCCGGAAGAAACTGTTTCTGGAGCTTCGGATGCTGGGGGCTGGTCCGGAAGTCGGGGTGGTCTGTTCTCGGCCCAGTCGGCCGATTCGCCGACCTGGGTGTCCGCGGCATAGCCATGGCGACCATCTGCGTCCTGGAACCAGGCGGCCGATTCGGCGGCCAGACGTTCCTCTTCCAGTTGGGCCAGCACATCCTTGGCCCGCTCGACAATCGGTTTGGGCACGCCGGCTAATCGGGCCACATGAATGCCGTAGCTTTTATCCGCTGCTCCAGGCAGGATTTTATGGAGGAAGATCACCTCGTCGTGCCATTCTCGAACCGCTACGTTCAGGTTCATCAGACCGGGCAGATGGCGCTGGAGCTCGGTCAGTTCGTGGTAATGGGTGGCAAAAAGGGTTCGGCACTGGATGCGATCATGCAGATACTCGGCCACGGCCCAGGCCAGGGAAATACCGTCGTAGGTGCTGGTGCCTCGTCCGATTTCATCCAGCACAACCAGGCTCCGTCGAGTGGCCAGGTGGCAGATGCGGGCCGTCTCCGTCATTTCGACCATGAAGGTGCTTTGGCCGCGGGCCAACTCGTCGCTTGCTCCCACTCGGGCGAAAATTCGGTCGGCCACGCCGATGGTCGCCTCCTTGGCCGGGATGAAACTCCCTGTCTGGGCCAAAAGCACTAGGAGGGCTACTTGGCGAATGTACGTACTTTTACCAGCCATGTTCGGACCCGTTACCAGGGCAATGGTTTTCCCTTCGCCTAGACCAACGCCCAGTTCGGTGTCGTTGGGCACGAAAGCGCCCTCCGGCTCCAGGATGTCCAAAACGGGATGCCGTCCGTCTCGAATCAGAAGAATGGGTTCTTCGACCAGGCGAGGTCGGCAGTAATTTCGCTGGCGTGCCAGCTCGGCCAAACCGGCCAGCACATCCAACTGGGCCAAGGCGGCGGCTGTCTGCTGCAACCGCGGCCGGGCCGCTGCCGACTGCTCCCGCAACTGGCAAAACAGCTCATATTCCAGCGCCCGCGCCTTCTCGTCGGCCGTCAGCACCCGCTCCTCGTACTGCTTGAGTTCCGGCGTGACGAAACGTTCGGCGTTTTTGAGCGTCTGTTTGCGGATGTAATCCTCGGGGATTTTGTCCCGGTGGGTGTTGGTGACTTCGATGTAATAACCGAAGACCTTGTTAAAACCGACTTTCAGTGTGGGGATGCCGGTTCGCTGGATTTGGTGGGCCTGATACTGGGCGATCCATTGTTTGCCGCCCTGGGCCAACTGGCGCAATTCATCTAATTCGGCCGAGTAACCAGGCCGGATAAAGCCGCCTTCCCGACTACTTAATGGACAATCTTCCACTAAGGCAGCATCCAATTGAGCCTGAACGTCTGGACAAGGGTCGATTGCCGAATGGATCTCTTGCAGCACTTGAGCGGAACAGGCAGCCAGTTTGGCTTTCAGCTCCGGCAGGATGCGCAACGTTCGAGCTAGGAAACTCAGATCCCTGGGAGTAGCCCGGCCCGTGGTAATCCGGGCTAAGAGGCGTTCCAGATCATAGATCCGCTGCAGCGCCTCTCGCAATTCGGCCGTTAGCCGAGCGTTCCGATACAATTGTTCCACTGCATCTAGGCGCTGATTGATGGCGGCAATATCGGTAAGCGGACTGGAGAGCCACTCGGCCCAAAGCCGGGCCCCCATCGGCGTAACCGTCCGATCCAACACAGCGGCCAAAGAGCCTTCCCGTCGGCCTTCGCGAAAGGTGCGGGTAATCTCCAGGCTTCGGCGGGTAGATTGGTCGATTTCCAGCACACTGCCCCGACGATATGGCAGCAGTCGATCCAGATGCGCTAGCGAGGTTTTCTGGGTTTCCATCAGGTAGTCTAAAATAGCGCCGGCAGCCCGAATGGCCTGCCGATCCTCCTGGCTGTCGCCAAACCCGAAGCCTTCCAGACTGTGTGTGCCGAAATGTTTTCGCAGGGTTTGGCAAGCCGTCTCCCAATTAAACGCCCACGGCGGCCTGCGGGTGAGCATCAGACGGGGCTGCTCGGCGCCGGGCGGCAAAGGTTGTCCCTCCGCTAGCAAACATTCCGAAGGTCCAATCCGGGCAAGCTGATCTGCCAATTCCGCCTGGGGAAAGCCCGCCGCTTGAAACCGGCCTGTGGAAAGATCCACCCAGGCCAACCCGGCCGGCTCCCCAGGACAGATGGCCGCCAGATAATTGCTCGTGCGAGGGTCCAGCAGGGTCTCTTCCGTAACGGTCCCGGCCGTTACCACCCGGGTGATTTCCCGCCGCACA
This sequence comes from uncultured Thermoguttaceae bacterium, assembly GCA_938042245.1. Lineage (GTDB taxonomy): Bacteria > Planctomycetota > Planctomycetia > Pirellulales > Thermoguttaceae > JANXAQ01. The sequence goes on from CALIRO010000078.1 coordinate 46,945, forward strand.
AGCCCCTTGGCCAATTTGGGGTCTTCCACCTGCTCGCAGACGGCCACCCGCATCCCAGCTGCGATGAGTTTCGCCAAGTAATGCTCCAACTGATGGTGGGGGAAACCGGCCATGGGGACGGCGTTTTCGCCTTTATCGCGGCTGGTTAAGGCCAGGTTCAATAGCCGGGCAGCCGTTTTGGCATCCTCATAGAAAAGCTCATAAAAATCCCCCATCCGGAATAGCAGCAGAGCATCCCCGCAGGCCCGTTTGGCCTCCTGATATTGCCGCATCATCGGCGTAAGCGACTCTTGCACCCCATGCATACTGTCCATGCTAGCAAATGGCCTGGGCAGGACTCAAGGGCCGCCTTCCTGTCAACTGGGCTGTTTCCGAGCTCCGGGAGGGTTTCCATCCGGCTGGCATGCTTCTGTCCTGGTGGTCTTCTTCCAGGCTGGACATAGCAGCCAAAGGGCATTGGGCAGTAGATGGCCTCCCAGGACTTGGCAGAGGATGACCTCTGAGGGAAGCAACACTTCCAGCGCTGCTTATGGCCCGCAGTAGGCTGAAGCTGCCCAGGAGGCAGAGGAAATCGAGGTACAATCCCTGGCAACCTCGGCGCAGCCTAAACGGAGAAATCCTGGCGCAATAAATAAGCCCCCAATAGGGGGCCTGTCGGAGGGCGAAAAACGCCCCAGCGGTTCGGCAAACCTCACCAGGCAGCCGAAACCATCTTTCCTATCGGGCGCTTGTACCTATCCGGAGGGTGGGAAGAGGAAAACGGCGGGATTAGTACTCTCGGTCTTTGAGGATGCCTGGTTGGGGCACAGGGTAGCGGCCGTCTTTATCGGCCTGAATCGGAGCCGGGCTATCCATGCTGAGTTTATCCACATCGGGGGCAAACTCATGCGGGCAATTGAGCATCTGATCATAGGTAATAATTTGTCCTGTATGAGCGGCCATTCGGCCCATACTCGTAACAAGGCTAGCAATAGCGCCTCGTTCCGCCTCGTTGTACGGCTTGTCTTGCCGAATGGCATCTACTAGATCGTCGAACTCCAACTGATAGGGGTTCGGTTCCGGCTGCGGGAAGGCCCAGATGAGTTTGTCTTGGGCGAAATCTTGGTCGCGGAAGGTGCGTACCCGGCCCGGGGTATGGGCAGAGGTGGAAATGATCGCCGTCCCCTTGGTTCCATGGGCATAACTGGCAAACTCGTTATGGCAGCCGGGCATCTGCCGACCGTAGTAAAATAGTTTCGTGCCGTCCGGATAGGTATATTCCACGGCGTAGGTGTCGAAGTTTTGATCGACGTTGTTGCCGCGGTAATGGCGACCACCAACGGCCTGGGCCTTGATGGGCCAGGCATCCTTCATCCAGGAACATTCGTCGATCTGATGGATGTAAAAATCGCTATAGACGCCGCCGCTTGCCCACAGAAAACTATGGAACCGACGGACTTGATAAAGCAGTTCGCTCATCTCCGGAGGTTTCGGGCCGGTCATGCCTCCGCCCGAACCCATCCGGTAGGCTCGCAGGGCGATGATCGGACCGATTTCACCGTCTCGAATCCGTTTGTACAGTTCTTGTCGGCCCCGGCAATGGCGGACCATCAAACCAACAGCTACTTTGAGATTTTTGGCCGACGCCTTTTGGGCTAGTTCCAGCATTTTCCGGGTGGTAGGGCCATCGACGGTAACCGGCTTTTCCATAAAGACATGGATGCCTTTTTCGATGGCATAGGCAAAATGGACCCAACGGAACGCCGGCGGCGTGGCAAAAATGGCCAAATCCCCCGGGCGCAGGCAATCCATCGCCTTCTTATAGCCGTCGAAGCCGACAAACTGCCGCTCCGGCGGCGCATCTACCTGCTTGTCGAACCGGCCTTTGAGGTTTTTGTAGCTGCTTTGGAGCCGATCCTCGAACACGTCGGCCATGGCCACCAGCTTGATCGGGCCGTTTTTTACCGACAGCGCATTGGCCGCCGCTCCCGTGCCCCGTCCCCCACAGCCAATCAACGCCACCTGAATCAAATGGCTTTCCCCCGCATGGACATGAGGAATCCTCTGCCCAGCTAAAGCGGAACCCGCCGCAATCGCTCCGGCAGTCTGCAAAAACTCTCGACGGCTCCTGGAAAACCTTCTGTTGCTCTGCATCGTACTGCACTCCTGTAGAAAACAAGGAATCAAACAGTCTGTCTCGGAGGGATGGGGGACCAAAGGAAGCGGACCTGGAAGGAAAGGACTTTGTCGCCCCTTTGGCCCGGCTGGTCGATATTGGCCTATTGTGTCTTCGATTCCCCGTTTGTCAAGTAGAAAGCAATGCCTTTCGGTGGCTATTTGGGAAAAACTACAGCGCTTCCTCCCCGACAGCGGACACCTGAGCTTCCCTGGCTACGACCAGATGGCCCAGAAGAACAGGCTTAGGACTGCCCATGGGGAGACAATCGGAACCGGCACTAGCATAACTCTTGCCTATTTTCATAACTCCTCTTGGTTTCGGTAGTTCCATAGAATCTCGCATTTCGCTTTATATGACGTCACTCCAAGGGTTACAATGGGTTAGGGCGTTGCCTCTGCTGGGCGGCCTTCCGATTGACAAAATTCCAGCTAAGCCACCAAGACCAAATCCAATTCCACCAAGCCGAGCAAACCGCTTAATTGGCTCCTACCAGCTATCACAAGCGATCCACGACCCGACCGTAAAGAGAAAATCCCATAGATCGCCTTGTTCCGTGGTCCAAAAAGACTAAACCGATTTGGTATAGTCGCCATGGTGGAGCAACAAATCTTCTGGCCGTTTGACGGCAAAGCAGACGGATCGGCTTTGGGAGAGAACAACTGCGTGGGTTGGAAGGGCTTTGCCAAAAGATTCGTGGGGAGTCGGAGATCAGCAAATCTTGGGCAATGGTTGTTCTCGGTAGCTAAGATCTAAAAGGCTCATCGGGTGCATGACTAGCAGGGGCACCCGATGGTGTCGGACTTCTCGCTGAATCTGCAACAAACAACCGGCGTTAGATGCTAGGACGATCTGTGCCCCAGTGGAGAGGATGTTTTGTAGTTTTCGGTCGCCCAGCCGACCGGCCAGTTCCGGATGTTCCAAGTTGTACGTGCCGGCCGAGCCGCAGCAGATTTCACTTTCCGGCAAATCTTTGAGCACCAGACCGGGGATTTTCCGCAGCAGCCGCCGGGGGGCATCCACAATCTTTTGGGCATGGGCCAGGTGGCAGGCATCGTGATAGACGGCCAAAGCATCGATGCGACCGGTGGGCGAGACCAGACCGAGTTTATCTAGAAATTCGTTTACATCTTGCACTTTGGCGGAAAATCGACGCCGGGCCTGTTGTTTGGTATCCTGCCAGTGCAGGCCGTATTCTTTCAGCATGGCGCCGCAACCGGCGTGGTTGACGATAATAGCGTCGATGTCTTCCAGGTCGAAGGCAGCTACGTTGGCGTCAGCCAATCGCCGCGCCCCTTCCGGATCGCCGTGGTGGTAGTGAATGGCCCCACAGCAGCCTTGACCAGGCGGGATCAAAATGTCGCACCCATTCTGTTGCAGCACCCGCAACGTGGCCCAATGCACGTCTCGGAACATCGCATCAGCCACACAGCCGACAAAAAAGGCCACCCTGGCCCGCCGGCGTCCTGCTGCAGGCAAAAACCGCGGCAAGCGAGGCCCTTGCCATACAGGCGGCGGCACCAGCCTGATCATCTGTCCCAATCGCCCAGGGATAAGCCCCCACAAACCCACCCGCTCCAAATACTCATACACCCCCAGTTTCTGCAACAGCCGCACCGGCCATATCGCCAACCGAAGCCGATCCGGATAGGGAAAAATCCGAAAGAGCACCAACTCCCGAAACCAATCCCACCCAAACAGCTTCCCCCCGCGACGATCCGACTGCTCTAGAGTAAGACGCACTGGCTCGATGAGCCGACCGTACCGAACCCCCGATGGACAGGCCGTCTCACAGGCCCGGCAATCCAGACACAACTGCCAATGCCGACGGACCTGTTCATCTAGGGGTAGTTGCCCTTCCCGGACTAAGCGCATCAGATAGATTCGCCCTCGGGGGCTATCATTCTCGTTGCCTAGTTCCGTATAGGTAGGACAAGCGGCCGTGCACAGCCCACAATGCACACAGGCCTGGAGCACCTTCGGGTCGATCGAGGCAACTACCCCCCGGCGGGCATTCCCTCCCGGTGGTCCGCCCCCCTGAGTAGTTCTGCCCTCAGCAGCTCCAAATGGGTTTTTTGGAAACATATACAAAAGTTTATTCCATCCCAAAACCGAGACGCCCCGGATTCAGAATTCCCTGCGGATCAAAACGCGCTTTGATGGCCTGCATCAAAGGATTCTCCGCAGGCGGATGCGTCCAAAGTTCCCAACGACTGAAAACCACCTCTGCCGGTGCTGCCAGTACCTGGGCATGTCCCCCCTGCGCCACTACGGAAGGAAAAATCAATTCCTGCAGCCAACGCTTTGCCTGGATCCGACCCAGCGGAAAATACCCTACCAAGCTGCCATGGCCGGCATGGCCTAAGACCGAGACGGCCGGTTCCAGCTTCAACCAACGGATCATCAGGGGCACCAGTTGGCTAGGCAGCAGGCTGGCCTGCACCACCAAAAATCGCTCCCGGGTTGCGGTGGACTCCCCTCGAGGCACCGGCAAACCATTGGCCAACTCCCCATCCGCAGGAGGCCAAACGGCAAATTCCACCAACCGACGCCACATCGCCTGGGCAACCAGTTCGCTCAACACCTGGCAATCTCCCACTCCTTGCTCCCGCCAGGCGGATTGGATCTGCTGAATCTGCCAGGCCACCTCTTTGGCCGATCCTTCCAGACCCACTAGCAGCCAAGCCTTCTGCCCCGGCCGGATCGCTCCCAATAGCGGATCCTCCGCCCAAGCAGGCCCCGCAGCTAATTGAATCGCTACAGGCAACAGACGGCCCTGCATCAATTGACCCAGCAAAACCTCGGCTTGCTCCCAATCCTTCAGCCCAGCTACTACAAAGGCCGTACTTTCCGGCGTCGGTTGGACCCGAAGCGTAACCTGACCGATCACCGCTAAGGTGCCCAGACTCCCTGCCAGCAATCGGCATAGGTTGTAACCGGCGGCGTTTTTCACCACTCGGGCCCCGGCCGAAAAGACCATCCCTTGGCCGTCCACCCCTTGGAGGGCCAAAACCGATTCACTCACCCCCCCGTAGGCGTAGCGGCGTGGCCCGTTCAGATTGCAAGCAACCACCCCGCCTACGGTAGCTTGGTGCGGCTGGGGCACATCCACCGGCCAACGCTGCCGATGCTGGGCCAATAGACCCTGAAGTTCCGCCACCGTTAAACCTGCTTGTACCGTGATGGTCAAATCCCGCTCCGGATAATCCACCACCCGACGTAGCTCCTGCAGACTCAGCCCCCAACCGGGCCTGCTGGGCCGACCCCCGTACCTCAGCGCTGTACCCCCACCAATCGGATACACCGCCACCCCGCTGGAAGCAGCCCGATGCACTAGCTCGGCAAGCTCCTCCAGACTGGTAGGCTTCATCCGCTGCAATTCGGGAACCACCGAGGTATTTTCAGGCACGGCGATGACAATAGGTGAACTGCTTTCTAGAAAACCAACGCTCTAACCTTCTTAGTCCCCTGGATCAGCCTGATAGGCAAGCTCCCTGCCTCCTCTGCTTCCCTCACCACCCCAGGATGGGTAAACCCGCACCCTTTAGGGTTTGTTGGCAGAGGCCAACCATCCGGCAATCTATTTTACTCGGAAACCGACTCAGTTTGCTGGTGGGAAGCGCCCGTCAACCGGCCGATCTCTTGGGCCGGAAGCACAAAAATCTTCCCGTCCCCTTGCCGACCCGTCCGAGCCGTCCGCACAATCGTCCGGATCACCTTTTCTACCTCTTGATCCTCAACCCATAAGGTGATCATCACCTTAGACAAAAAAGCGGCTGCATACTCACTGCCTCGGTACTCGTCCAAATAACTCTTCTGCCGTCCGTAGCCCTTCACCTCCCGCACACTCAGCGCTTCCCAGCACACCTCGGCAAGGGCTTTGAGCACTTTTTCAGCCATAAAGGGCTGCACAATAGCAATGATCTGTTTCATGCGGTCCCTGCCGAAAGGGAAAGTATGGAATTGGGAGAGCAAACCGATATGGGCAGATCGATACTTCCTTGCCCTCCGGAAAGGCGATTCACCTACACTATCACCCCTCCGGGAGCTCAGGAAATGTTTTTAGAATTCCACCAACCTGGGGTTGGCCAAACTCCCTCTCTTATATAGGATAATACCCGAACCCTCCTTATGCAAAGGAGAGAAGTATGGGAATCAACGCTGTAGAAGGTTTAGAGCCGAGGGGTTCCGATGGCCTTTCCGCTCAGCAAAAGCGATGTGGGGTTTGGAAAGATCTATTGCACCGGCATCGTTGGTTAGGTTTTGTGTTACCTTTTGGGGTCTATATGGCGGTAGGAGCGTTGGAGCCGATCCGACCTCCCCTAAAGCCCAAACCCCATCCGATGCCGGACCAACTTCCTGCGGCCGAACAGGTTCTGGAACCTGCGCTGAACCAGCAAAACCCCTCCGCTGACTCTGCCCAGCTGACCGAAAAAGGCTCCCTCCAGGCCGCTCCGGCCGATTCCCCCTCGAATGCGCCGGCCGAGAAACTGCCCCCTGCTAAGCAATCCCCCCCGCTTCAATCCGAACGGACCAATCGGAAACCAAATCCTCCCCCTGGAGAACACCTCTTGGACAATCCCTCCGGGTTGGTTTCTGACGCCGGCCACCCAGAAGCACCTCCTGCGAGCAAAGAAAACCAGGCGGTTTTGTCGGCATCCCCTCCACAAGCCGAGCCGCTCCCAGAAGCCAATTGCGCCGGCATCCCCTACTCCGCCTATCCAGCCGTCTATGCCCTGAAAATCCTCCTTACTTGTGTGGCCATTGGGTTGGTTTGGCCGGTCTGGCGGCAGTTTCCCCTCCGGGTAAGCCTCCTGGCAGTGCTGGTGGGCATGGGAGGATGGATCATCTGGCTAGGTTTTGGCGGCCTCGATTTGGAGCGGAAATGGCTCGAACCGATCGGCTTAGGAGGCTTCCTAGATCTGGGCGCCCGCAGCGGCATTAATCCCTTTCGCACCTTTCTCCACCAGCCCGCCTGGATGCTCTGGGGATTCATAGCTCTGCGACTGTTTGGAATGGTGGTAGTGGTGGCGCTGGTGGAGGAGTTTTTCTTGCGCGGTTTTTTAATGCGGTATGTCCAGCAGGCGGATTGGTGGCAGGCGCCGGTCGGCAGCCTGAGCTTGACTGCCCTGATCGCCTGTGTGGTGTACGCCGTCTTAAGCCATCCGGCAGAACTTTTCGCCGCCAGCCTATGGTTTCTGTTTGTTACCCTGTTGGCCTACAAGACTAAAAACATCTGGGATTGCGTACTAGCCCATGCCACCACCAACGCCCTCTTGGGCGCCTACATCCTCCTTTTGGCCGAGTGGAAGTATTGGTAGGAGACGTTCGGCCAGTTGAAGAGGACGATGCCCCTGGAAGGCCCGTTGTCCCGCATCCCCCTCACCCTAACCCTCTCCCACCAGGGGAGAGGGAATTCTATCGAGTTGTTCGGTGTCATCCCCTCTCCCCTGGTGGGAGAGGGTTGGGGTGAGGGGGCCTACTTGCTGATCTGAGTTAGATACAGTCTTGTGCGCACGCGCAGTGGATTCGTCGATCTTTTCAGCCATCGGGCTTGGCCTACCTCTCTATTTGCTCGTCCCTATGACCATAGCGGGCCAGGCTTGGAGGTGAAAGATGCACGAGACACGGACAATTGCGGAATGGGCCATCGGATTGAAACTCTCGGAGATTCCGGAGGATGTGAAAGCCCATGCTCGGCGTTTTATTCTGGATAATTTCGGCTGCCAAGTCGCCGGCGCGACATTGCCGTGGAGCGAGGATTACCACCGGGTGAGTACGCGTACCCGATCCGGCAAGGGAGCGACCGTGGCTTATTATGGCGATCAACTAGCCCCGGATGACGCAGCTTTCCTGAACAGCGCCTTCAACCATGCGAATGAAACAGATGACACGCATTTGAAGAGCCCGACTCATCCTGGCGGCATTGCGGTTCCGGCGGCGCTCGCCATGGCGGAATACACGCAAGGCGACGGCGAGAAGTTATTGCTGGCGGTCATCGCTGCCTACGAAGTGCAAATTCGACTTTCATGGGCGTGTTCGCCGCATCTCATCTACAAG
>CALIRO010000079.1 GCA_938042245.1 uncultured Thermoguttaceae bacterium
CCCCGGGCGGAACCGGCCGCGTATGTAAATTTGTACAGCAGCGGCGGCCATCCCGGCCGCGGCGCCACGCAAAGCGGAGGGGTGGGTAACACCATCGACCGCTACGCCATCGCCGCCTACACCGTGCAGCCCGGCGAAGCCGGACATGTCTATTTGGCCAACGGCTCCATCAACGTCTCCAGCGGCAACAGCAACGGGGTAGAAGTCCGCGTCTATGTCAACGATACGCTCAAGCTCACCCGGCTTCAGCTTGGCGGTTCGCCCACCGGTTACTTTGGTACCTATCTTGGGTACCTAAACGCCGGCGATACCGTTTATGTGGCCATGGGACCCAATACCCACGATGGTAACGATAGTTTTAGTTCTTTTCAGTTTCTTTTAGCTCATCCGGATTCGACGGGTGATCGTTGGTGGGATGCCGACGGCACGGCGCCGGTCAATGGCGGCACAGGGACATGGAATACCACCAGTGCGCTGTGGGCCACCGAGCCGGGCGGCAGCTCCTACACCACCTGGAGCAACACCACCAACATGACGGCCCATTTTACCGGCACTGCCGGCACGGTTACGTTGGCCGACCCGATCACTGCCCGTGCTCTGGGCTTTTATGCCAATGGCTACACCATTGCCGGGTCTGATCCGCTAACGCTTACTAGCAGCGGCACCGGCACCCTAGGGCCTGCCACCATTTATGTCGAAAACGCTTCGGACACGGCCGTCATTTCCGCGCCGATTGCTGGCTCAGCCGGGCTTACCAAAACCGGCGCCGGCACGGTGGTACTAGCCAACTCCGGCAACTCATACACCGGTACCACCTCCATCCGAGAAGGGACCGTCAAACTCGGCGCCGCTAACGCCATCCCAAGAATTAATGACAATAGTGTGATCAACATGCGTTTGGAGAACGCGGTACTGGACTTAAACGGCTATAACGAGGCTTTGCATCGGGTCCAGATCCTCGGAGGAACAATCCAAACGGGCACTGGTACACTAGAACTTACATACAGTAACTCTACTTTTACTTCTACCTCGGCTAATAGCACCCTGATTGCTGGTACGGTCAAGATGACGCCGAACTGGGGATACTTTACCTTTGAAGTCTCTGATGGGCCGAAGGATATTGATGTCGAAGTTTCCGCCAAACTGACCGGCAATGTGACTTCTTTCTTCAAGGATCAGCCGGGCACTTTGCTCTTGAGTTCTTCGCAGAGCGATTTTACAGCTTCTGGCCCAGTGATTGTGCGGCGAGGTCGGCTCATGATCGGCGCCGATGCGCCCAAAGGAGCACCCGGCGCCCTGGGCAACAATACCGCAGCCATTCAACTGGGCGACGGCGGTACCGACACTAACCGGGGTGTGTGGACCTATGGGCCGGTTACCGTGGGCCGAGATATTAATGTGTATAGTGCACCCAGTTATGCGGCTTATATCGGCGGCTATACTGCCCACACTTCTTATTTCACCGGCAATATCAGTCTGGGGCAAAGTGTAGAGCTTCAGGCGGCCTTGGGCGGCACGGTCTATTTTACCGGCCAGATTACCGAGTCGGGCGGTAGCTACGGAATTACCAAAACCGGCGCCGGCACGGTGGTCTTACAAAATACGAATAATACCTACAGCGGACCTACCGTGATCAATGGTGGAATGGTCAGCATTCCTAGCCTGGCCAATGCCGGTGTAGCTAGCCCGCTAGGAACCGGCTCCGCCATTACTCTCAGCGGCGCTACGTTGCAATATACTGGGAACACCAGCGTTTCCACGGATCGGGCCCTTACCACCTCAGGGACCACCATGATGGAGGCGACCGATCCGAATGGCCATCTTATCTTCACCGGTTCGATTACCTCCACCGGAGAATTGCGTAAACTCGGTCCCGGCGGCCTCCATTTGATGGGCACTGGCACGTATGGATATCTGAATATCGCCGCAGGCTATGTAAAAATCGGCGCTTCCACCACCACTCTTTCCAGCGGAATCCAAGTGGGCAACAGCCGGGTTACCGGCGGAGGCGACGCTACCTTGGATATTGTGGGCGGCACGGTGACTACGGCCTGGATTCAAGTGGGAGATGCCCTGGACGCCTCTCATTGGGTTACCGCCACGGTAAACCAAACCGGCGGTACGGTCCGCACGACCAGCCATCAAGCGGAAAACGCCGGTGTCCGTCTCGGCCACTGGCCTTGGGTTACCACTTACTATAACCTCAGTGGCGGCACGCTGATCGTCGATAACAATTACTATTTGACCTGTGCGGTGGACGGCACAGGAACATTTAAACAAACGGGCGGCGAAGCCTTTGCTGCTCGGATTGTCGTCAACGCCAGGCCCGGAAGCGGAGGCAACGGAACCTTTATCCTGGAAGGGGGTACCTTCAATCTTGGTTCCGGCGGCATCGTCAATGACGGCACCGGCCCTGCTACGGTAAAACTTGGCGGTGCCGGCGCCGTCCTCCGCGCTACCGCTGATTGGAGCTCCGTGCTCCCCATGACCCTTTCCGGCACCGGCAATAACGCCATCCATATTGACACCAACGGTTATACCGCCACGCTTTCCGGCGTGCTTTCTGGCACAGGCGGCTTGGTGAAAACCGGCGCCGGCGACCTGGTCCTCGCCGGCCCGAATACCTACCAGGGCGGCACGAGCGTTTTGGCTGGTCGGCTTCTGGTCAATAACACCACCGGTTCCGGCACTGGGAGTGGCGATGTGGTGGTGCAAGGCGGCCTCTTGGGTGGCAACGGTACAATCGGCGGCAATGTGCTGGTACAGGCGGGGGCTGCCCTATCCGCCGGGAATTCGCCTGGACATTTGACGATTCAAGGCAATTACACCCAGGCCGGGACACTCTTGGTCGAACTGGCCGGCTACACTCAGGGCGGTACCCAGGCCGTGCCAGGCCAGTGGCAAACCAACGGCTACGACTGGGTGAGCGTCGGCGGCCAGGCCCTGCTGGACGGCTACCTGCAGATTGAACTGTTGGCCGGCTTCCAGCCGCAGTCCGGTGATACCTTCAACGTCCTCACCGCTGCCGGCGGCATCACCGATCAGGGCTTGGAGCTGATCTGGCAAGCTGGTTCGCTTTTGCCCGGCCAATACTGGACCTATCAAATTCTGTCCGGCCAGGGCAATGAACAGATATTGCAGTTGCAACTGAGTGTGCCGGAACCGGCCAGCCTGCTGCTTTTGCTGATCGGAGCGGCTGGCTTGTTACTAGCCCGTCGTGTGCTGACCGGCAATCGCTTCCGGTCAAAATAAACTCTCTGGAAACAGAGGTACCTCCTACAAAGAACACCAAGATCAGAAAGAACCACAAAATCTTCGTGTCCTTTAGGTTCTTCGTGGGAAGAGCTTGTCCTCGTAAGCGCGCTAGAGGAAAATCTCACACAAAGAGACTAAGATCACAAAGACAAAAATCAAATCTTTGTATCCTTTGTGCTCTTGGCGGGAAATTCCTTGGCTCCTAAGTGGGCTAGAGGGAAATCTCCCCCAAAGAACACCAAGAATACCAAGAGAAAAATTGAAAAACCTTCACATTCTTTGTGGTCTTGGCATGAGTTTTCTTAGCTGCTTTTGGGGCACTTGGGTGGTTGGGTAGGGGCGCAGTCTAACCGAGTCCGTGAGCAACGCCCACCGTGGCAATTATCTTCCCCCTTTCAGGTGGGGACCAAACGAGGTAGCGCGATGACGCCGCAGGAACGGGTCTTGGCTGCCATTGCCCATCAAAAGCCGGATCGCATCCCCCGGGACTTTTGGGCCGAACCGGCTACTTGGAACCGTCTGTTGGCCTATCTGGGCCATCAAGATAAGGAGCGAGTACTCCGAGACTTACAGATCGACATTTGGCACCTGGAGGTACCGGGGCCACCGGAAATTTCGGTAGGCGGTGGAGTCTATCAAAACTTTTGGGGCGAACGGTATATTTATCGGCAAACGCCATGGGGGCCAGTGCGGGAAGACACCCGGGGTGCTTTGGCGGAGGCCCAAACGTTTGCGGATCTGGAACAGTTCCCTTGGCCGACGCCGGATCTGTTTGATTATTCAGGTTTATCGGCCGAGTGCCATCGGCGGGAGGAGTATGCGTTGCTGTATGGGTTTGCCGATGTGTGGCAACGGCCCGCTTTGGTGCGGGGCTGGGAGGGAATGTTTGTGGATATGGTAGAGCGGCCCGAATGGGTCCATTTCTTGTGCCGGAAGTTCACTGATTTTTACAAACAAGACTATACCCGGGCCGCCGAAGCGACAAACGGTCGTATAGACATTTATCTACTTATTAGCGACCTGGGCAGCCAAACTGGCCCCTTGATTTCTCTAGCCATGTTTCGGGAATTTGTGGCCCCATATATCCGAGAGATGGTCAATTGCATCCACAGTTTGGGCGGCAAAGTGTTGTTTCACAGTTGTGGCTTGATCGCGCCGTTTATCCCGGAACTGATTGAACTGGGCATTGACATTTTGGACCCGATCCAGCCGGTAGGGCCTTCCATGACGCCAGAGCTGCTTCAGGCCCAATTCGGCGGGCGTATCTGTTTCCACGGCGGGATCGACATGCAACGGCTGTTGCCTCAAGGAACTCCTGAACAAGTACAAGCCGAGACCCGTCGATACTGTCAAATCCTCGGTGCCGAAGGCGGTTACATCCTGGCCCCCGCCCATCTGTTCCAGCCAGATGTGCCCCCGGAAAACATCCTGGCCATGTACCAATAACCACACACCCCCCCTGGGACGCTCCGGCGCCTCTTCCAGATCCCATGAGAGCCAAGGGAAAGGGAGGGATAACGTTTTTTTGTACGGCTCAGGGCGTCGGCGCCTCTTCCTGATGCCATCCGAGCGAAAGAGAAAGCAGTCCCTTGGGCTGTCTTTTGTTGGGCCCCAGCCCCGGGAAGCCAGTAGCTCCCTGACAATATGGTTTTGGAAAAAATCCTTCCAGAGAGCAATAGATGGTAAAAACTCAGTGGCTACCCCTCTAGCCAGCACGAGTCTTCTGCTAGTAGAATCGAAATAAAGAAAGCCGTTGAGGTGAAAAAGACTGTGATCTTGGACAAGGAGACCCTTCCATGCCGGTGCAGATGGAACTGGCGCGGATTATTATTAGCGAAATCAACGATCAGCAGGTCATCTATCTGAAAGAGGTGGGTGGGCAGAGGACGTTTCCCATATTAATCGGCATCTTTGAGGCCACCAGCATTGATCGGCGTGTTAAGGGAATTCCTTCACCCAGGCCATTGACGCATGATCTGATCGTCAGTGTCATAGAACATTTGGGCGGTCAGTTGCAGGATGTGTTGATCAATGAACTGCGCGAGCACACATACTATGCGAAACTTCGGGTTCGACATAACGGCGAACTGATTGAGATCGATGCTCGGCCATCGGATGCCATTGCGGTGGCCGTTACCTGTCGGCCTCCGTTGCCCATCTATGTGAATGAAGAAGTCCTGGAAGAAGTGTTAGGCTCTTCGTAGGGGGTGGGCAATCCGGATGGAGCCATACCGTCTTGCCATTCAGTCGGTTCGACTGGGGTGATTCTTCTCACTCAGAGAGTTGGTTGGAGAAGGGGCCAGAGGGGTCGAAACGGAAGGCCGGGAAAAAAATTAGTTTCGGGCGGGAGCCAAGTTGCCAGAATCAAGCTAGCCTTCCGCACGAGCAGGTTTTTCTTCTCAGGGGGCGCTCCGATGGCGGTTTTACGAGCGGTGAAAGGGTTGACGCCGGGGCAGATCTTTCCGTTAGAGCGGCCGACGGCCATTTTAGGCCGGCACCCAAACTGTGATATTGTGCTGGAACAGAAGGCTGTCAGCCGACAACATGCCCGGATTTTGCGGATCGACGGGAAGCACTACATCGAAGACCTTCGGAGCCGAAACGGAACTTTTGTCAATGATCAGCTTGTCCAAGGGCGCCGCCTGCTTCGAGACGGCGACCGGGTGCGGATCTGCGATTTGGAATTTGTGTTTCACGAAGGTTCGGCCGAAGAAGCGGCCGCCGCCTGGGAACAAGAAGAAGGCCTCCAGAGTAGCACGATGCTCATCGAGGAGGGGCAAACGTTGGCGCCGGGTACGTTGATGTCTCGGCTGGACCTTTCCACAGGTCCGAGCAGTTTGTCCCTGACGGCTAGGCCAGAGGCCAAACTGCGGGCGCTTCTGCAGATCAGCCAACAGGTCGGAAAAGCGTTGGGACTTTCGGAGACATTGACGAAGCTATTGGAAACGTTGTTTACCATTTTCCTCCAGGCGGACCGGGGAATCGTTCTGCTGCAGGATGCCCGCACCGGGCGACTCGTCCCTAAAGCCGTCCTCTTCCGACACCAACCGGCGGAAATGCCCATCCGCATTAGCCGAACTATCGTTCAATATGTCCTGGAAACCAAACAGGCCATCCTTTCTGCCGATGCCATGATGGACGATCGGTTCAACCTTTCGGATAGCATCGTGGATTTCCGGATCCGATCCGTGATGTGTGCTCCGATGGTGGGCTTCAGCGGGCAGGCCTTGGGCATCATCCAAATCGACACGCAAGACCCTCGCCAGCGTTTTTCTCATGAGGATCTGGAGCTGCTGGCCAGTGTGGCATGCCAGGCGGCCGTGTTGGTCGAAAACGCTCGACTGCAAGAGATTGCCCTCCAAGAACGGGTCTATGAGCGGGAGCTGGCCGTAGCCCATGAAGTGCAACAGGGGTTTTTGCCAGCGGGTCGGCCTCAGGTGCCAGGATATGAATTTTTCGATTACTATATGCCCGCTAAACAGCTTGGGGGAGACTATTTTGACTATGTAGAACTTTCCGGGGGACGAGTGGCCGTTTTTGTGGCGGATGTGTCTGGCAAGGGGGTACCGGCGGCCCTGCTAGTGGCCCGATTGTCCGCGGAATTGCATTACTGCTTGGCCATGGAAGTGGATCCGGCGGAAGCACTCGCCCGGTTAAACCGCTTTTTCTGTGAGCAGCGATGGGAAGGCCGGTTTGTTACCTGTGTGTTGGCCATCCTGGATCCGAGCCGACATGAATTGACCCTGCTGAATGCGGGTCACCTGCCGCCGGTTTTTCGCCAGGTAGATGGACAGATTTATACTTTAGGGGAGGAGATCGTGCAGCTCCCGTTGGGCGTCGAATCCCGCACCTGCTACGAAAAGCAAAACGTCCCCCTACGCCCCGGCGACCTGGTCTTGATCTTTACCGACGGGGTGTTGGATGCGATGAATCCAGCCGGACAGTTTTATGGCCGAGATCGCTTAATCCATACCGTGGCTTCCGCTCCGCCAGCAGTCGAGGCGCTGATCGAAGCCCTGGTCGAAGACCTCCATCAATTCGTCGGCCCGCAGCCTCCGACCGACGACATCTGTATGACCTGCTTTACTCGGTTGGCAGAATAACAGCCTCTAGCAAGACTCTCCCTGCTGAACCGGGCGGAAAGGAGCCGGAGAACCGAGCAGAGGTTCCTTTCGGTTTTGTTCGCTAGGCGAGCTTGGGCGAACCCGTTCGGTAAAGCTGGTACGATCCGTTGTGGTTAGAGGCTTTCAGCGCGGGCATTGCGGATGTGGAGGCTGCCTGTCCAGAGGCGATTTGCTAACTGGCGATAGATATTAGAGTGAGGAAATTACATGAACAAATATTGATTTCTCCGTAACCTTTGGAAACAAAAGCAGTTACGGAAAAGGGCCAAACTCGTGCTAAAGCAGGTCGAACCGAACCCCTGGGGGTAGGGCAGCGGAAACTTTAGTTACTGCCTCCCATGGGAATGGCGGGCAAGCACTTGCCGATACACCTGGGCCACGCCGGCAGCCATCGTCGGAGCCGAGTAGGATGCCAAATGACGCTGACGAGCTTGTTGGCCTAACTGGGCGGCTTGGTCGGGATGGGTAAGAAGCTGGGCAATGGCCTGAGCCAATGCCGCCGGATGGCCAGGCGGCACCAAAAGCCCCTCTTGGCCGGGGCGAATCAGTTCGTCGATGCCAGGAATTCGACTGGCAATGATCGGCATGCCAACCGCCATGGCCTCCAAGAGCACCATGGGCAATCCTTCGCCGAACAGGCTGGGCAGGATAAATATGTCCATTTTTAGGAGCTCAGCCTCTACGTTTTTCACCAGGCCAGTCCATTGCACCTGCCCGTTCAGACCTAACTGCAGGACCTTCTGTTGGATAGCAGTGTGGTAGCGGGGGCTTTCAAAGGGTCCAACCGCCCGCAATCGCAGCCGGATCCCTTGCCGATTCAGCAGGGCCAAGGCCTCCAACAGCACTTCGATTCCTTTGCGGGGCCGAAACAAGGCTACGGTACCGATAGTCCCTCGGAACGCAGCCGCTCCTACTGCCGGGCTAGCAAACCCCCCTTCAGAGGGAGCCGGCGCCTGCTCCAACACGGGCCAAAGCCCCAATCCCTTTCCTTCCTCTTCTGGCACAGAGCAATCCCGTGTTGTAGGAACGCCTAGGACCCGTTCAGGAGGTTGCCACTGGACGGTGGGAGTGGGTACCCCATTGGGGACCACCACCATCTTTCCCCGTGGTAGGCCGCGGCGATGCATCTGGTTAGCCAAGGCCGCCGAGACACAAATGACGGCGTCGGCTCGGCGAAGAAGCCACTGCTCCAGGGTCGTATTGATCCGGTTGAAAAGCCAGCGGGTGCTGTCGGCCCAGGCAGGGCTATGAACATGATAGACCAACGGAACCCCTGCCAACCAAGCCGCCAAACTGCCTACCAATAAGCTCCGGGGGGTATGGGCGTGAAGCATGCGGTAACCGCCCCGCTGAATCAACCGGGCCAAAGGCCATGCTGGCCGAAAGTCCAAGCGATTGCGCATTGGCAAAGGCCACACCGGCACATCCTGGCATCGGCGCTGGTGTACAAAAAGACCATGTTTCAAGGCTACAAAAGCCACTGGAAAGCCAAACTCGGGCAAATACTGGGCCAATAGATCTTGCACCCGTTCTGCCCCGGCATAATACTGGCCGTTGATCAGATGGAGAACTCGCCGGGTGGTTGCCTTGGGGGGTGGAGAACCGGAGCCCAATGTCTGAGAAACCCACAAACAGGAGGCCGGGTGGGCAGAAGGACTTTGGGATGGAGACGCTGAGCTGTCCTGGACCGATGCTCGGCCAAGCGACGGCTCCGAAAACCGAAGTTCCAAGCTGCTCATCATTCGGATGCCTCTGAAAGGGCTGCTAGCCGATTTCGATACAAGCTATCCTAGGACATTCCGAGGGGAATAGGCTGGCTTCCAGCCGGAGGTGAGTGGGTTAATAGGCGTTTTGTCGGGTAAGCACTGCTCGGACAGTACGGGCCAGGATCTTTAGGTCTAACCACAGACTCCACTCCCGAATATATTTATGATCATATTCGATCCGTTTTTGCATTTTTTCCAGCGTGTCGGTTTCGCCTCGAAAGCCTTCCACCTGGGCCAGACCTGTAATACCGGGTTTTACTTTGTGGCGAAGCATATAGCCACGAATCTTCTTTCGATACAGTTCGTTATGGGCCGTTGCATGGGGCCGAGGACCAACCAGCGACATGCTTCCTTCCAGGACATTAAACAGTTGGGGCAGCTCATCTAAGGAGGTGCGGCGTAAAAAGCGTCCGATGGGCGTTATGCGAGGATCGTCGGGTTTGGCCTGGGGGATGTTTGGCCCGTCTTCGCAGACATACATGGTGCGGAACTTCCACACGCGAATTTCCCGGCCGTCCAACCCGTACCGGCGTTGGCGGAAAAAGACCGGCCCAGGCGAGGTTAACTTGATGGCCAGAGCAATCCCTAGCATCGGTACCGCCGCCAGCAGGAGGAAAAAGCTTCCCAGCACCAAATCCAAGGCCCGTTTGACCAAGCCATCCACCCCATAAAAAGGATTTTCAAACACACTGACTACGGGCAGACCGTTGATGGTGGTCCAGCGGGAATGAAGCAATTGGAAGGCGAAAAAATCAGGCACTAGATAGACCGAGGCGGTCGTATCGCTCAGTTGATCCAGGATGGAGCGGATCCGGGCCTCAGCGCGGAGAGGCAGGGTAATATAGATGACATGGACCTGGCCTTTCTGGGCATGGTCAACTAGTTGGTCGATGGAGCCGATGCGGGTGCCAAGCTTCGACGGAATCGACGGGGTTCGCTGCGCCGTGCGATCGTCGTAAAAACCTAAAAATCGCAGGCCCAGCTCGGGAGCCTCCTGGATGGTTTGGGCCAACTGGAACCCCAAGCGATTGACCCCTACGACCGCAAAAGAGCGAATATTGTAGCCGAAGTGGCGCAGAACTCGGCGGATGGCCCGGATGGTAAGTCGTCCCGCCGCCAATAGCACCACACCCAACGCAATCCACACCAGCACGGTGCGCCGACGCAGAAAGCTGGTCCATCCGGTGCCCAAGCCCAGGCCCCCTAACACCAACAGGCTAAATAGCCAGGTCCACACAGCGCAGAGGATTTCCCGGCTTACTGGCACGCCCCGCCAATTCCGATATAGACCGGCCACTTCTGAAACTAAATAAAAGATCACTACAACCAAGCCGCCCACCCAAAGCTCAGAACTCAGATGTTCCCCCTGGAAGCCCCGCAAGACCAGCCAATAGCTCAGCAGAATAATGCCCCCGTCCCAAAGCCGGGCAAACGCCTCTCGAACATACCAAGGTTCCTGAATCCGCAGCGGAGGCAAAGAGGCCCCCTCTTCCAGGGGAGATTGCTGGACTTCTACAGCGGTGCTCATACGGAGTCCTCCTATCCGGCTCAGCTAATCAGCAGGCAGTTTTCTCGCAAGCTACTGCCTAGACCCATCCAGCCACTGGACTCTCTGCCTACTAAAACATAGGACATTCTCTCCGTTAGACCAGACGGATACGGCAAACCGAGCGGGAACCCCCTGGAGTACCTATTGCGGGGCAATATAATTGTCCATCAAGAACTTGGTCCAGTTCTGCCCCAGGGAACCCTCCTGTTGGATTGCTCCGGTTGGCGGATGGAGAGATTCTCCCGAAAAGCAGTCTCCTAAAAAGTGGCACAACCGTCTTTCGTCAGCTCCCAGAGCAGGAAAGCTCGTGTTGGCCGAGGGGGCCTAGCTGGAGTTTTGCCGATTTTTCCGGTGGCTTCAGCATGGCCATGGCATAACTGGTTGTAAACATTGGGGTTATGAAATTAAATAAACAAATGTTCCCTCTATCCAACTGTCGGAAATAAAACAAGTGATGAAACTTGCCAACAACCGATTGACGAAAACCCAGTTTAGTGGGATTGGCGGCGATCTTGGCCGCTGCGACGCTCGACCAACGGCACCGGCAGATCGGCAGGAGTTCGGCATGGCTCCGAAGGATCTTCGCCTGGTTGGGCTAAGCCACCCAAAGAACCCCCAGAAGTAGAGGCCTGACCGGTACCAGGACCACCGCCCTCTAGTGCCCTTCTGAGGCCAGTTGTGCCTCCTGACAAGCTCCCTAGGGTCCCGGCGGGGATATAGCCAACGGGATAGCCTGAGCCGAGGCATTCCAGCGGTACTTTCCCATCGGTGGCCCGTCGGCCGTAGGGTAAACCGGGGATAAGCTCCGGGGGCGGACTGGGCGCTTGGGCCAGCTGACAAGCAGCCCCAACCATCGGCGCCGGGGATGCCTGGCCAGCGGCGCCACCGACCAAAGGCGCCGAGGCTGGCGGGGGGAGTCCTGGTGGCAGAAAGTCCGTAGCCCGTCGGCCAATGGGCGGATCGGTGGCCCGGCGCCCAAACCGAAGCCGATCCGTCCATCGGCGTCCCTGGGCGTCGGGCGGCGGATAGATCAAAAACACCAAGGCTGCTCCAATCAGCCAGCCTCCCACCAGACAACTGCCCAAAATCACCAGGGGTCCCGGTCCCAGGGGGCGTGGATCGACTTCCGGCCCCTCTAGGGGGGTAAGCAGACTAGCGGATTTAGCGGCTGCCTGGGCTGCTTTGGCCTCGGCCAAGGCCTTGGTTACCCGATCGAAAATCTCACTTTTTTGGCGAACATCATTAACCAAGTTGTTATACTCTGCCCGGAGTCCTGCCAGCCGATCTAGCCGCTGCCGCACTTCAGTTAATTGCTGCTGGAGTTTTTCCACTCGAGCTTGTTCGACCTGCCGATCGGCTTGCAAGCCTTCGGTAGCCGAGGCCAATTCCTGCCGGAGTCGATCTCGGACTTCCTGCTCCGCCGCCAAGGCGGCCTGGGCCAACGGATGCTCCGGACTCATTTTGCCAAGCACCTGGGCGGTCCGAAGCTGAGCTTCGACCAACCCCTCTTTGAGCCGACGAAGCGTCGGCATTTGGTCCAACATTTCACTCGGAGCCGCTACCAACGACGCAGGATCCTTCTGGGCAGCCTGGAGAAGCTGAAGCAACTGGCTCTTGGCAGCTACGGTACCTTGCAATTTGCGGAGCTCTTCGTTGATTTGCGTCAGCAGGGTGCGCAGATTGCTATCGCCCCGGCCGGAGTCATTCAGGTTGCGCAGTTCGCCCAGGTCGCTGCCGACTTGGCGTTCCATCTGTTGGAGTCGAGCGGTGGCTTGATCCAGAGCGGTTTGTGCCAGCCGAACCTGTTCCTCTAGCTCGGCCACCATGCTTTGGGCTTTTCGATCCCGGAGCTGTTGGCTATAGCGTTGCAGAGCATCGCTCAAAGCCCGCACTAGGGCCAAGGCTCGATCTGCCGTTGGGGCGGTAACAGCAAGATAAATCACTTCCGTTTTGCCAAATTCGGCGCCTTTGGGAGCGGTAACTGTGACTGCGTCCTGGAGGGTACGAATATCCTTTTCAGTAGGCCAATCTACATCGGATGGGGAAGAAAGTTCCCTTCTATTTAGGGGGGCGATCAATCGAAAATTCCCCCCTAATGGTGGGCCTACTTGCCGTAACGCATCCGCCACTACCCATCTATTCCGGGCCAATTCCAGGAGGGTCTCTTGGGCGGTTTTAAGGGCCTCGCCGGAATCGAATCGGCCCAACCGGCCGCTGCCAGTGGTTTCTTCTCGAACGAGAAAGGCCTGAGATGCCCTCCATTTGGGGGGAACAAAACCCACATAAATACCCCCTATTCCCACCAATACCACTACTGGCATCCAGGCTAACCGTGGATGGGCCTTCCAGGCCTCCCAAAACGCCCGCCAATGCAGCAGCCAGGATAAGTAACTATGCATCTGCCTGCTCCCGAAAGCCAGAACCTATCCCCTTTCGGACTGCAAGAGTCGAGATGTTGGGCCGGCATAACTCCCCACAACCAGAACCCGTCGCCTTTTGGATTGACAGGCCCCCTGTTGGCGGCGCCTCTGGATAACCCATCCGAAAAAATCCCTTTCTTCAAGTATAGGTCTTAAATCTCATAAGCTATGTTTTCTTAGGGTCTTCGGGAAAAAGGCCCTCTGAGGGTATTTTCTGGAAGGTTGGAGATTCTTATGGGTGTGGGGTTTTCAGGCCTTTGAACAGTAGCTACTATGAGCCGCGTTCCGACAAACCTATCTCGCCTCCCGGTCTCCAAAGAGACCACTTTTGAAGAGCTCAAACAGCGGATTCACAGCAAATTGGTGGACAAACTGGATTTGTCCCGGGTCAGCGAGCTGGAAGGGGATGTGCTGCGACGGGAAATCCGCCTGGTGGTGGAGCACTTGTGTGATACGGAAAATACGATGCTCAACCGGGCGGAGCGGGAACGGCTGGTCGAGGAGGTATTGGACGAGACATTTGGCCTAGGGCCATTGGAGAGCCTGCTCAAAGACCCCACGATCAGCGACATCCTGATCAACGGCCCCAAAAGTGTCTATGTGGAGCGCCGGGGCAAAATGGAAAAGACCAATGTAACGTTCCGGAATAATGAACATTTGATGCAGATCATTGACCGGATTGTTTCCAAGGTAGGGCGCCGAGTGGACGAAAGTTGCCCGATGGTCGATGCCCGAATGTTGGATGGTTCCCGCTTTAACGCTATTATTCCGCCGTTGGCCTTGGATGGGCCATGTGTCTCCATCCGTCGGTTCGGTGCCAATCCACTGAAACTGGAGGACCTTTTGCGTCTGAAGGCTTTTACCCCGGAAATGGTGATGCTGCTAGAAGGGGCCATTAAGGCCCGGCTCAACATCATCATCTCCGGCGGCACTGGCTCTGGGAAGACGACTTTGCTGAACACTTTATCTAGCTTTATTCCGAATGACCAGCGGATTGTTACCATTGAGGATGCGGCGGAGTTGCAGCTTCAGCAGGAGCATGTGGTTCGGCTGGAGACACGACCGCCCAATATCGAGGGCAAAGGGGCGGTAACGGCCACCGACCTGCTGCGAAACGCACTGCGAATGCGGCCGGAACGAATTATCATCGGCGAATGCCGGGGGGCGGAAGCTCTGGATATGCTTCAGGCCATGAATACAGGCCATGAAGGTTCTATGACCACTTTGCACGCCAACAGTCCTCGGGACGCTTTGGCCCGGTTGGAGACGATGATCATGATGGCTGGTTTCGAGCTGCCGCTGCGGGCCATGCGCACTCAGATTGCCAGTGCGGTGGATCTGATCATTCAGGCCAGTCGGCTCCAAGGCGGACTCCGGCGGGTGACTCACATTACGGAAGTGGTTGGGATGGAACAGGATACTATTGTTCTTCAGGACATCTTCCTCTACCAGCAGGAGGGGGTAGATGAACATGGCCGAGCCTACGGCAAATTTATAGCCACGGGGATTCGGCCCACCTTCATGCCCCGACTGGAGGCAGCCGGTATCCGGCTACCGGCCAGTATCTTCCGCCAGCGCGTGATGATGGAGGCCTAAGCCATGACAATTCCTCCCTTAGGGATTGCTTTGGCGGTATTTGTGGGAGTGGTGGCTTTGGTGGCCGGCCTGAGCCTTAGCTTCCGAAACCCGCAGGCCGGCCGACTGGAAACCCGCCTCCAGCAATACGCCCAAAGCGGGCCGCTATGGGCCAAACAGCTCCAACCCGGCAGCCTCCTGGCCGAACCCCTGGAAGAAAAACCCAGCCTGTTTGAAAAGTTTTTGAGCCGATTCGGCAATCTCAGCCTGCTGTTTGAGCAGGCAGATGTGGCCATGACGGTGCCTCGGTTAGTGCTGATTTCCGGTGGTTTGGCGGTCCTAGGGGGACTATTGGCCCTGCTGTTGCATTGGCATGGAGGATTGATCCCGCTGGGGGTTTTGGCGGGGGGAAGCTTGCCGATGCTGTGGATCCTTTGGCGGCGCAAGCAACGGCTCAACCAGTTTGCTCGGCAACTGCCGGATGCCATGGAGATGTTGGCCAGGGCTTTGCGTGCTGGGCAAAGCCTGGCAGCTGGGTTCCAGCTGATCGCTTCTGAAATGCCAGCGCCGCTGGGCAAAGAGTTCGGCCGGGTCTTCGATGAACAAAAGCTGGGTATCCCTATGGAAGAATCGTTGCGGGAAATGACCCAGCGGGTACCTAACCTGGATCTAAAATTCTTTGCCACGGCGGTGATCTTGCAGCGGCAGACCGGCGGCGATCTGGCCGAAATCTTGGACAAAATCGGTCGGCTAATTCGGGAGCGATTCCAATTGTGGGGCCAGGTACAGGCTCTGACCGCCGAGGGCCGACTATCCGGAGTCGTACTTTTGGCCCTGCCTATTCTGTTGTTTTTTGCCGTCTATCATCTTAACCGAGATTACGTCATGCTCCTGTTTACCGATCCGATGGGCAAAAAGATGTTGGCCGGCGCCATCGTCATGCAAATTCTGGGTGCTTTCGTGATCAAAAAAATTGTCAATATCCAGGTATAAAGGCTATGGGCATTTTTGCGGCAGATTTTTTATTGTGGAATTTTGAACAGCTCCTGCCGATTGCTCTCTTCGGGCTATTTACGGTCGGAGCATGGTGGCTATTAGAACAACTAGCCGGAGGCAAAGGCCGGACGTTGCAACGCCTCGAAGAAATAAAAACCCCCAAGAAAACCGCCTCCCAAACCCTTCTGAAAGAAGATCCGTTAGACAAAGTGCTAGAAAAAACCGCCGTTTTGGCCAAACCCCTGGAACCCAAAAGCCAAGAAGAATTGAGCCGACTGAAAGCCAAACTCTCCTATGCCGGGTTCCGAAGTGAACATGCAAGCCGGGTCTTTCTGGCGTTAAAGTTTACAGGGCTCCTGGTGGGACTGCTCCTGGGCGGAGCAGTGAGTCTGTTGACCTATGGACTGCAACAGAAAGGCCTCGTCACGACGATCGCCACGGCAGGGGGGCTGTTCTATCTGCCGGATCTGGCCATCTGGTATTTGGCCCGACGGCGTCAACAGCAGATCTTCCTAGGTCTGCCAGATGCCTTGGACTTAATGGTCGTGTGTGTGGAAGCGGGTCTGGGGTTAGATCATGCCATGCGCAAAGTAGCCGACGAAATGAAAACCATCTATCCAGTGGTGGCGGAGGAGTTTGGGCTGGCTAATTTCCAAATCCAAATGGGCCGACCCAGAGCCGAGGTCTTGCATGAATTGGGTACCCGGACCGGAGTGGCCGATCTGCGAAGCCTGGCCGGAGTGCTGATTCAGGCCGAAAAGTTCGGTTCCAGTGTGGCCCAGGCCCTTCGGGTCCAAAGTGATTCTATGCGGGTTCGACGGCGCCAATTGGCCGAGGAAAAAGCCGCCAAAACCGCCGTCAAACTCATCTTCCCCTTGGTCCTGTTTATCTTCCCAGGGATCTTTGTGGTACTGGTCGGACCGGCTGCAATCTCCATGATGCGAGAGATGTTTCCGAAGATGGCCGGCGGCTAAGACCGATACAAGAAAAGAGACAGTCTGCTTGCTCTGTTGGGGGATAGGTTTTGGGAATCTTTCGCTGTAAGGATGCGTGCGATGGGGATTCAAAAAACTTTCTTAATTTTTGCTATTCTTTGTATGTTGTGTATATTATCTCCCGTTGGGAAAGCCGAATCCCTATCGCTCAGCCTCTCGCAGGCCTCTAGGCATCTTAACCCCCCCGATAGTGGTATGGTGTCGGGTGAAGAGGAAGTAGCCCCGCTTCCCCCGGTAATACCGAAGCCGTCCGGTGGATCATCCCCGGAAAGTAAAAACAAATCAAATACACAAAATGGAAAAGATAAAGATTTACAACCGATCGAAACGTCGGCGATAAGTTCAATGCCCGGCTATTGCCCCCTTGACGGTTACCGGCCAGGTCCCTTAAAAGCCTTTCTCCGCCATGTAATCGAAGATTGGCGGGAAAATAACTGTTGGCCCAATGGCCTGCCCGAACTAGATCGCCACCAAGTCCATTCCACCCTAGAGACGCAGATCCAGAACGGTTGGCGTCGGCAGAACCTATTGAGCGATTTCCACTTCCAGCCAGAAACCGGCCAGCTTAACCCAGCCGGTCAGGAAAAACTCCGCTGGATTCTTTGGGAAGCGCCGGAAAAACATCGAATGGTGTATGTAGCCCGGGCGCCGAATGCTTCAGAAACGGCTGCTCGAATGGCTTCGGTGCAAAAGGCAGCTACCGATCTGGTGGGAGATCGACCATTGCCGCCCATTTTAGTTTCGGAGTTATCGCCCCCTGGGTGGCCTTCCTCCCAAGTGGATGCCATTCACCGGAAATTCCAAGAGACCACCCCGGCACCCCGGTTAACCACCCCTCCTTCTAACTCCTCTTCTACTCCTTCTACTCCATAATCCCCCCGGCGTAGGGTACCTATGGGGACTTTTGCCCCGTCTGGTCCCACCTTATCCGTTTTTCTAAACCTCCGGGGGGGCCAGAGCCCCTAGCCCCTTCTGAGCAAACGCTCCTGCTAGGGTGAGAACCTCTTTTATTGGGGGATCCAGCTCCGGAGGCGGCTAGGTAAGCTAAGCTAGAAACCTACCAACCTAGAAACCCTAGATATAGAACTCCGCTCCTGGAAGTCCCGTAACACCCTCGGTCTGCTCAGCAAACCTTTCACCCACCGGCCTCCAAACCAGTAGATCCAAGAGATCAGGATTCCCACTCGGAAAGAATGGCTATTCCACGGCGGGCGGGGAGGAGCCCTTGGTTCTACCTGAAACCTCTATCTGAAGTACTCCAACTTGGGAAGAATAGCTATACTAGGAATTGATATAATAGTAGTCCCATGGAAAGGACAGCACGAGCCACCGAGCCAACTTGGGAAGAATAGCTATACTAGGAATTGATATAGCTCCTGGAGCTCGGCCACTTTCCAGGGAGATACCGGGGTCGATTTGGGACATAATCCCATAGCCTTTCTAAGGAGAAGATCATGGGAACCAGCCGGCTCATAGGAAGGCCTCCGAAGCATTTTCTAAAACCGGAGCATGGAAGAGAAAAGTTGGGGATTTGGGCAATTTGGCTAAAATGGCAAAAAAAGACAAGGTGGTCCCGAAGAATCGGCGTGCTCTGGTTCATCCTAGGGGTATTACCGATATGGGTCGGCTGTGGACCGGGATCAGATTCGGGCAAGCAAGCTGGCAATTCTCCCAGCTGGTCCCAGAGCCCAGAAACTGGCCACTCCGGTATCCGTTCCCAGTCCGGGGAGACATTCCCCGGCGGGGGGCCTAACCCCACTAGCAGACAGCGCCCCCAAACCATCAGCACCGACCCTAAGGTCATCCGCCTGGAACGCCGGGATTTGACCCTGGGGGGCCAAAAGCCAGCCGAAAAAGACCCACTCCGACTCAGCTATCCCAACGACCCGGATACGATCAATGCTATCACTTCCAGTGATACAGTCAGCGATGCCTTTCAGAGTCGGGTTTATGAAGCGTTGGCCCAGGCCGACTATACGGATCCGGATAACCTTTTGCCGTGCTTGGCTACCCATTGGGATTTTGACCCGGAAAAGCTCACCTTTACGATTTATTTGCGGCGGGGCGTGAGATGGCATCCGATGCGGCTTCCCAACGGCAACCTGCTGCCGCAGCGGGAGTTTACCGCCCAGGATGTGAAGTTCACCTTCGACTGTGTGCTCAATCCGCACATCGAGGCGGCCCATATCCGCAGCTACTACGAAGACCCGGAAGAAAAAGACCCATCCCGTCGGTATAAAATTCGGGTCAGTGTGGTGGATGATTACACGGTGAAAATCCGTTGGACCAAGCCGTATTTTTTGGCCAAGGAGTTTACCCTCGCTGCAGTGGCGATCATCCCCCGGCATGTCTATTCAGTCAATGAGCGGGGGGAGCCGATCTCGTTTGATTTTAGTTCCAAAGAGTTTGCCGAAGGGTTCAACAACCATTGGGCCAACCGAATGATGTGCGGCACGGGTCCGATGATGTTTAAAGAGTGGGTTCGGGACAATCGGCTGGTGTTGGTGCGGAACCCGGACTATTGGGGGGCGCCGTACTTTTTCAGCGAAGTGATATATCGCTGCATCCCCAACTCGAACACTTCGACCCAAATGGGCCTCCAGAACCAGTTGGATTGGGTCGGCGTAGCGGAAAAGGATCGATTCCTGCAGTTGCAGGAGCATCCGAATGTCAAAGCAGGCAAAGTGATTCCTCACGCCTATGAGTATCCTGGGTACCGATACATCGGGTACAATTTACGGCGAGATTTGTTTAAGGATAAGGCACTTCGGTGGGCGCTGGCCTATGCGACGCCGGTGGATCGGATGATTAAAGAGGTATTTCAAAATCAGGCCGTTCGGGTAACCGGGCCGTTTCTGCCGGGTTCTAGCGCCTGTGATCCGTCGATTGAGCCGATCCCCTACGATCTGGAAAAAGCCCGGCAAATTCTGGACGAGGCCGGTTGGCGGGACACCGACGGCAACGGCATCCGAGATAAACTGATTAACAACGTCAAAGTGCAAGCCAGCTTCGAGCTGATGATTTTCTCCGACGCCCCCAGTTTCCGGGCCATTGCCGAAATGTACCAGGAAAGTTGTCGGCGGATCGGCGTGGAGGTAAAACTTTCGCCCGCCAAATGGCAACTGATGCTCCAGAAATTGCGCAAATGGGATTTCGAAGCCTGCATGTTAGGTTGGGGCACCAGTTGGAGTAAAAGCGATCCGTTCCAAATCTGGCACAGCAGCCAGGCTGACGTCCAGGATAGTTCCAATCACATTGGCTATCGAAATCCGGAAGTGGATCAGCTGATCGAACAGCTTCGGGTAACCTTGGACGAAAAGAAACAGATCGAACTGTATCATAAAATCCATCGGTTGATCTACGAAGACCAACCCTATACGTTTCTGTTTTCGGAGAAGGCCACGGCGATTCGGCATGGCCGGATTCAGAATGTGCAGTTTTATCGGCTTCGGCCATGTTATGATAGCCGAGAGTGGTATTCCACCTCGCCGCCGTAACGGCTTGAGACGTTGGGCCGAAGGGGCGGATGGGAGGGCCCAGGGGCGCTAGGCCGCACGTGGTTCGCTCTTTTTTCGAGGTTTTCCAACAGGTTCCGCGAGGTATAGACAGGCGGTGTGGACGTATTTGGTTCGACGGGTGCTTTTGATGATTCCGACCCTGTTTGGGGTCACGTTGGTGGCGTTTGTGGTGATGCAGACGGCGCCGGGCGATCCGCAGCTTATTCAATTGGGCCCAGGCGGAACGGCGGGCCAATCCACCGAAACCCGCGAAGCCTATCTAATCCGCAAACGGGACCTCAAACTGGATAAACCTTTGGTGCTCAATTTCAATTATTTTCGAGATTACCGGCATCGGGTCCGGTTGGCGGCTTATTTCATGGCCGTTTCCAAGGAGCAATTGACTGCGGAGTTGCCCGCCTTAGCGCGGTTAGCCCAAGGGGAACCGCCGCCAGCACATCCGAACCTTCAGGGTCCCATCCCCCACCCGGAGGCAAAGCCGCCTCAACCTGCTTCGCCTGAGCCGACTCCCTCGGACGAACCCAGTTTGGCCGAGCAATTGGCCTTTTTACGTTCCCTGGGCATTGATGCGTTTGAAAGCCGACTGATTGATCCCCAGCAGCATGAGCGATTGGCCCGGGCCATCCTCCACTATGTGCAGACCTTCTGCGAAGATCATGGGGTCTATGCGGTACCGGCGGCCATGGAACTGCTCCGATCCTCTGAGACGTCTCGACGACTGCGTCTCGGCGCGGTTCGGTGTCTGATTCACATGGTGGTCGAACCCTTCCAATACACCTACCCGGCTCAGAGTCAACCGTCTGACGATCCGAAGGATCCGGTGGTAGGGGTCTGGAAACGTTTTTGGCACCTGCGAAGCCGAGAGTATCCTCCCGTGGAAGAAGATCGGCGTGAGGTGTTGGATCGGCTTTTTGCGGCGTTGGTGGCGGAGGCTTCCCGCACCAAGCAGGTTGAACTGCTGGAGCGATTCGACCGGGATGATGTACCTTATTTTATTGAAAAACTTTTCCATAGTACTCAGCCAGAAGAAAAGCGGATGGCCGCCGCAGCGGTGAAACTGTTTGTAGCCCGGCCATTGGAATTAGAAACGCCGCCGGAAGCTACAGACGCCCAATTGGAAGAGGCAGCCGGGAATTGGCTGCTGCACTTTGAGCTGTATCGTGCCCGGTATGAGCCGACTTTGCTGGGCCGACTGTGGGCCATCGTTGCCGACACCCAATATGCGCATATGGTTTGGCGTCTGCTCAGCTTCCAATTTGGCCGATCCGCCGTCAAAACCCGGGAACCGGTGGTGCAGAAGATCTGGTCCGCGTTGGTGGTATCATTTCCGCTGATGCTGATGGCGGAGCTAATCATTTATTTAGTAGCCGTGCCGTTGGGCATTTTGTGTGCAGTCCGGCGGGGCACGCTGGCCGACCGCCTGATTACGCTGGGCCTGTTTCTGCTCTATTCCATCCCAGGATTTGTGGCAGGAATGCTTTTTTTGATCTTCCTCTGCTACGGCGATTTCTTGAAAATTTTTCCATCTTTGGGACTGCACTCCGAAGGGGCGGAAAACTGGGGCTTTTTTGCCTACCTGTTGGACTACCTTTGGCACGCCTTTTTGCCCGTGGTGTGTCTGTCGCTGTTTAGCTTGGCTGGCTTGGCCATGTATTCCCGTACCGCCATGCTGGATGTGTTGGGCCAGGACTATATCCGCACTGCCCGCGCCAAGGGCCTTTCGGAAGCCAAGGTGATCTTCAAACACGCCCTGCGAAACGCCCTGATTCCGATTTTGACGCTGTTTGCCACCTTTTTGCCGGCCCTTCTGGGCGGGTCGGTGTTGGTGGAGTATCTGTTCGGCATCCCAGGGATGGGACGCCTCAGTTGGGAATGCATCGAACAGAAAGATTTTCCTACCCTGATGGCCCTGATCTACATCGACGCCTTGGTCGTCATGTTTAGCATCCTGCTAACGGATATTTTGTACGTGGTGGCTGATCCACGGATTAGCTTTGAAGCGCAAGGAGCCGCCCAGCCATAGAGCACCAAAGCAAAGAGGGAGGGTAGTATTACGGAACGCCGTCTGTTAGGACGGCGCCTGTAAGGCTGGCTGGCTCGACGGCCATCGACGCAGTCTGGACAGACTAAGTTACATGGCGCCCTCTGTCAGACGGCGGAGGTGGGCAATGGAGAGTCGGCAGGAGAAAATAGCAGGCCGAGGGGAAACTGCCACCACTAACCTTCGGCTGTAAGCAATCGGTCCAACGACCGAGAAAACACTAACTTCCGATTTATGAGGAACCAGCTGGGATCAACGATCTAGGAGGATCGATATACGGGAACGGATTCCCGATTTACCAGAGACGATTTGCCAACCATGAACCCACAACCAGATCGAACCAAGCAGAAGCTTGGCGGCGGCGATGAACGGACCGGCAAGCAGACGTCGGCCGAGGGGGCCTGCGGGGGGGCTGTTTCGGCGCTGTCGGGCCAAAGCGGCCAGCAAACGGCCCCGGCCAGCCCACCTCCCAGACCCAGTCTCTCCTATTGGGACATCGTCTGGCAGCAATTCAAGAAGAACCGGTTTGCCCTGGTTTCGTTATGGCTTTTGGGGCCGCTATTTTTGTTGGCGATTTTTGCGCCGGTGATCGCCTCCAATCAACCGTTTGTTTTTCAGACGGCCGATGGCACCATTTATCCCTGGTTTCGCTGGCTTTTTAATCCGGGCGAACCGGTGGATTTTGCCTTCAACATGGCCCTGGTGGGGTTTTTTCCTTGGCTGGTGGCGTCGGTGATTTGGAACGCCTGGGGCAAACGGCGTGGTCTGCCGGGCCGACGCCGGCTGTTTATCGTGGTGGTGTTTTACGCCGCCATCATCGTGGGCCTGATCGTGCTGTTTAACTTTCCCTCGTTTGGGCCGGGCGAAGAGTTTTGGAAACCCGCCTTTCGACCATTGAACAAATATTGGGCGCGCACCTTTCCGGAGGAGGAATTTCAGCTTCAGCAAAAAGGAGAATATGTCTGGGCGTTGTACCCGCCGATTCCGCTGGGACCAACCGAACCGAGTAAAGCCCGGTTTCAACCGCCTGGCTATCGAATGCCGCCCCAACAGTGGGAAGAAACCAACGATTGGTTTCCCCATCTATTAGGCACCGACGATCAGGGTCGGGACGTGCTGGTGCGCATGATCTACGGCACGCGCATTTCGTTGAGCGTGGGTTTTGTGGCTGTCGGGCTGTATCTGAGTATTGGCATTGTGCTGGGGGCGGTGGCCGGGTATTTTGGCGGCTTGGTGGATATCTTGATCTGCCGGGCTATCGAAGTGATGATGCTGTTTCCCACCTTCTTTTTGATTTTGACCTTGGTGGCGATGCTGGGATCGAGTATTTATATCGTGATGTTGGTGATTGGGCTGACCAGTTGGGCGGGAATAGCGCGGCTGACGCGCGGGGAGGTGCTCAAGCAGCGTGCCATCGACTATGTAGCGGCGGCCCGTGCGTTGGGCGCTTCGCACCTTCGGATTATCTTCCGCCACATCCTGCCCAATGCGCTGTCGCCTGCTTTGGTGGCGGCGCCGTTTGGCGTAGCTGGGGCCATTATCACCGAGGCAAGCCTCAGCCTGCTGGGCGTAGGGGTGAGCCTGTCGGCGCCCAGTTGGGGGTCCCTACTGCGCCTGGCCCATGAAAATCATACCTACTGGTGGCTGACGGTGGTGCCGGCGTCGGCCATCTTTTTTACGGTAACCATTTTCAACCTGGTCGGCAGCGGCCTGCGGGACGCTATGGACCCCCGACTGCGGATGTAAAGCAAGCTTCGCATCGGCTTCTAGCCGATCCAGGAATAAATGGCGCCCCTATGCTCCGCAATGGCGAACGGAACGTGCCCACTGCCAGCATGGAATACCCAAGCGTGTCTGAGGAAGCGACGATGCTGCCAGAAGTATCCGGAAACCAGGTAGCTCGGATATTAGCTGGTGTGCCAATACACAGCGCCAGCTTGTATCACCGGATTCGATTTTCCGTGGTGGATGTGGCCGTGTGGTTGGAGTTGCCGCAGGCAGGGGGGCCGCCACAGACGCTGCTCATTTGCCGGGATATTGAGCTGCAGCGAGCCCGGCAGCAGGCCCGTGTGGATCGGGTAGCTTGTCCGGCGGATTTTGCGCCGCCTGGGGGCCTGTCGGGGGATCGGGAAGTAGCCACGGCCCAAGCGGCTGCCGAGTGCCTGCGCCGGGCAGGGATTCGGCAAGTGGTGGCCGACCGATCTTTGCCCCTGCTTTTTGCGGAATTGATTCGGCAGGCCGGCATCGAAGTCCTTTGCGACCCCCAGTTCGGCGTCCAAGAGCGACGCCAGAAAGACCCCCAGGAACTGATCTGGATTCAGCAGGCCCAACGGGTTACTGAGCAGGCGGTAGCTTTGGGGTGTCGGCTGATCGCCTCGGCCAAGACCGGCCCAGATGGGATATTGATGTATGATGGGCAGGTGCTTACGTCGGAGCGGGTCCGGGCAGCCATCGACCATTTTTTGCTGGACCAAGGGTACTTGAATTCGACAGCCATTGTGGCCGGCGGACCCCAGGGTGCGGATTGCCACGAGAGCGGTTCCGGCCCTTTGCGCACCGGCCAGCCGATCATCATCGACGTCTTCCCCCGAAACCGAGAAACGTTGTACCATGGGGATTGTACAAGAACAGTCGTTCATGGAGATTGCCCGCCCGAACTGCGTCGGATGCACCAGGCGGTACGGGAAGCCAAAGCCGCAGCCATGCAGGCAGCTAAAGCAGGCGTCAGCGGCCAACAGGTGCATAGCCAAGTGGTGGAAGTGCTCCAACACTGGGGCTATCATGTCGGACCGATGCCTCCTCAGACTACGCCCAAAACAGCCTACATGCCCCACGGCACCGGCCATGGGGTGGGGTTGGAAGTGCACGAAGCGCCGCTTCTGGATCAAAATGGCCCAGAACTTCTCCCCGGCGATGTGGTCAGCATTGAACCCGGTTTATATCTGCCAGCTCTGGGCGGGGTACGTATCGAAGATCTGGTCGTGATCACCCCGGAAGGATGCCAAAACCTAAACAGCTTACCCGAAGGCTTGGAATGGAAAGAATAATCGCATCCGTTCGCAGTGCTCCGTTTATGGTTCTGGAAGGAGGCGTCAAATGGTACTAGGATATATGAAAAAATGTACATATCATCGGGGGAACCCACATCGCACCCCCACTGGCACTCGGCAGGGTTTATGGCGGGGATTTTGGCTCGGGCTGGCGGCAGCGGGATTGCTCTGGGGTACCTGGCTATGCAGCGGGGCCGAAACGCCCTCTGCCGGGAAACCCTCCGTGGAATCCTCAACCCTATTGCCCGATCTTAACCTGCCGGCTTTCCAGGCGGAAGAAGCTCCCCTGTTGCCCGTCAATACCCCCATGGCTGCGGTGTTGGGCTTAGAGCAAGAGGGACTCCGCCATTTCCGAGTGCAGGTACCCAATGAGGCCCTTTTGGTCTCTTTGCAGATTAGCCGCTGCCCGGTCCCGCTCGATCTACTAGTTAAAAAGGATGAGCCGATTCGTTCGCCCGAGGATGCCGACTATCATTTCACTGCGGATGTGCTGCAAGACACGCTGCGGATCAGTCGGCTGAGCACGCCGCCGTTGGAAGAGGGCATCTACTACGTGGCGGTTACCCATTTAGGGGCCAAGCCGGTGGTCGTGCACAAGCGCCCGGTTAGGGAAATCCCTTTTACGATTACCTTCCGGGTAGTTCGGGCTGGGGAGCCTATTCGGCTAGTGGAGGGACAAAAATATACCGGCCAAGTGCGTGCCGACCAAGGAAGCCTCCTCAGCTTTGTCGTGGATGTACCGCCGGAGGCGCCGGTGCTGCGAATCGACCTGGATGAGGTTTATGGGGACCTGGACTTGTGGGCCCGCTTTGGCCAGCCCGCCTACCGCCGCTGTGAAGCAGCCAATACCGCTTTCAGCCCCATGGGCCGGGAGAGCCTGCTGATTACGCCCCAGTCGCCAGAACCGCTCCGGCCTGGCCGATGGTATATCCATGTGGCCCACCTGGTGGATGAGGGGGTGGTGGATTGTGCCCTGTATGTGCGCTTCGCGCCCGATCCGCCAGAAGCTCTGTTAAAGATTCCCGATCTGCCCCGTTCGGAGGATCCGCTTCAGCGAGCTATCAGCGCCACTGTAGAAGTGGCGACCGAATACGGCGCCGCCTCCGGCACCCTGATTGCCCCAACCGGGCTAGTGCTTACCAATTATCACGTGGTAGCCGAAGTGGCCGAAAACCTCTCCGACAACCCAGAACAAGATCCGGTGATCATTGCGGTTACCGTGGACCCGGCCCTGCCGCCAAAGGAACTTTTCCGGGGCCAAGTCCTCCGCTTCGACAAGGAGCGGGATTTGGCTCTGGTGCAAATTACCCGCGGTTTGTATCATCAGCCGCTGCCCAAAGGGTATCGATTTCCCTTTCTAGTGCTGGGCGATCCGGGCCAGATGCGCATTGGCGACGAAGTGCGGGTTGTCGGGTTTCCTTCGGTAGGTGGAAGCGGCGCCCGGGTGAGCGTCACATTAACCCGAGGAATCCTGAGCGGCTTTGAGAAAACGCCGATCGGCGTTTTGATGAAGACAGATGCCCTGATCGCTCCGGGTAGTTCTGGCGGGGCAGCCCTTGATAGCCAAGGCCGACTGATCGGGGTGCCTACCTCGGAAAACGTGCTGCCCGAAGCGGTAGGACGCATGTCCTATATTCATCCGCTCACCATGCTGCCCGAGGAGTGGTGGAAACTGATTCAATCGGCGATGCGCAAGCCGGAATAGCCTCCCCCTGGCTTGGCTACGCTCCCGATTAGCACCGACGGAGGTGGATTGAGGCGGCTACGTTTTTTGGCTGAGGAACTGGCGCACGGATTCCAGTTGGCCGGCTGAGCCAAGCACCTGGTTCTTGTGGATAATGTACCGGGCGTACTCTTTCATGAACACTTTGCCAGGTGTACGTGGATCGAAATCGGCCGGCTTGTCCCGGAAGCTTTCTCGATAGATAGCACACCAAACCAATCGTCCGTCGGTGTCGATGTTGATTTTGCAGACCCCTAGCTTGGCGGCTTTCAGATAATCTTCTTCCGGCACGCCGCTGGAGCCTTTGATCTGGCCACCTGCCGCATTGATCCGTGCGACCCATTCTGGCGGCACACTGCTGGCCCCATGCATCACCAAAGGATAGCCTTCCGGCAGACGCTTTTGGATCCGTGCCAGTACATCCAATCGGACCCCTTGGGGACCTTGGAACTTATAGGCGCCGTGGGAGGTGCCGATCGCCACGGCCAAGGAATCGCAGCCGGTCCGCTCGATAAATTCGGCGGCCTGATCCGGATCCGTTAGATGCACACTGCCCACCACATCCTCTTCCACGCCGCCCAACTGGCCCAGTTCCGCTTCCACGACGATCCCCTTGGCATGGGCCCGTTCCACCACTCGACGGGTAATGGCCACATTCTCCTCAAACGGCTTGTCCGAGGCGTCGATCATGACCGACGTATAGATGCCGCTGTCGATGGCGTCGTAGCAGGCTTCCTCAGTACCATGGTCTAGGTGGACCGCAAAAATGGCTTCCGGAAAGACTTCTTCGGCAGTCCGGATGATGGCTTCCAGAAAGCGTTTATCGGTGTAGCTGCGGGCGCCCCGGGAGATTTGCAGGATAAACGGCGCAGCTACGGTGGAATCGACCGGCTCGTCGTTTTTTTCCTTTTTACCGAGGTTGCCTCGAAATAGCCCGACAGCTTGTTCGAGGTTGTTGATGTTGTAGGCGCCGAGGGCGTATTGGCCATAGGCGTGTCGAAACAGTTCCGTGGTAGGTACACGCATGGTTTCGATCTCCTAAAAAGAAAGCCCAACACAATCTTTGTCGTTTGTTTTACCTTTTTTGGGTTCGGACCTTTGAAAAGCTTTTTACCAGAAATTTTTGGGATTCCAGGCCGCTCTTGTTGGCCATGGTCACTTTTTGCCTCCTCGGTTGCGAAAAAAATCGGAAGTTCTCAAAAGCCCGCGCCACCTTCCTGCCTTTTTCTTCCTACCTAAAAAATAAACTTATCTGTTTTAGAATCAAAAATTTACCAAAAAGTTTGTATTCGGTAAATGCCCCCTCCTTTAGGGAGAATGATAGCAACCTATTTTGGGGATTGATTGGCTTGCTGGCCAAGCACAAGTCTTTCCCTCCGAGCATGCTTTTTCCAGTTTGAATAAAGAAATTAGACGTTATGCTACCGGGAAAACTCCAGAATTGGTATTTATAATTCCAAAATGCAGTTTTGCCTATTCAGCGTGCTTATTCCCTTGAGCCGGAGTTTAAACAGCAATACCCCAAGAGGATACTTATCCCCCCAAAACGTGTTGCCAATTTGGGGGATAATTCCTCACACCCCATAAAATAAAACCGGGTAATACTTCACCCGGCTGAAGGGGTTTTTGGTTCGGGCAGAGGGAAGTTGGCCGGTATGGAGGTAAATGACCAAGGTATGAACGATACTTTGGACGGGAACCTGATCGCTCCCTTTGCGCGTCCGGAACACGGAGCTCAGCACCACTTGGCCCTCCGCCCCCGCTGGCCGCGGTTGCCGTAGCTCTATTTATAGATGATCACCGCTGGACGAGTGCACCGATCTTCGAATCCGAAGGCTGCTCTCATAGCGCCAACATCCCACAGCAGCCTAAAATGGTGCCATTCCCACTTTAGCCGGGTGCAATGTTACGCAAATCGCTTTTGCCCCAATCGCCTATGGATATGCTCTCCTTGCCTCGGTTGTGCCACCTTCTGGGGATGGCCCTCTGAATCATTCCTTCCAGAATCCGTCCGAATACATCCCCTTAACTCATAGGAACCCAATGGGGTAACAAAAATTGCGAATTCCCCCTCCCAAAGGGAGAATGCTCCTCCGAAAAATTTTTTCTCTACCCGCTTCATAGCACCGGGGGAATATACTATAGGAAGCTCTGCAAAATTCTGAACATTACGTGAACTTTATGAACATTTAATTTGTTCCTTTGCCTATCGGTTCCCATTGTTGGACACTATATATTGAGTCTAATGTTGGCAGTGCCACTATATGTTGGGGCTATCGACGAATGTTCCGGAATAGTGTAAAAACATCTCCTTTGAATTATTCAGAGGTTCCTTTTCTCTACCCGCTTCATAGCACCGGGGGAATATACTATATACTACAGAAAGTAAGGTGATAATTATCCTACGGATAGGGGTGATGATTATTCTACGGATACGTAAGCTGATTTGACTCTAGGCAGTCAGCAGTAACTAGTGGAGCTAGGGGCGTACAATGAGTGTGTTTTAGTTCTCGTGGGCCTAATCAGCGGCTTTTGGCCCCAAAAGCC
>CALIRO010000080.1 GCA_938042245.1 uncultured Thermoguttaceae bacterium
TTCCGTCCATAGCCCTAACACATAGTGGCGCTGCCACCATGAGACTGCCTATATAGTGGCCAGCAATGGGAACCGATAGGCAAAGGAATGGATCAAATGTTCATAAAACTCCTGTGATGTTCAGGATTTGCAGAGCTTCCATCCTGGAGGCTTGTGCTTTGGTTGGGGAGAATAAAAAGCTTACGGCACAGAGGCGGTTTCGCCGCCGGCGATGGTGCATAAACTGCTGAAAAGCGCTGGATCGATGGTGCTGGCCAGAAACCGTACGGAGCCGTCGCACAGGGCAAACTGAATCCCGCCCGGATGCAGTCCGCCCCAGGAGCGTTTGCAGGGCAGGTCCAGACCGACATCATATTGGGCGGCGCAGCGGTCAAAATCGCCCAAAAGGGTCCGGCCTTGGGGTGTGCCGGCCGAGAGGCTGTAATAGGCAAATGAATATGCCCAGAACGTTCGGTATCCGGGGCTGGTCTGGGTACTCCATTCCCCAACTAGCAGCGTATTGGATGAGCCGTCCCGGATTTCGTCGATCGACTCACACCCGAAGCCCCAGGCGCCTCCCATGTGGATGGGTCCCCGGTTTTGCTTTCGGTATTCAAACATCATTTCGGAGTCGAGGAAGTTATAGCCGTCATGGGTTCGGCCGCTGACAGCTCGGTAGGAGCCGGGCATGTATTTGGCTCCTTGGGCGGCGGCCGGCCCCGTGGCCGGCTGGGCAGGCGTGCGAAAATTCCAATCCGATGGACATACATAAACCTGCACTAACGTTTCCCGAACCGCCTGATTCTGCGGCGATTCGTTGGCATAGCGGAGGTCGTACTTTTGGAAGAGGGCCTCCTGCTCCACAAACGGCAAAATGGCGATCAACCAATTGCCAAACTGCGTGGAATACGACTGGGTTGGCTCTCCCATCCCGGGACAGAGGCCGGCCGTTCGGTTGATATTGCCCGGGGGAAATACCGCCCAGGCGGTATGGTAGTTGTGAAGGGCCAGGCCGATCTGCTTGAGATTGTTGGCGCACTGGGCGCGTCGGGCCGCCTCTCGGGCCGCCTGCACCGCCGGGAGTAACAACCCCACTAAAATCCCAAGGATCGTAATGACGACCAAAAGCTCCACCAGGGTAAACGCCTTCCGCACTGGGCGCAAGGCAAGTCCCCGAGGGCCGAAGGCGTCGGGTGGTATTTTTCGGCTCAACGTGTCGTCCAATACCGTCGCAGAATCCATAGCAAGACGATTCCTCCGCTCAGAAGTCCCACACTGGCTGGTTCCGGCACCATCGCAAACGCCGCCCCTAAATCCGAGACGCTGGTTAACCAAAGACGGTAGCTATCCGTATAAGGGCTCTGCGCATCCTCTTGGTCCAGGATGGCCGTCAGGCTAAAGGGGGTGGTGGCCAACAAGCTGGCATTGATGGCGGCCAAGGCCGGGTCGATGCCCAACTTCAGCGGGAAAGTCAGGTCCATTTGGCCGACCGTCTGTTTTACGGTAACCGTACCGTTCAAGGCCCAGTTTTGCGGGTCTAAGAGCAACAAGTTATCCAGATGGACCAAGCTGCCCTGATAGCGTTCGCAGCCGGTCTGCCGGGTTTGGTCAAACTTGAAAGTATCGTCGGGGTTTTTCAAGTCGGCCAGGGTGATATTGGCCGCCGCCAGCGGCACATCCCGGGCTAAAATCGTGATGTAAAAGTCATAAGCGGGATCGACCTGATGCTGTTCGTTGATATTGCGTTTGCCACGGAAAAACAGTCCCGGCGCCTTTGCTTCTACTTTGATGAGGTCCCCTCGGCGCAGCGGCTCGGTAACGGGGCTGCCTTGGTAATTCGGATAGTTGAGCCGCTGCATTTCGGAAATCCACTCGTCATCCGTGTAGTAAATGTTCGGGTTCCACGGATGGTTCTTCCGCATATACATGGCGGTGCCGCCGAAGTCGTTGGCATACGGCCCTGGATTAGGGATCACCCCTGGGAAGTCATAGGGATCGACCGCCTGGAAGAAGACCTGCCACTGCGGCACATCATTGGGCGGGGCTGGCGGGTGCGGCGGATACGGCAGGCTTGGCGAGCCGGTAAGGTTATAGTAAAGCATGTCCCAGGGATTATTGATCACCAGGCCGATCATTTCCACTGGATAAGGCTGCAGGCCTCCTGGGGGCCAAGCACTGGTGCCATCTGAATTGACCATCTGATACTCGGAATGTTTGGTAGGCGTGTAGGTGATCTGACCGGCTGCCTCAGGAAGCACCGGCCACCCCAAACCAACCGCCCCGCCCCATAGACCGACCAAACCAATCCACCAGACGTTCTTCACACGAAGCCTACTCATGATGCGACCTCCTTTGGTTGGATATTACATTTTTTAAAAACGTATTACTCCCATTGTAAGTACCATCCTCTGCCTGTCAACCCGTGGAAGAAAAAAATCTGGAAAAATCCTGGTAAAGCGCATGCCCCTCTTTGGAGGGAGGCTGGGCAGTGGCGGGACGCTAAGGACAGGGAATGGTAGTATGGGATGCACCGTACAGAGCGTCATGGGGAGAAGGAGATAAAAGGCACCCCATTCTGTAGGAACAAACTACCCCCGCCAAAGCAGGTATTTATCGCCCCGCAGCCGGGGGGGCAGGATTTGATCGACCCCAAGATAGAACAAACTACCCCAACCAGAGCCGGTATTTATGCCCCCTTATCGAGGAGATAACCTGGTCGGGGAATCGCTCAGAATGGCTTCCGGTTCTCAGCCGGAGGTTCCGGAGCTTTTTGCGGTTCCGAAGAGGCCGGTGTTTCGGCGGAGGACGAAGAGGATTTTTCCGATTTCGGTTCCGCAGGGGGTTCGGAGGGATTTGGAGGCTGCGGCTCGGGAGGTTTTGGCGGGATAGCAGGGGGCTGCTCTGGGGAAGGTGGGGAAGGTTGTTTTTTCTTGGGCGTCAGGATCAGAGTAACCGGGGTACCTTCTGGCGGGATCCGCTCGGTGAAGGCCTCGAACTCTAACTCCGCGTTCACACTACTGCTGGGCACGGGCAGGTCCAACATAGCGGTGGGGAAGTTCGAGACACAAATGAAATCCCCTCCATCGGCCATGTACGAGAGCTGGCCGGTCTCTTCGCTTTTGGCAAACACGCTGCCGGCAAAGACCCAAGAGTGCTCCATCGGTTTTTTGGTGCCACTATGGCGGATCCAGTCTTGGGCGCGGGCCGAGCGCTGCTGGCCCTGTTTATCTTTCCACACGACGGTTATTTCGATTTCATCGCCGCTGGCCGGTTTATAGCTGGGATGGTACTGGACGGGTCGGCCTGGCTCGGCGCCGACGGCCAGAAGCCCGGCATGAACGATCTGGGCAGTGGTATCAACGACCACGATGGATTCATGTTCTTTTGTTCTTCGTGGACATGCAAACATTTCCAGCAATCCTTCCCGCTTGCACACCTCGCCGACCATGACGATCCGCTTATTATCCCGGTCGGCCCAAACGGGAAAGACCGGATGCAGGCGAATGAGCTTCTCGACGTTTTCCACCAGCGGCGGCCCCAGTTCAGCAATCCGCTTTTTCTGTTTTTCCCGCCACTCCGCCTCCAGCCGCTGCATTTCTTCTTCGATCATCTTCCGACGCTGTTCGATCACCTTGGGATCAAAGGGATTTTCTTCTTCCTGTTCGAGCGGCTCTTTCGAGGCGATTTTTCCTTCTGGGCCAGGTTTCTGCTCTGGGGGAAGGGGACGTGGCTGTTCGGACGGCAAAGGAGTGGTTTTTTCTTCCCCGGAAGCGGCCTTTGGCGGTTCCCCCGATCCAGGCTGGTTAGCCGCAGGCTCTTGCTTCGGCAGGGGCGGGGCCATCTGCTGAGCCGGAGCTTTGGCATCCGGTTTCCCCCCCGCCTTCGGTTCGCCCTGACAACCAACCAACAGACTAAGTCCTATGACCACACCGAGAACTCTTCCCCCAAAACCCGGTGAGCGATGTACTTGCCTGGAATACACCATCCTAATGCTCCTTGCAAAAGCAATGACAATCCCAGTTTCTACAAATCGCGAACCCAAAGTCTTCTATTTCCTCCGGGAATTGTTAGAGGAATAGACCTCCCTAGAATAGATTTTCCTAGGATAGTGATAAAGTGGCTAAATTAGAATATGTCAAAACTTTCTTACGAATCGGCTTCCTCGCCGCGATATTCTCGAATATGCACCCGTTGGACGCTCCAAAGTTTTCCTACAATGGAGTTGGACTCCACGGCCCGAATCAACGTCCGACATAACAAAAAGAGGTCTTCCTGCGTGGGCCGAGGAGGCAACCGTAAAACGGCAATCCCAAGATATTTTTCTGGAGGAAATAAAAGAGGGTTGGCAAATTCCTTGTCGAGCGTAACCAAAACCCTCCCTTCACGCCGACAAAGTTCGATAAGCTCCTGATCGGCAAGGCCGCTCAGACCTTCGGTGCGGACAGTCTGAACGTCATGGCCGGATTGGCGAAACAGTTCGGCGGCGCTGCGGCCCAGGTTTTCGTCCAGTTTCCATTTCACGGGCCTGTCTCCACGGGAAGATCGACATAGTGCTCTCGGCTCATTTCCGCCCCATAGGCAATACAAGCCAAAATGTCTTCCCGCTGTAGATCATACTCTTTCATCAGGTCTTCGAAGGACATGCCGCTAGCCAGCAAGTCCAAAATCAGCGAAACCCAAATTCTTCGGCCCTTAATGCACGGCTTACCGAAGCAGACATTCGGGTTGATCGTGATCCGCTGCAATAAATCCTCACGCTTCACAGGAAGTTCCTCCGTCAGGCGATACTTCAGGCCCCTCCAGCGGGATTTCTATCGCCCTCCCAGCCCCGCCACGTTCGCCAAAAAAACGATTGTTCTTCATCGTCAGAAGGCGTCCGGACTGCTGTCGGTTAGTATCCATTGTAATCTCGACACTGGCGCCAGGTGTCGAGCATGGCCAGGAAGTTTTCCGGTCGGACCGACGAATGGATACTATTGGAGCTAGAGAGGATAAATCCACCGCCGGGTTTAGCCTTCTGGATGGTTTCCCGGGTGACCCGGCGTACTTCCTCGACCGGGGCCTGAGAGAGGAGATAGCCGCAGTCGATATTGCCCACCAGGCAGACCCGATTGCCGTATTTTTCCTTGATAAGTCCGATGTCCATGCCAGCGGCCGGTTCCAACGGATTCAGGCCGTCGATACCGGTTTCGATGATCATATCAAGAATGCCCATGATATTGCCGTCGGTATGTTTAATCACATAAGCGCCGGCCTCATGGGCAGCGTCCACACAGCGTTTCAAACCGGGCAGGATAAACTCCTTGAAATGCCTAGGCGACATGAGGGTGGAGTGTTTATCGGCGTAATCGTCGCCGAAAACCACCACATCCACCCCCGCTTTGACCATCCGCTGCATGGCCGGAATGTCGTAGCTGAGGGTAACTTCGATCAGTTCGTGAACGAATTTAGGCCGCTCGATCATGTCCATCAAAAATTGCTCTGTACCGCGCAAAAAGGCCGGATTAAAGAAGGCGTCCCGGCAGATGGCAGTGATGGCTTTTTTACCTTTATACCGGGCCACTAGTTCCGGCATGCCTTCGAGGACATCGGGGGCGTTGGGATCGGGCGGCTGATAGTGTTTTAAATCGTCGGGGTGTTTGATAGGGCCTTCGACCGGGGCTGGAGTGCTTTCCGGCCCAAAGGCCCGAATCACCCCCCATTTATCCCGGAATAGTCCTCGTTTCTCATCAATGATTTCTACATTGTCCCGCCGCCAGGAGCTTCGGTTAAATCCTACATTATCCATTTCAATCCATTCATTGAATTCGAAATAGGTGCAGCCGGGCCGGATCGCCTGCATCACCCGCTCGTCGATCACACATTCCAAATACGGCACCCGATCAGGCTGTCGGCGTTCCAAGGCGGCAATGACGCGTTCCAGGCTTGTCATCGCTATTTCTCCATCACAGGATCCAAACGTAGATCGCTCGTTCGACGAGTTGGCTCAAAATATCCATTTGCTAAGCTCGGATACTTGGCGAATGGAAACTTCGTTCGGCTGCAGGAGGCCTGCCAAATGCCAGTCTCCACCAGCAGAACACAGAAAAAGTCAACCTGCCAAAACCGTTGGGGTAATTTGAAGCCTCTCATATAACCCCTTTTCCTAGGGCTATCTCGTAGAGGAGTTAGTTCCACCTTTTGTGGGTTCTGTTGGGTTAACGCCTTTTGATCAAAAAATTATTATACATCTTTTGGAGAATGCAGGAAAAGCTAGGCCAACATTTTCCCGGAATTGCTAGGACGGTCAGCAGATGCCAGTCGGTCTGCAGGAGGAAGGAGAAAACCTGTTGAGCATTTTCCCACGAGGGTCAGGCTCGCCCATCGTGTGCCAAGCCGCCCTTAACCAGTTGCCATCTGCGTCGGGAGCACCTGGCGCAGAAACCGTCCGGTGGCGTTGTCTTCCAAGGAGGCGATCTGTTCCGGCGGTCCTTCGGCCAAAAGATACCCGCCGCCTTCTCCGCCTTCGGGTCCCAGGTCGATGATCCAGTCGGCCGATTTGATCACATCCAGGTGGTGTTCGATCACAATGACCGTATTGCCTCGATCCACCAGGCGGTTGAGCACCTCTAGCAGCCGACGCACATCGTCAAAATGCAAGCCGGTGGTCGGTTCGTCGAGAATGTATAAAGTTTTACCACTTTCCACCCGGCTTAGTTCCGTAGCAAGTTTCACTCGCTGCGCTTCCCCGCCGGAAAGCGTCAGCGACGATTGTCCTAATGTCAAATAGCCCAAGCCTACATCATCTAGGCAGTTGAGAATCCGCACAATGGCCGGGAAGTTTTCAAAAAAAGTTTTGGCCTCTTCGACCCGCATTTCCAACACATCGGCAATCGACTTATCTTTATAAAGCACTTCCAGAGTGGGGGCGTTGAACCGGCGGCCTTCGCAAGCCGGGCAGGTTACATACAAGTCCGGCAGAAAGTTCATTTCGATCCGCTGTTGACCTTGGCCTTCGCACTGCGGGCATCGGCCTCCGGGCAGGTTGAAGCTGAATCGACTTGGCGTGTAGCCCCGTTGCCGGGCAAGCCGAGTCTGGGCAAACACCTTGCGAATCTCGTCGAAAACCCCTGTATAAGTGGCTGGGTTACTTCGAGGCGTTCGGCCGATGGGCGATTGATCAATAGGAATCACTTTTTCAATATACTGGGCGCCCCGAATCCGGGCAAAAGGCCCCGGTTT
This sequence comes from uncultured Thermoguttaceae bacterium, assembly GCA_938042245.1. Lineage (GTDB taxonomy): Bacteria > Planctomycetota > Planctomycetia > Pirellulales > Thermoguttaceae > JANXAQ01. Next base: position 7,201 of record CALIRO010000080.1, read on the forward strand.
TGGGGCTGTTCCCCCCAACTGTCGAATCAAGGCCGGGGCCAACGTTTCGGCCAACAGCGAACTTTTCCCCGATCCACTGACCCCCGTTACACAAATAAAAAGCCCCAAGGGAAACCGAACCGTAATATTTTTCAAATTGTTGGTCCGCACACCTTCCAAGATCAGCATACGTTTGGGATCGACTGGCCGTCGCTGGGCAGGAAGCGGGATTTTTTCTCGGCCCGCCAGGTACAAACCGGTGCGGCTCTGAGGCTGCTGGGCTACGTGCTCCGGCGTGCCTTGGGCCACCAGACGTCCGCCGTCCTTGCCCGCCCCAGGCCCCAGATCCACCAGCCAATCCGCCCGCCGCATGATGGCCTCGTCGTGTTCGACTACGATAACCGTATTGCCCCGCTGTTGGATGGCCCGCAGCGCTTCGATCAGCCGATGGTTATCCCGTGGATGCAGCCCGATGGACGGCTCATCCAGCACGTAACAGACGCCCACCAATCCGGAGCCTAGCCCCATGGCCAATCGCACCCGTTGCAACTCCCCGCCGGAAAGCGTATCTGTTGCCCGGTCTAAGGTCAAATAATCTAAGCCAACATCATCCAAAAAGGCCAGTCGGCTTCGCAGTTCGCTGAGGATAGGCCCGCCAATCGGCTGGTGATGGGCTGGAAACTCTAGCTCCGCAAAAAATTCTCTGGCTTGCCGGACTGTCATTGCTGTCATCTGATAGATGGCCAGTCCTGCCACCCGAACCGATCGGGCCTCTTCTCGAAGTCGAGCTCCGCCGCAGGCTTGGCAGACAATTCGGCTTCGGTAACTCTCCAGGCGTTGGCGCACCGACTCGCTGATCGTGGTTACATACTCTTTTTCAAGCATCCGCAGGATACCCAAAAAACCTTTATCGTTGCCCCAGAGAAGTTGTTGCCACACGGTCGGCGACAGGCGCCGAAGCGCCGTGGTAGCCCGGACCCGCACGCTCTGTAAAAATTTTTCCACTGCATCTTGGTGCCTTCGTCGGCTTACCGGCGGCAGCTCCTTCCACACGACAATCCCCCCCTCGGCAATCGACAAAGACCGATCCGGCGCCACCAGCTCCGGATCAAAGGCGATCTTCACCCCCAGGCCTTCGCATTCGGGGCAGGCGCCGTAGGGGCTATTGAAGCTAAAAGTGCGGGGTTCCAACTCTTCGAAGCTGATTTTGCAATTGGGGCAGGCGTATCGGGTGCTAAATAAAAGATCATGCCACTGGCTGCTCCCCGTTCCTTTGCCTCCCGCGGCTGGCTCCTGCAGGCTGGCGCCGGCTGCGGAAGAGCTTCCCCTGGTACTGCCCGATGACTCCTGCCTACCGGCAGACGGCTTCTCCTCATAAGCCGCTACCACCAGCCCCTCGCTCAGTTCCACCGCCTGCCGGATGGAATCGGCCAATCGCTGTTCCAATCCCCGCCGCACTACCACCCGATCCACCACCGCTTCAATCGTATGGAGTTTCTGCCGAGCTAGCTCCGGCGGCGGTTCCACCTCCACCACCTGCCCATCCACCCGGGCACGCAAATAACCCGCTTTGCGAATCTGCTCGAATACCTCTTTATGATACCCCTTGCGCCCTCGCACCATCGGGGCCAACAGCATCAGCCGGGTCCCCTCCGCTAAACTCATTAGCGCATCAAGAATCTCTTCCGGCGTCTGCTGCCGGATGGTTGCACCGCACCGGAAACATACCGCCTCCCCAAGCCGGGCATACAGCAGCCGAAGATAGTCATAAATCTCCGTTACCGTCGCCACCGTACTGCGGGGATTTTGGATGCCTAAGCGCTGGTCGATCGAGATCGTCGGCGGCAACCCCTCGATCAGATCGACATCCGGCCGCTCCAACTGCGGCAAAAACTGCCGCGCATAGACCGATAGACTCTCAATGTACTGCCGTTGCCCCTCGGCATACAGGGTGTCAAACGCTAGCGAGCTTTTGCCCGATCCGCTCGGCCCGGTAATCACAATCAGTCGATCCCGCGGCAAATCCAGATCGATATTCTGCAGATTATGGACCCTGGCCCCCCGGATACGGATAGCCTGATCGGCCTCGGCAGCAAACATGGGGTGGTCGGACTTCCTAGGTTCTGGAAGTCTGTCTGCCAGCCCGGTCTGTTTGGGTTTGCCTATGGGTATCTGGTTCATGGGCACTGGAACGTCCAACCTACTGGAGCGCGGGCGTCCCGCCCGCACACAATGCCCCCTCACCCCGCCGGGCTAACGCCCGGCCCTCCCCTCTCCCACAGAGGGGAGAGGGGATTTTTAATGCCCTTCCCGCGCAAGCGGCAGTCCAGGCTACTGTGTGCCGCCCTTTGTGTCCTTCCCGCGTAAGCGGGAACCCAGGCTACTGTGTGCTGCTCCCTTGGTGATCGCCTCTGCCCAACAGTTACCAGGTAGCTGCCTTCATAGTAGCCTGGTTCCCTGTTTTCCCAGGGATGACACCACTAAGAAGCGCCCCTTCGGGATTTGGCCAAACTATTTAGCCTAATCGTTCCCTAAAAACCGGGCAAGAGGTCCACCTGGCCGAGGGGATTACCTCCCTCATCGCCTACCGAAGGGGATATTTGATGGATGGCCCTACCATCCGGGAGGTAGGGCTGACCCCCCCTTTATGCCCTCCTCGCTTGCAGAAGGGATATTCTGGCTGGCAGCCCCGGCGAAGAAACCTAGGGAAGTTTACCTTTGGAAGGCCAGAACAGAGGAAAACTCGGAACAGGCAGAGCACGGAGCGGGGGGAAATACCCCTTGTTAGGGGCACCCCTCATTTGGAGGGAATTTCACATTTCTTGAGACATTTTTCTTGCTATAGAAAATAGGCCAATTAAAATGGACTTCATGAGATATATGTTCGATTGGCCTGATGCGATGGTAGGCCCCGTTTTTAAAAAGGAGGGAGAGATATGCACCAACAAATGTACTCCTGGCTTGGTAGCGGTTTTCGGTTCAGTAAGACGGCTGTGCCGAGAGCGGCGCTAGTGTTTCTGGCCGGACTGCTCACCTCTCTTCTGGCCAGCCAGGCTTCGGCCACCGTCTACACCTGGAACGTCGGAGAACCTTGGCCTTCGCCTGATCCCGCCTGGAGCAATTCGGCCAACTGGAACCCCACGGGCTACCCCAATAGCGCTTCGGACACCGCCCAGTTTATCCTAGCCCTTACAGGCCATCGTACCATTACTATCAATGAAGATTTGACGCTCAACCAACTGAAGGCCACGAATACCTCGAACTCTTACCGATTGTATCTAGGAAGTTCGGGCAGTCCCTATATCTTTACTCTGGCCGGCACAAACCCCGTCTTGGATGTGGGGTTCTATGCCGGTGGGGACCCCGGCATTTGGTTTTACCCCAGGGTAAATATCAGTGCCGACGTGGAGAAAAAAGGCAGTGGGACGATCGGATTTTTCGGCGGAGTTACTGGAACAGGAAATATTACCCTTACCGCTGGCTCGATCGAAATGCGTGGCGATTCGCCCAACTTTTCTGGCGATCTGATCGTCAATAGCGGCGCCACTTTGCAGGCCCGACAAGGCTATCCGAATGTCCTAGGCAATACCACCGGCAAAACGATCATCAACCAAGGCGGCTGGTTCTGGTTCCGGGATTTGAATAATCCTACGATTTCCGAACCGTTTGAGATCAAGGGGGTCCATTCACGCGGCTCCATCCAGTGCTACGCAGGTAATGTAACTATTAATGGCCCAATTACGCTCAACGCCAATGGCTCGTTTTCCGTGCGAGATTGGGCGTCTGGCGAACCAGGGAATATCCGCACCTTTACCATTAATAGCGTCATTGATGACGGAACTAACACGTATAACGTCTATTTCCTCGGCGACTATTCCGAGAGTAGTGGGCGATACTCGAATGCTCGTAAAAACGTGATCGTTCTGGGCGCTCAGAACACCTACGGCGGCAATACGTATATTACCAGCAACTATCATGACCCGATCAATCCGTTTACGGGCAACGTTCGGCTGGCTGTCAACAATGCCCTGCCGACTACGACCAAGCTGATTCTGGGCGGCAGGCACGATGCGGGCAGCGGTGTGTATATCGGCGTCAACGAAGGCAACGGCAAACTCATTCTCAACGGCTACAATCAGGAGTTGGCCGGGCTGGAAACCGCCGGCAGCGGCACGGCCAACCGCGTGGTCGGCGGCAGCAGCACCACCTCCACCCTCACCTTAAACATTGCAGAGAACGTTACCAATACCTATAGCGGCTTTTTGGGCGGCCCCGATACCAACGAAAATAACCTTGCCCTGGTCAAAACCGGTCTCGGTACCCTGGTCCTCACCGCCGCCAACACCTACACCGGCCAAACCAGAGTCTATGCCGGCAAACTAATCCTCGAAGGCGGCGACAATCGGCTCAATCCGAATAGCCAACTCTATTTGTATACACCGGCTGAAGGCGGCGGA
>CALIRO010000081.1 GCA_938042245.1 uncultured Thermoguttaceae bacterium
GCTTTGGGGTATAATTTAGCGGATCCGTTTGCTCTGCTCGTGGCCAACAAAGTGAGGACGTTTCTGGACGTTTACTTTGCATCAATCCCTCCCCCATGGTGGAACGGGCCCGTGCTGGTGAAGGTCATTTTCGATGCCGGCCAGTGGAGCCTAGTGGCACATCGGCCAAATGAATTTTCAGGCCCGCCTCTAATAATTCTTCTGGATTTACGAATATGGTATGGTGGGAGAGTGGACAGGTTGGCTTGATTTGGGAGGTTGGCTAATGAGACGGTGGCAATTGGGCAAGGGTAAAATCGCAGTCCCAAAAACGGGTTTGCTCTGGGGCATTAGCGGTGTTGGCCGGGATGGCGAGGCAGGGGCGGTTGGCACCGGCAGGGGGAAACCAAGGGGGCTGAACGCCTCCTGGAAACATCCCATTTATGGGTATTTATTCCCCCACCTAAGAGGCATTTTGGCGGGACTTTTCGCCCTCCTGGGTCTGCTAGCACTGGCCAGTTTTGCTTGGGCGGCATCCGAGCCGTTGCCCCCGGTCAGCCAGTGGATTCCAGAAGATGCGGTGCTAGTGCTGGAAGTGGCCAAACCTCGAGAGCTGTTGGATATTTTGTTAGGGACACCGGCCCGGGAGCGGATCGAACAATCTGTGCCTTGGAAACAGTTCCAAGCCACCCCCAATTATCGGGAACTTCTCCAGCTTGTCCAGTTTTTGGAAAAAAGCCTGCAAATGGATTGGATCTCTGGGGTAAAGAAATTCTTTGGCGGGGGACTGACCATCTCGGTTCATCCCAAGGAAGCTTTGCTAGTGGCGGTCGATACGGAAGACCCTGAAATGCTTCAGCAGTTGCACGAGATCCTGCGGGGATTTGCCACTTCGGAGGCGGCGAAACAGAAACAGCCGAACCGAGTCCAATCCACAGAGTATCGGGGCCAGACCTGCTGGAGTTTCGGTCCCCAGGAGGCCCATTGCTTGATCGGGCGACGGTTGGTGCTGACCAATAAGGCTGATTTGCTCAAGCAAATGCTGGATCGGCGGGCGGAGGCGGGGTTGGATCGGCTGGCCAACCAGGCTCGGTATCAATCGGCCCGGCAAGTGGTGGCCGACGGAGCGGTGGCTACCCTATATGCGAATATGAAAGTTCTTCGGATGCTTCCGGGAGTGCAGAAGGCGTTAGATCAGCCCACGGAGCCGTTGCCTGCCCTGCTGCTAACGGCCCTTACGGAATCATTCCGGGAGGCGAATTGGTTGGCAGTGGGACTCTCCGTGGACCAACAGGGGCTGCTTTTGCGGGCCAAAACCGACGGCCGATTACCCAAACACAGCGTTGGCCAGTTCTCCGTTCCGCCTGCTGATCAAGGGGCTTTGCCGGTGCTGGAAGTACCCCGGCTTTTAGCCTCGATGAGCTTGTATCGGGATCTGCATGGTTTTTATGCGGCCAAGGACAAACTGTTTCCGGAGCGAACCGGGGGACTAATCTTTTTTGAGAATATGATGGGCATCTTCTTTACCGGCCGAGATTTGACCGAAGAGGTGCTGGGGCAATTGGGGCCGGAGGTTCGGCTGGTGGTGGCCGCGCAGGACTATGATCCCGCCATCGGCACGCCGCAGATTCAACTGCCTGCTTTTGCCGCCATTTTCCGCATGAAACAGCCGGACAAGTTCTTCGAGGTGGTGGAAGAAGCCTGGCAGAAGGCATTGGGACTGATCAATTTTACCCGTGGTCAACAGGCCTTGCCTGGCTTGATCATGGACAAAGGTTTCCATGGGCAGGTAAAGTACACGGTGGCCTATTTCTCGGCCAAAGACGAAAAGGACCGCAAAGCATTGGATGTGCGGTTTAACTTTCGCCCCACCTTGGCCCGCTGTGGTCCGTATGCCATCCTGAGCTCGACGGAACAATTGGCCTGCGACCTGATCGAGGCTCTGCAGAAGGAGTTGAACCAATCGCCGACCGGCCAGCCTGTGCCTCTGCGAGGAGTCCATTCCTTGGTGGAAGTCCGTGCGAGCCAAATCGCTTCCCTTTTACGAACCAACCGAGAAGCCTTGATCCGCCAAAATATGGTGGAAAAAGGCAATAGCCGACAACAGGCGGAAAATGAGGTAGATATGTTCATTAATCTGCTCAGTCTGCTCCAGCACCTCCAACTGCAACTGGCTGCCTTGCCCGACGGCGCCCAGGCTACCCTGCAAGCAAAACTCCAATAGCCGTCAAACCCCTGCTGGGGTAACCTCGGCGTGGAACGCCGTCTGTTCGACGGCGACTGACGTAACGTTGGCTCTTAGCCGGCGCATGACTTACTCTGGACAGACTAAGCCACGTTAGGATACTGGTATAAGAGGGCGGGAAGATGCCCAAAGAAATCTTTAGTCCGGATCTTTCAGTCTTTGCGCCCTTTCCGTAGGGGTGGATACCTGCTAAGGAATGCTCGTGCCCAGCCGGTGGGTATGGGGACTCTCTCGGCGCTGTGCGCTTTTGGGCAGGTATGGATAGCCGGGAAGGGCACCGTAGGAAGAACAGGAGTCCCTTATGGGTCAAACGGCTTGTGCTCCTATGGAACCTCAGGAGGCCTGGCAGCGGTTTGAGCAGGACTCGGCTTGGAACCTGAAATGGGCGGGGCATTTGCTACGTCGGATTGGCTTCGGGCCGACGTGGCCCGAACTCCAAAAGGCCCTCGCCCAAGGGCCGCAAAAGACCATCGACGGGCTTTTCCAAGTCAGTGCGGAGGCGGAGGCGTTTGCCGGGCAGATGGATCAGTGGGAGGCCTCGGCCGCTACATTGCCTCAGATACGTGCGTGGTGGCTTCGCCGGATGCTGGAAACGCCGCAGCCATTGGTGGAAAAAATGACCCTCTTTTGGCACAGCCAATTGGCCTTGGGCAATGTGCGGAATGTTTCGCCGGCTTTGCTGAGGGAATATCTTCGGACGATTCGGCGTTATTGTCTGGGCCGATTGGATTCCCTGTTCCGGGCGGTGGTGCTGCAGCCGGCCATGCTCCTTTCGCATGGTGCCGAGGCCAACCGGAAAGCCCGCCCCAACGAGCACTTTGCCCGGGTGCTTTTGGAACAGTTTTCGGTTGGCCCGGGCGGGTTTACCGAAAAAGATGTTCAGGAGACGGCCCGATCGCTCACTGGCTACTTTGTCCTCCGGGAAGAAGTGCGATTTATTGACCGGGAGTACGACAGCGGGCCGAAAACCCTTTTCGGGCGTTCCGGCCCCTTCGGTGCGGAAGAACTTTTCGACTTGCTGGCCCGGCACCCAGCAACGGCCAAATCGATCGCCCGGAAGCTTTACCGATTTTTCATTTCCGAGGCGGAGGAACCGGGCGACGCCCTGCTCGAACCGTTGGCTAGCCGATTGATTCAGGGGCAGACGATCGGCCAGGTGGTGGAAACGATGGTGCGATCCAAGTGGTTTTTCTCTCTGGCGGCGTATCGACGCCGGGTAAAATGCCCGGTGGAATGGGCCTTGGGGGTGCTTCGGCCGATGGAAGTTTTAGTACCGACGGAGCCGTTGGGGCATGCCCTGGCGGAACTTGGCCAAGCCTTGGGCGAGCCGCCAACTCCGGCCGGCTGGCCTGATGGTGTCCATTGGATCAGCCCAGCCCTCCTGTTGCTTCGAGGCAAATGGAGCCAGCAGTTTTGGGCCTCTGATAGCCCGTTTGGCCAGAAACTGGACCCGGCTGGATTAGCAGCTCGCCATGCAGCCAAAACCCCATCTGCCCAGGTCGAATTCCTCCTGAACCTTTATTTGCAACGAGATCTGCCGCCAGAAGTGCAAAACAAGCTGGTCAGTCAGGTCCAGTGGGCCAGCCACCAAACTAATAGCAACGCCCTTCGTCAGGTATGCCAAACCCTCGCCTTACTTCCGGCGTTCCAGTTGGCGTAAGATGGTAATAAGAGGCTTTCACAGACCAACCCCCAAAAAGGGTTTCTATCCCTTCTGCTAAGCACACCGGGCTAGGAAAGGGGGTTTTGGTAGAACTTTTAGCTCTCCAGATAAAGGAGGTCCTAATGCATCGGAACCCCTCTTTTCAAAGCGGTCTGAGCAGTAACAGGAATGGAACGTACCGGAGCGGTGGTGTGGACCGGCGGCGATTTTTGGTCCAATGGAGCGGCCAGATGGGCTTAGCGATGCTCGGCCTGTTGAGGCCTGGTTTAGCCGCTGCGGGTTGGGAGAAACACTCGGAGGGGACTTCGCCGGGTACCGATCCGGCCAAGCAGGACCGGGTGCTAGTAATCTTGCAGATGACCGGCGGCAACGACGGTCTCAATACGGTGGTTCCGTATGAGGATGATGTGTATGGACGAAGTCGGCCCACCCTGCGGCTTCGGCGAACTGAAGTACATCGTCTGACCGACGGCTTAGGCCTGCATCCGGAAATGAAAGAGGCGGCCCGGCTGTTTCACGAAGGCCGTCTTTCTATTGTCCAGGGGGTTGGTTATCCGAACTCCCAGCGGAATCATCCGGAGGCGATGCGGGATTGGCAAACCGGCTATGTTCCTGGTCTTCATGTGCCAACCGGTTGGATCGGCCGAGCCGCTGATCTCATCCTCCAGCAAACCCCCTTCTGCCTGCCGGCGGTGTTTGTAGGACGAATTGAAATTCCGTTTACGCTTCGGGCGAAGACCGCTATCATACCCACAGTAGCCAAATATCCACAGATGCCTCTGGCGATCAAGGGCCTGGAGAAGATCCTGGAAAAAACCGCTTCTAACGGCGATGCGGCTAGTGCCGATAACCCTTTGGCGGAGTTGGCCGATCGAAGTTGCCGCCAGGCAATTCAAATAGCGGAGAAACTGCAGCGAGCGGCGGGTTCGGCCCAGCTGGTCGAGTACCCTCGATTTGGCCTGGCCCAAGATTTGCAAGTGGTGGCCCAATTGATTCGGGCGGATCTCGGCATACGAATTTTCTATGTGGAACTGGGTGGGGGCGGACTGGGCGGTTTTGATACCCATGCCCATCAGGCTGCCAATCACGGAGCGTTGCTGCGGGAGTTTTCGGCTTCGGTGGCTGCCTGGGCGGACGATCTGGCTAAAGACCACAGCCTGGATCGGGTGTTGCTGATGACCTTTTCAGAGTTTGGCCGAACGGTTCGCGAAAACGGACGCCGAGGCACCGACCACGGCGCAGCCCAGCCGATCTTGCTGGTGGGGGGCCGGATTCGGCCTGGTCTGATCGGTCCCCATCCGAATCTGGCCGAGCTGGAAGCCAACGCCCCCAAACCGCACACCGATTTCCGCCGTCTGTATCGCACGGTACTCCAAGAATGGCTTGGTCTGGAGGCAAAAGCCGTCCTCGGACTTCCCTGGTCGCCGGTCCCCATCCTCTCTTCGTGAGATCACAGGGTAAATATACGTACACAAATCCCTCACCGCCCGGCTATCTGACCCAGCTAAGTTATACATCTGTTGGGCTGCCCTCCTAAAGGAGAATATACAAAGAGAATAGGAAGCTCTGCAAAATCCGGAACATCACATAAACTTTATGAACATTTAATACATTCCTTTGCCTATCGGTTCCTATTGCCGGGCATTATATCTTGAGTCTAATATTAGCAGGGCCACTATATGTTGGGGCTATTGACGGAGGTTCCGAAATAGTGTAAAAACATCTCCTTTGAATTATTCAGAGCTTCCAATATACTATCTGGCAGCCCAGGGTCTTAAATGGGCTTATTCTCGTCCCACAGACGGCGCTGCAGAGAGGAGTAATTAGTTTAGAGGGCCGAAATGGTACTTGGTGCTCTTCTGGTAGGGAAAGGCTAGCAGATGAATGGCAAATGGTTTTTGGCGGGAACCGTTGTTGGGCTAGTTTGGGAGGGGATATTTGGGCAAATTGGCAGAGCAGCCGAACCGGCCGGTTCCCCGCCGGTGGACTCTTGGGTGCAAGTCATCGAAGACGAGCGGGCTATCAAGATCGAAACCGATCGGCTCGAAGCCGTCATCCCAAAGAAAAACCCCAAGCACTGGATGACCGGTATTGAAAAAGGCTCTTTTTTGGACAAGGCCAGTGGGTTCCGGGAGGCAGGCGACGGACTGATGGTGGTCGATTGGCTGATGGAGCCCGGAAGCGACCAGTCTTATGCCCATCTGCTTTCTGCGCCCGACGGCGAAGGGATCGTCCGATACACCTGGTACGAAAACGAAGCGGATCCAAATCGGCGGTACTATGCCCTGATGGCCCACGGCAGCAGCCATCGTAAACGGATTGTTGAAGGTCCCCAACTTTGCCATCGGATGAAGCCGGTCCAACCGGAACTCATCCGGGGCAAAGATTTTGTGGCTGTTCGGACTACATATCGGTTTGCCTATGCGGCGCCAGGTCGAAAACCAGGGAGCCAGTGGACTCAACTGGTGGTTTTTCCCCTAGGGGAACGTTTTTTCCTATTAATGGACAAAATTGATGCGGTGAACGATTCCCCGGAGATGTTGTTGCGAAACGATACGCCCGGCTGTATTCGGCACAACCGGGGGGACACATTTAGCGAGATTTATCTGAGCTATTTGAGCGGGCCGAAGGGCCTTCGGATTCCAGCCAGCGAGTTTTTCGAACCCTTCCCGCCGGACCGGAAGTTCAACTATCGGCGGGATACCCACCGGGTGCCGGAGCACTTTATCCGGGCATATCGGCTTCGGGATCCGAAGACGGGCGCCGATGGGCCCTGGTTGGCCGGAATGACCCTGGAACCATCGGTTGTCTATGAAGCTTGGTGCAACCAGCGTCCGGGCGATATTATTGTGATGATTCTGGAAGTGCACGGCAAACCGGTCCAAGCGGGGGATAGCTTCCGGGCGGCCCACCTGGTCGGCTATTTCGACTCGATCGATCAGATGCACGAAGTCTATGCCCGATATAAAGGACATACCGGCTTGGAGGTGGACCCCAGCGGCTGGCGATTGGTGAAGTAGAGACAGCTTGGTTCATCCAGGTCCGATTAGCGGGGACGTACAAACGCTGACCAAAAATCCGCCATCGCTTCAGGCTCGACACTGGTGGATTCTGGGATTACCCCCCTTGTCTTTTCCTTTATAATGCAGGATGATCGGTAAAAGATCGGTGAAGTATTTCCGCCGAATGAAGCGTTCTTCTGCTTTTTCCGAGCAAGATCGTACGTTGCCATTTCCGCGAAAGCGGGAATCCAGAGAGCCGAATCCATCGAAAAAAACTGGCTTCCTGCTTTCGCAGCAGTGACAGATTGCATCATTCGGGTGAAATGTTCCAAATCGGGTGAAGCGGGTTGCAGCCTTTTGGGGTGCCTCCGCCAATTTGTTGGAAAAGACAAACCCCGGATCAGTAGGCTCGGACCGGATTAGGTCAGCGTTTGGATGGGGGAACGAATATGTCCATGGCCGAGGGAAGCCATTTTGACTTTCATGGGCTCCGAATGGTGGACATAGGTGCCAAGGAGACCAGCCTGCGTATTGCACGGGCTAGTGCCCGGGTCCGTATGGAGCCGCAGACCCTGGAGCAGCTTCGGCAGGGGCAGTTGCCCAAGGGGGATGTCATGCAGGCAGCCCGGGTGGCGGGTATCATGGCAGCCAAACGGACTGCCGAACTGATCCCCTTGTGCCATCCGGTGCCGTTGGACGTAGTCCGGGTGGACTTTACGTTTCCGGATAGCAGCAGCGTGGCCATTGAGGCGGAAGCCCGCGCTACGGCCCGAACGGGTGTGGAAATGGAGGCTTTGGTGGCGGCGGCGGTGGCCGCACTGACCATCTATGACATGTGTAAAGCCCAGGACCGAGCAATGGTCATCCAGCAACTGCAGCTGGAGGAAAAATCGGGCGGCAAAAGCGGCCATTTTCTTCGGAGTGGGTGAGTCCCAGCCAGGAAGGGATACAGCAGTGTCGGAAGGCTTGGCGGCAGGAAAAGGTTTCTGCAGTTCGGAAGCTTCGGCAGCCCTGTCGGGCTCTGCCACTAGCCCTCCCCAAGCTACCCCGCCTTCGGAAGCGGATGCTGCTCGGACGCATCGCCCCAGCTGGACGCCTCCCCAGGATCTTCAGTCTATTTATGCTCCTGTCCGGAGGGAACTTGCTCAGGTCGAACAGCTTCTGGAGCAAGAACTTCGGAGTCGATTTCCGGCATTAGATGAATTGATGCGATATGGATTTCGGCTTGGGGGCAAGCGGATGCGGCCGGCTTTGGTGCTTCTGAGCGCCAAGGCATGCGGCCACGTTCGAACCGAACACCTTTTGGTGGCGGCGGTGGTGGAGTTGATCCACACGGCTACGCTGATTCACGACGATGTGTTGGACGAAGCTACCATCCGACGCCACCTGGAGACCGTCAACGCTCGGTGGAACACCGAGGCCAGTGTGCTGTTGGGGGATTATCTGTTTACCCATGCGCTGTGTTTGGCCACCCGGCTGGAGGATATTTCGGTATATCGGCTTTTGAGCGAGACCACCCGGACTCTCTGCGAGGGGGAACTTCGACAGGTCCACCAGCGGGGGAATTCTCAGATGACCGAAGAAGAATATTTGGATATTATCTGGGAGAAGACGGCTGCTTTGTGTCAATGCGCCTGCGATTTGGGAGCATATTATGGGGGGGCTTCGCCAGCACAGCGCCAGGCCCTGCGCCGATATGGCAGCGATCTGGGCATAGCATTCCAAATTACCGACGATCTATTAGACCTGCTGGGCGATGAGCAGACGGTAGGCAAATCGCTAGGTACTGATTTGGCAAAACAGAAACTCACCTTGCCGGTGATTCGGCTTCTGAGCCAATTACCCGATCCGGATCGAACGGGCCTGGTGGAACTGTTTGGCCAACCGATCCAAGTCGTCCGCCCCATCCTCCGCCAGCAATTCGAGCGAACCGATGCTGTACGCTATACCCAGCAAAAGGCCGCCGAATATATCCGGCAGGCCAAATCCCATTTGGAAGTTTTATCCCCTTCAGCCGCCCGCACGGCACTGGCCCAATTAGCCGATTTTGTCCTTGCCCGCCAATTTTAGGCCCCGGCCTGCTCCGCTGGGCACCAGGAATCCTTGGCTTTTCGGAATAGTTGGAGACGCTTGCCCTTCAGGAATCGTCTGCCGGGCCTCGGCTTTGCTCTCTGGCTGGGGCAAGCAAACACACTCCGGCCTTTTACCGGACCGAAAAGTGAACATGACTGCTCTCTATTTCGGAATTCATCTGGGCCGGGTTTTTTCCGCCGTCTAATGCCAAAAAGTAAGTACCTTGGCTGACAGTTCCGGACAGCGGCACGGGGGAATCTCATCCACTTGGGGGCGTCTCGACCAGCATCGGCCGAACTTCCCTCATAAAATCCCGCACATCTTTGAACTCCCGATACACACTGGCAAAACGCACATAAGCCACCTGATCCAACCGGCGCAGATGTTCCATGACCAGTTCGCCGATAACCCGGCTTTCCACTTCTATATCGTAGTTGTTTTCCACGTGTTCTTGCACTGCCGAGACAATGGCCTCTAGCTGCGAATCGCTAATCGGCCGTTTCCAGCATGCCTTTTCCAAGCCTCGTTTGATCTTCATCCGATCGAAAGGTTCTCGGGAGCCATCTTTTTTGATCACCTTCAAGCCGCCTTCCACACGCTCATACGTGGTAAAGCGGCGCAAACAGCTTAGGCATTCCCGCCGCCGTCGAATGGCCCCCCCGTCCTCGCTAGCTCGAGAATCAATCACCCGATCATTATCTTGATGACAAAAAGGACATTTCATCTCAAAAGCCCTTCCAAAAGCGGAACCTTCCTTGCATCAAAAGCCTCCCACACCCTCCCAAACCGGATTATTCTAGTCCTCTCCCTAGGAACCAGTTTATTGTTTACTGGATTTTTGAAGGATGTCAAGACACTGGGAGGAAAAAAACATGACACACTTCCAATCGGGTATCAAGGCATTCCTGCGAAAGCTGGAAGACCGTTTTTGTGCGAGTTGATTTGGTCTGGACTGCCGGTTGCGCGGCAGGGACACCCAAAGGCTTTCTTCGGATCAACCTAGCAGATTCTTCATTCGGCTGAAGTGTTACGGAATTCCCATGTTCGGCCATACTGCCCGGAAACAAAAGAGGGATACCGATTTTCTTTCTGGTCGGTTCAGGGTATGATGGGGCGCGAGGAGCCCGCTAGCACAGACCCCACCAGGCGGGCAAAAACCGTATCCGCCGAGGGACCCATCCCATGGGAGGATAGCAGCATGGCTGTCATTGCACTTTTGGGCGCATTGGATACGAAGGGGATCGAATATGGCTTTGTGAAACAATGGATCGAAGCCCGGGGGCATCAGACGTTGGCGATTGATTTCGGCGTGTTGGGGCCGCCGCGGCTTGAGCCGGACATCCCCCGAGAACAACTGGCCGAAGCTGCCGGCGTCCGCTTGGCCGAGCTAGTAGCCCGACAGGATCGAGGCGAAGCAATGGCGGCCATGGCCCGAGGGGCGGCGGTCCTTGTGCCCCGACTGTATCAGGAGGGCCGATTTCAGGCCATCCTTGCCCTGGGCGGCGGCGGAAGCACTTCCGTGGCCTGCGCCGCCATGCGCGCCTTGCCCCTGGGCGTGCCAAAGGTGATGGTTTCTACAGTAGCCGGTACCGATGTGTCCGGCTATGTGGGCGGCGCTGACATTGTGATGATCCCGGCGGTGGTCGATGTAGCGGGGATCAATTCGATAAGTCGAGAGGTCTTCAGCCGGGCTGCCGGCGCTATCTGCGGCATGGTCGAAGCCGAAGTGCCGCCGGGCGAAGACCGACCGCTAATTGTCGCCTCCATGTTCGGCAATACCACGCCCTGCATCGAGACGGCCAAAGCGATTTTAGAGCAAGCCGGTTACGAAGTGCTGGTCTTCCATGCTACTGGCGTAGGTGGACGCACGATGGAACATTTGATCGCCTCTGGTCGAATCCGCGGCGTGCTGGATATTACCACTACCGAATGGGCCGACGAACTGGTGGGCGGCGTGCTGCGAGCAGGTCCAGAACGCCTGGAAGCAGCCGCCCGATGCGGCGTGCCGGCGGTGATCGCACCCGGCTGCCTGGACATGGTCAACTTCTGGGCGCCGGAAACGATCCCCCCAAAATTCCAAGGCCGATTGTTTTACCGCCATAACCCCAATATCACCCTGATGCGCACTACGCCGGAAGAAAACCGCCAATTAGGCCAGATTTTTGCCCAAAAGCTAAACCAAAGTCGGGGCCCGGTGGCCGTGCTGATACCTAAACGGGGCTTCAGTATGATCGACGCTCCGGGCGGACCATTCTGGCAGCCCGAAGCCGATCAGGCCTTTACCGACGCCCTGCGGGAAAACCTCCGGCCTGACATCCCCCTGCAAGAAATCGACGCCAACATCAACGATCCTGAGTTTGCCCGCCGCTGCGGCGAGAGCCTGCTTCAATTGATGGGCCAGGTCCAGCCTACCAGCCCCGGCCCGGCTTAGCCCATGGGAAAGGTCTCCCCTTTGTCCGTCCCACGCAAGCGCCTGTGTTGTCATGCCCATGCAAGCGGGAACCCTGTCCCCTCTCCCCACTGTGGGAGAAAGAGGCCGGGCGAAAGCCCAGGGAGGTAAGAGGGACTATCTCCTCTCCCCCGGCGGGAGAGGGGTAGGGTGAGGGGGAATGCGGGCGGGACGCCTGCGCTCCAGGCGCCCCCTCACCCGGCTTGGCCTTCGGCCAAGCCGGCCTCTCCCACGGAGGGGAGAGGCGATTTTTTGCGGAGGGGAGAGGCGAATAAGTTCCCTCTCCCCTGGCGGGAGAGGGTTAGGGTGAGGGGGAATCCATTGTCATCCCGCGCAAGCGGGAATCCAGAATAATGATGCGGACGAGACGCCCGCGGTCCGAGGAGGCCCTCAGCCGGCTAGCCTAACGGCTAGCCGGCCTCTCCCGCGAAGGGGAGAGGCGATTTTTTTGTGGAGGGGAGAGGCGAAACACAAGGCGTTGACCCAAGGGGGCCTGGGTTTCCGCTTGCGCTGGCATGACATTCAAGTCCTCTCTCCCACCAGGCGAAAGGCGATGAACAACTAAGCGACACCAAAGCGCCTGGAGTGCTGCTTCCACGGGAAGGATAAGGGAACATTTAACGGTAGGGGAATATCTATTGCAACCGTGGGGATATCCTATACTTAAAGAGAACGCTTTCTTAAGAAACCTTCCAGGACGAAGCCACTTTTAGAAAGTAATACGATGAACCTTCAGTCTGCAGGAAGCGATCAGACGCCGTTGGTCCAGCCGGTGGGTTTAAGGGCGGGGCTGGTGATCGGCCTATTGAGCGTGGCTACTTTGGCCGTAGCGCTGGTCGTGGCGTGGCGGGAACGGCAAACAACCGGCATCATCGATGCCGACGCCTATGCCAAGTATGGGTTTCGGATTGCCGAGGGGCGGGGGTTGGTTGACGATCAGGGTCGGCCCACAGCGTTTCGGGGGCCGACGTATCCGCTGGTGTGTGCGGGGCTGGCCTTGGCGTTTGGTCCCCGGCTGGAAGTGGTGCAGGCGGCCCAGTGCCTGTTTTACGCCCTGGCCAATGGCCTGATTGGGCTATTAGCTTATCGGTATGGGGCCGGGCTTCGGGTGGTGGTCTTCTCCATGCTAGGGATGATGTTCTTTTGGCCAGCCTGGCCTTGGTTTTGCCATATTTTTACCGAACCGCTTTTTACGCTTTTGTTGGCCCTGATTCTGTGGGGCTGGCTGGAGATGGTACGTCGGCCCACGTGGCCGAGGCATCTGGTGACCGGGCTTTTATTGGCTGTCGGGGCGCTTTGCCGACCGGAAGTCTATCTGCTGGCACCGATTCCAGTTCTGGACACGCTGCGTCGGCAAGGCTGGCGGAGCAGGCGTGCATGGGTCGGCGCTGGCCTGATCCTGCTAGGCTTTGCCCTGTTGGAGGTCCCTTGGGTAGTCCGAAATTGGCTTTCTATTGGGCGAGTCATTATTACCGCCGATGCGGGTATGGAGAACTTCTTTATGGCCACCTGGTATCAGGAGGCCAACTGGCAAGGGAACGTAATCCATGATCCGGCACGATTCCCCCCCGCTGGGCAAGGGTTTTGGAAATTGCCGTTGGAGGAGCGGAACCGGATTTTCTGGGAGATGGCCTGGCAAAATATCCGCGAAGCTCCCGGTCAGGTGCTCTTATGTATGCCGAAACGGTTTTTGATGTTTTTCTTCCAATATCCGCCGCGGGGCTGGCTGCCCACGTGGAAGAGCCTGGTTTTAGGAATTCCGTTGTATCTTTTGGCCCTTCTTGGGTATGGGTGGGCCGAGGGGCCGGTGAAGTTTCTTTTGCGGCGTGCCTTGGCGATTTTGGCCGTCTTGGCCTTGGTGCACACTGTGCTGGTTTCGGAATTTCGGTATTCCAGTCCGGTACAGCCGTATATCCTGCTGATGGCTTCGATAGGGTTTTGGGGTTTGGGCCATCGAGTGGCTAAGGCGTTTTGGTCTCTATCATAAGGAATGTGTTGAGGCGTCGTCTGGTAGTTTCGCCGACGGATTCCGGTGGGAGCGAAAGTCTTTTAGGCGGTGTGCGGTTCGGCGGTGGTTTTTGGTGGGCGGACAAGGAGGGTCAGTACGGCGGCGGCCAGCAGCAGCCCGGCGGCCAGGTAGCAGGCGATGGTGTAGGTACCCCAGAGGTCATGCAGCAGGCCGGCCAGCAGCGACAAGCCGAACCCACCCGCTCCGTATGCAGTAAACATTAAGCCATAATTCGCCCCGAAGTGCTTCAGCCCATAGAAGTCTTTTGTTACCGCCGGGAAAAGGGCTAAGTTGGCACCGAAATTGGCGCCGATCAGGGCAGACAGCACCGCCATGACCACCGGCTGTCCCAAAACGGTATCCGACTTAGCTTGGCTCAACAGGAGCATAAGCACCATCTGCAGCAGGAAGCACAGAAATAGCGTTTGCCGACGACCAATGACGTCGGAGAGCATGCCGGTGATAATCCGTCCAAGGCCATTCCCGAGAGCTAAGGCGGCCACCAGCAGATAGCCAAGATTTAACCCTGCCTGCTCTTTGGCCAAAGGGGCTAATTTGGAGATGACCATTAGCCCTGCCCCAGCGCCGGCCGCATACATCAGCCAAAGCAGATAGAATTGCCAAGTGCTTAGCACCTGTCGAGGCGAATAGTTGGAAGCTGCTGGTTTTGAGGCAGAAGAGCTGGGGTTTGCCCCACCGGAAGCAGACCCGGCCGGAACATACCCCCTCGAGGGGACCCAAAGCAATTGAGCCAAAAGCACCACCGCCACCGAAAATCCAATCCCCAGAATCAACAGGGTCTGTTGAAGGCCTACCTGGCCGATGAGCCATTCGATTAACGGCGCCGAATACACAGCAGCCAAACCAAACCCGGACACAACCATTCCAGTAATCATCCCTGTTTTGCTAGGGGGGAACCATTTGACAGCAGCGGGGGTGCCGCAGGCATAGGCAAAGCCAATGCCGGCGCCGGCTAGCAGACCGAACCCAATCGCATAAACCCAGGCTTGCGTGCTCAGGCTACAGAGCACCATGCCGATTCCTAGCAGCAGGCCGCCCAGCGTGGCTACAGGGCGAGGGCCAACGCGATCCTGCCATCGACCGCCCGGCACCATGATCAACGAAAACACTAATAGAGCGACCGAATACGGCAATGCCTTCTGGGTATCGGTCCAGCCCCAGGACTCAGGAATTCCTTTGCGAATCACACTCCAAGAATAGAGCGACCCTAAGGCCAGGTTGATTCCCAGCCCCGCGAAAGTAACGATCCAACCCCGTTTCATGCCTTGCCAGAGCTCATGCCCCGTGTCCGTTCGATTCATCGGTGCCTCCTAAATAGCTGGTGGAATACCGGTGGACGTAAAAAAGGCTTACTATAAGCATCCCGGCTTCGGTCGTCAAGGGAGCGAATTGGCTAAAAGAATTTCCGAGGCAACCCGTCCAGGGAGCGTAGGAGGAGTACATCGGAGGGAGAAAGCGATGCGGAGGGAATCGGTAGGAAGGTGGACCACGCGGTGAGATGCTAGATATACAGGGGCCAGGCGTTCAGTGTTCCTGAAGGGAGCCACCAGACCCCTGCTTGCCAAGAGTGTCGTCCAGCCCTCAGCGAGGCCGGCAAACCGTTCGCTTAACTGCTTCGTTAAGCAGGCTGCCAAATCGGTTCAACAATGCCGATGGGGACGACGTCCATATTTCCTGTTTGCGGGTTTAGTAGCACAAACAGGGCGGCCAGATCGGGCCGATTTTGGCACACTTGCCGCGCCTTTTCCACTCCCAGAAGAAACAGTGCGGTGGCCAGGGCGTCGGCCTCGGCAGCCGTCGGCGCCAATACGGTTACCGATAAGATCCCTTCGCCGCCCGGCTGGCCAGTGCGCGGATCAATAATATGGCCATACCGTCGTCGGCCGGAATAGAAAAATTGCACCCCACTGCCGGAAGTGCCCAAGGCACGGTCCTTTAAAGCCAGTTGGCCTAAGCGGCACTCTGGCCGAAGCGGATGCCGCAGGCCCACTGGCCAGCCAACCCCAGAGGGGCTATCCTGTCGGTTTCCATGGGCCAAGACGCTGCTTTGGCCGCCGTGGATGATAAAATCCTCAATCCCTGCTTGCCGAAGCATTTCCCCACAGCGATCCACCGCATATCCTTTGCCGATGCTCGCTAAATTGAGCCGAATCCCGGGCCGACTGAATTGGACGGTCCGTTCCGAGGGATTAAGCCGAACGTACTGCCAACCAACCCGCTCCCGGGCCTCGGCCAATTCGGTCTGAGTGGGTACCCTGGGTTTCCGCTGGGCAAAACCCCAGACTTCCCACAGCGGAGTGGCCGTCAGATCAAAGGCCCCTTCGGTCAGGTGATAGATCTGGTCGGCCAATTGCAGCAGCCCAAAAAGCCCCTCTTCCACCTGGACCGGCCCCAACGCCGCCTGCTCGTTGATCTGCTGGATCAGGCTATCGGCCCGAAATAGGCTCATCTGCTGCTCGAGCACTTCCAGCAGCTCAAGAGCTTCCACTGCTGCCTGGACCCCATGAGGATATTGCCCGGCATTCAGGAAGATTTGAAACTGGCAGGCCATGGCCGAACGTGATACATGCACCAAGCGAGCAGGTCCAGTGGCCTGGCTACCTGAAGTTGGCTCAGGCAGAAAAACCCCAGCAAACAGTTCTCCCCATTGGCCTGTCAAGAAGTCTCGGCGAGTAGGTTTCTGGCTCATGGGCAGTCTGTTGGGTACGTAGGTTTTCGGAAGGGGCCTCTCCGATAACGGGCAGCTTATAGGTGGTTTGTGGAACCAGGGGCCAGGTCAGATGGTTTGGAGCCAGGGTTTTTGCGGCAGCAGGTTTGGAAGCCAGGTCCGGTACGAGGATTCGGAATTCCTCCTCTGGTTTAGCTGGATCGCCGGTAATGACTTCGATTCGCCCATCCTGGCGGAGGATTTTATAGGGCTGGCCGCTAAGCGGGCTAATCTGGTAAGGCGGATCGGTCTGCCCGGCGCCCAAGGCCACGGCCACCGCCCAAGCCTCGCAAAGCGCGCGATCCTTGGCCTGGAGCCGATGGCCGTTTTCAATGCTCGGCAAAAGCAAATACCCCGCCACCAAAGGAAATTCACTGCTGTTTCGTTTTTGTTGGAGGTCCAAGCGGAGTTCTTGGAACAGAGCGGCCCGGCGAAAATAGGGTTCAGCGCAGGCTTCCAGAATGCGACGCATGGTGCGCAGATAATAGAGTTCATCTTGATTGACGTTTTGTTTGGCGACTTCGGCCAAGTCGGCAGCGGCCGCCTGACCGCCCATCAGCTCGATCTCTTCCGGTTTGGCCAACTGCAAAAGCCGTCCATCTCGGACCAGCTCATAGGCATGCATCCCCAAAGCCCGTTCGCCCATCCAAGCATAGGCGTCTGGCGGCCATTGGTCTAGATGGTTCTGAAGCAAATGGAAGAGCTTTTTCAGATGGGCCCGTTGGATTTCCGGCCGACGCACGATCGCCTCCAGCACAAGCAGCGCTTCTGACCGCAAAAAAGCAGCCTGGCCGCGGGGCTCAAAATGTTTCTCCGCCCCCAAACAATGAGCCAACCGCAAAAGCACCTCCAACGAACCGATCGCCTCGGAAATCGCCTTCCGATGCAACTGCTCGGCCGCATAAAACATCTCCAGCCGAGCCACAATCCACACCACCTTGATAAAACTCAAATCCGCCCCATCGCCCTCCATAAAACGAATGCCGAACTGACATCGTGGTCGTTGCAGCGCAGCCCGAGCCTGCCGCCAAGCCGTCTCATACTGCTTCCAAAACACCCCCGCCCGATGCAATCGGACCGGATCAAAATTAAACCCCAATTTTGCCGGCGGCATAATCCGCTCGGTTTCCAGCAGGATCTCATCCAGTTTGTTGGTGGGAAAAAGGTCTCGTAGGCCAGCAGCTATGTTTTCTTCGTCGGCAATGGCCGGTAGGGTGAGTTGCTCCGGCGTGCCGCCCTCTTCGACAATCCGGGTATATTCGGCCCGAAGGTCCGGATCGGGCGTGGCCGACAGGCCCGGCAATTTGCCGTAAAAGTCCAATCCCACCTCCTTCGTCCCCAGGCCAGTTTGCCTCCCACAACCTACCGCCACCACCCAAAGACCTACCCAAACCCGCAGGTACGACCCCCTGCCTCTCTGCTCCTTGGCTGCCGTACTGCCCATACGAAACTGCCGGCGTCCATGCTGGGCACAGCCTCTGCTTAGCACCGCATTCCTGGCTACCAGCAGCCCAATGGCAGCCCCACATACTCGCTCAGCAAGCGAGGCGAACCCCTCCATGGAAAAGCTCCCCTTGGCAACCCGGATAGATCGGACCAATCCAACCCACCAGTTCCTCCAACGCCCGCCCCCCTTAGCAAACTGGTTCTACCCTCCCTGGTCGGATCGGTCAATAGCAGCCGCCACGCAACAGCCCATCCTTGGGGCTTGCGCAGGGATGAGCACATGGCGTTGCTTTCCTTCCCCCAGAAGCAGCCGAGCCGACGGACTTATTCCGGTTCCCGGGGCAGACGGCGGGGATACGGCGGTTTCGATTTGGGCGGCGGAGGCCGATGGTACGTCTGGGACCATTCCTCCCGCTCCTGGTCGCTGGCATAATAGCGAAGCCAAATCTCCGGATCCGGACTAGGACCAGTGCAATCCCAATGCAGATAGTTATTGCCCAGATCGAGTTTTTTCTCCCGGGCAGGCAGAATATCCCGATAAATCAGCGTATAAAGTTCCCGGTCAGACAGGTGATCCGTAAAGTCCAACACAATCCGTTTTTCCCACAGTTTATCGATCACCTCGTAGAGGATGTCGCGCAGCTCGTCGTCCGAAAGCAGGTCGGGCCGAGGCGGACGAAGTTCCGGCTCAAACCACCGATAAATCGGCAATACCGGCGCATATTCCCAAGCCAACATACAGGCCAAAAAGTCGTTTTCCGCCTGGATCGGCCAGTCCGCCATCCCAATCCGCTCGATCGCCTCATCATAGTAAGGTTCCAGCTCGGTACGCAAATCCGCGTTCCGAAGCAAGGCGTCCACATCTACCGTCGGTCTGCGCGATCGTTCGGCCATCGCTTCGGCAACCTTCCCAAACAAACACCTTGGAATCCAGATGCAATTCCGGGCCAACCTTCTCGGTTCCGAAAATGTCTCCTAGCAAAAAACTTCTTCCCCAATCACCTACTGGTGAGCTCTTGCTTTCCGACCCTTACTTTTTTAAGGTACCAAGAAACACCCCAAAAAAGAAGCAGACCCCTGCCCATTGCAAACAAAAATCCTCGCCTGCTTCTCCCCACAACCGATATAAACGAAACAGTCCCCTGATAACCCACCTGCCCAACCTACCCACCATACCTATCTAGAAAAAGTTCCCTAACCTCTCTCCAGGAGCTTCCAATAGAAGCCCCCGGCTGGGCTTCTTAACACCGGCCCTGCTGTCGCCGCCCTCCCCGGTCGGTAGAAAGAACAAAACCACCACCCAGCCTTTTCCTCCACGTGGAGCACCTGCAGGAGCAGTACGAAGCACCGATTGGTCCCAAGAGCAGAGATTCCCACAACAAAAAAAGGGAGGAATCCATTCCTCCCTCCTTCCATTGCCACAAACGGTTATCCTACCAGGGATGAGAAAACGAGAACACGCCTTTCTCCCCGGCCAAGGATTTGAAAACCGTCATGTTACGGAAGACTGATCGACTGTGTAGGACAGGCGTCCACACAGGCGCCGCATTCGCCGCAGGTGTTTTCATCCACCACCGCTTTGCCGTCTTTTACCTCAATGGCATTTAGCGGACAAACTTCGACACACTCGCCGCAACCTGTGCAGGTTTCCACATTGACTACCGCTGCCATAACACATGCCTTTCTACTGCAAAACCTAGAGGATATACCCAACCTCTCCGCCGCACCAGTGTCCGGCAGAAAGTAATTTTTATTACCCATTATAAATCCGAAAGTCAAGCCCTCGAACAATTCAGCCGAGTGAAGCAGGTCCCTGTCTTGAAGGGGTTCCTGTTTTTAGACAGAATGCCCTTGCAGTGTCATTCCCGCGAAAGCGGGGATCCGGCAACATCCCCTCTCCCCTGGCGGGAGAGGGGATTTGAACGCCTCTCCCCACCGCAAAAATCGCCTCTCCCCTCTGTGGGAGAGGCTGGCCAGAGCCTTGCCCGCAAGGGCAAGGGTCGTTGGTCGGGTGAGGGGGCCTCCAGCACCGCGGACGTCTCGTCCGCATCATTATTCTGGATTCCCGCTTGCGCGGGGATGACAATGGATTCCCCCTCCCCCTAACCCTCTCCCGTGGACGGGAGAGGGGAAATTGCCTGCTGCTCAGGGCTTTCCAAACACACTCTAAACAGACGGCGTTGCCAGCCAGCGGCGGGCCGCCAGCAGACCCCCTGCGCCGAGCACCAAAAGCAGCAGGCTGGCCGGTTCCGGCACCCCCTCGATGAAGATGATTTCGTCGAGCACGTATTTGTTCATGCCGTAGGCGGCCCCGCCGTCAAAGATTAGCCGAACGTGCGTGGCCCACTGATCAAATGTGCCTACAACCAATTCGTTATGTAAATTCGTACCGGTAAAGCCGGTAAACAGCACCGGGCTGCTGAAGTTTGTGCCGTCGGTGCTCCAAGCCACCTGCACATCATCCGGCCCGGCCACCCCAGCATCCGAGTTGTAACTATACCCGATCCGAATCTGGTGCAGGCTGTACAGGCCGCCCAAGTCAAAGGTAATCGTTACAGGCGTCGTGGCTTGCCAGCCAACGGTCGTATCGCCCGCCGCATACGGCCCAGTGGCCACCCACAGGTCGGTCAAATCGCCGGAGAAACTCCCAACCGTTTTCAGATCGTCCTTGAACAAGGTGGCGTCGGCGTTGGGCGGGGTGGAGTACGTGTAGAGGACGCCGAAGATTTTGTCCGGCGTCAGCGTGCCGGTAACGCCCAACTCATACTGCCGGGCCACTTCCGCCCTGCTGAGCGCCCGGCTGTAAATGGCCGCCTCGTCTATCTTGCCGTTGAAATACCAACCTCCATCGCCCTGTCCGATGTAAAGAGGATTCGTTGCCCCTGTCATCGGCACATAGAGGGCGTTGACATTCTGGCCGAAAAGCTGGCCATTGACAAAAAGCTGTTTCACTTTGGTGGCGGCATCGTACGCGCCGACTACCTGGGTCCATTGATTCAGCACCACAGGCGGTCCGGTAACCACATCATAGGAAAGATTGGGGCCTTGGCCGGTCCAGAATTCCCAGCGGTCTGATTGGCTGGCATAAAAGTTATATCCCTGAGTATTGAGCAAACCGCCTACAGTGCTCGTCCGGGCCGTTAGCGGCGAGCGGTAGGTCCCTTGGCCGCCTTCGACTTTGGCCCAGAAGGAAACCGTCAGACTGGCCGGGTGTAAGGCCGTACTGTACGGAACCACAACCCGGTCGTCCGTGCCGTCAAAATCCACGGCCGTGTCGATGTCGCCGACTAGCGGCCGGTCGGTCTGCCGGAGCACCGGGCCGTTTTGGTATGTCCCGGTATGCTGGCTGACATTTGCGGAATTATAAGCGGAGCTGCCTCCCTGTTCGCCCAATCGCCAATAGGCCACCGGCCCGGCCGCCAAAACCTCCTGCGCATACTGAGAGAAGCTATTGTAATGGTCGGCAATGGTTTGATGCGGTAGCGCCGCATTAAATACGGCCGCATTATCCACCGCCCCATTGAACCAAAAATTACCCGATCCTTCGCTGGCGCCTGCGCCAATCCGCAGCGGGCTAGCCGTGTTCGGCTGATACAAACTCCCCGTGGCCGAGGCCACCGGATGCCCATTCAGATAAAAGGTCTTCTTCTGGGGAGAGCTATCAAACGTACCGGCCAGATGGACCCATTGGCCACTCACTACACCAGGCCCGCTTACAATATGCCAGTCGGTGCCAGCGCCGGTCCAAAACTCCCAGTTATTGTTCGAGGCGGCGTAAAATAGGTAGCCACTTCTCGGGGGGGTGATGACGGCTAGTTAGCGGGGAGCGGTACGTACCGGCCCCGCCGTCAACCCGCGCCCAGACATAGACAGTAAAGTCCGTAGGGTTTAAGGCCGAAGTGTAAGGCACGTCGATCTTCTTCCCGCTGGTACCATCGAACAGTGCGGCGGTACCTAAGGTGTTCATGGCCGATGGCGCTCCGAAAGTTACCCCGCCATAAGGGGTACCGTGATTGGTGGATTTGGCATCTTTGACGGAGCCGGTACCGGAAGTCCCAGCCGGTTCGTCCAACAGCCAGTAGCTGACCAGGTTGGGATGGTCGATAATGCCGGCCTGGCTGATCCCAGCAGCCGCCAACCAACCGATCCCACCCGCGGCCAATATCCCTAGAACCCTTCCCGTAGCCAACTGCCAGTGGACCCCTCGCATGGTTGGTTCTCCTTTTTAAAAGTAAAAGTTTCCCCGCAAGAAAGCCGAAATCGTCAGACTTTACTTCTTCATTTTACTCTACCTGTTTTCTGGTTGCAATTTTTAGCTAGCCTCTACCTCAATAGTCATTCCCCCGGAAGTCTCTGTGTTGTCCTTCCCGCACAAGCGGGAACCCAGTCCCCTCTCCCCACCGCGGGAGAGGGTGGCCTGCGAAGCAGGCCGGGTGAATATACCGTTGGAACTTGGATATGTCCGACCGGGCCGGTCCACCGGGATCCTAAACTCACCCAAGGGCTAGGTAGCCCGGAGGGGGACGATCTCGCGGGGGCCGGTGTTGGTCTGGGGCGGCAGCTAGCTGCCGCCCCAGACCAACGGGTACTTAGCTTACCAAAAAACTCTCCTTTTTCAAACATACAAGGGGGCACGCAGGAGCGGAGGTGGCCCGCCCGCACACAATTCCCCCTCACTCTAACCCTTTCCTGCCAGGGGAGAGGGGATTGAAATGGAGTGTCTTTCCCGTGCAAGCGGGAATCCAGCAGAGCAAGCTAGCAGGTTCAGCGCAGTCTGGAGCCCTGCTTGCCTCTCGGGAGGTCAGAGCAATCGGCTGCTTGGGCAGGGAGAGCATGTTAGGCCTTTGGCTGCTGTTCAGTTTAGGCCATCGGGTGGGTATTGTAAAGCGCCGCTGAACGGGCAGGGGGAGTTTATCCTTTGACCACGCCGATGGGCCGCAGGCGGGCTACCTTCTTAGCTAGGCCGGCCCTATCGACTATATCGACCACTAGGCTAACATCTTTATAGGCGTCTGGATGTTCCTCGGCCAAGCCTTTCCAATTTCGGCACTTAGCGACGATGCCTTGGGCGGCCAGTTCTTGGTCGATTCTTCGGCCGCGGGCCTTTTGGATGGCGGCATGGCGGCTGAGGACTCGGCCCGCTCCATGGCAGGTCGAACCAAACGTCTCCTCCATGCTCTTGGGCTGGCCCACCAGGATCCAACTGGATCGGCCCATATCGCCGGGGATAATGACCGGCTGGCCGATTTTTTGGTATCGCTGAGGCACATCGGGATGGCCCGCAGGGAAGGATCGGGTGGCGCCTTTGCGGTGTACACAGACTTCTTTGATCTGGTCGCCTACCCGGTGTTTTTCGATCTTGGCAATGTTGTGGGCCACGTCATAGATGAGGTTCATTTGGAGGCTTTCCCAGGGTTGGCCGAAAAACTCGGCAAATGCCTCCCGTGTTTGCCACATGAGCAGTTGTCGGTTGGCCCAGGCGTAGTTGGCCGCCGCGCGCATGGCCGCCAAATACTTCTGCCCTTCCGGACTGCGAACCGGAGCACAGACCAACTGCCGATCTGGAAGCGAAATGCCGTACTTGGCTGGGGCTTGGCGAAGTTCTTTGATGGCATCATCACAGACCTGATAGCCTAGGCCTCGAGAACCGGAATGGATCATCACACAGACCGTTCCTTCCTCCAAGCCCATGGTGCGCGCAGCCTCCGGATCGAACACCTCTTCGACGACTTGAACTTCCAGGAAGTGGTTTCCGGAGCCGAGGGTGCCGCACTGGTCTTGGCCGCGCTGTTTGGCTCGTGGGCTAACGGCGTCGGGATCTGCGCCGTCGATTCGGCCGCGTTCTTCGGTATGTTCGATGTCGGCTTCGGTGGCATAGCCTTCGGCCAGAAGGTATTGGACGCCGTCAGCCAGGAGGCGGTCAAGTTTTTTATCTGCGTAGTGGTAAGGACCTTCTTCGCCCACGCCGGCGGGGATTTTTTGGAACAATAGATTCATAAGATGATCGATTTTTGGAAGAACATCTTCCTTTTTTAGGTTAGTACGGACCACACGGACTCCGCAGTTGATGTCGTAGCCTACCCCGCCTGGGGAAATGACGCCCCCCTCTTCTGGGTCCGTGGCTGCCACCCCACCAATACAGAATCCATAACCCCAATGGATGTCGGGCATGGCTAGACTGGCCACCTGAATGCCCGGCAAAAAGGCCACATTGGCTACCTGCTCCGGCGCCTGATCCGCCCGGATTTGCTCCAGGAGCCGATCATCCGCATAAATCCGGCCTTCGACCCGCATACCCGATTTATAACTGGCAGGAATCCGCCACAGATATTCATTGACCTGTTCCAGCGGTCCTTCATAACGTTCCGAACCCATAGCTTTCCTCCTCCGAAAAACAGATGCGCAGACTTTTGATAACCTTTTTTATTTTGTAACAGTTCCGCCGAAGGAAACACCCCCTGCTTTTTCCGAGAAAGCTCCTCTATTGTCAGGTGGGGCGCAAGCGGCAGTCCAGAAACTTCTTGCCATAGCAACGGGAAACCAAGATTGCTTCAATAAAGACCTGCACTGCTAGTTGCGGAGGCATGCTTTGGGAGGCCATTCGGGTGAACTGATCGGGGTTTTTACCATTATACGGTTATAGGTCGAGGATGACTTCGGCCAGCCAGCTGGTCGGCTGTTTTTCTAGGCGGAGGCCGTGGTAGGTGACGGCTTTGACTTCCGGGCCGAGCTGATGGCGGGCCGGATCGAGAATCTCCCCCCAAATGGTTGCTTCTAATACCTCCTGTTTCAGCTCAATGGGCTGGCCCATGAGGGCAGAGATGGCTTCCGGCGGCCCCGCCACGGGGAGGGTTTGGTGGCTTAAACGGACTTCAAACCGCCGCCCCACCAGCTTCCGCAGGGCAAACAGGACCAAAAGCTCGCTCAGCCAATCATGCAGCAGGTCTTCCCGATCTGGGGCTTGGAGGCGCAAGTTTTCGGGAAGGATAGGCTGAACCTGGTGGAGATTGACCACTAGGAGAGAAAACAGGGCCTCGGCCGCCTCCTGAAAAAGCCGCTCTAACGAGTCGGCCTGAATGCGGAGGCCCAGGTCGGCTGTATGCTCAAATGTTTCGTACATGCGGACAGACCCTCCAGAGAGGCATGGGGCAAAAATAGAAACAAATGTACGTATAACCTCAGTGGCCCCGCAGTGGCTAGTCGGAGGAACTGCGACTCCGCTTGCCGCGTCGGCTCTCTGGGATCGGAAGCCCCATCAGCGACATAAGCAATTGGAGGTCTTGCCAGGCTTGGGCTTTGGCCGCCGGTGTGCGCAGTAAATACGCGGGGTGATAGGTGCACACCACAGGAATGCCCTGGTAGGAATGGACTTTGCCGCGGAGTCGGCTGATCGGCTCGGTTGTTCCCAGCAGATTTTGGGCGGCGCAGGCACCCAGGCAACAGATGAACTTCGGCTGCACGATAGCCAATTGCTTTTCCAAGAAGGGTCGGCAGTTTTCAGCCTCTTGGGGCAGGGGAGTCCGGTTGCCCGGAGGTCGGCAGCGCAAAATGTTCATGATATACACATCAGACCTTCGGAGGCCCATCCCCTTTTCGATCATATCGGTAAGCAGTTGGCCAGCGGCACCGACAAATGGCTCGCCCAGGCGATCTTCATCCGCACCCGGGGCTTCGCCGATAAAGACCAACTGGGCATAAGGGTTGCCGGTGCCGAAGACGGTTTGCGTGCGGTTTCGGACCAGTTCTGGGCAACGTCGGCAACGGGCCACCTGGGCAGCCAAACGGGCCAAGGCCGCCGCCCGATCCTCCTGAACCGGATTTGGCCGGCCTGGGTCCTTACCGGGCAAAGGGGAATCCCGACTCTCCGACCCAGGGGACAACGCAGCAGGAGGGCAGACGGAGCCGACCGGACTGTCCGAAGGATTTGCCTCCACGGGTCTGGCAGAACGGGCCTTTGGCAGATGCGTCAGTCCAGCCCGTTGCCAGCTTTCCAACTGCTGCCGGAGCATCCGAGCCAGTTGCCCAGAGTTGTGCTGTTGCCTCATGAGGTTCTCCTTGGTGGTCTATCGCATATCGGAGATCGACTATCGCTGATTGCACATCGTAGAGCGCTCCGTGGGAAATCGCCGGTCGTTTTCCGAGTTGCTACTGTGCCCCCTTCCCTGCACTTTCTAGTACCGGAAAGGCTGCCTCCTTACCGGGACGGTTCTTTTTGTCTGCTGTCCACAGTCCGGTCTTTACTTCCCGGTGTCCAGAAGTTGGCTCAGGCGGGCAGACGGGCAAAGTTTTCCAACATCCGGAGGCCAATGGCCTGGCTTTTTTCCGGGTGAAATTGGGTGGCAAAAAGCCGACCTCGTCCGATCGACGAACAGAACATAATTCCATAGTCCGTCTCTGTGGCAATCAGGGAGCTATCCTGGGGAACCACATAATACGAATTAGCGAAATAGACATATGCTGCTTGGTCGATACCGGCCAGCAGGGCATTAGGCCGACGGATATGCAGTTGGTTCCAACCCATGTGCGGCACGGCATAATCCGGCGGCAGATCAAAGCGGAGTACCTGGCCGGAGAAAATCCCTAGGCCTTCGTGCTCGCCCTGCTCGGAGCTGCGATCGAACAACAGTTGGAGGCCCAAACAGATACCGAGGAACGGCTTTTCCCGGAGGATGGCCTGGCGAATGGGTTCTACAAGGTCACGCCGACGCAGCTCCTGCATGGCATCGCCGAAGGCTCCCACACCGGGCAGGACCAAATGGCTGGCTTCGGCTACTTGCTGAAGATCGCTTGTAATCCGGCTTGGGAAACCGAGCCGCTCAAACCCCTTCTGCACGCTTCGCAGATTTCCCATGCCGTAGTCGATGATGGTGATCATGAGAAACAATCGGTTTTGGAACAAGAAAAACGGAGAACGATCAACGTGTTGCTAGGCCATGGCCGCCGTTCGCGGCAGGGGGGCCGTTTGGCTGAGGCAACTGAACCTCGTCCCTGCTGCGTAAAGGGCAGTGCCCTGTCCAGCGTCCTTCCCGTGCAAGGGGCAGTCAAAGCCCCCTCCGTCTCCCCATCTGGCCAGGAGGGAGAGAGGATTTCTGAGTTCCTGGTTTGCAGCCATCGAAGGGGAGCAAACCGCTGGATGACACCAGGGGTCCCCACGTTGGTGGAGGCACGATACGAAAGAGACTTGCCCATTGGGCGAACTGGTATTTATTTTAGTCGGGGAGGAAGCAGTCGGCCAGTTGGGGATCGTTCATTGGGAAGCAGTGGATTTGGCAACCGGGGAGCCGGCGGGCCAGTTGGCTGCGCAGGTCGGCTAAACCCGCCTGGTCTGCGTCTGCTTGGAAGCGAAGGGTAAGCAGGAGCACTTGGGTGCCGGGGAGGACGGTTTGGCTAAGGGGATCGAGCAGTTCCAGAAGGCGATCTTCCGAAGCGGGTTGGGCAACAGCCAACTGCAGCATCGCCTCCTCCAATAGTCCGGTGGAGGCCTGGCCGAGAAGCCAAACCGGCTGCTGGGCGCCAATGGCCAATCCTAAGCGATTGCCTCCTTGTCGGCAGGCCTGGACCAGGATGGTAGCGGCGAAACTGACCATCCATTCTACCTGTTCCTGGTCCTGGGGGCTTGGTGGAGCAGGTTGCC
This sequence comes from uncultured Thermoguttaceae bacterium, assembly GCA_938042245.1. GTDB lineage: Bacteria > Planctomycetota > Planctomycetia > Pirellulales > Thermoguttaceae > JANXAQ01. The sequence continues at coordinate 27,228 of CALIRO010000081.1, forward strand.
AGAGGTCCAGCAGGAGGAACAAATCCCGAGTGCGAAACTGTTCAAATTGGCGGACCACCAGTTCCTGGTGGCGGGCTGTAGCACGCCAGTGGATCCAGCGTCGGCTGTCGCCGCTGCGCCAGGGGCGAACGCCGTACAAATCGGCTTGGGCACGGCCACTGCGTTCTTCCCGGCGTTGGGCGCCTTCAAAGGCTTGCTGTTGGCGGGCGGTCCAACGGGGGCTGAGCCGACCTATCCGCGGATAAACCACCAACGCCTCCGTCTGACCCAGTTCCACGCTGTGCCGAAACAGCCCGAAGGGAAACCGACTGCTTAGCCGGATTGGTCCAAGCCGATACCGCCCACGCTGCGTTAAACGTGCTCGATACGTGGCTTTCTGCTGGGCGCCGGCCGGAAGATAGGCAATATAAAGCTTGGCGGAGATGGGCGGGGGCTGCCCCGTTTCATGGGAAATCTCTTCTTCGACCACCAAAGCCCAAGCGGCCCCTCCGCTTCGGGTATTGCTGAGTTCCAGTTCTACAAGCACCAGATCCCCGGCACAGACCGACCGGGGCAAGCGACGGCGCACAGTAATGCCTTGAAGGTGCCGACCGGCCCAGTACCAACTCCACAACAGAGGGCCGGCCATCAGACCGGCCACCAGGAAAAGCAAATTGATCTGACGAATCCAGGCGCCGGCCAACACCGCCAACACCACCGCCACATACGCCAACCCTTCCAAAGACCAACGGGTCCGAATGGGATACGTTGTTCGATTGGCCATTGCCCAGGGGTTTCTTTCAGGGATAGGCAACCTCCAGAAGCTGGGCTACCTAGGTAAAGACTGGCCCAGGAAGCGATCTGGGAGGTTTAGGTCGGTACGGTAACTTCTTCGACCAGCCGTTGGATGAGGGCTTCGACGGCAGCGCGTTGGCCGCCGTGCAAATAGCCTTTCGGAATCACCCGATGGGCCAAGACCGGCACGGCCAGCCGTTTGACATCATCGGGAACCACAAAGGACCGGCCTTCCAGAAAGGCCAATGCCTGACAAGCCCGATAATAGGCCAACATCCCTCGCATACTTACGCCGACATGCAGTTCTGGGCAGTCTCGGGTAGCCTGCACGATGTCTAACAGATAGTTGGCTACAGAGGATTCTACCTGGACCTGGCGCACCGCCGCTTGCAAATCGAGGACTTGCTCGGCGTTTAAGACCGGCTGAAGTTGTTCCACCGGTTCGCCTTGGCGATGGGTCTGCAAGACTTGTAATTGGTCGGCCCGTCCAGGATAGCCGACGGAAATGCGAATCAAAAACCGATCCATCTGGCTTTCGGGCAACGGATAAGTTCCTTCAAACTCCATCGGGTTTTGGGTGGCGATGACCATAAAGGGCTGAGGCAATGGATAGCTTTGGCCATCGACCGACACTTGCCGTTCGCTCATCGCTTCCAACAATGCACTTTGCGTGCGGGGGGTGGTGCGGTTGATTTCGTCGGCCAAAAGGATATTGGCAAAAACCGGTCCTTCGCAGAATCGGAACGTACCGGTCTGTGCGTCGTAAAGGCTGCTGCCGGTGATGTCGGCAGGCAATAGGTCCGGAGTAAACTGGATCCGGCGGAACAGGCCCGAGACACTCCGAGCCAAGGCCTTGCCCAACAGCGTTTTGCCTACCCCAGGCACATCCTCCAAAAGCAGATGTTCACCCGCCAGCAGGGCTACCACACATAAGCGCACCGTCTCCGTCTTGCCCAGCACCACCTGATTGATGTTGGCTTCCAAGCGTTGGACTAATGGGCAGAGCTGTTCCATCTCGGCTGAGGAAAGGGTTTGGGAACCTGCTGCCGCCGAAACAGCCTCCTGGCCAGGCGCACGGGCATGACCGCCCCCCTGGCAAAGCGAATCAGACCCTACCGGACCCATCCGTCCAAACTCCCTGCTCGAAAATATCGGAAATAAAGCACACAACTTCTTCGGAGGCAACCATTCTGAGGCATTCTGAAAATCTCCCCATAGGTGGCTAACCACCCATCTCAAAAAGGAAAGTGCCCAGGTTTCCCACCCTCCCATTTTCCAGGCTTTGCTGAATGATGAAGATCCTTTTTGGGATGGGCGTTCAACGAAGCCTGCGGGGGGAACCTCTGCCGTTGGGTTGGCCCCGTCGGGTGGACAACCTGCCGACAAAAGCTTACAAGTTTATCTTACCGGTTCGAGCCCGACAGCATCGTTCCGGGGGCGTCACTGATCGGCCACAAAAGCTTACAAGTTTATCCTACCGGTTCGAGCGGCTGAGGTCTAGCCCCAGAAAAAGGCACTGGCCAGGAAGGGTTTCTGGCTGGGCCAGGGGCCAGCTTGGTCGGCCTACGGGAAGTGCACCACGGGCTTAGTTCGAAAGGTCTTGCTTGCCTCTGCGTTTGAGGTTTAGGCCCCCACCGGAGCTGCCCCCATATTTACCACAACCGGAGACAAGCCTAGTAGCCGTTGTACGGTTCCAGCAATAGGCAGCCTACCACCGGAAAGGTACAATTCCTTTAGAAAGTCCTTGTAGGCCGAAGGAGGTTTTGGGCAGTTTTTTTCGGTCCGCTCCATCCCCATCCGTGGGGGGATTTGGGTAGTTAGGTGGGTGATTCTGGTTAGTCCCCCAGGCAGCAAACCCCTCCAAGGTAGGAGGAATTATGAGCAGGATTGGATATTTTCTAGGGAGTTTTCCGAAGAAGAGGGGTACGAGTGGGGGATTGGGTCCTGCTTTCGGGGGGCATAAACCCTACTATCAAGGGGTTACCCAAAAGGGCAACCCCGATCGGCGTCCGCCCGGCCTGCCGGCAGGACCTACCCAAGGATTTCCCAGGCTCCGGTTCCGCATAGCGGTTTGGCTGGGAGCCTGGGTGGTGATGCTTGGTGGGCTGTGTGCCGGGCCCCCCCCAGGCAGCGCGGAACCCCTTTGGCTGGCTGGGAGTAGGCCCCAGCAGTCTGCCCGCAGCTTGCCGCTTGTTCTTTCCTACCAGGGAAAAGCAGACGGGCTGACTGCACCTGCTGGCCAATGGCCTGTCCAAGCCGATCTTCCAAGGCAGAAGCAGGTGGAGCGCCCGGGCAGGCTGATCGGCTCGGCCGAGGCGGACTCGCCGGTTTCGGGCCTACCGGGCAGGAGTTCCTCGTGGGCGGACAGTTCCTGGCCGATGGAATGGATCGAACTGTCTGACGGTCAGCGGCTTTTCGGTCTGATTGAATCGGTCGATGAGCAGTGGGTTTATTTTGTACAGATCAAGCGGGCGCCGGGCCGACCAGCCCGGCTGGTGGTTCGGCCTATTGAGCGTTCGGGAGTTCTGCAGATGCAGCGGCTCCCGGAACCAGAGCGGCAGCAGCTTCAAGAGCGAGTGGCTGCGTTGGCATTCCATGCCCGGATCGAAAGCGCCCGGATGGAAGCCATCGTGCTGGAAAAAAGAATACAAAATAACATTTCTGTATTTCTCTATCTTAGCCGGTGGTTCCGTTTGGAAAGCACTCTGTCGGAACCGATGACCCGCCGAGCCATCGTTCGACTAGAACAGATTTTCTCCGGGTACCGCCAATTATTACCCCCCCGAACGGAACCCCAAAAGCAGTTGACCATCCTGATCTTTGCCTCTCGCATGGAGTACCAGGAGGCGTTAGGGCGGTATGGAATTCAGCTTGCTAACCCAGCCGTCTTCCTCCCAAAACAGAACCTGGTGATAGCGGGGACGGATTTAGGCCAGTTTGCCGCCCAACTGAAGCAACTGGAGGAAGAGCATAGTCGGCTTCGACAGGAATTAAGTCGGCTTCGGAGCCAGTTGGCCAAGAAACTGGAAGAATTGGGGCGAAAACTCCGTCAGCAAGGGGCGCCCCGCCAGGAAGCCGCTAAAATCCTTCAACGTGAACGAGCCACCTTCGACAACCAAATCGCCCAAAAATTGGCCGAAATCCAACGCGTGGATCGGAAAAATAGCGAATTGTTCGCTGCCCTCATGGAACAGACCCTTCGCCAACTGTATCACGAGGCCTTTCATGCGTATATGGAAAATTACCTTTTTCCCAGCAGCCAGTACCAAGTGCCCCTTTGGCTTCAGGAAGGATTGGCCACGTTGTTTCAGGAAGGGATCGTGGAGGCGGAGAGCTTGCGAATTGATTCTCCAAGTCCGGCGGCGGTGGCACGGATTCGCCAAGACCAGCGCCAAGGGACCTTCCTATCTTTGAGGGAGCTTCTAGCTGCCGGCAGGACAGACTTTCTCCAACCACCGGGATCTGGTTCCGGGGGGATCAATCGGTATTATGCCTATGCCTGGGCGGTGGTGTATTATTTATGCCAAACGGAGCGGCTTAGCCCGGCTGCCCTAGAGGCCTATGTGCGTCCGGAGGCGCAGGCCTTGTCCCCACTGCAGCGCTTGGAACGTCTGGTGGGCATGGACGTAGCCCAGTGGCAGGAGGGCTGGCAGAAGTTTCTCCGAAGTCTGTAACGAAAACTCGGATGGATCATCGGATGGTCTGGTGGACCGGTTCGGCAGAGGAAAACCGGCTTTTTTCGGGCTGGTTGGCCTGGCAGCATCCGGCCGCCAATAGGGCAGATCATGGCAGGCCGCCCCACCGGGACTTTCCCGCAGCAGAACCACTCGGAGAGCGGCAAAGATGAATTTTTCTGAGGTGGCAGCAATGTTGACCCAACCGGATCGGGCCTTGGTGTATCTGGATGGCTGGGGCCTCCAGGATCCGAAAAAAGGGCAAGAAGAGTTACGGCAGATTGCCCGCTGTGGGCTGACGGTGGATTTGGTGGAGAACGTTTTGGAGCAATTGGGCCGGCATTTGCCGGACTGTGCGGATCCGGATAGGGCGCTAAGGAACTTTGCGCGGTTTGTGGCCCGGGCGCGGAATCCGCTTTCGATGGGGGCGCTTTTTGAACGAGATCCGGAGGCATTGCCGACACTGGTGCAGATTTTTGCTGCTAGCCAGCATTTAAGCGACCTTTTGATCAGTGATCCGGAGAGTTTTGATCTTTTGCGCCTGACGGAAGGCCAGCCAGTAAGCCGGGAAGAACTTATCGAGGAATTGACAGCCGAAGTGTCGGCACTGGAGCACGAAGCGGCGGTCATGCGGGCGCTGCGGCGGTTCAAGCAGCGGGAGATGCTGCGAATTGCCTACGGCGACATCGTGCGCCAGCAGAGTTTGGAGACGGTTACCCTGCAGCTTTCCTATTTGGCCGATGCGGTCGTCGAAGGGGCCTTACGGGCGGCCTGGCGGAAGTTGGGACAGCGCTGGGGCTGGCCGCTGACGCCCCAAGGACGCCGGGCACGTTTTGTGGTGCTGGGGCTGGGCAAACTGGGCGGCAATGAACTGAATTATTCCAGCGACATTGATCTGGTTTTCCTGTACGACGAAGAGGGCCAAACCGACGGATCAACCCGCTTGAGCAACCAGGAGTTTTTCGAGCGTTTGGCGCAGGAGATAGTTCATTTGCTCACTGCAGCTACAGAACTGGGCGCCCCTTACCGGGTGGATCTTCGGCTACGCCCGGAAGGCCGATACGGACGAATGGCGCTGAGTTGCCCCAGTGCGTTGGCCTATTATGAAACCCGGGGCCGCACCTGGGAACGCCAAGCCTACATCAAAGCCCGGCCGGTGGCCGGCGACATCGACCTGGGCCGAGAATTCCTGGAACGCCTCCAACCCTGGATCTACCAAAGGTACTTGAGCCGAGCCGACATCTCCGGCATCAAAGCCCTCAAACGACGCATCGAACGACGCGTCCAATTGGAAGGGGCCGATCAGCGGAATGTCAAGACCGGCCATGGCGGCATCCGCGATATTGAGTTTGTCATCCAGTTTTTGCAATTGCTTAACGGGGCAGAAGTGCCGCAGGTACGGACGGGTAATACCCTGGAGGCGATTCGCCAACTGGCTGCTGCCGGCTGCCTGAGCGATCAGGAACGTGCGATTCTTGAAGAAAATTACACCTTTCTCCGACGCATTGAACATCGCTTGCAGGTGATGTTCGACTTGCAAACGCATACCATGCCGGAAAACCCGGTAGAACTTCGCAAACTCGCCCTTCGCCTGGGCTACACGCAGACAGGTTCGATCGACCCTTTAACCGCCTTCCAACACGACTACCAGACCCGTACCGAACTCAACCGCCGGATCCTCGACCACCTGCTGCACGACGCCTTCCCGGACGAGTCGGCTGCGGAAAGCGAAGTGGATCTAGTGCTCGATCCGGATCCGCCGCCGGCGCGCATCGAGGAAGTCTTGGGGAAATATCCGTTTCGGGACCTTAAGCAGGCCTATCGGAATTTGATGGCGCTGGCCGAGGAAAAGGTGCCGTTTCTTTCGACTCGGCGATGTCGGCATTTTTTAGCCGCCATTGCTCCCAAACTGCTCGAGGAGATTGCCGCCACGCCGGATCCCGATTCCACTCTGGTGCAGTTGGGGCAGGTAAGCGATTCTTTGGGCGGCAAAGCGGTGTTGTGGGAACTGTTTAGTTTCAATCCGCCGACGTTGCAGCTTTTTGTGCGTCTGTGTGCCTACAGTGCATATTTGGCGGGGATTGTGACCAGCCAGCCGGGCATGATCGACGGTCTGATGGATAGCCTGGTGTTGGACAAGTTGCCTGACCGCGATTTTCTCCGCCATACCCTGACCGAGCTGTGCCATGGCGCAGAAGACCTGGAACCGATCCTCCATAGCTTCAAAAATGAACAGTATCTCCGGGTGGGCGTTCGGGACCTGCTGGGCAAGGAAGACGTTCAGCACACGGTGCGGGCCTTGACCGATATTGCCGAAACATGCCTCGAACAGGTCATTGTGCGGGAGTGGAAGCGTCTGGTGGCGCAGTGGGGCCGACCCATGGTCGGCGCCGGACGCCGGGCGGGCCAAGAGTGCGAACTAGTGGTGCTGGGACTAGGTAAACTCGGCGGCCGGGAAATGAGCTACTCCAGCGATCTGGATGTTATCTTCCTCTACGAGGCAGAAGGCGAAACCCTGCCTGCGCCCGGTCGGGGGGAAAAAACCACCAATCACCATTTCTTTTCCGAACTGGCTCGCCGGATCATCCAAACCACCACCGCCTTAGGCCCGTATGGCCGCCTGTATGAGATGGACCCTCGGCTTCGGCCCACCGGCCGGAGCGGTGCTTTGGCCTGCAGCCTGGATGGATTTGTTCAATATTATCGGGAGGGACATGCCGAGCTGTGGGAACGCCAGGCACTGTGTCGGGCCAGGGTGGTCTATGGTTCGGAACGGATGGAGCAATTGGCCATGCAGGCGGTGGCCGAAGCGGCTTTTGGACCCGGCTGGCACAAAAAAGATGCCCAGGAAATCCGCCAAATGCGCTACCGGATCGAGCAGGCCGCTTCTGCCTCAGATATCAAACGAGGTGCCGGGGGGCTGATGGATATCGAATTTCTTATCCAAATGCTCCAGCTCAAACATGGCCGACGAGACCCTAGGCTCCGAATACCTAATACCCTGGAAGCTCTGGCCGCCCTGCATCAAGCAGGCCACTTGGCCGACGATGACTTCGGCTTTTTCACCCGAAGTTACCGATTCCTGCGGAACTTGCAACTGAAATTACGGCTTTTGTCGCCTACCCGGCGAACCACCCTTAGCAGTGATCCGACCGAACTGATCAAACTGGCTCACCTGATGCAGTTGCCTTCGTCCGGAGAACTTTTGGTGCGTCTGGAGGAGTTTCGGGCCGAGACCCGCCGACGCTTTGACCGTATCTTTCAGAGCCAAGGGGGGTAATTGGCGGGCGGCACTGGAAAAGGAACATTTGAACATATACATATAAAGGCGGCTGTTTCCCTCTCCGCCCCCGATTGCCGGTTGGACTGCTTTCCGCCCGGTGTCATTCCCATCCAACTGCTGAGTATAATTTGTAAGGTTCAGTATCTGCCTCTGTCCTCCCAAGACAATCCGAAATCCCTTCTTCCGATAGCAGGGGACAGGCTTCCTCCCAGAGGAAGCCGACTGGCAAGGAAAGAAGCTTCTTATGGTGCGGATCCAGATTGACCAGCATCAGATGGAAGTGCCTCCGGGCATTACCATTCGAGAAGCGGCGGAACTGGTGGGCATTGAGATTCCCACCCTCTGTTACGCTCCCGGTGTCAGTCCGCCCACCTCGTGTTTGGTCTGTTTGGTGAAACTGGCCGACACAGGCCGACTGGTCCCCTCCTGTGCCAGCCGGGTGGAAGACGGCATGCGTATCGAAAGCGAGACAGCGGAGGTGCATGCGGCTCGACGGACCGCTCTGGAACTTTTGCTCAGCCAGCACTGGGGGGACTGTTTGGCCCCGTGTTTTTTCGGTTGCCCAGCCCATATGGATATTCCGACGATGCTTCGGCAGATTGCCCAGGGGCAACTCCGGGAGGCCCTCATCACGGTCAAGAAGGACATCCCGCTTGCGGCCATTTTGGGCCGGGTTTGTCCGGCACCGTGCGAGAAGGCATGTCGCCGGGCGCAGGCAGATGGAGCAGTGGCTATATGTCAATTAAAACGATTTGTGGCGGACCTGGATTTGGCGCAGCCCCAGCCGTATCTGCCTGACTGTGCTCCGGATACGGGGAAGCGGGTGGCCGTTGTCGGTGGGGGACCGACCGGTTTAGCAGCCGCTTGGTTTTTGCGCCTGGTGGGCCACAGGGTAACCCTGTGGGAAAAAACCGACCGCCCGGGCGGCCGATTGTGGACCGAAACCACTCCGCAGGAATTGCCGCGGGAGATTCTGCAAGCCGAAGTGGACCTCGTGTTTCGTCTAGGTGTGCAGTGGCGGCCTGGGGTAAGCGTTGGGCAGGACATGTCGCTCCAGCAGATGCTGGGCGAGTTTGATGCGGTGCTTTTGGCTTGGGGGGTTCAGGAAGCGGCCTGGCTGGAGAGTCTGGGGCTAAAGGTTTCGGGCCGGGGCCTGGAGGTGGATCGGCAAACGTACCAGACCGCTCAAAGAGGCCTTTTTGCAGCGGGCAATGCGATCCGGGGCAATGGGATGATCATCCGTAGCCTAGCCGATGGCAAAGAAGCCGCCTGGTGCATCGACCAATTTTTACGTACCGGCCAGCCGACGGCTTTGCCGACGCATTATTCGGTCCGATTGGGCAGACTCCAGCCGGAGGAATTGGCCTGGCTCGTCTCTCAGGCAAGCCCAACGGCCCGAAGCGATTGGCAGGAAGTGAGCTTGCTGGGCCTAGATCAGTTGGAAAAGGCCCAACAGCAGGCGAGGCGGTGTTTGGAGTGTGATTGTCCCGATGTCCATACCTGCAAGCTGCGGCGTTGGGCTGCCCAATACCGGGCGAACCCGAACCGGTTCCGAACAGAGCGACCGCCCCTGGAGTTGCCGCTCCGGGATGGCCAATTGGTGTATGAACTGGCCAAGTGCATTCGGTGCGGCTTGTGTGTTGAGGTGGCCGGGGCGGCTGGGGCTCCGGTAGGCTTGGCTTTTTATGGCCGGGGGTATGATGTGCGGATGGTTCCGCCGTTTGATCGGCCGCTGGTGGAGGCATTGGGTCAGGCAGCCGAAGCTTGTGTGGCCGCCTGCCCCACCGCCGCCCTGCGCTGGCAAAACACCTCGGAACATCCTCATCTGCCTATGCAACCCCAGAAGGAGCCAACGACGAGCTAACATTTTCGCCATGGATTAGCAGGTACTTTCCACCGGCGGCTAGAAGGAGACAGAGGGCCCATTTTCGCCCTCCTGGCCGAGCTCCAAACACGTTCGTTGATTTTTCTGCCTTCGGCGGAAAAATTGGATCGGGGCTGACTTATCCCCAGTTTTCTGGCCTAGCGAAAAAAATTGGCGGTCCCTCGCAACTGGTTTTTGGTAAAAGGTTAAAGGCCCCATTTGGCCAAAAGCTTCAACCCCAATCTGGGGAGAAGCTTAAAACTCCATTTGGGGAAATTGGTTAGGCCCAATTGGGGGGAAACCCATTTGGGTCAAAGCCTCGGTTCAAAACCCATCCTTTTACCCAACGACTCGCGGAGGCAGCCGCCATGAAAGCTATGGAAGCCGTGCTGTGGATTACTAGC
>CALIRO010000082.1 GCA_938042245.1 uncultured Thermoguttaceae bacterium
TGGCCTCGATGGCCTGAGCTTCGGCTTTATCAATTGGAATTTCCTCCGGGCGGGGAAATTAGATAAACATTTTAACAATTACGGCGGCGAGGATCGATTCTGGCTTTCTCCGGAAGGGGGCCCGTACAGCCTCTGGTTTGCCCCAGGGGTGCCGCAGACGCTAGAGCATTGGTTCACCCCCCCGGCATTCAACGAGGGCGCTTGGCCGGTTGTCTCCAAGCCGGAAGACCCCTTCTGCCGGATGCGCGTGCCAATGAAACTCCAAAATACGGCTGGTACCCGCTTTGAGGTGGAGGTGGAGCGGACGGTCCGCCTGCTCAAGAAGGAGGATTTGGCCCAACTGTTTGGCCCGGAAGCCGCCCAGCAGATTACCGCCGAGGGCGTGCGTTGGGTCGGTTATGAAACGATGAATGTACTCACCAACAAAGGCGAACCTATGACCAAACAAAAGGGGCTCATCTCTATCTGGATTGCCGGGATGCTCAACGCCGGGCCGCAAACCGTGGTTATTGTTCCCTACAAGGCGGGGCCCGAAAACGTGCTAGGCCCGGTGGTGGAGACCAGCTATTTCGGCGCCATCCCGCCGGAACGGATCAAGATTACGCCGCAAGCGGTGCTGTTTTTGGCCGATGCGAATTATCGCTCGAAGATCGGCACATCGCAGCGGCGGGCCAGGAATGTGGCCGGCTCGATCGACTTGCTCAACCAGGTGCTCACCCTGGTCCATTTCTCCATGCCTGACAACCCGACGGAAGTTCCTTACATGTGTAACCTTTGGGGCGAGCACAAAGGCTCTTCGTATGAGGGCGATGTGTTCAATTCCTATAATGACGGCCCACCAGGAGAGGGCCAACCGCAGTTCGGCAAGTTCTACGAACTGGAGTCGCTTTCCCCGGCAGCCGAACTCCAGCCCGGCGAAAGTCTCCGACATGCCCACCGCACTATCCACATCCAGGCCGACCTAAAAACCCTGGCTGGAATCGCCCGACAGGTCCTGGGCGTCGATCTGGAAGAAGTGCGCAGCCTAATGTTTGGCCGGAAATAAAATAGGTAATACTTCTGCCGAAGGAAGTAGGGAGTTTATTTTGGGTTAAGGGGCGCCTTGCCTTGTCATTCCCGCGCAAGCGGGAATCCAGGTTTCCCTGGACCTTTTTCTGCGTTTCCCCTTGGGGGAGGCGTTGGAGCCTCCCTACAATGTAACATCGTCTGGGAGACGGTAGGTGTTCTCCGTCAACTGTCAGGAAACTCAGTCTAACAGAGTAAGTTCCGATACCGTTGCCCAATGTTGGCCTTGGCTCAGAGGGCCTCTCCCGCACCAGGCGAGAGGCAACTGTTGTCATGCTGGCCGGTTCTTGTCAACTCCTGAAATGACCAGGACCAAGGATTCCGATGTCCTTTTCTCCGCCTGAATCGTCTGGGCCGACTGCTTCGAGCCCGGACTGGCGTCAGCAGAACCCGCCGCGCTGCGAGGCCCAGGGCGACGCCGTGGGTACCTCTGGACAGCTCACCGCCCCTCCGCTAACGGCCTCTCAGTTCCCGGGCGCCGGTGGTACCGAAACTGCTGCACCTACTTTGGGTCCCACACCCCAGAGGCCCTCTCCGGTTTCCGAGGCTGAGCTACAGCCAGAAGAATTGGCTGAGGCCCGGCAGTATGGCCGAATTCAGCGAAAATGCCTTCTGGCCGATCGGGCCATGGATCTGCTGTATTGGGCTATAGCAGCCCTGCTGCTGAGCCGACCACTGGAAAGCTTTTTGGGCTCCAGCCAGCTATGGGGAGGACTCGGGCAGCTATTGGCCCGAAGCGATACCGTCCGATTGGTTGCTCTGTTTGTAGGGTTGATTCTGGTTCATGCGGCGGTCTCCCTGCCGCTTGCCTTTTACGCGGGTTATGTGGTGGAACAACGGTTTGGGTTCAGTCGGCTAACGGTGCTTCGGTGGGCTTGGCGGTATGTAAAACAATTCATCTTGGTTCTCCTCTTGAGTCTGCTGATCGTAGTAGGGCTATTTTGGATCATTCGGTGGACAGGGCCATGGTGGTGGCTACTGGGTGCCGGGGCCTTTTTCCTGTTGAGTGTGGTGCTGGGGCAACTGGCGCCGGTGCTGATCCTGCCGCTGTTTTACCGAGTGGAGCGATTGGATCGGCCGGAGCTTTTGGATCGGCTTCAGAAATTAGCTGAAGGGACTGGCCTGAGGTTGGAGGGAATTTATCGGCTGGAGCTGAGCGTCGAGACGGTCAAAGCGAATGCGGCGTTGGCGGGTCTGGGCCGAACCCGTCGGGTCCTGCTGGGGGATACGCTTCTGGAACACTTCCTACCAGAAGAGATCGAGACCATCTTCGCCCACGAAGTGGGCCATCATGTCCATCGGCACATTGGGAAAATGCTCTTGATGGGTTTGGTAGGTAGCGCCATCGGGTTTTTCGTTTGTGATGGGTTGTTAGCCTGGTGGGTGGGATTGGGCAAGACGGCTGCTTTGGCAGCACCTATCGCCCCCAGCATGGCAGAAGGACTAGGAGGAGTTGTGTCAGAGGCGGCGGCAACGGGCTCCGGCATGGCCCAGGCAGGAGGATTGGCTCTGGGACAACCAGCTGCAATAGCCTATAGCCAGTTTCCCGTCTGGGCTATGCCGATGCTGCTGTTTTTACTGCTCGTGCTGGGGAGCCTCTCAGAGCCGCTCTGGAACGCTCTGTCTCGGTGGCACGAACGCCAAGCCGACCTGTATGCGCTGAACCGGACCGGTAACCCAGAGGCATTCCAGCGGGCGTTTAGACGGTTGGCCCGGCTAAACAAAGAAGATCCCGATCCGCCGGCCTGGGAGGTGGTGCTTTTCCATAGCCATCCGCCGATCCGGCATCGGCTGGCATTGGCGGAGCGGTTTGTACACCAAAAGGCGAACAGCCTCGACTCAGAATAAGGGCTGCCAGCAAACACTTTTTTCTACGAGGATTACTGCTATCGCCAGCCTTCCAGATGAGCTGACCCATTGCCACTACCAGCCAGCAGGTTGTTCTACGAGGATTCCTGCTGTTTGAGTTTAGCCAATTCGGCTTCGGCGGCGGCCAGTTGGGCCTGTAAGGTCTGGATTTCTCTGAGATCGTCGGGTTGTTTTTTGGCGCCGGCCAGTTGCTGTTTGAGCCGTTGGACCCGCTGTTGAAGGGCCTCGATTTTCTTTTTGAGCTTTTTGTCCATCAGGCGGTTCCTTTAGAAGCAGCACAAGGCGGTAGATTACGGATTTCTTTCATTTTGGGCAATTTGCTGAGCCTGTTGAAGAGCCTGCTCGGAAGAATGAATTTGGCCGTCCAATTGGGCTGCACGCAGTTGGTCCAAGATTTTTTTATAGATTGGCCCTTGAGGGATGCCTAACTGAATAAGATCATCGCCCGTGATCAACGGCGGCGGATTAAGCAGTTGGGGGGGCAGGGCCAACTTCTGTTGACAGAATTGTACATCCTCCAGCGCCGCCCATCCCAGCAACGCTTTTGCTTCCATCAGAGCTAGTAATTCATGGACGCCGGGATGGATGAGGATCGGCTGCACTCTGGACCAGGGTTGACAGGCGGCCTGATGGAGGGCCTCGGCATGATCGACCAACCAGGCTGCCCGTTCCATCACCTGGTTCGACAGGCGCCATCGCCGTCCGATGGCGATGACCTCCCGGCCCGTGCACAACCCGGCTAGCAAGCCGGCCAAAGCCAACGTAAAACTCGGTTCCTTCAACTGTTGCAGAATAAGGAGCGATCGGGCCAGTTCCGGCCTGCTCTCTGGCGGCACAGCGGACACCGGCTGGACAGCATGGCTCTGCGAAGGTTCCGAGAACAACTCCGTGGCAGTGGTCTGATTCGCAGGGGTTGGCGGGGATGATTCAGCTCCCCTTTTTGGTAGGAGGATTTCAGGCAGCAGCGGCTTGGCCAATCCCGTCGCTACCAAAAGCCGAACCCCCTCGGCTCGAAACGGAGCGGTCAACAGCCGCTCCATCTCTCCAGCAATCCGTTCGGCGGAGACTTGGAGGATTTGGTCGGCCATTTGGACGATGGCTTGGAAAGTGGCCGGTTCGATAGTAAATCCCAACTCCGCTGCAAACCGGACCGCCCGAAGCATCCGAAGCTTGTCTTCGTGGAACCGTTGGCTGGGATGGCCGATGGCCCGAATCTGCCGACGTTGTATGTCCCCCTGGCCGCCCACATAATCGATATATTCCTGCCGGACTGGGTCGTAAAAGATGCCGTTGATCGTAAAATCCCGGCGTTGGGCGTCTTCCTGTGCAGAGGTGAACCACACCCGGTCCGGATGCCGACCATCGGAATACTCGGCCTCTTGGCGGAAGGTGGTAACTTCGACCTGTCCAGCCCCTCGGGGTCCAACCACCGTGATCGTCCCGAAGGCTGCTCCCACCGCTAGGGTCCTATGCCGGCGGAACACCCGACGGATCTCCCCAGGCCGGGCGTCGGTGGCTACATCATAGTCTTTCGGAACCCGGCCAAGCAATTGATCCCGTACACAACCGCCCGCCCAATAGGCAGTAAAACCGGCGCCTTGCAGCTTTCGAACCACATAAAGGGCAAAATCACGCTGTTTTTCTGGAATGAACCGGGGCACTGGACCCCTCCATTGCACCCTGGGATTCTGCCCCAATTGGGGCCGTACTCTTTGGAAAATTCCCTTGAAACTCTTCTACCCAAAATACTCCTCCGAAAGGCCCGAACTTTTTACTGTAACGCATCCCGGAGAGATCGCCAATTGGGTTTTAACCAGAAAAAAAGAGGGGAGCTAGCATCCGCCTAAAGATGGGTGTATATTAAATCTATAGAGGTATGAAAAGAAATCCCCCCTCGTTAGAGGGGATCAGAACCATGGCCCTAAAGGCCGCGGGATGGCACCAGATGGGGAAAATTCGTACCATTTTAGCCGAATGGCCTAATCCGCCATCCCCACAAAAGCGGGAATCCCGTCATTATGATTGGGTTAGGATTTTCGGAATTCCCGGTTGTGCGGGAATGGCCCCGTCTTTCCTCTGAATACACACCGGGGAGTTTCTTCATTCGGCTAAAGCATTACATTTTGCCAAACCCCCGGAACGAGTTCCGACCGCCCACTAGATTAGACAAAAAGACATGTTTGCCTCTGGGAGCACCAAGAACTAATATTAAAACATACGGAATATTCGTTGTTTTGGTGAACCCGTTCATCTTTTCCCTTACCCTTATATGATTTCGGAAGGACCAGGGAAGATGGCAAATTCGTTGGTAACAGCTGCTGGGATGAAGATTCTGAAAATTTTGGTAGGAAATGCGCCGCAGACGGTCTCTGAATTGATTAAAAAAACAGGGGTAACACGCACCGCCATTACCGAACAACTCAACGAACTGATGGCAGCCGGGTTCGTCCAGCGCAGTGTGCAACCTCTGGCAGGCCGAGGTCGGCCCCGGTATCTATACAGCATTACCCATACTGCTTTAATCGCTTTATTCCCTGGCAGTGCGCATTTGGTGGTTCCCGCCATTTGGCGGGCGATCCGCAAAATCGGCGGCCAAAAACTCATCCAACAAGTGATCCAAGAGGTTACTCAAGAGCTGGTAATCTACTATAGCGAAAAGATCACCGCTAGCCAGCCAGAAAAACGCCTCCGGCAGTTGCTCGAGCTATGGCAGCAAGAAGGGTGTGTGGTGGACATGAGCGAACGAAACGGCCGCATTATCTTCCAAAAGCGAAGTTGCCCCTTCTTAAGCATGTACGAAGCCTCCGGCGATATCTGCTATGTGGATCGGGAACTGATCTCGGCCATTGTAGGCCATCCGGTGCGCCGGGTAACCTATCGGCATGAAGGGGCCCCATGTTGTACTTTTGAACTAGATCTTTCTGCTCGGAAACGCCCCAGCCGGTAATTCCTTTCCCCATCCCTTCCTAGAAAACACTTCTCCTTTTCGTAACATTTCAGCCGGGTAAAGTGAATCTGCTGTTTTTTCGTAAGAAGCTGCACCATCTCCCTGCCGCGCAACCGGCTGTCCCAATACCCCCTCACCCTAACCCTCTCCCACAGAGGGGAGAAGGGACCTCTGGATCGTGCGCTTTCGCGGGGATGACAACCGAGAGGCTCCATTCGGCTAAATTGTTACGAATCTTGATCCTCCAGCAACGCCCACCAAAGGGAGGGATTTGGAGATGTGAGCTTTTTTTAGGGTGGGTTCTAACCTGCCGGGCGTCAGGTTTCTAGGCCCAGGGCCTCGGCGATCCGTTCGGCCGCGGAAAGTAACTCTGGGGCTTGGTCAAAGATAGCTTTTGCCGCCTGATCGGCAGCCAGGGCGTTTGGACTAAATGGCAAACAGCCTAGCAAAGGAAGTTCCGGGCTGTGCCGGCGGATGAAGGCTTCGTCTTCTCCGCCTCGTACTTTGTTAGCCACTAGATAGAGATTTTTGATCCCAATTTGGCGGGCCAACTGCTGAATCTGTTGGGCGGTTTGTAAGCTCCGCAAACCCGGTTCCACTACAATCAAAAATGCATCAACAGCCCCTGCGGTGCCCCGGCCTAGGTGTTCGACGCCCGGCTCCATATCTAAAAGTAATGTCTGCCCCGATCGCAAAAGCAGATGGGTTACCAGGGCCTTCAGCAGGGCGTTTTCCGGACACAGGCAGCCGGTGCCGGCCCCTCGGACTGTGCCAAGCCGGAGCAGCTTTATGCCCCGATGGTCCACGCTGAGGCTTTCGGGCAGATCATCGACTTTCGGATTCAGCTTGAACCAAGCGCCCACGCTTCCAGGCCGGGCGCCGGTCCGCTCGTAGATCAACTCTTCCATTTGGGCAATGGGCCGAAGCTCTGCTTGCACCTCCGGCGGAACCCCCAGGGCCATCGCTAGGTTGCCCGCTGGGTCCGCATCAATGGCAATGGGCTGTTCGCCTCGCTGCGTATAGATATAAGCAAGCAGAGCGGTCAACGTGGTCTTGCCCACTCCGCCTTTACCGGTAATGGCAATTTTCGGCATCAGAACCCCCTTTGCACTGTCCCACCCCTACCCCGATTTCTGCCGGTAACCGGGGGCTTTTTTCTGCCCAAAAGCAAGGCCCCTTGCTCCAACAGGCTTTTCAGACCCGCAGGTAGGCGTCGCTATAGATGACTTTGTTCAGAAGAATTTGAACAGTTTTCCATATATCCATTTGCTCCGGATCGTTCTGATCTACATCTTCTAACTGAAGTTCTTCCATGTTGGCCACCGCATCATGCAGTTTTAATATCAATCGGCCGACCGGAGTGCTCGCATCTCGGGTTTCCACCATCCGGATCCAGTCCATCAGTTGCCGGTCCAGGGGATCGGCGATCACCATATCCACCCCGGCGCCCATCAGCATCACCATGTAGGTACGGTTGATCAAGGGGCGGAGTTCCGGAGGCACCTGGTTGGAGACATTCGATAGGCCCGCATTCGTCAGCGGCCGGGGGTCCCAGGCCGCCTTCAGCGTCCGAATCGCTTCGATGCACTCCGGACAATAAGGCTGGGTCCCTTTGACCGTCAAAACCAACGGATCCAACATCAGGTCGCTCATGGGAAAGTCGATCTCCAGCATCCGGGGAATGATCTTTTCCAGGGCAATGCTGACGCGCTCCTCCGCACTAACGGGGATCATTCCCTCGGCCATGGTCAGCGCAATGAGTCGGGTGTTATATTTTTTAGCCACCAACGGTACGCTTTCCAGCCGGTCCCCCCGGGCATCGGTGGAGTTGATGATCGGTTGGGCTTTGCGCACCACCTGGCAGGCAGCTTCAATGGCGGCCAGATTGGTCGTATCGAAACTCAACGGCACATCCACCACCTCTTCGACCACCCGAACCAACCAGGGGAGGATCTCATGGCCTTGTTTCTTTTGGGGGCCGATGTTGAGGTCAATCGCGCTGGCCCCAGCCTCTACCAATCGGACGGCTAGGTCCTGGAAAAACCGAGCGTCCCGATTGGCCAATGCCTCCTTCACCCGGGGAGAGATCAAATGAATGTTTTCCGCAATAATGTACATGCCAACTTCCTGAAAAAGAAGTGAACAGAACCAACCCATTTTAAAACATTTCAGCCAGGGGGAGACTTCCTGGCAAGTGCGAAGGTCTCGGACGCATTCCCTCAGGGTGGGCGTCTGGTCCGCCTGCTAGCCTACCAAAGCAAAGGGGAACCTTCCATAGGGAACTCCCCTCGGCGGAGCATGGACCGCCATCGGACGGATGGTTAACTCGGTTCCAAAAGTTTTTGAGCCATCTGACGCACCGTCTGATACAAAGGGGTGTCGGTAGGTAACTGCAGGAGCGGACGCCCTGGAATTTCGAACTCTGCCATGCTCGGGTCTTCCGGCACCGTAGCCAACAGGTCCAGTCCTGTTTGGGCCACTGCATCGGCCAGCGGCTTGGGCAAGGCATCCCGAAGCCGATTAATCACTAAATACACTTTGCCCACTCGGATGTCTAGCTGGGTGGCCATTCGGGCCATTTCCCGTGCCGCGGCAATTCCCCGCTGGGTGGGATCGGACACTAACACCAGCCGATCCACATCTCGCGTGGTGCGTCGGCTCAGATGTTCCATGCCCGCCTCGTTATCGATCACCACGTAATCATAGTTACTGCTGAGCCGATCCACAATGAACCGAAGCATCTGGTTGGCCGCACAGTAGCAGCCCGGCCCCTCCGGCCGACCCATGGCCAAAAGATCCACCCGCTCTCCTTCGACCAACGCCCGGCGAACCTGGTAATCCAGGTATTCCTGTTTACTCATTCCGGCGGGCAAAGCCGTAGCGCTCATGGCCCCAGCCGCTTGCACCAGCTCTCGTAAATCCTCCCGAAGCTGCCCGACAGTCTGCTCGACAGCCATTCCTAGACCAGAAGGCAGGTTCATGGCCGGGTCGGCGTCAATGGCCAATACCGATCCACCCCGTTCTTCCACCAAGTAGCGGATCAGGCAGACGGCCAATGTCGTCTTTCCCGTACCGCCTTTACCGGCTAGTGCTATCGTGCGTGTCAAGTTCTCTCTCTCCAACCCGCATGGGACGGAAAGCGATGACGATTGCCCTAGTTCAGCCGAGTGAAACGGGACTTCTTGTTCGCAAAGACGAAACCTAAAAGTGCCATTCCTGCACAAACCGCAGTCCCGGAGGCCTCGTCCGGAGTGCGGACGTCTCGCCCGCAACTACTCGGACAGCGGAGGGCCTAGGCGCCAAAATTCCCCCTCACCCTAACCCTCTCCCACCGTGGGGAGAGGGGACTTATTCGCCTCTCCCCGCCGTGGGAGAGGCCGGCCTGCAAAGCAAGCCGGGTGAGGGGCCTTCCTTGTCATTCCCGACCAAGCGGAAATCCCGCAGCCTAGGTCATTCCCCACCAAATGGCAGTCCAAAATGCTTCAGATTTGTTTTCCGGGATCCCCGCTTGCGCGGAGATGAGATTATGGGTTTCCTACGTTTGCCGAAATAACAACCTAGTGGACTCAGCACACATACTTTGACTATCCTCTGGCTGCGATGGCGGCTACCGAGGGGAACAGGTTTAGGTTGGTGTGCGGCAAAAACAGGGCTGCCTGAAACTCCTCGAAGAAAGTATTGTCTGCCGAGAGTTCTAGATAGGTCATTTTTTGGGCCGCTTCGGTGAGCTGACGGCGGATCTGTCGGGATAGCAATCCATAGTAAGCCCCTCGGACAGCGGTGTTGCCCAGGAACTGGAAGCGATCCCAAGCCAGATCGGGCAACAGGCCGATTTGGATGGCCTTTTCCATATTGATATACTGGCCGAAGCCCCCGCCGATAAGCACCTGGCTTAGCTCTTCTAACCGGACTCCCACCTGGCGGGCCAACACGGTAAAACCGGCATAAATGGCCGCCTTGGCCCGCAGGAGGTTATCGATGTCCACCTGGGTGATCACAATATCCTTCCCATGGGCGGTCTGCGAGGCCCAGACGAGCACATATTCGCCTCCGTGGGGGCCTTGGCGGAGCCGCTCGCTCGGCAACCGAAAATTAAAATTCCCCGCCTTGTCGATAACACCGGTGATGAACATTTCGGCAAGCAGCGAAATCAGCCCGGAACCACAGATGCCTCGGGGAGGCACATTACCGAGCACCCGGTAGGTCGGCTCGTAACTCTGGCTGGAAATCCAAACCTCCTCGATGGCCCCCTCGGTGGCGCGCATTCCGCACTGGACTCCAGCCCCTTCAAAAGCCGGCCCCGCTGAACAGGCACAGGAAATCAGCCATTCCTTTGTCCCCAGCACCATTTCCCCGTTGGTGCCAATGTCTAAAAATAGGGTAACTTCATTTGTCTCCCAAAGGCCGCTGCTAAGTACTCCGGCGGTAATATCCGCCCCCATGTAACTGGCCACCCCGGGCAGACAATCGACCGTAGCCTCCGGATGGACGGCCAAGCCCAATTGCCCGGCCCGGATCGTTGGCCAATGGTTGACCGTCGGAATATAGGGAGTAAGCCGGATTGGCTCCGGCGGCACCCCCAAAAAAAGATGCATCATCGTGGTATTGCCCGCTACCGTGAGTTTATAAATCTCTGTGGGCTCTGCTCCAGCGGTTTGACAAGCCTGCGCAACAAGTCGATTGATCGTCTGTCGGACCAAGTGTTGCAGTTCTTCTAAGCCGCCGGGTTTCTTGGCGTAGATGATGCGGGAGATGATATCTTCGCCACGGGCGATTTGGGCGTTGTATTCGGCAGCCTGGGCTGCCACCTGGCCAGTCTGGAGGTCCACCAGGTACACCGTTACCGTGGTGGTTCCGATATCGACAGCCGCCCCCCAAAGGCTGCCCGACCGATCTGCGGGCAATAGGTCCAACAACCGGGCCGGTCCCTGAGGTCGGTCCCAACTATCCAGTTCCACCACGACGGTAACATCCCAATTGGACTCCCGAAGGCGCTGGCCTAATTGCTGCAATACCGAAAGGCTGGCGGTTAACTCCCGGATGCCCTGCTGGCAGCGGAGTTCCCGCTGAAGCCGACTCCAATCGTCCGTCTGATCCTCCAACGAAGGTGCCGGCAGGGTCAAATGGTACTGCCGAATGGGTTGGTCTGTTTCTGGATGGTAAGGATAGGGGAAGACGGGCGGGGCAGCGCGGCGCACACTAAGGGCCTGCGTCCGCTCGATCCGTTCCTGCGGCGGAATGGTAACAACTGTATCGGCCTCAATCAGGGTTTGGCAGGCCAGAGCCATTCCGGCCTCGATGTCCGCCGGCAAAAGCCGCTCGGTGGATCGACGGCGCACCTGCCCCTGCGGGACAATGACCACACATCGGCCACACCGGCCTTGTCCGCCGCATGGCAGACTCAGTTCTAGACCTGCCCGCTGAGCCGCCTCCGAAATTAGGGTCCCCCCCGGTACCTCCACCACTACCTCAGCAGGTTGAAAACGAACCGTAGGCATACCAAGATTCAATGCGCAGATTTGCTATTCAATCGCACGACCGTACCCCGGCCTATTGCCGGATTTTCCTCTTCTGGTTGCAATCCTCAGTTTCCTGCCCATTGGCCACCCTCTGGTTACCAAGCCGGTACCAAGCAGAGCCAGGGTGCCTGCCCTTCCGTTGTTTTCTGCCCTGGTAGTTTTTCGGTTTTGTTGGAGGCGGACGGGACGTTCCGCCTCCCGCTGCTTGCGCCGTCTGGCGGCTACGCCCAGGCTCCGGCCTTCAGATAGGCTGGCAGATCCACGGCTTCCCGGGGACCGATCCGGATCTGCCAATCAGAGAGTTCTTCTTCCAATTCTCCTAATAGGATGGCCACCGCGCCGGGGATGATTACTTTCCGATGCCGGACCCTTTCACTGATTCCGCTAGTACGAACGGTTTTGGCGATCTTTTCGGCGTCGAACTTTCCGGCCGCCCATGCGGTCAGCACACTCATCCCTTCGGCATCGGCTACCAAAAGCCAACCCGGCAATCCACTGCTGCTCAGCTCATTGGCCACTGAGAAATAGGTAATGGAAAAGTTCGTAGTAACCATCACAGGCGAATCTTCGTTGGGTCGATTGAACTCGTAGATGCCCGGCTGGACTTGGACAGGCTTTCGGGGATCGGTGTAGATATTGGTTCGCTGGACTAAAAGTGGATAGATCAAGGCGGGGCTGAACCGATCCAGCACCACAAAACCGGCATATTTGGCGATGGCTTGGGCAGCCGCTATGACTTCCAGGCCTTCCTCGGCGGCGCATTGGCTAGGAAAGCTAAGGATGGGATACCCTAATGGCCGAAAGTTCTTTTTAATCGCCATTCGGCGGATCAACGTATGCATGAGAAGCATAGATCGCAGATCGGCCACGGCTGGTTCTAAAACAAGCTCTGTTAGGCCTGTTTTCTCTAATTTTTGGCTCATCTCAGCCAGAGCGGTAAGGGAATCGGCCCGGACCGCCAATGGGGCATTATGCTGCTTAGCAAGCTGGGCAAACGGCTCCCAGGTTTCTGGGGTAGCCCGGCATAGCAGAGGGCGGAGGCCGTCGGCTGCCCGGAGGCCGTCGGCCATCACCGCTGGATCGTCGGCTATCAAGATCAAAGGCCGCTTGGCCACCTCCAACACTTCCTTTATGGCCCTAGCAAAGCGGGAGCCATCTCCAGTCGCCTGGATGGCAAAGCCATCCACGCTCAGTGGCATCCCTACATATTCCACCCGATAAGCAGCGATCTGGGCCGCTTTGGCCTGCAAGGCCTCTACAGGTTCATTGTCCCAGAGCCGAATGAACAGCCCCGGCGGATTGTAAAAGGTTTGCTCATGGCGGAAAAGAACCTGTTCGTTGCCGACTTTTACTTCCTGGCCGTTGGCCGACAGGCTGACCAGCCGGACCGGCGGACCAGCGGATTCGGCCAGTTTGGAACGGACCTCTTCGGAAAGATGGGGGCATTTATCCAGTTCTACCTGCTTGGCCGCCAACTTCATCGCAAACGCCAAACACGTCGGAAATCCGCATTCTTTGCAATTGGTCTGCGGCAAAAGTTTATGAATCTGAATCCCCGATAGCGCCATGGCAGGACTCCTGTTACTGCTGTCCCATCAGTTCGGCGATCATCAGACGGATCCGGCGAAGTGTTTCCGGATGGCGAAGGACCACAAGGTCTGCTCCGGAATGAATCAGGCTGGTTGCCGTTACGGTTTCCCAGTTGATGGCCCGCTCAGCCCAATCACCCCAGCCCTCCGGCACTGCTTGGCCAAAACGACATTCCTTCTGCCGCCAAACCTCATATCCGATGGTTACAATCATAGGTAGCTGGGTCATGCTGTCGCCCTGGAGGGCCGCCAGACGCAGACGCTCCATGACCGAATAGCCATACTCCATCCCGTAGCCTACCGCCGCGCAGGTCGGATCCATCAGGATGCGGTCCGGGGGCAGCCCCATATCACTGATCAAGATGTTGAGTTGTTTGGCCAGGTTGACATCCATAGCCGTTCGGGCGGTAACCAAATGCCCATGCGCCAAAGCGGCCGCCACGATCGTTCGATAATTCTTTTCTTCACAGATACCCAGAGCGATTCGTTCGCCAGCCGCCTCCTCGGCTACAGCCACCAAAAGTTCATTATCCAAATCTGCCTGGCCGGGGCCCAGCACAATAAGCGGCAATCCGGTAGCCTGCAAGACCTGCCGAACGACCCGCCGCGCATTGGCTGCTGTGTTGGGCTGGCCGTCGGCATCCGTAGCCGTCAACTGCACTAGGATAATATCCGCTCCAGCCTGTTCGGCCGCCCTGGCCCACTGAGCGGGATCGTCCACCACCGGCCCCCAAGCTTCCAAAAGCAGCGGCGACCAGTCCGGGGGCCGACGGTCTTGGATTTCAATAGCAATGGCAGGCCGATGCGGCATCTGGCCTTCCATACTCAGAAAAGGCATGGCCGTCTGACCGCCCACGGTAACTTTGGCGCGGCGGGTCCCCCCTTCGGCCGCAGTAGCCCCCAGGGTAACCTCCCGCACCCGAGCAGGCCATTTTTCTTTGAGGATTTCCAACGTCTCTTTTTTTTCGCTCCATGGGGCAATCTCGGGGCGGGGATACTTGAGCGTTGGGGCGGGCACAGCAGGGGCTTGTGCAGGCGGTGGGGGCGGGGCTTCCACCGTGGGGCCTCCAAAGCCTGCTGGGCCTTCCACCGAGGGCGGGGAAACCGCCGGGGCGCTAGCAGCACCTGTCGGCGCCAGCCGACTCAGTTCCCGAAGCGCCGTCTCGAGGGCTTCTCGCACCCGCAGGAGCACACTCTCCAGGAGGGGGGGGACCACCTGCTGGCCATTGCCGCCAGACGGCGCTAGAACCGCCGGTGTCGGCTGCCCCAAGGCAGCAGCGCCAATAGGAATCTTTTCTGCTGGGGCCACAGGAGTCGGCCCGGACACTGGTACTGGTTTTTCCTCTTTTGGCCGGGCTGGTTCGACTGGTTTGGCCGGTACGGGTTTTTCCTCTTTTGGTTTGCCTGCTGCGGCAGGAGCGGCCACGGCGGCCAGAGCAGGGGCCGCCTCCGGCACAGCAGCCGGTTGCATCGGGCCCATCCGAAGGACCGGATGATCATGTTCTTTCACCCACCGCACCAGCTCTTCCAGGGTGGTGACCGAGCGTTCATCGGCAATCCGATCCAATAGGTCGGGCACTCCTTCGCGCTGGCAGACGGCCTGCAGTTGCTCGGCCATTGATTGTTTGAGGAAGGAGGACATCCATACAACCCGTTTAAAGCCGCCATCGGCAGAGATGAACTTGGGACTAGTCAGATAGTATTTCCCGACACCCATGACGCCTGGTGTTTGCAAGCCGCCGCCTGCCATACCGGCCAAGGTGGAAAAGGTCATGCCGACCGGCGTCATGCTGGGGTCTTCGCGACTGACGACCATAACCCCTTCTACTTCTGGGATGTACATTACGATACATTCAAAGCAGCCACAGGCTGTCATGGGATTTTCCATGATGGAGTACATGGCTACTTGGTGAACAGTTCCCCGGGAGTTTTTTACAGCGGTAGCATTAACTCCTGTCCATATTCCTCTTACCGGGTCCAGGCAGTCGCCTTTGGGGACCGGTTGGTTAGGACCAGTGGGGTTGATCTCGTGCGAAGCCTTACAGTCCAGCCAGTTGAGCGCTCCACAAAGCCCGAGCCGCTCCGGGCTAAGAATGCACACATGCGTCGGCGCAAACGACTGGCACAAGGTGCAATCGTAGAAGGTATCGACGGCTTCATCGGTTAGATCGGCCAGGCGCCGGTTCCGGCGCTCATAGGCCGCCCGGGCTTGCTGGAGCCAATAGGCATGAAGCTCCGGGTCCGTAATCAATTTTACCTGTACTTTGTCCACAATCGTGCCGAACTGACTGTGAAAGCGTGCATAAAGGATGTCGCCAAAATGCCGGAGGTTGAACCCTTTTTCAGCGGCCGCTTTGCTAATGCGAATCCAAGCAATATCCCGCTGGCCGATATGCTGAACCCCATTGGCTCCGTTGATAAAGTCATGGATCTGGCGTTCCAGCACAGGCTCAAAATCTTCCTGCATTTTTCGGCCAGCCACCTCTACCAGAATGCCCAGGTCCATAGCTCCCCCGACCGGAACCTGTTCAAAACCGGGACCGATCACCTCGATTTTACCGTCCTCCACTTCGTCCATCGGGAGCATGCGGAGGTACTCGAAAGCTCGGCTATGGCGGCCGCCAAACTCCACCCGCATGTCCGCCTTCCGCACCACTTCTCCTTCAAAGGCGGAACTGTAGGGCACCGGAATGGGCACCTGCGTAATCTTCACCTTCACGCCGCGCACTTCGATACATCGCTGCACCAGACGGACCGCCTTCTCCTCGTCGGTCTGGCCTTCGATCTGGTCCCAAGGCATGGAGATAACATGTTCATAACGGGTAACACCCGTCGGCAGGATCTGCGGGATGACCGTATCGGCAATCGTCGGAAATCCGTAAGAAATGGCTCCCGCTGCCGCCGCATATTTCAGGTCATCGACCTCCCCCAATGCCAGTACAAACGCAAACACCCGGAATTTATTGTACAGTAAGATTTCCCGCCATTGACCCGGTTTTAGTCCCCCAAACGTCAGGGCCGATCGGGTGGCAAATCCCAGCGCATAAATAGCCGAGATGGTGTCCCGGCCAAACGGCACGATATAGGTGTCGTAGCCCATCTCCACGCCTTCTTCGTACAACTGGTCGATGATCGATCGGCCGTTGACGTTGCCCGAAAGAAAGATCAAGATGTTCCGCTTCTGCAACTCTCGGACAATATGAACGGCGGCCTGGTTGGTCCGGGCAGCCCCTACGATGGCCGCAAATCCAGGCATCCGACCATCTACCAGTTGGATTCCCCAGGCCCGAAGTCGCACATCGTCAATGGGTCCGTTCAAGTGGCCGCTCTGAGAAAGTCCAGGATATTCCGTGCCGCCGGCCAGTTCCAGGCCGGGATAAGGCTCCGGCTGCTCTCCATAAACAAAACGAATCGCTTCGATGGCTTCGGCGGCCAGCAAGGTGGCCATACCGCTGTCGAGCGTCTCGCCCAAATAGGGCACCCAAACCTTCTCGTCCGGCACCGGATGCAGAAGGCGCTTGGCATGTTCCAGACTCTGGACCAGATCCGCCAATTTGGTTACCTTTAGGTTCAGCATTCCATAGGTAACCGGTAGATAGTAGGCCGTATTGGGGAAAGCCACGGGGGTATCTGGCCCTTTTTCAGCAAGGGCCTTCTGGAGCAGGGCTTCCGCCTCCGCTACCAGGGCATTGGCGCCTCGAATGGCTCTAGTGGCAATGTACCGAGACATGGAGCTTTACTCCTGCAATTTCGATTACCGCCTTCCATATACTGCTTCCAGTCGTTCCTCCAGGGGCGTCGCCAGCAGTTGGCCGATGACCCAGTCGCCGGATTTACCCCAACGGGCTGGGTTGTAGGGTTCCAGGCCCAGGGCAGCCCGTTTGCGGTCAATGTGGGCTAAGGTCCGCCGCAAAATCTCCTGAGGATCTTCCAGAAATTCCAACCGGCCGCCCACCTTCTTCTCCCAACCGTCGGAAATCAACTCGGTAACCCGTTGGCTGCCAGAGACCGGATTCCGTACCCCGCCCATAATCACATAGACCCCGGAGGCCGCACAGTAGGTACCAATGGCCAGAGCCTTTTCACTCATCCATTCCGAGGCCATGCCGACAGCCGGTATGTCGGCAATATCCTCGCCCAGGCCGGTTTCGGTGGCCATCTGCGATAGCACCGTGAGAATCCGGGAGTTATCCACGCAGGAGCCCATATGGAGCACCGGCGGAATGCCCACGGCTTCGCAGACTTCGCGCAGTCCCGGACCGGCCAACTCTAGGGCCGCCTCCGGAGTCATATAGCCGCGCTTGGCGCTGGCAATGGCTCCGCAGCCGGTCTGGACAACCAACACATCGTTTTTCAGAAATTCCGCCACCAGGTAATAATGGTTTTCGTCATGGCAAAGGCGGGCGTTGTTGCAGCCGATGTCGGCCACTACGCCCCGGATCCGGCCAGCCATGATCGCATCATTGAGCGGCCGGAATGATCCTCGGTACAGGCCGCCCAGAGAGTAATCGATATATTCATGAGAAAACCCCGGCACCACTGGACTCCGCACATCGGGAATAAAGACTTCCCGCCGTTGGGGGAACCGGTCGATAGCGGTTCGGAGGATTTGTCTGGCCACTTCCAAGGCCCGGTGTTCATCCAGCTCCATATGGAGGGCACCAGCAACTCGAACTTTTGGCGAGGTGGTGATCAAGGCAGTGTGGAACTGTTGGGCCAGCGGCACCAGCCCTTCCATGATGCACTGCACATCCACCACCATGGCTTCCACGGCGCCGGTCAGGATGGCCAGCTCTTGTTGGAGGAAGTTGCCGGCCAGCGGAATGCCTTCTCGCATGAGCACTTCGTTCGCCGTGCAGCAGATGCCAGCCAGGTTGATCCCCTTAGCCCCTTTGCTTTGGGCATAGGCGAGCAATTCGGGATCTTGGGCGGCGGCTACGATCATTTCCGAAAGCGTTGGTTCATGACCGTGGATGATCACATTGACCATATCCGGCTGCAAGACGCCCAAGTTGGCTTCCGTGCGGACCGGCGCGGGGGTACCGAACAGGATGTCCGTTAGGTCGGTGGCCAGCATGGAGCCACCCCAGCCGTCGGCCAGCGCACAGCGCATGGCCTGATCTAGGAGGTGTTCGGCATCCTGGTCGTTGCCGGCATGGGTACGGTGAAGCATATCCACTACTTCTCGGTCAATAGCCCGGGGGGCGATTCGTTGATCATGCCAGATTTTTTGGCGTTTGGCCGGTGCGCGTTTCAGATAGGCCAATTCGCCGTGGATGCGTCCGAACTCGCCCAGAGCGGCCAAAGCCACCTCCCGGGCGATTTCTTCGACCGGTCGATCAGCTACCCGAACGCCTAGCCAACGGGCTGTCTCAAAAAGTTTGTATTGGTCCCGGATTTTGTAATCGGGGGCATGCCCCTCCGCCGCGGCCAGAAGCGTATAGGCCAGGTCCCGGGCATGGTCCGAATGCGAAGCAGCCCCAGCAGCGACGCCTCGGGCAAAATTCCTCGCCACGACCGTGTCGATACTAGCGCCGCAGATGCCTCGGTCCACCTCGCCGACCAATCGGCACGGGCCCATCGCACAATGCCGACAACAAAGCCCCTGCGCTCCAATTGGGCAGGGAGCGATTTGATCGGCCCGGCTAAAACAGGTTGCTGCCCCAATCTGCTCCGCCCGTTCGAGCAAGGCAATAGCTGCCGGATCCCGACTGGCTTCCTGCGGACTACGACGTTTTTTTGCCATAGGCTTTCTCCCACCGAATACTAGTATCTTCGAAATTCGCCGGACATATCGATGTCGGTCCGATTGGTTTGGGTGGTTCGGACATTCAACTGGGCCCATTGGGGGTCTCGGCGGCGGGGCGTTGGCAAAACAACCATCGGCGGCTGACCCACAGCCACCGGATAGCCTGCCTCGGCAAGTCGCCTCTCAATGGCTGACCGCTCCACCTTTGCCTCGTCATACTGCACCAAAACCTGTTTCCAGGCGGAACTGGCATATACCGATTGAACCCCTTCCAGGCTCAGCAAGGCTTCGCGCACCTTTAGCACATGGTGGTCGGCCCACAATGTGGGCACATCCAGCACCACCTTGGCCAAGCCGGAAGAGCCACTCCGGCCCTGGCTGGTCTGATGCGTTTCCATCGTCGAAACCTCCTAGTAGCTGGGATGTCCTAGGAAACTCCCGGCTCCGACCAAAGTAGACAGCTCGGGGGTTTGCAAGACCTTTCCGCTTTCGTTATTGAGGCGCTAAGAAGAATCGGACGCTTTGGGTGCTTCCACATGTTCAGCCGGTCGGAGATACACCGGGGGAGTGCAAAATGGCTTTACCTGTTCTCGGATATGCTCCCGCAAAATATCCCCTGAAACGTGCATTAAAGTATCATTGAACATAGGATCAATTCGGCACATGCTGGCTAAACAGGGAAAGTGATGATGCAACATGCCAGCCTGCATCGAAGCTTCCTCTACGGAGACGCCTCCCAAGCGTTGGGCCACATATCGGGCGCAGCCGCATGGACTATCCCGAACTACCTCCACCGCCTGGATGGTCTTTGCATCCGGGCCAACTTGCACTTCCAACTGGGGCCGACCAAAGCGCTGAGCAAAAGCCGTTATCAACGCATCCTGATAGCTCTGGGTATAAGAGCGAAGATTATACGTCTGCTCGGTCAGGCTGCAGAAAGGCTTTGGGAACACCGCCGGTATCCCTTTTGCTGCCAGCCACTGCTTTACTTGAGCTGCAAGCCCATCCGGGAGCCACTCGTGTCTGTCGATCGGCGCCACTACCGCTCGGGCGCCGGTGGCCTGCGTTAATTCGGGCAGAAGCACTACTACTGCAGGGGATTCCCCTAAGCTCAGGATCAAATCCGCCGGGCCTAAACCAGAGGGAATAAACCGTTCCGGTTCCTCCATCGCCTCTTCCAGGGAAATGGTCGGCGCTTCCCAGAGGCTTACTGTCCAATCGGGAGCATGTTGTTGGATGTTCCGGGCGATGCGCCGGCCATATTCCCCCTGGATTACCGCCAAGATTCGCATTGGCTTCTCCTTAGTGAGTGCATCCCCAGGGGTGGGGTTTTCTTCTAGTGGGGGGAAGGGCTAAGTGCCACTTTCTTTCTTCTGCCCTCTCCATAGAACCTCCCACTGTATAGTATTTGCCAAGTCAAGCAGGAAAAAAAGAAAGGCTGTTCGGTTCGTCCAAAGGCCCTAGAACAGTCCCACGACTCGACCGTTTTGATCGATATCCACGCCGATGAAGGCCGGTCGGCTCGGCAGGCCGGGCATGGTCCGCATTTCCCCACACAACGGATACAAAAATCCAGCACCTACACTGGCCCGAATATCTCGAATCGGCAGCCGCCAACCACGCGGCGCCCCTTTCAGATTCGGATCGTGCGAAAACGACAGATGCGTTTTCGCCATGCACAGCGGCAGTTTGTCATACCCCAGCTTGGTATAGAGTTCAATTTTCCGTTCGGCTTCCGGCAGGAAATCGACGCCGTCAGCCCGGTAAATCTCCCGGGCGATGATTTCGATCTTTTCTTTGATAGGGATATCCAATGGATAAAGGAACCGAAACCCATTGGGCTGCTGGCAGGCTTTCACGACGGCCTCAGCCAGTTCAGCCCCGCCTTCGCCGCCTTTGGCCCAGACCTCGCTGAGCACACAGTCAGAGGCCCCGGCCTGCAGGGCAGCTTGCTGAATCAACTGGATCTCTGCTTCCGTATCGGTGGTAAACCGGTTAATCGCCACCACCACCGGTACCCCAAATTTGCGCACATTCTCTACATGTTGGACCATATTCGGCAGCCCCTGCCGAAGCAGTTCCAGGTTCTCCTGGGTGTAGGCCGGATCGAGCGGTCGGCCTGGCACGACCTTCGGCCCGCCACCATGCATCTTCAGCGCCCGAACCGAACAGACCAACACCACACAGTTGGGAATCAGCCCGGAATACCGGCATTTGATATTAAAGAACTTCTCCATCCCACAGTCGGCCCCAAAACCGGATTCGGTTACCACATAACCGTCCGGCCCCACCAGTTTTAAGGCGATCTGATCGGCAATGATGGAGGAGTTCCCATGAGCAATGTTGGCAAACGGTCCCGCATGGACAAAAACGGGAGTGCCTTCCAGGGTCTGCATCAGCGTCGGCATCAGGGCATCTTTCATCAGCACGGTCATCGCCCCGGCCACTTTGAGGTCTTCGGCCGTCAGCGGACGGCCCTCCTTGCTGAAGCCCCAGACGATCCGACCTAATCGCTCCCGGAGATCGGCCAGCCCCCGATACCCATCCACCAAAGCCAGAATGGCCATAATCTCCGACGCTACCGTAATGTCGTAGCCGGTAATCCGCGGAACCCCATCGGCACTGTGGGGGAGTTGGTCCACCACTTCTCGGAGGGTATTGCCAGATGGCAGGGGAGCATTGACTTGACCAGCCTTTAAACCAATGACAATGTTCCGCAGCGCCCGATCGTTGACGTCCACCACCCGAGGCCAGAGGATGGCATGCGGATCAATATTCAGTCGGGGCACTTCCGGACAAAGTTTTTGCAGCTCCTCATCGTTCAGCTCCCGTTCATGCAGGATGCGGGCGTCGATGGCAGCAGCCAGCAAATTATGGGCTACGCCTACCGCATGAATGTCCCCAGTAAGATGGAGATTGAAATCCTCCATCGGCACTACCTGAGAATATCCGCCGCCGGCAGCGCCGCCTTTGATCCCAAAGGTCGGCCCCATGGAAGGCTGCCGGATACAGGTGATGACCTTTTTGCCGATATAGCCAAGTCCCTGACTTAGCCCAATCGTGGTAACCGTTTTTCCCTCTCCTAAAGGCGTAGGAGTAATAGCAGTAACATCTACATACTTGCCATCTGGCCGCTCCTTCAGCCGATGGAGCACATCTAAATGTACCTTCGCTTTCCATTTCCCATACAGATCTAAATCTTCTTCATTCAGCCCTAGTCGATGGGCCACTTCCACAATCGGATACAACTGGGCAGATTGGGCAATTTGTAGATCGCTGGGCACAGGATAGACCTTGTTGACCGGCATGGACTACTCCTTGGCAAAGAGAGTACCATAAAGACTGCATCAGCCTGAATGATCCCGAAGACTCCCCGGCCGTTCCGGAGATGGCCGTCAAATGCCTTGGAACCCCGAAAAATTACCTTTCCTGACACTATTCCCTATTCCTGGAAGAGGGGCTAGTTAAGCCTTTTGGGTATTCTGTTGTGTTAGAGCCGCTTCGTTCGACCAATCCACTTCTACTTTTTTGGCAAACAGCTATTCTGTTAAGGATACTGAAGTTTGCCTACATAGCTAGATGAGAGGGAACTCCGTACCTGTATCCTATCGAAATACACTAGGAGTTTTTACCGTGTTGCCAACCTGGATAAATAAGAAAATGGAGATATTATTTTACCCATCTCAGAAAGCCAAGCAACCTCCCCCTTGGCAAACGCAGGGAGATTTTTTTAATGTTTCGATCGGTTGCTTTAACCCCCACGACCGAGGGAGATTCCCCCGAACGGAGAATTTGTTTTCCGTTCTAGGGTCTAAGTGGAGGCCGGTATTAGCCGGGATACCCAGATTTCCCCAAACGACGAACTTTTTCTCTTCTGGGGAACTTTGGGGCCGCACGGATCGTCTAATCTTCAACCGATGGGACGCTGGTACTCTTGGAGTCTCAACGGATAGATGCGGAAAGGGTCTCGATAGGGGCCAACAGCGGTTTCTCCCTGGGGGGAGGCCCCTCCCTGAGGGAAAACCTCCTTGCCTCTACTTGGAGGGGTCTCCCAAACCTGCCAGCATGAGGATAAAGACAGCCAGGAAGGTTTTCCCTTCCAGCCTTTTGTGGTAGGGCTAGGACGGGTCATTGCCCACAGGAAGTTCCATAACCTTTTGGGATTGCAAAACTTAGGAGAACTTAGGTCTTTGATCGATACGTGTTTTTTTCTTTGGAGCAAAGGAGTCCAGCATGAGTCGGGTCAAAGTGGTTGGGTGGGCGTTATTGGGTCTTTTGGTGGCTTGGGTTGGCTTTGCTGCAGCACCCCGGCCTAAAGAAAGCCCCAAGCTTTCCGAGGCATGGAAGGGGGTGGAAGAGGCCATGAATCAGGGCTTACCCAAGACGGCCATTGAACGGCTGGAACCGATCATCCAGGCCGCCATGAAACAAAAAAACTACCCGGAGGCCATCCGGGCCATCTGCACCAAAATCGCCCTGGAGGCCAATATTCAGGGCAACAAGCCGGAGGAAAAGATCCTCCGGCTCCAGAAAGAGCTGGCCAATGCCCCCAAACCGATGCGGGATGTGATGGAGGCCATCCTGGCCCATTGGTATTGGCACTTCTTCCAGCAGAACCGATGGCGGTTTATGGAGCGTACGGCCACGGCCCAGCCGCCCGGCGACGACATCCTCACCTGGGACCTGCCGCGCATCTTTGCCGAGATCGATAAGCATTTCATGGCCGCCCTGGTCGGTCAGGAAGAGCTGCGAAAAACCCCAGTCTCTGAGTACGACGCCTTGTTGCAAAAGGGTAATGTACCGGACACGTACCGGCCCACCATGTTCGACTTTATCGCCTATGAGGCCTTGGAGTTTTATACCTCCGGCGAACAGGCCGCCGCCAAACCGGAAGACGCCTTTGAACTGCTGGCCGACAGCCCCATTTTCGACCCGGCTGAGAAGTTCATGGAGTGGAAGTTTCAGACGACCGACGTCGATTCGCCGGTGGTCAAGGCGATCATGCTGTATCAGGCCCTATTGAGCTTCCACAAACACGATAAAGACCCGTCGGCCTTTTTAGATACGGACCTGTGGCGGCTACATTTCGGCTATAACAAGGCCGTCGGCGAGAACAAAAACGAGCGGTACAAGGCGGCCTTGAAGCATTATGTGGATCGAAACGGCGACCATGAGATTTCGGCCCGCGCCCGCTTCTACTGGGCCCAGGTGCTCCGGGATGAGGGGGATTTGGTCGAGGCACGCAAAATCGCCCTTCAAGGCGCCCAGGCATTTCCGGAAAGTTTCGGCGGCCGGATGTGCCATAACTTAGTGCAGGAAATCGAGGCCAAACGTCTGGAAATTGCCACTGAACGGGTCTGGAACCAACCTTGGCCGACGATCCAGGTCCATTATCGGAACCTGGATAAGGTTTATTTTCGGGTGGTTCGGGTCGATTGGGAGCAGGCGATCCGTGGCAGCAAACAGCGGCCGGAATTTTTCGACGATCCAGAGCGGCGGGCCTTGCTGAAACAAAAACCCGATCTAGAGTGGTCGGTCAATTTGCCGCCCACGCCCGATTACCAAGAACGGGTCGAAGAGGTGCCGGTTAATCCCGATCTGAAACCGGGTTTTTATGTACTGCTGGCCAGCGATGATCCGAAGTTTCCAGCGCCTTTACAGGTCCCGGTTGCTGGTCCCCAGCAGGTCAACCATGTGGTGCATGGGACCGATTTTTGGGTAAGCACCTTGGCCCTGGTGGTTCGCACCCGCGGCGGCGAGGGCAACATTGAAGGCTTTGTCTTGGACGCCCAGTCGGGCGAACCGATTGAAGGCGCAGAGGTGCAGGCGTGGTTCCGGCCGGATTGGAACCAGCCTTGGCAGCCAGGCCAGACCGTCAAAACCGACGCCAATGGACTTTTTAGCATTCCGGCTGTCCCTCAAAAACAGCACCTCTTGCTGGCCAAGTACAAAGACCAGATGTTGGCCTCGGCCAACGAATACTGGGTTCACGTGGGCCGGGATCGGCAGGATCCGTATAAACGAACCGTCTTCTTTACGGATCGGTCCCTGTATCGGCCGGGGCAAACCATCTATTACAAAGGCATCTGCCTCCGGGCCGATCCCAACCAGGATGATTACTCGGTGCTGCCCAACGAAAGCTTAACCGTGGTGTTTGTGGATACCAACGGCAAAGAGATCGAGCGTCGGCAGCATAAGACGAACGATTACGGTTCGTTCAACGGGGCGTTTACAGCCCCTCGGGATCGGCTGACTGGGCAAATGCATTTCCGGGTGGAAAATGGGCCGCCTGGTGGGGCCAGTGTCCGGGTGGAAGAATACAAACGGCCCAAGTTCCAAGTTACCTTAGAAGCTCCCAAAACGGCCCCGAAACTCAACGAAAAGGTTACCATGGAAGGCAAGGCGATGGCCTATACCGGGGCGGCCATCGACGGGGCAAAGGTCCGTTGGCGGGTCGTTCGCCAAGTGCGGTTTCCGCCTTGGTGGTATTGGTGTTTCTGGTGGCGGGAACCGGTCTCCGGCAGTCAGGAAATCGCCCACGGTGTAACCACCACCAAGCAGGATGGCTCGTTTACCATCGAATTTATCGCCCGCCCCGACCTATCCGTCTCCGAAAAGGACGAGCCGATCTTTGTCTTCTCCGTTTCGGCCGATGTAACCGACACGGCCGGGGAAACCCGCTCTGCACAGCGGACCACCCAGGTAGGTTATACAGCGCTGGCAGCGTCCATGACCGCTCCGGATTGGCTTACCGCCCAAAAACCCGTTGAAATTACCATCAGCACCACCACCTTGGACGGCGAAGGCCAAAAGGCCGACTGTAAACTGAAAATCCATGCCCTCAAAGAACCGGAAAAGGTCCATCGGGCAAGGTTGGGCGGTGGGGGCGGCCCTTATCTGATTCGGCCGGCTCGTGCAGGGAGGCTAGCCCCTACGGATAGAACGGATAAAAAGCAGCCTCCCCCCGATCTATCCAACCCCAATAGCTGGGAATTGGGCGATGTGGTGGCGGAGGAAGGCATTACCACCGACGCCCAGGGAAAAGCCACCCGCACCTTCCAGCTCAAACCAGGCGCTTACCGGGCGCTCCTGGAAACCCAGGATCGGTTCGGCAAAAAGGTAACCGCCATGTTGCCGCTCCAGGTCCTGGATCCGGAGGCCAAAAAATTCCCCATTAAGATCCCCTCCTTTGCTGGAGCGCCCAAATGGTCTCTGGAACCAGGCGAAGAGTTTATGGCCTTATGGGGGACCGGCTACGAGAAAGGACGGGCTTTCATCGAAATCGAACACCGCCGAAAGGTCCTCCAGGCCTTCTGGACCGAACTGGGTGCCACGCAGCAGGCGGTAAAACAGAAGGTTACCGAAGCCATGCGCGGCGGTTTCACCGTCCGGATCACCCATGTGCAAGAAAACCGGGCGTATCTGACCCAGCGCCAGGTGGATGTGCCCTGGAGCAATAAGAAACTGACCGTGGCTTGGGAACGCTTCGTCTCCAAGCTCCAGCCGGGCCAAAAGGAAACCTGGACGGCCGTCATCACCGGCCCAGACGCCAAACGGGCAGTGGCCGAAATGGTCGCCGCCTTGTATGACCAATCTTTGGACGCCTACCTGCCGCATGGCTGGATGGGCGGCTTTGATGTGTTCCGCCGAGACTACTCCAACTTGTCCAGCCGGTTTGAAAATCTCTGGAAGCCCTTAGGCCATTGGTATGGCAATTGGCCGATTCACTACAAAGACACCACGATGATCTATCGGGAATTTGCTCCGGAGATTGTGGCCAACCTGTGGGGCTATATGTGGTTTGGCCGGGGGAAAGGTTTAGGCCAACCAGGAGTAATGATGGCAGAGCAGGTGCCAGCGGCGGCGGTACCGCCGGGAGCGCCGATGATGGACGGGGCGCCAATCGCACGCCGAATGGCAGCCCAAAATGCCATGGCCGAACGGGAGCAAGCCGATCGGGCCAGCGAGGAGAAACTAGCCGGTCAGCTCCGGAAAGGCGCCGGCCCCGGCGAACCTCAAGGTACGGGCGGCCCAGGCGCCGCTCCTGGAGCGGGGCCGGATCTGGCCCAGGTCTCTGCTCGCAAAAACTTGAACGAAACCGCCTTCTTCTTCCCCCATCTGGTGTCCGACAAAGACGGCCAGGTGCGGATCGAGTTCACCATGCCCGAAGCACTCACCCAGTGGAAATTCTTGGGCTTTGCCCATGACCCGCACCTTCGCTCCGGCCTGCTGCAGGACAGTGTGGTAACGGCCAAGGACCTGATGGTCCAACCGAATCCACCCCGGTTTTTGCGAGAAGGCGACATCCTGGAGTTTACCGTCAAGGTAACCAACCAGTCGGCTACGGTGCAAAAGGGTGTGGTTCGGCTGACATTGGCCGATGCCCGAACTGAAAAATCGGTCAATGCCGCCTTCGGCAATACGACCACCGACCAGCCGTTTGAAATCCCGGCCAAGGAGTCCCGCTCGTTCTCTTGGCGGCTGAGTGTGCCGGACGGCCAAGGGCCGATCATCTACAAGGCGGTTGGTTCTACCGGCAGGCTCTCCGATGGCGAAGAGGCGATGCTGCCGGTCCTGACGCGTCGGGTGCTGGTAACCGAGTCGTTGCCGCTGCCCATCCGGGGTGTGCAGACCAAGAAGTTCCAGTTCAAGAAACTGCTGGAGTCCGGCAAGTCGGACACCCTACAGAGCCAGACGCTTACAGTCCAGATGGTGTCCAACCCAGCATGGTATGCGGTGATGGCCTTGCCGTACCTGATGGAGTTCCCCTACGAGTGCAGCGAACAGGTGTTCAACCGTCTGTATGCGAACGCCTTGGCCCGGCACATTGCCAATTCCGACCCGAAGATCCGTCGGATCTTCGAGCTCTGGAAAGGTACCCCGGCCCTGGATAGCCCCCTGGAAAAGAACCAGGATCTGAAATCGGTGATCTTGGAAGAGACGCCCTGGCTGCGTCAGGCCCAGGCTGAAAGCCAAGCCCGCCGGAATGTCGGCATCCTTTTCGAGGACAATCGGCTGAACATGGAGATTACCGTGGCCTTGCAAAAACTGGCCGAGATGCAACATCCGGACGGTGCTTGGCCGTGGTTCCCGGGCGGTCCGCCCAATGATTACATTACTCTGTACATCACCACCGGCTTTGGTCGGCTCCGACACCTAGGGGTGAAAAACATCGACATCGGTCCAGCTATTAAGTCCCTGAACCGGTTGGATGCCTGGATCGACCGCATCTACCGAGAGATCCTCCGGTTCGGCCATAAGGACAAAAACAACCTCTCGCCGACCATTGCCCTGTACCTGTACGGCCGGAGCTTCTTCCTGGAAGATCAGAAAATCCAGCCGCAGCATAAAGAAGCGGTCGATTACTTCCTGGAACAGGCCCGGAAGTACTGGCTGGATTTGGCCAATCGGCAATCCCAGGCTCACTTGGCCATTGCCTTGAAACGGTTTGGCGATCCGGAAAAGGCCAAGGCCATCATGCGTTCGATCCACGAGCGCAGCGTCACCGACGAAGAACTCGGCATGTTCTGGCGGGACCTGGAACTGTCCTGGTGGTGGTTCCGGGCGCCGATCGAAACCCAGGCCATGATGATCGAAGCCTTCGACGAAGTGATGAACGACCAAAAGGCCGTCGAAGACTGCAAGGTCTGGCTGCTCAAACAAAAGCAGACCCAGGATTGGAAGACGACTAAGGCCACGGCCGACGCCATCTATGCCCTGCTTCTGCGGGGTGAAAACCTGTTGGCTTCGGACGCACTGGTCGAAGTGAGCCTGGGCGGACAGGTCATCCAGCCGGAAAAGGTCGAGGCAGGCACCGGCTTCTATGAAAAGCGGTTCGTCCGGGCCGAGATTAAGCCCGAAATGGGCGAGGTGGTGGTTAAGAAAACCGATCCCGGTGTTGCCTGGGGCAGCCTGCACTGGCAATACCTGGAAGATATGACCAAGGTAACCGCCCACACGGAGACGCCGCTGAAGATCGAAAAACGCCTCTACACCAAACAGCTTACCAAGAAGGGGCCGGTCTTGGAGCCGGTCCAAGGCCCGGTCCAGGTGGGCGATGAGCTGGTCTGCCGGATCGTCATCCGGGTGGATCGGGACATGGAATATGTGCATCTAAAGGATTACCGAGGCAGCGGCACCGAACCGGTCAACGTGCTGTCTGGGTACCGGTTCCGGGATGGCTTGGCCTACTACGAATCTACC
The DNA here is from genome assembly GCA_938042245.1 of uncultured Thermoguttaceae bacterium. GTDB lineage: Bacteria > Planctomycetota > Planctomycetia > Pirellulales > Thermoguttaceae > JANXAQ01. Next base: position 28,942 of record CALIRO010000082.1, read on the forward strand.
CGAGATACGGCCAGCCACTTCTTCATCGACTACCTGCCCAAAGGGACCTATGTGTTTGAGTACTCGGTCCGGGTGCAGCACCGGGGCAAGTACCAGACCGGTTTTGCTAGTATCCAGTGCATGTATGCTCCGGAGTTTAACAGCCATTCGGAAAGCATCATGCTGGAGGTGAAGTAAGCCGAACGGGGCCCTGAAGAAATAGCAAAGGGCCTCGGAGGCGCCCAGGGAGCAGTTTTTATCCCCCTGCCACCCAAGAGGTGGGACTGAGGGACAGATCCGTTTGGCAAGGTTGGGAGCCGGTAGTGATGAACTATCGGCTCTTTTTGTTGCAGGGGCCGAATGGTGGAGGGGACCGCAAATAGTCGGTCCATGTGCGAAAAGGTTCTAGACGTGGGCCTGGTGGGCTGGAATTGCCCTAGCTTTTTGGAGATTCTACAATAAAGAGCATGAGCAGGATTCCGGAACAATTATTACGAATCCGACGCCAACCGGCACTGGACCGGGGAAGGCTACTGTTGGCCTTTAGCGGCTGGATGGACGGCGGCGACGTGTCGACCGGGACGGTGCTTCGGCTGGTGTATTTATTAGAGGCTGAGCCGGTGGCCGAGATCGATCCGGAACCGTTCTATATATTGAATTTCCCTGGGACGATGGAGATAGCGGCTCTGTTTCGGCCGCCGGTGGAGATCGAGGAGGGGCTGATCAAGCGGCTGGAGATGCCGGAGAATCTTTTCTATGCCTGTGAGGCCCATCAGCTGCTACTTTTTGTGGGCAAGGAGCCGAATCTCTGTTGGCGGACCTTTGGCGATTGCATTTTTGACTTTGCTCGTCGCTGTGGGGTGCAGCGGATTTTGTTTGTCGGTTCTTTTGGGGGGGCGGTGCCCCATACACGACAACCCAGGTTGTATGTAACTTGTTCCGATGCCGCGCTGCTAGCAGAAATGGAAAAGATGGGACTTCGGCGCCGAAGTTCCTACGAAGGACCCGCTTCGTTTACCAGTTACCTGATGACCCGGGCGGGCAAAGAGGGGTTTCAGATGGTCTCGCTAGTGGCGGAAATCCCCGGCTATTTGCAGGGCACCAACCCGATGAGTATCGAGGCAGTAACCCGGCGGTTGGCTGCCATGCTGAAACTGCCTGTGGATTTGGATACGCTTCGGGCTGCCAGCACCCAATGGGAACTCCAAGTCTCCACCGCCGTCGAACAGAACAAAGAATTGGCTAAACAGGTCCGCCAGTTGGAAGAGGCCTACGACAACGAACTGCTAAACCAGGAATCCGAAGAAGGCTAATTGCCCTGGAAAAACCCACCACAGAAACAAAAACGGTAACATTTCAGCCCGAATCATCCAACCGGTCCTTTCTTGGGAAAGCTGGAAGCTAGTTTTTTCGAAGGATTTCTGCTTTCTGGATTCCCACTTACGCGGCAGTGTCACTCGGAGACATTCTCCCTAAAAAAACAGGAACCTATTCCATTCGACTGAAATGTTACGAAAAACGTACCTTTTGGAAGAGGTTATCCCAAAGGCTGCTTTGCTGCCGATCCTTCCTGCCGGTGGCCTTACTTTTCCGAGAACATCGCTTCTTCGCAAACTTGGGCGGCGCTTTGGATATGGTCGGCCATAGCTTGGGCGGCTTTGTCCGGATGTCCAGCAATCAACGCATCGATGATGTGAAGATGCTCTTCCAGAGCCTTTTGCTGCACCGCAGGCACGGGGCCGATGATCTCTCGAATCGTCTGGACCAGGATGTCATAACGACGGATTTCTTTGGCTAGCCGCATACTCCCGCAGGACTCGGCGATTAATGCATGTAATCGGCGATCGGCAGCTATGCCTCGCTGAGCCCAATTCGCGGTTTTCCGATGTTCCAACAGGACGTTCAACTCTTTGCGTAGGGCTTCTAACTGAGCCAGGGGGATTTTGCCGCAGGCAGAGCGAGCAGCCTCCGCCTCTAATACCCGCCGGATTTGATAGATTTCTCGCAGTTCCTTTGGGCCGAAGGGCGCCACTACAGCGCCCCGATTATGAATGAAATCCACCACCCCAATGCCGGCCAATTCCACCAGGGCTTCTCGAACCGGGGTGGAACTAGTGCCAAACCGACTGGCCAGCTTCAGGACGGTTAGGCGGGTGCCTGTGGGCAAATGGCGTTGGAAAATTGCTCGCAAAAGCCGTTCCATAATCTGATGCCGAAGAGCCCCCTGCGGCGGGATGGCAAACCCCTCTAAACGATCAATCGGATCCTCCCCCCGCTTCAGGGAGAACTTAGAAAGCGATGTTTCTCTCACAGAACAGCCTCCACGAATAGGTCCTTTTGGTGTCCAGTAATATCGGAACCCTGACGCCTTTGGAAGGGGAGGTCTGGGGCGAAGTTCTGCGAAGTAGTTTTCGACCCTGCTGGCAGACCTCCCACATCGGGAAAATGTAAGGCAAGGAAATCATGGAAATTCACAATATTTTGATTATATACATTACGCATTTTGATCGAGAAGCAACTTCTTTCTCTTGCCTTGGTAGCCCGACCCAGGCACTACCAAGCCAGCTATAGCCTTGGCGGACAGGCGTTGGGAGCCGGTCGTCGAGAGGTTAAATAGAAGTGAACGTATCCTTGCCCAAATCCTCCCAGAATGCCGTCTTGTTCTCTAGAGGGATTAAAAGGCTGGGGAGGCCGGTTGCTCCAGACCGGGCAGGATCAGTTGGACCGGAGGATTTTGGCGATGCTGATACCGGCGGCGGTACCCCTCGGCCAGATAAAGAAGCATTTCCAAGGCTAATAAATCTGCCCGGGTGATCACATGACGAGTGCTTCGACTGCCCAGGCCATGGATCATCTCTTCAAGGACTTTGGTGTGCAAATGAAGAAGCTCCGGGGCGCTGACACCAGCCAGGATAAGCAGTTCGGCCAGTCGGGAAAGTTCTTTGGCTAAATTGCCGGAGCCCATGATCACATAGGTGCGTAAAAGATCTCGGTAATGTTGGACCAGTTCGGTGGGTAAATCGAGGGGGGGTATGGAGGTAGGCCTTCCCGGGACGGGTTCGGTTTTGGGGGAACAGCTGTGGCCGCTTTGAGATCGAAGCTGATGGAAATCGGAAAGAATGTTTCGTTGTTGTACCAGCAGGTCTTCGGCTTCTTGCCGTTCCTGTTGGAGGCGGCGGTATTCGGCCTGGCACAGACGACGATTTTCTCGGCACAGTTGGTGCCGTTGTACCGCCCGGGCCACAATCCAGATTAGCGTGCGCACCGTGGTGGTATTGACACACACATAGCCGTCGGCGCCCGCTTCGTAGCAGAGGGCGGCCATTTCCTGTTCACTTTGCAGGCCGAGCACTACGATCGGTTCTTCGGCGCCGCCGGCTCGATAGCCCACGATCAGTTCCAGAGCATCCAGTTCTCCAGGTACATGGCTAATCAGGATCGCATCAAAGGCCTCATCCCGAAGCCGGGCCAGGCCCCCCACACTCCCTATTACCTCTTCCAGCAGTATTTGGCTACCGCTATCGGAGGCAAACGCCTCGGCCAGCCAAGCACCTGGCCGTTTCGGCGTCGTAATATATAAAATCCGCAATCGCTCTGGCAGGCTGGGCACGCCGCTCCGTTGGGGTTTCGTTCGTCTAGAGTCCAGCAGTGTAGGCATGGTGGGTATGAGATCCTATGGCAGCAAACAGAAGCAGCAACAGCAGGGGGAACTATATTGATTGCGGGGAGGGAAGTCAACCTCGAAAAGTCTTCTCTATTTTATGTATATTGTGTATATTACCAAAATGCTGGCTGGAAATTGCCCCCTATTACCCGAAGCACCTCTCATCTGCTATAAAACCAGGAACCCCTCTCCAAGCTCCCGTCTGACTCTGTTCCGCTTACAGGAGGAAGGTTTGTACTACTTCCGGGGGAGCGGGCCCGTAGGCACATGGTTCCAAGGAACAAGAGGCCCGGCCCTGACTCAGTCCCCGCATTGCATTCGAATATCCAAACAGATTCGCCAACGGCGCCCGAGCCTCAATAACAGTGATATTTCGGCCTCTGGGATGGGTTCGAGTAATGACCGCTCGCCGCTGCTGCAGATCGCTCACAATATCCCCCACATATTCGTCCGGCACAGCTACTTCCACCCGCATGATCGGCTCCAGCAAGACCACACCAGCCTGTCGAAGGGCTTTGTGGAACGCATCGTTAGCAGCCATCCGGAAAGCGGTTTCATTCGAATCGGTCGGATGGACCTGGCCGCTCAGCACCGTAATGCGCACATGGAGTAAAGGAAATCCCAAGCTGCCGCCGCCCAGAGCCTGCTGCTGGAGTTCTTCGAGCACTGCTGCCAGGAACTCTGCCGGCAATACATCTGCAGAGGCAGCTAGCACTTCCACCTGTCCGGAGCCTTGGCCAATGGGCGTAGGCTCCATCCGGATGGTTACCTCGGCAAATAGGTTCTGGCCACCCCATTGCCGATGACACTGGCCAGTAACTTCCACCGCTTTTTCAATGGTTTCCCGGTAACTGACTTTCGGTTTATGAACCCGAACATTCAGTTTGAAATCTCGGATGAGTCGATGTTTGATGATTTCCAGATGTAATTCGCCCATGCCGCTGATAAGGGTCTGGCCGGTCTCTTCGTTTTCCTGTGCCCGGAAGGTAGGATCTTGACGTTTGAGCATCTCCAAGACCTGAGCCAACTTTTTGCGTTCGATAGCATTTTCGGGTTCTACGGCCATGGAGATAACCGTTTCCGGAAACCGGATGGATTCGAGCAGGATCGGATGTCTGGGATCGCACAGGGTATCGCCGGTGGTGGAATGATGCAGGCCGATCAGCCCCACAATATCGCCCGCCTCCGCCATCTGGATTTGTTCCCGATCGTCGGCTTGGATGCGCCAAAGCTGGGGGACATTTTCTCGCTTGTTTTTGCCGGGATTCAGCACTCGGCTATTGGCTTTCAATTGTCCCGAATACACGCGCACCCAAAACATATCGCCGTGCCGATCGGCCACCACTTTAAAGACTAAGCCGCAAAATGGCTCTTTCGGATCGGGTTTGCGGGTCAGTTTGCGATCCTTTTTTTCTGGATCCATGCCTTCGACCGGTGGCAGATCGGCTGGGCTGGGCAGGTAATCCACCACCGCGTCCATAACCGGCTGAACGCCAATGCCGTCCAAAGCTGATCCGCACAAAACCGGTACAATCCGATGATGAATGGTTGCCTGCCGAAGTACTCGCCGGATTAAATCCGCCGGTACGGGTTGATCGGCTAGCAGCAGCTCAATTATCTCATCACTGTAGTGCGAAAGCCGATCCAATAAATGGGCCCGCCAAAATTGCGCTTCCTCTTCCACAGCCGAAGGGATTTCCTCTTGCACGATTTGCCGACCATCGTTTTCCGGCAAAAACCGAAGGGCTTTCATCTCGATCAGGTCAATCACTGCCCGGAACGGATCCGACATGTGGGATGGGCCGCAACCGATCGGCAGGGTAATAGGCAGGGGCTGGGCCTCCAACCGCTCCTCAATCTCCTTGACCGTGCCGAAAAAGTCCGCCCCCTCTCGATCCATCTTGTTGATAAAAGCGATGCGGGGCACATGATATTTATCGGCCTGATGCCAGACGGTCTCACTCTGCGCTTCCACCCCTTCCCGGGCACTAAAGACCACCACCCCGCCATCCAACACGCGCAAGCTCCGTTCCACCTCGGCCGTAAAGTCCACATGCCCCGGCGTGTCGATCAAGTTAATCTGCATCCCCTTCCAATAGAAACTCACACAGGCGGAATAAATGGTAATGCCCCGTTGGCGTTCTTCCACATCAAAGTCGGTTTCCGTGGTGCCTTCGTCCACCGACCCGACCCGATGAAGCCGACCGCTATAAAAAAGCATCCGCTCCGTCAACGTCGTTTTGCCAGCGTCAATATGGGCAATAATGCCGATGTTCCGAAGCGTATGAATATCCTGACCCATATCAAAAACCTCATCTCAACCAAAGAGGTTGACATTGCCCCCTGCTATAAAGAACTCGGTTCCCATCCTCTTCCCCCAGAAGCTGAGAATCTTCGGCCACAGAAATGGATAAACTAACTTGGGGCCTGGCAGGGGAATGGTTGCCAGCGCAATAGAACGCCGCACCAGGCACAGCCGGCCCAGTGCGGCGCTGGGGAGGCGGAAGGGGCTTACCATGCGAAGTGGGCAAAGGCCTTGTTGGCCTCGGCCATCCGATGCACGTTTTCCCGTTTGGTCATAGCCGCTCCTTCTTTGTGATAGGCGGCCATCAATTCCTCAGCTAACTTGATCGCCATCGGACGCCCCTTTTTCTCCTTGGCAGCGGCAATAATCCAGCGAATTGCCAACGATTGTTGCCGCTTTTTATTTACAGGCATCGGTACCTGATAGGAGGCGCCGCCTACCCGTCGGCTCCGAACCTCCAGTTCCGGTTTGACATTCTCGACTGCCTGATGAAAGACCTCCATCGGGTCTTTATCCGGCATCTTCTGGCGGATGAGCTCGATGGCTTCGTAAAAAATCCGCTGCGCCACCGTCTTTTTCCCGTTCCGCATAATACAGTTAATAAATTTCCCGGCTACCTTCGACCCATAGACTGGGTCCGGCTTTAACATCTTTTCGCTAGCTGTTTTTTTACCCATAGTTCTCGCTACCTACCGTTGGAAAAAGCTTTAAAGGCAGAAGGGACCTCCATCCTTTAGAAAAATCGGTAACTTTTCAGCCCAGGAGCGTACCAAGGCATTCCTCCGCAAACAGGAATCCAGGTTTTTTCTAATAGTAGTTTCCTTTCTCTGCACCGGCCCTTCCGCGGGAATGACTATCTAGGACCTTCCTCGGAAAAGGGATGGAACTTCTTCATTCGGCTAAAGTCGTACCTAGATTTTTATTTTAAAGGGTTAGGCTAGGGTTGGGCAAACCCCTGCTGAGTAGGGAAACACTTACGAGGTCTTTTTGGCCCCATATCGACTTCGAGATTGTTTTCGGCCTTCCACCCCAGCACAGTCCAATGCGCCTCGAATCACTTGATAGCGAACCCCGGGCAAGTCCCGGATCCGGCCCCCCCGGACCAACACAATGGAGTGTTCCTGCAAGTTATGGCCTTCGCCGGGGATATACACGGTTACTTCTTTGCGATTGGAAAGCCGAACGCGGGCGATTTTTCGCAGGGCGGAATTCGGTTTTTTAGGGGTCATAGTACGGACTTGGAGGCATACCCCCCTTTTTTGGGGACACCTCTCCAACGCTATCGACTTACTCCGCCGCCGCTGAACCACCCGTTTTCGACGCACTAATTGATTGATTGTAGGCATGCACCAAATCCTTCCTCTGGACGGAACCTTAATCTATCGAATATAGAAATTCTTTACCATAAAGGAAAAAAAATCTTTGTCAAGGGGGTTAGCTTTTTAAGGATGGGATGGAGAGAACCCAAGAGAGGAAAGCCCCCTCTAGATCCCTCTATAAGTGGGGATAAAATACCCATATCGTAGCAGCCCCAAGAGCTACCCGACATAGGATCCTTCCCATTGTCGACTTCTGCGGCAAGCTGAGACCAGATGCGCATCTGCTCTTTTCGTAACATGTTCCGCCGAAGTGCATGCACCCTGGGATTCCTGCGAACGCAGGAACCCATTTTTTCGTGGAGGAAGCTCTGCAAAATTCTGAACATTACGTGAACATCATGAACATTTAATCTGTTCCTTTGCCTATCGGTTTCCATTGCAAGGCACTATATCTTGAGTCTCATATTGGCAGTGCCACTATATGTTGGGGCTATTGAGGGAGATTCTGAGATAGTGTAAAAGCATATCCTTTGAATTATTCAGAGGTTCCTGGATTTTTTGCTCTCTGGAGTGCCGCTTCCGCGGGAATGAGGATCGGGAGCATTCTCCCTAAAAAACTGGAACCTACTTCACTTGGCTGAACTGGTACGTTTTTCCCTTTTTCTCTAATCCTGTCCCTCCGATGTGCCTAATCCTGCCCCTTCTGGGGGATTTAATCCCTCTCCCCCTCCGGTACCCCGGCCCATCAACCAGTGATTGGGACTAAACCCCGAAAACCCCTCTGCGGGGCATTAAAACCTGCCGCCTTCGGGTTCGCCTATGGAGCCCCTGCCCATAGTTGCTTTGACAAGGGGGGGTAGGTATGATGAAAAGGGTAGTGAGTAAAAAGGCTAAGGGCAATAGGTGGTCGAGGCGGACCTCTGGAGAACTGGGTAATAGCCATGGAGGCCAAATTGGTTATTCTTGGCGGCAAGACAAACAAGCAGCATGTGAAACTGAAACTGCCCACGGTTATTGGGCGAAGTCGGCAGGCGGATTTAACGGTGGCTCATCCGATGATCAGCCGCCGACATTGTGAGCTTTTCGAAGCCGATGGTTTGGTGAAGATTAAGGATTTAGGCTCGTTAAACGGAACTTATGTTCATGGTAAACGAATAGATCAAGAGGTCATCCTTCGGCCCAACGATGAGTTTACCATCGGTCCGCTAACCTTCCGCATCGAATACGAAGCCCCGGAAGGTATTCCGGAAGCTCCCCTGACGCCGGTGGAAGAAACCCCGGAATACATCCCCTCTTTCGTTCAAGGGGCGCCAGAGGCTGCCACCGGTTCTCCTGCGGCTGATCTGGGGGAAAGTGCTGGAAGGGAATCCGGCCTCGCTGAAGCGCCTCCCTCTTTGCCCCCGACCAGTGAGGCTTCCTCCCCCTGGGAGAACCTGGAAACCTTAGAAAAGGAGTTCGCTTTTGATCTTGCGGAGGAGGTTCCTTCGGAAACTCCGCCTGAAACCCAAGAAGCTCCCGGTCTGGCCGAAGAAAAGGCGCTGGAACAGCTCGCCGAGGAAGCACTTGGAGACGATCTGCCAGAGACCGAACCTCCCTTAGCAGAAGAAGCTCTCCCAGAGGGGGCAGCACCGCCCGAAGCGCCCCCAGAAACGGAACTCACTCCCCCAAAAGACTCTGCTCCCGCTGAGGCAGCACCTCCGATTTCCACAGAAGAAGAGGCTCGGGACGATCTGGACGCAATCGAAGATGCTGCTCTGCGGGATTTCCTCAAAGGCTTGCGGTAACTTTCGGGAACTCTCTCCGCCGAGTCCGGAAACCTTATCTTCCAACCCCTGTAGGCTCTATAGCAAGCCTTTCTGGCACCTCTGAAGAATCTGGTGCTATTGCCTATCGGCGGGAAAGCAGGAGAGCGAAACAATCTGTCATCCCGCTGGTGTGGGGATGTGCAAGGGGCCTGGTGTGTCGGCCGAGGAGGTGCTTGAAGGTTTACAGGGAATTGAGTTTCGAGAAATTGATCGAAGTCTGGAAGGGGACTACGCCGTAGATACCCCGGGTGAATACCAGTTCGATAAAGTCGTCCAGCCGTTGGATCGGGCTTTTAGGGAGGATGACCACATCGGAGTCGGCTAGCCAGATTTCGCCTTCTGGGCAGGCCTTTTTGCCCATCAAGGCTGGTTCCAGATTCACCATGGTGGCCAGAAGCCGCCAATCGTCGCCTCGCCGAAATACCACCACCTGGCGGAGATTGGCGCCGATATTCCAGCCGCCGGCCATGCTAATGGCTTGCATGAGCGTGGTAGGACCGGTAAGTTCCAATCGGCCTGGGCTGCGCACTTCTCCCAGCACGTAGATATATCGAGGCGCCCGTTGCACGAGCACCGGGATGACCTCGATTCCTTCGACGAGTTGGCGGTAACGTTCGTTCAGCTCTCGCTGAAGCTCGGCCAAGGAAAGCCCCTGAGCCGGCACGGGGCCAATGCCCGGCAAGGAGATCGTGCCTTCAGGGTTGACCCGGACCAGAAAGCCTTGTCCACCCGCTCCGTAGCGGCGATCCACCGAGGCCCGAAGATCTTCTAATTTGGTGTTGACCCGTAACGGCGTTACCGTAATAGCAGGAACCTTATAATATTTTGTATATGCTTGTTCCAAACTCTCCCGAAGTTGGGCTACGGTGAGCCCTTTGGCTCGCACCTGCCCTAAAAGCCGAAGCGTGATGGTACCGTCCGGCTGGATGATCAGGTCCCGGTTCAGCTCTGGATCGGTAAAGGATTCCACCCGGATTTCGTCGCCCACGTTAAGCCGGTATGGTCGGCTGGTCTCTTCCCGAGTAAGGCGATACATCAGCTCCAGTTGGTCATCCACCCGGAGGCGATACTCCGGCGTATGGGCAAGCCGGGGCTGGGCCAGATATTCTCCGTGTCCGTAACTCTGCCCACGGCGCAGGCGGGCATGTTCCCAGCCTCCCCGTCGCCGAGGATCACAACCCACACATTCAACCCAACACTCAGGACAAGCAGTCGGCAACTCGGAACCCCCTGTCCCTATTGAGCCGCTCTCCCTCCAGGCCGATGCTCTCTGGTTGCCTTCGTTCATCCACCTGGGCGCTAATGCCTGGGCTCTGACGGGCAGCCCTTCGGCGCCATGAATTGGTTGGACGACCGGCCAACTCAGCAGCAACAGCATTCCCGCCGCAGCCAAAAGCAATCCGGGAAGCCCCCTGCCATGCGGCACGCCTTTATTTACCCTCCGAAGAATAAACTCGCTTGGAGGAAGTAAGGACCCCATCGTTTTCCCTCCAAAAGGGCTATTCATGACCGATCAGCTCCTATCGAAGGAAGATCTTCGCTTGTTGGGTTGTGCCCGGATGTACCTTATCAAAACCCCCCTCTTCTGGAAGCCGACGGATCAGGACGGTTGGCCGCCCTGGGCGCAGTGGGCTTGGTGGGCGGCGAAGGTCTCCTGTCGGAATCGTCTCCTGGTTGCTCGCCGGAGAGAATCTGCCGAAACAACGCTAAGGGGCCTCGAAGGAGGCTGCTCTGGATCGGGCCAGGGTTGGTTTCGGTAGCATCGGAAGGCGAACGTTTTTCTGGCCAGGCCGATCGGGAGGAAAAATCGCTCTGTTTTGCCCCGAAAGGAGCATTGTTTGAGGGCTTAGAATGGTGGTTGTCCGGCCCACCAGGGGAAACGTCTGCCCGGCTTGTTGGAGTGGTCAGGCCATCTGCCTGGCCGGCGGCAAACCGCTCGGGCGGGACCCACTGGACAACCACTTCTCCCGAAAAAGCCTCTTGAGGGAGGGTTGCTTCCTGCTGCCGAACTCGTCGCCATTGCCAAGCCGCCTGAAGGGCCAGCTCGTATTGGCCCATCTGCCGATACACAATGGCTAAGTTCCGCCAACCGACCGGATGGCTCTGGATGCGTAGGCTATAGGTTAAAGCAGCCCTTGCCTCTTCATACCAGCCGCTGCGGGCCAGCAAAACCCCTAAATCATTGGCTGCCATATAGTTAGCCGGATCCACTAACAACGCCGCCTGATAAAATACCATAGCTTTGGAATGGGCCGCCTTCAGTCCTAAGCTGGGGTGTTCTCCCATGGCCGCATATAACTTGCCCAACCCATGCAAGGCCATCGAACCAGCCGCCTCTTGACCAACCGCCAGCGCCAATTGCTCCTGAGCATAAGTGAAATATCGTTCTAGGGCTTCCATCGGAGTTAGCCTCTCCAGGGAATGCCCCTGCAGGACCGGCGTCTGGTGGGCGACGACAATCATTGCTACATCTCGGATGGTTCCCCCTCCTATAGAAGGAGGAAGAAAATCTTCGGCTTCTTCCAAGGCAGCGAAAGCTTGCGCCAAAGCCCGTCGATGCCGCTGGGTTTGATACTGTTGATCTAACCCTTGCGCAAGCAATTCCAGCGCGGTGAGAAACTCTGAGCGGGCGGAAAAATAGGCCCCTCGGCCTGCCAGATCAAATGCTCGGCGGATGTGCAACTCGGCTTGCCGGGCAATCCGTTCCAACTGCAGCGAACGTACCGGAACCGAGCTATTGCCCTGCCAAGGGGAAATGGGAAAAGATTCTTCTAAACGAAGCGGCTTCCCCCCTAACCGAACCGGACCCTTATCTTCTTCGGGTTCCTCTTGCTCCGGAGCCACCGGATGGCTCGGTATGGGCCATGGTGCTATAAAAGGGGAGCATTCCCGTTGCAGTTTCTCTGGAAACACGGGAGCATCCGCCTGCGGCTCCACTCCGTGGCGCTGCTCCTGGTGCCAGAGAATACCTGACTGGAAATCCCCATGCGAGGAGCGATTTCCGGCAAGCTCCCTTCCTTGATCCGAAAGAACGTGTTCTGAAGCAGGAATCGGCGGGGCCAACGGGGCTTCCGGCACCTCGGAAGGCAACTCGCGAATCCCGGTGGAGCCAATCGAGCCTAAAGAGGTACCAAGAGACGGATGCTGTTGCCAGAGGGGGAGTGACGCAGGGCGTTGGGCAGACCACTGTCCAACGGCACTAGGGATCTGACCCACCCAAAAGATCTCCACACTACTGAGCCAGATCAGCAAACCGGAAAGTCCCTTTATGGTGTTGAAGCAGGAGTTCATATATCCATCTAAATGCCTGTTTCCTTCTGTAACGTCTGGCGCCCTTTCGGCTTCCACCAGTCCGAGCCCCCATCCTGGGGTTAGACCATAAGGTTCCGGAGCCCACAGAGTTGCTTGCTATCCGGAACTGAGATGGCTTCGATTTTCCCCAAACCTATCGGTTTTCCCCGAAAGGTTATCTATAAAAGAGGTTTTCACCCTTCATCGGAACAATCGACAGATTCGCTCCATTCGGCTCAGGTAAAAATACTCTGTTGGCTGGCTCGAAGGCAGTTGGCTTCCGAACAGTCGTTATAGTCCGTTAAGATTCCTGATGGAGTTGATAGGATTGGTACAATCGGTCCTATAGGTTTTTCCCCTACACTCGCTACAGACACCCTCTGCTTGACAAACTTTCCAAAACTCGCCACACTTCCCCCAGAGGAGTCTAGAGGTTTCTGAACAGGGAGCATTTCGGTTCCAAGGAGAAAGCCTGTTCCTCTTCCAGCAAGAGGAATGCCAATAGGTTTTGCCTTTGGTGGGAAGGGCATGAAAGGTTTTTTGAGGAGCAAAGGCTTCTTCGGCGATGTTGCTATTTAAGAAGTGCTTTTTACCGGCGATCCGACGGGGAGAAAAGACGCAAACGATCCGGCTCTGGAAACGTCGCTTTATGCGTCCAGGCCAACGAAGCTATATCCCCGGGGTAGGCCGAATCCGAATTCTTACAGTAGAACCTGTTCGGCTGGAAGAGCTTACCGATGCGGATGCCATTCCCGACGGGTTTGCTACTGCCGACCAGCTCCGGGCGGAAATCTCTCGACTTTATGGCGACCCGCTCCCGGCCGGTTACCAAGCCTATCGGATCACCTTCCAACTAGAAGCCAGTTCCCCAATCCCAGGGGAACAAACTCCAACCGAACCACCCCCGGCAAATAGCTCCCAACAAGAGGCTCCCCATTAGCCAAGCAACGGGTTGCTCCGGTATGCCTTGTTCCTCTGAAAGGTGCTGAATGAGGCTGCTACCTAGGCAGCCCCTAGATTTTGCAGAGGCTGCTTTTGTAAAGAGTCTATCTTTTCGTGCTTTCGAGCCGATGCTCTTGCTGGGGCCTTAAAAGAACAAAAGCAGTCGTGAAGCATCCAATTAGGGCTATCTAGGAGGTACTACTGCTGGGTGCTACTATTGCTGCAGGTGGAGCAATTCTAATACGGATTGGGCAACCGCTTGAGGATCGGAAGCCACGCCGATTAGAAGGAACACCAGCAGGCAGATGCCCACTGCCAGTAAGGCCATCCCTACCTTCCAAACCCGGGGATTTTCGGCCAGGGTTTCGTGTTCCGCCAAGGCACTGCGGAGGGTATGTTCGAGACGGCGCCAACCGAGAAAATTTTGTCTATGCCCTGAGGCCACCAGAGAGATATTCCGGAACATGGGGTCGGTTTCCAGATGCAGTTGGACGCCCAGACTGGGCAGAAACAGGCTGTCGCCTGCCCATCGGGCTTCCTGGTCCAATTGCTCCACCACCTCTGCCAGAATAGGCCGAAGTTGCTCCATCGTGATGTTATAGACCACCAAGCGCGGCCGCATCATCAAAAGCACTAAAATCAATGCCAGGGCATATAGAGTAATGACAAAAAACCATACGCTGGCTCCGAAGAGCACAATGGAGGCATACGGCAAGAGCATTTCCACTGGGCCGACCAGAATCAATCCAGCCACCGCCACGCCCAAGGCGGCTGTATCTCGCACACCGGAAACTACCAAAGGCCGACGGGTTAAATGCACCCCGCCCAGAAGCAGGCAATAAATAGCCACCGGCCCTAACGCCACACACAACCGAAAAGGGTCCATGAGAATACTGAACAGATGTTCTAATTTCGGGGGTCTTCCCGTCGTTAAAACCAACCCTCTGGTCCTGTTTTGCCTTTCTCCTGCCTGGAAAAAACGCCGTAGCAATGAAAAACGCCGCTCAAACGGAACTCTTGGCGTCTCTTTTAGCTCCACAAGGAACTTTGCTCTCTGTATGAACCTCCCAACCCTCCCGGACAGCAGCTAACCCCTCGGAAAGTCGGGGCGGGGAGATTTGAACTCCCGACCCTCTGCTCCCAAAGCAGATGCGCTAATCCAGGCTGCGCTACGCCCCGAATCCAATTCTATTTATTTTAGTCTGGGTTATCTTTTCGGCAATGGCCCCTGGAAGATCTCGGCCAAGGATACTCCCGGAAGCGGGTAACCTTCTTGGCCAGTGCCGACTAGATCAAGCCGACGACCGCCGCCCATTCGGAGGCCCTACCCGAAGGGGTCATCCTGCTTGTCGTCGGGCAGCCTTTGGATGGACTTCGCAAATCTGCTGCCGGATCCGCTCAAACTCTTCGTGGTTACGGAAGAAGATCACCAATCGTCCTCGACCCGAGCGGGTGTGGACCAACTTGACCTTCATGCCCAAAGCCGACCGGAACTCCTGTTCCAAAGCCAGCACGTGTTCGCTGGGCGCCCGTCGGCTTCGGCCTGCTTTGCCCGTCGGCAGCGGCGCCGTTAAAGGATTTTCCTCGGCCGCATCCAACATCTGCTGCACCAAGGCTTCCGTTTGCCGAACGTTTAACCCCTCCTGCTGAATGCGATTGGCCACCGCAATCTGTTCCTCCGGATCCCCCAGAGGCAGCAGGGCCCGAGCATGTCCCTGGCTGAGTCGGCCCTGGCGTACCATGGCCTGGATCGGATCGGGAAGCTCCAACAGCCGAATCAAATTGGCAATCGTCGATCGGTCGATTTTCAATCGGCTGGCCAGCTCCTCCTGGGTGCACCGGTAGGTTTCCAGATACTTTTGGAAGCAAGCGGCCTTTTCCAACGGGTTAAGGTCTTTGCGCTGGAGGTTTTCGACAATGGCTAGCTCGGCTACCTGCCGATCGTCCGCCTCGATCACCTGGGCGGGTACATCCGTCCAACCGGCCAGTTCAGCGGCTCGCAGGCGCCGCTCGCCTGCAATCAGTTGATACCGATCTCCCACCCGACGCACTAGCACCGGTTGTAACAGTCCATGAGTCTGGATGCTTTCGGTCAAACTCCGCATGTCCGCCGGATCAAAGTCCTCCCGGGGCTGGAATGGATTGCTGTCAATCAGCCCCAGAGCAATCCGCCGCACCGAAGCCGACCCGGCCGATTCGGAACCCTCAGATCGGGGAGTATTCCAATCCCTAGAGTGGCTTCCCGATGATTCTACTCCCCTTTGTCCAGAGCCGCTCCCTGAATCCATCGAGGCCGATTGACCCAACAGCTCCGCCAAAGCATCAGTTCCGGGCAGACTGGGCGATCCATGACTAGGCGCCCCAGGCGAACCGCTATCCGTTTGTTGGGACCCAGGCCCGTTCTGGAAAAGCGTCGGATGCACCACAGGCACCTGAATAGGCGGATCAACAGAGCCAGTCCGGCTTAACAGGGCCTCTAAGCCACGGCCTAAACGTTTCGGCTTACTGGTCACGTTCTAATACCTCCATGCAAAGTTCCACATAAGCTCGGGTCCCCCGAGAGCGGGGAGCATAATCTAGGACGGACTTTCCATGGCTGGGTGCTTCGGCTAAAGCCACATCCCGAGGTATAACCGTCTGAAAAACAATCTCCCCGAAAAAGTCTCGGACCTCTTTTTCCACTTCCCAGGTTAACTCCAAGGAGGGGTCGTACATGGTCAAGAGGATGCCCCCGAATTGCAATTGGCAGCCGTCGGTGTGCATGACTTGCCGGATCACTTCGATCATTTGGGCCAGCCCTTCCATAGCGAAATATTCGCACTGGATGGGCATCAGGACTTCAGAGGCACTGGCCAAGGCGGTACGGGTCAATTGCCCCACCGACGGGGGGCAATCAATAAGCACCATATCGTACGCTCCGAAACCTTGCACCAATTGCTGGCGAATCCGCTCCGCTTGATGGGGATCCTCCTGGGCCAGCAAAGCCACATCCCGAAAACTTCGAGTTCCCGGGATAATCTCCAACCCAGGGCAGTAAGTAGGCCGGGCAGCCTCCCGAAGGGGGGCCTCCAGCACCAGCGGATGGCGTTCGGTGGGTTTATGGCCCAGGCCGGTCGTAGCATTGCACTGGGGATCTAGATCTACTAGCAAGGTGTGCAGACCCGCCTTGGCCAAGCCGACGGCCAAATTCATGGCCGTAGTGGTCTTGCCGACCCCCCCTTTCTGGTTGGCAATGCAAAAGACCCGAGGCACTCCCTTGCCTCCGATAAGACTGCCCACGTTGCTATTCCCGCCCAAGAACCTTTCGGCCAACTCTGGTCCGTTCTTCAGGGGCTAGATTCTACCAACTCGCTAGGTGCTAGGGGAATAGAAAATTGGCCTGAATGACCGATTCGGAGGGAGTCGGATGGGAGCTTTATCACCCCTAGACTATAGTTTGGCTGGCTGATAGACTTTAAAAACTCCAGCCGGAAAGGTCAAAATAGGAAGAATGGAGATTCTGGATAATTTAATTTGCCGTAACATTCCACCCAAATGATGCAACCGGTCATTTCTGGGAAAGAGGAAGCTAGTTTTTTTCAAGGGATTTTTGCTCTCTGGATTTCCGCTTTCACGGCAGTAACCCTCGGAGGCGTTGTGCCTAAAAAACTGTGCCTTCCTCCAGTCGGCTGAAATCTTACAGTTTCCCCTATTCCATAAAGACGGAGAGACACAGCATTAGGAGAAAAAACTCCCATGGAAGCCCGGATTTTCCGCCCAAAAGCGGTGGTTTTTGACATGGACGGCCTGATGTTTAACACCGAAGAGCTTTATTGGGAAGTAGGCAGCGAGCTATTGCGGCGTCGGGGCCGACATTACACCCGGGCATTGTGCGACGCCATGATGGGCTTGCAACCGCAGCCGGCTTTCCAAACCATGATCGACTGGCATGGGTTGTCGGACAGCTGGGAGCAACTGGCTGCTGAATCCGAAGAGATCTATTTTTCCCTGCTGGATCAGTATCCGGTCCAGGTGATGCCGGGGCTATGGGAATTGCTCGATGCCTTAGAGAAGGCCGGGATTCCAAAAGCCATTGGTACCAGTAGCCGGCGCCGGACCCTGCAAGCCCTCCTTAGCCGATTCCAACTCCAAGGAAGATTTGCCTTTACGCTGACGGCCGAAGACGTTCAGCATAGCAAACCCCATCCGGAGATATATCAGAAGGCGGCAGAACGGTTTGGCCTGACCCCCCAAGAAGTGGTGGTTTTGGAGGATAGTCAGGCAGGTTGTCAGGCGGCGGTGGCAGCCGGGACCATTGCAGTGGCCGTTCCTGGCCCCCATAGCCGACACCATGACTTCAGTCAAGCCAGTCTGGTCATCGACAGTTTGGCCGATCCCAGGCTGTATCAATTGCTGGATTTGCCGATTCCTTCGGAAAAAGGAGAACCTATCCCCCAGAGGGTGGGACCACCTCCCCCTCGAACAAGCCGCTCTCCAGGCCGTTCGGAAAAAGAGTAGTAGAAAATAGCCTGCAAGAGGGGAGGACAATGGAAAGTATTCGGCCCCGATGGCCGGATAGAAAAACCAGAAGGATATGAATTTCCCGAGAGCCTCCTCGATCCGGAAAAACTGTCAGACCTCAGGGAGGCCGAGGGGAATAATTCTGCTTGCCCAGGGCCTTTCCAAACACGGGTTAGCTTTCTGTTGCCGCCGGTGCCGGGGCCAAAAGGGTATCTTCATGTTCGTAGGCCGGCGCACAACAGCAAAGGAATTTCAACAGGCCTTCTCCGGTGTTAGTGATCTGATGTAAACAGCCCGGCGGAATGGCAATAGCGTCGCCCGGCCCAACCGGACGAAGCTCTCCTTCTACCTGCATCAGGCCTTGGCCTTCCAGAATGTAGTAGATTTCTTCGCTCTTTAGATGGCGATGGGCGATGGTTGAGCTTCCAGGGGGCAAGCGGGCTTCGGCCAACGATTGGTTGCGAATACTGGAGTTCCGATACGCTAAAAGTTCTCGAATCTCCGAGCCGTCTTTGGTAATAAAGGCCGGTACTTCGTTTACATTTTTTACCTCCATAGGGATTCTCCTGGAGAGTTTGCAGCGAAAATCTCCTAGATAGTTTTCGCCCAAAGCTCAAGCGAGTTCTTCCGAAAGAAAAAAATCCTTTGAGCGATCAGGTCTCTACGCCGGCCTCCGATGTGTGAGATTTGTGCCAAATAGCCAGCACAGTAGGACGGTAATACCGGATGTCCCATTGGTCTGGATCGGGCAGTAGTTGGGGGTCAAATCGGCCATCCGCTTCTACTACCAAAAGGCTTTCCGGCGGTGCTCGCTGAAGCAGTCCGCCGATAAGCTCCAGCATTTCTTTTCGTCGGGTTCGATAAAACTCATACGGGGGGCTGCAAAAGACCAGCCACGGGGTGCTAGGTAAGTCCGGACCTCGGCGAAACCAAATAAAGGTATCCGCTATGAGCACCTGACAGCAGTCCTGAACTCCTAACTGAAGGATGTTTTGGCGTAACAGGGCGGCAGTGGGCCGATGGGATTCCAAAAACAAGGCGCCGGATGCCCCTCGGCTAACAGCTTCCAATCCCAAAGCTCCTGTACCAGCAAACAGATCGACCGCATATTTGCCCTCAATCTTTGGGCCGAGAATGGAAAACAATGCCTCTCGCACTCGGTCTTTCATCGGGCGGGTTCGGGGATCGCCGCTATAGCGGAGGCGTCGGCCTCGAAACCTGCCGGCAATAATCCGTACACCGGCCACTGGGCCAGAGCGCCGGCATACATTTTTCCGCTTGGAATTCTCAGGATTCGGCTTTGGTATCATTTCTTTCATTCCCAGCTTCTTGTATCCGAGGGGGATTGGCCTACCCTGCCGAACTCATGCCATTTCTCTGTCTCGTGTCAATGCTTTAACGCTCAGCAACCCTTGCCCCCTCGTCTTAAAACTCTATATTTTATGGTATGTTAATCGCTTTGGTAATATTTCCGCCGAATGAAGAATTCCACTGCCTTTTCCAAGGAAGGTCGTCTGTCGTCCTTCCCGCGAAAGCGGCAGTCCAGAACAGGTAAACCAGCAGAAAAAAGGGGATTCCTGCTTTTGCATCAGGGATCGGTTGCTTCATTCGGCGGAAATGTTTCTAGTTTTTTGAAAAATCCTCCAACGATCTCCGTTTGTCGAGCGTAGAAGAATAGCTGAAAATAAAGATTTTTAGGAGGGCGAGAGTGAATATGCCACGATTATTGAGAATCATGGCGGTTTGCACGTTAGCTATTAGTTCCGGGATCGTCCTGGGATGGTGGGTAGCCAAGGCTGAGCAAGGGGGAGCAGAAAAATCCGGTAGCGGCGCGGCGCAGGGCCCACCGACTCCGACTAGCAACGCCGAGCAGGAATTTGAGCAGATTTTCCGGCAATGGAAGAGCCTGGTGGAGGATCTCCGGAGAATGGTGGAAGAATACCGGATTGCGGAGCCAGCCCGGCGGGCGGAGATTGTGCCTCGGTATCGGCAGCAGCTTCAAACAAGCGAGCTGTTGCTGCCCCGGCTGGTGGAGGCGGCCGAAAAAGCCTATCAACAGACCCCCCAACCAAAAGGCCAACTTCAGGACTTCCTACTGGCCTATTTCTACGAAAGAGTGGCTCGGGATGATTACGAAATCGCCTATCGGATCGGGCGGCTTTTGCTCCAACGGGGGTGTCCAGATCGCCGTCTTACGAATATGACCGCCTATGCCGCTTTTTGCGTCAATCAATATGAGCAGGCCTGGCAACTGTTTCAGAAGGCCAAGGCAGAAGGGAAATTTCGGCCGTTGGACCGAAAAGATGTACTGAACGCTACTGTGGAACAGTTTCTGAAAGATCCGGAACCTTTCCGCCAGGCCTGGCAACGGGAACTGCAATTCCAAGAGGCGGAACAAAAAGCCGACAATTTGCCCCGGGTTCGACTCCGCACCAACCGGGGCGATCTGGTGCTGGAACTCTTCGAGGACCAGGCGCCGAACACCGTCGCTAATTTCATTTCGCTTGTCGAGCGGGGTTTTTACAATGGACTGACGTTCCATCGGGTCATCGACGGCTTCATGGCCCAAGGCGGCTGTCCCAGGGGCGATGGCAGCGGCGGTCCCGGTTATACCATTGCCTGCGAATGCTACCAACCGAATCGTCGGCAGCATTTTCGGGGCGTGTTGAGCATGGCTCATCGAGGCCGAGATACCGGCGGTTCCCAGTTTTTTATCACCTTTGTTCCCACCCCGCATCTGGACTCTCGGATCGACCCGAAAACCGGCCAGCCGGAAATCGATCCCCAAACCGGTCAGCCTTCTGTGGGCCATACCGTCTTTGGCCGAGTGATTGAAGGCATGGAGGTCTTGGCGAAACTCCAGCGTCGCAGCCCCACCAATCCGGAGGCGCCCCCAGCCGACAAAATCCTCAAAGCCGTGGTCCTCCGAAAACGCCCCCATGATTATATACCCAAAAAGATCCAATCGGTGCAGGAGGAACTGCCGCTGCCGGACGTCCCTGTGCAAGAGGAAAAACGGGCCTCACCTCCTGCCGACGCCGACGTCTCATCCCTAAAACCCTTTCTGCCAGCAAAGGCTGCGAAGCAGAACTCCACTCCAAACGAAGAGCCCAACCAATCGCCTGCAGGGGCACCCGTTCCATAAATCCGGCCTGAGCGCCGGATGGTTTTTCGCTCGTTAATTCCGAAAGGAGTCCCAGCCAAGTATCCCTCACCATATACGGCCTGAGCGACAGGCGGCTCTTACCGGACTGTTTCCTCATTGTGCGATTGAGGCAGGATATGGCTGTAGAACAACTGATCCAACCAGCGGTTTGGTTTTGCCTTGGGCTTATCGTGTTGGCGGCAGGGGGGGAATTGTTGGTGTATGGGGCGGCCCGATTGGCCCGCACGCTCGGCATGTCGCCCCTGGTAGTCGGGCTGACGGTAGTGGCCTATGGCACAAGCATGCCCGAACTAGCCGTTACTGTTCACGCCGCATGGTCTGGCAGCGGAGAAATCGCCCTGGGCAATGTAATTGGCAGCAATATCGCCAATATCCTTTTGGTGTTGGGGGCTTCAGCAGCCATAGTGCCGCTAACCGTTTCCGTACGGTTAATCCGGTTCGATGTGCCGGTGTTGATCGGTGTATCGCTGGTGGTTTTTGCCATGGGCTGGGATGGCCAGATCAGCCAACAGGAAGGGCTCATCCTGCTTGCCGGGATTGTGGTTTATACGTTGGTGGTGATTTGGGCGGCCCGCCGTGAGGTGGCCCCGGAGGTTGCCGAAGAATATACTGCCGCTTTTCCTCCCCCACCGAAAAGAAGTTGGACATGGGCAGGTTATTATGCCATCATCTGCGTCCTGGCACTGGCACTGCTCGAAATGGGCACTCGGTGGATGGTTCAATCCGCCGTCCAGATCGCTCATACGTTGGGGGTGGGTGAACTGATTATTGGCTTGACGATCGTGGCTGTTGGCACCTCGCTGCCGGAGATGGCCACCTCGCTGATTGCTGCTCTGCGCAGACAACGCGATATTGCGGTCGGCAATATCGTGGGCAGTTGTCTTTTCAATTTACTGTTGGTTTTAGGGGCGGCAGGCGTTTTGAGCCCCCAAGGGCTTCCGGTGCCGGAGCAGGCGCGCTGGGCCGATTTGCCCATCATGCTGGCTGCTGCCGCCGTTTGTCTTCCGATCTTCTTTACCGGCCAACGGATCGCCCGAGGGGAAGGTTTTTTGCTGGTAGGGTATTATGGAGCCTACACCGCTTATCTTGTATTAAGAGCTGTGCAGTACGAAACCGTACTATACTATTTTCGGGAGACGATGTTCCTGTTCGTGTTGCCTTTGACACTGCTGACGTTGATTGTTACCACCTGGCAAGCAGTACGAAGAGCAAAATTGTCCAATTGCCCTCCTAATCCAAGATAAGCTGATAGAAGCCGCGGCTTCGGCTCTTGCAGAATCGGAGAAGCCATCGCAGCTAGAAGAAAGCCCCCGGAGGCAAATTCAATTGAGTTTTGTCCCAGGTTCGGGTGTGGGAATGCATCAATCGCAGCTAGGACAAAGCCCCCGGAGGCAATTCCATAGGATTTTCAATTGGCAGATTGAGGCCAAGCAGAAGCCATTGCAGCTAGGATAAAGCCCCCGGAGGGGCGGAGAAGCTATGCAGCGGGCTCTCAGCGAGTCGGCAACGCCCAGACATCTGCTAATACAAGATAATCCGCCAGG
>CALIRO010000083.1 GCA_938042245.1 uncultured Thermoguttaceae bacterium
CCCCCCAGCAGAATAGTTCAGCGGCATCAATACATTCTCCAAAGCCGAGGTCCGAGGCAACAGATTGAAGTTCTGGAAGACAAAGCCAATCTTCTCCGAACGAACCATCGCCCGCTGATTCGGGCTGAGCCTGGCCATTTCCTGCCCATCAAGCCAATACCTTCCCCCAGTCGGATGATCCAAACATCCCAGGATGTTCATCAGGGTCGTTTTGCCAGAGCCGGATGGGCCCATCAGGGCCACCATCTCTCCGGCTTGAATGGTAAGCGAAATTCCGTGCAGCACCGGAACGGCTACTTCTCCCAGATAGTACGTTTTCCGGATCTCTTCTAAGCGGATCAGTTCCATCAACCGTGGTCTCCTGGGCAGAACGAGCTGGGTGGCCCCATTTGGCGGCTATCCTCCGATATGCTTCTCTTGGATCGGTCCACCAAACCACCGTGGTGGGCGATTTGGATAAGTCAACCCTTTATGGCGGAGGCGGCGGTTTGCTGCCGCCGGTTCGTTTCGGCAGCTTCGGCAAGAAGGGATTGGTGGTTTTATCTTCCGAACTTGCCGTGGTGGTCGGCCCCTCTTCTCCCGAAGCGGGGCTCTGTTCTCCTACGACAACCAGCATTCCTTCCTGAAGTCCTTCGCCGCTCACTTCCGTCTTCACCCCGTCGGTGATCCCTACTCGCACCGGCGCCGGCCGAACAAAACCCCCTCCTGTTTCCACCCACAGCAGACCCTGCTCTTGCTCTGGACCGCCTTCGCAGGAGGCCAACGGAACTTCCACCGTCGGGTCAATCTGTTCAGGTTGCGGCTTCCAGCGCAACGCTGCATTCGGCACTACCAATACGTTCTTCCGCTCCGCCTCTTCAAACTGCACATTGGCCGTCAAGTACGGCAGCAACTTCCCATTGGTATTGTCGGTGGTAACAATAACGGTATAGGTAACAATGTTCTGGGTCATCGTAGCGTTCAGGCGAATCTGAGTAACTGTACCTCGGAACACTTCGCCGGGATAAGCATCCACGGTAAATCGCACCGGCATGTTCAGCCGGATTCGACCTATATCCGCCTCATTGACCGACGCCCAAACCTGCATTCGGCGCAGGTCCTTGGCAATCAGAAATAGGCTCGGTGCATTCAGACTGGCCACCACCGTCTGCCCGATATTGACCCGACGGTCCAAGATCACGCCCCGCACCGGCGAAACAATGGTCGTATAACCGAGATTGGTTTTAGCCACCCGCACGGCCGCCTCCTGTTGCCGAACGCTGGCCTTGCCCACCTCCAGATTGGCCTTGGCCGCCTTGTAATTGGCTACAATGGTGTCGTAATCGCTCTCAGCAATAGCGCTTTTCGTTCGGAGAAGTTCGGCCCTTTTCCACTCTTTTTCGGCCTGTTCGTATTTGGCTTCTAGTAGGAGCAGCTCGGCTTTGGCCCGTTGGAGGGCGGCCTCGGCCTGCTCCAAGGAGGCTTCATAGGGGGTGGGGTCGATCTTGGCCAACACCGTCCCTTCTTCTACCATCGAACCATAATCCACAAATATTTGGTAGGGTCGTTCGGGTCAGGCCCGAACTCCACAATTCGGCCCATAATTTGCGCCCCCACATCTACCACCTCTTCCGGTTCCACGGTGCCGGTGGCAGTGATGGTTACAAGCAAATCGCCCCGCTCGATCGGCGCTGTTCGGAACACGGGACCGTTCTGGCGGCCCGAATACCACATATAATATGCAGCCCCAGTCCCTACACCGCCCACCAAAATTAAAGTGAACAAAGATTTCTTGATCCCTTTCATGGGGACTGTCCCGTGGCGCTGGATTTGGACGAATTCCAGTGCTTCTAGGTTTAGGAAGCTCTCTTTTGCTTAACGTGGTAGTACATCAAAAAAGGGTTGTTCCGCCTGGAGGAGCCCCTCCAGAGGCCGGCTAGGCCCCTAGGAATCTAAAACCCCAAACCAGAGGACAAGTTTTCCTCCGAGGGCAACACGGCAGGTTCCTTCAACGACGCCGGAGGATTTTTCGTATCACCTTCTCTTAGCCCATCCAAATAGCGTCGAATCGTTTCTTCTCGGAGGCCGATCCCCCGCAGACAAAACCAAACCACTTGCTGCACCAATTCTTCCCGAGGCAGGTGATATTCCACCAACGCCTCCCCAGGCAACCAGTGCATAATAAAACCAGAGACCAAATGATGCACCAACCATCCGACCAGCCGGGAAGCAACCCCATGTTCTGGTAAATCCCCAGCCTCCTGGGCCGCCTCCACACACTGCTGAACCTTCTGCACCCAGCGGACCGGCATCCCCTCCAGCGCCAACCGGGTAAAGTCCCCTTCCTCCATCAGGCTGCGCAAAATCAGACGGAAAAAGATCCGGTCTTCTTCTTCCGGTTCTGATCCCAAAATACGGCTGACAAACCCCCAGACCAATTGGACCAACGTGTCGGTAGAGGCAGGAAGCGTCTCAAACGGCGGTCTCTGGTGGGCTTCCCTTGCTTCCTTTTGTCTGCAACAGGAGCTCAGAATGGCTCGATAGAGAGCCTCTTTGCTAGGGAAATGCTTAAATACCAAGGCTTCGGACACACCGGCGGCCTCGGCTAACTGTTTGGAGGTGGTCCCATGAAAGCCTTTTTCGGCGAAGACCTTCTGGGCAGCCTGGATGATGGCTTCGCGGCGTTGGCTACCGGTGAGTTTTTGAACGGATTTTTGCATGGTTTCTCCCCCAGCCACTGAGGTTCCACATAGATGCAGAGCTATTTTGTAGTAAGTATATACTTACTAACCATGCGTGTCAAGTCAACCCTCTTTTTTTTCTTCGGATGACCGCACCCCTCCCTAATTCACCCCCCAAAGCGAGATTGAAAATTGGGTAATGTCTCTGCCGAATGGCAAAAAACCCATTTCTCATCCCCTCGAAAGTGGGGATCCCGTTTACCCCGATTTTTAATTTTTCTGGATTCCCACTCGTGCGGGAAGACAATCTGCGGTTTTCTGGCTAAAAACCAGAGCACCCCCTTCAAACGGCTGGGAAGTTACAAAAGACCTTATTTCCCCCAAAATGCCCAGCGGAAGAAGGTGACTTCTGACTTATCCCCAGTTTTTGACTTCGTCTAAAATTGCTTGCGGAAAGGCGGTAAGTGCTCGGAAGGCCGTCCGTTGCCGTCGGCAAACCACGTTCCGGCCAATCAAAAATAGCCTCCAGGCCGTAGGACAATGGTTGCGCCACCCCATCTTGCGCAGGGAATACTTCACGGAAGGCGATTGCTGCTGCATCTCAGGCCGAGCCTGGGAATATTTCACGGAAGGTGAATGTTGCTCCACCCCAGGCCGGGCCGGTCGAGGCGTGGCTACACGACAACGGCAGGCACTGCGACTGCGAGGCCCTGGCCAACGCCGAGCAGGCGTTCGAGGAGGCGCGTCGCGAGCCCGGTGAGTAGGCCTCAGACGCCGAACCACACGCTGCAGCAGACGGCGGGTGCGATACTGGTTTCTCAAAGTTCACTGTCTCTCAGCGCGGCGGCCGCTGCTAAGCTGGGCCGTCAGCGGCGCAGTAAGATTCCGCGCTCCCACCGGAACCCCACCCGCTTCACACGGCTACCCATCCTTTTTTTGCGGGTCAACATGGGATGCTCTTTGTCCCAGATGATCGCCTGCGAGAAGTACAGGCCGACGGCCTTCAAGACCGGCGGGTAGTTGGCGCAATTGGCGTAGCCGCCCCAGATGTAGGCCGCCTGCCCAGGCATCCTCAGTTGATCCACCGGGGCGCTGGCGTCGTGGGGCTTAAGCTCGCGAGCCGAGTAGATGCCGATGGCCGCATCCAAAGCGATGGGAAGCGACGATCAGGCCGGCTTGTCCAGTGGGGAACGCACGCCGAGCGGACTCTTGATCGCCACGTGCGTATAGATCATCGTCGTCTGCACATTCCTGTGGCCCAATAGCTCTTGGACCGTGCGAATGTCGTACCCATCCTCCAACAGATGCGTAGCAAAGCTGTGGCGCAGACAATGGATCGTGGCCGGCTTGGCGATCCCGGCCTTGCCAACTGCCCTCTTGAATTGCTTTTGCAGCGCGCTAGGGTGTTGGAAGTGACGCCGCACGATGCCTGTGCGCGGATCGATGGAGACCGAGGGTGCGAGAAATGCCCAGAACCAAGCCCATTCCTTCCCCACCTTGGGATATTTCCGTTCCAGTGCCGTCGGCAGATACATGCCGGGCTGACCCGCAGCGCGGTGGTGTTCCTATCACTCGCGCACACATTCAAAATGCTCATCGCCGGCGTATCGCTTCTGCCGCCTGCCCCACGTTCGCCGGTTCGTCTTGGCG
>CALIRO010000084.1 GCA_938042245.1 uncultured Thermoguttaceae bacterium
GTTTTGGGGGTCGAGGTAGTGGCGGGGTGGGGACTGGGCGGGGGTGGGTTTACCCCCGGAGTCAGCAGCCTCCTGGATGCGGCGCTCCGCTTTGATCTTATCCAAGCCGGTCAAGTTGGGCAGGGCCTTTTGATACCAATAGGCGGATCGGCCTTGCATGGCCGCTTGGGCCGGGCTGTCTTTTTCTTGCTGACTGCGCTGCCACCAGGCTTCGGCCAAGGTGATCTGTTTGGCCGATTCGGTGGGCTGGGCCAGGTCGTCGTTGGCCAGGCGCCGGAGCGATTCGTCAGAGCACTGGGCCAAATGCCGAAGCCCCTCATCCCACCGGCCTTTTTCAAAGCACAAATACCGGCCCACCAACAGATGGGCCTCCGCGTCTTGAGGATTTTGTCGCAACGTTTCTAGGGCGGCCTGAATTTTTTGGAAAGCTTTGGCGGCCTGCTCGACCTGTTTGTTTTGGGCCGTAAGGCGTTTGATGAGGTCGGCGTTTTTGGTTCGCCGGGCGGCCTGGAGAGCTAGTCGGCTCAGCCGAACGGCTACATCGTACCGCTCTTGTTCGGCGGCCTGGAGCACCAGCGGTTCCGTAGCCTCGGCCAATTCCACCGGCGAGACGCCAGTGCCGGTCTTGGACAGGGCCTCTAGGACCTCCGCTTTGATGGACAGAAGATCCACCTGGAAACGTTCTGCGAGGGCATCGGCGCAGCGAATGGCAAACGAAACATCGCCGGCCTGAACCGCCCACTGCCGAGCCGCCTGGAGAAGCGCAAACTGCTCGGCTGGCACTTGGGCCTCCAAGGCGTCGGCCAGAAACCGACCTGCAAGAGCACGCTTTTTCTCGGGCGTTTTGGCTGCGGCAATATCGTCTTTATAGACCTCTTGGAGGATTTTAGTGGTCTTTTGCACATCGGCTGGATCTGGTACGGGTTGCCGCTGTGCAGGAGTCGGTTTGCCTTCGTCCGCTTGCAAGAGGTCTTCGAGGGTCCTAGGAGGTGTTTGGGCCTCTGTGGGCGTTGGCGGTGCTTGCTGGGCGAATGCGAAAGCTGTGCCTAGGCCGCCCAGAACCCAGCCGATGAGCACGCCCCAGCATCGGCCTTGTGCGATCCTAATCGTGAAGCCGAACCTTTCCATGGGTAAAACCTCCTTGGAGAGAAGGAAAGAAAAGGTGTTCATCGAAATCCGGCCGCCGAGGCAGGCTCGCACCTGACCGGCCTCTGCTCCGAAGGAAATCCCCTCTGCCCTGTGCGGGAGAGGGTGGTCTGCCCAAGCAGGCAGGGTGAGGGGGCCTTCTCCCCTCTCCATTCGGTTGTTGTGGTCAAAGTGGAATTGTGTCCCCCTCACCCGGCCAACCTGTCGGTTGGCCGGCCTCTCCCACGGCGGGAGAGGCGTAAATGTCCCTCACCCGGCTTCGCCTTCGGCTCAGCCGGCCTCTCCCGCGGCGGGGAGAGGCAATTTTTCCCCTCTGCCCACTGCGGGAGAGGCGATGGTTTGCGGGGGCAGGACGTCCGCGCTCCGGGGAGAGGCTGCTGATGAAAGGGGAGAGCCTGCTGATTAAAATTCTACAGGAGATTCGCCGATTTCGGCAAGGAAGGCGTCTAGAGCAGTCGGAAGCCGACCTTGATATTCCAACAGCCATAAAGCGGCCTCCCGAACCGCTCCCTGGCCTCCCCGAGTGGAAAGCACATGATGGGCATGGCGGAGAAACAGGGGATTGGCGTCCTGGACGGCCAGCACCAGGCCGCAGCGTCGGGCCAACGGCAGATCGTTGATTTCGTCGCCCAGACATGCGGTCTCGGACCAACCGATCCCTTGACGATATAACCAGGGTTCGATCGCTTCGGCTTTGTTTCGGCAGCCGAAAAAGGCGGCATCGACCTGCAGGCGTTTGGCCCGACGTTCTAATAGCTCTAGGCGTTCGCCGGAAGCCATGATCACTTGAATCCCTGCCTGACGGAGGAGGATAATGCCGATGCCGTCTCGGACGTCAAACCGTTTGGCCTCACCGCCGCCTTCGAGATACCACATACCGCCGTCGGTCATCGTGCCATCGACATCGACGATCAGCGCCCGAATCCGTTCGATCCGGGATCGCAAAGAGAGGGATTGGTCCATAGGCTGCATGGTGGAAGAACACTCCTTTAGATGTATTCAGCGTACAAGAATTCCAATCGGTGGAACAGGCGCCAGCAGGCAAGCAGGCTGCCAATGGCCCAGAGAGCGGAATAGGCTAGCCAACCGGGATGCCAGATCAGTATCTGACCGTCGGCGGGGATCGAGTTGGTCAGCACCTGCCAAAGCCCATGATGTTCTACGACGCTTAGTCGCAGGCCTTCGAGCAGAGCGGCCAAGGGGTTGAGCATCATGATCTGTGAGCCGGTGGGGCCGAGCATCTCCGTCTCATAAAAGACCGGTGTGAAAAATATTCCAAAGGTGATCAGAAGTTGTGCGATGTATTTTACGTCTCGGAAAAAGACATTGGCACAACTCAGGACCAGAGCCAGGGCGGTGGTCAAGGCCATCAGGAGCAGCAGTAAGGGGAAGGCCCACAGGCCGGTCCAGCTCAGGCCCACTCCCGGCAGGGCCACAATCGCCGCCAATACCAGCAGCGTACCGATCGACGTGTCAAACGCTTGCACCAGCACTGCCGAGAGAGGAAAGACCTCCCGAGGAAAATAGATTTTTGTTACCAGAGCGATGTTATTGGTCAGGCTATTAGTGGCAAAGCCCAGGGCACCGGCAAAAAAGGTCCAGGCCAGTGCTTTAAGGGCCATACCGGCCACGGCTCTGGTTTCGAGAGGAGAACCAGCCGTCTGGGCTAGTACATATTTGACCACGAAGCCGGAACCGACCACCAAAATCGGCATCAGCAGCGCCCAGCCAAAACCCATCACCGCCTGCTTATACCGAATGCGAATATCCCGGAGGATCATCTGCCAGAGGAGCTCTCGATAATGGAAAAGCTCCCAAAACATTTCGCGCCAGGAGGCGGAGGGTTGATCGGCCCGGAATTCGACCCAATCAGCCTCCGGAATGGGCTGTTGCGAAGAGGGATTGGCTGTTTGGGGGGAGAGGGCCGAGACCGATTCCGTGTGCGTGCAATCCGAGTGAGTGCCCATGGGGGACAATTCCCACCGTGGAGGTTTGGGTGTGGCAGTAGGTTCGATCCTCGAACAATGCGAGCGTTTTTGGTACTGGGTAGCCTAGCAAAGGAGCTGATGGAACCTTTTGGAGTTCCCTTTTGTCAGAGCTTTTTATGCGGGGGCGGGTTGCCAGGAGCGGTTGGGTTCCGGCGGCCTTTGGGGCATCGGAGCGTACTGGAGGGCAGGTTGAGCCAGCAGGGCGGCATTGACTTTCAGTACGCCGGCGCCGAGTAATACTAAGTAATACGCAATCTCAAGGTTCACCAAACTCACAAACGAACCGGCCACCGCATAACCGACCAACCCGGCAATGACCATCCGGCCGGCGTCGGGAAACCACGGATGCCCAACGCGAGCCTTTCGCCTGGTCAACGGATAAAGATACAACACCGTCTGTCCGTAAAAAGCCAATAGCAGCCCCAGACCGGGAAAGCCGGTCTCCGCGCCAGCCTGGAACCAGACGGAATGGATGTACAGAGGACGAATGCCCATCTTTGGACAATAGTGGCTATACCAATGGCCTGGTCCCACCCCAAACAACGGGTTCCGCTTCATGGCCTGCCAGGCATAGCCCCAGTATTCCAGCCGGGTGTTGGCGGAGGTATCCCGTTCCTCCGGATCGACAAACACGGTCAGGAACCGCTGGCGGACCTGATCCCCGGCCAATCGGAAGGCCAGGGCCACCAGCAGGAGGAAAAGCAAATAATGCTTTGGCTCCCGATGGATGAGCAAAAATCCAGTAATCCCGACGAAGATCAGTCCCAGCATGCCGCCCCGGGACCAACAGAACATCACCGTATGGGCGCACAAAACGGCCGAAATCAGGCCGATCGCTTTCAGCCAAAGGCGGCGTTCGCCGAAACCCAAAAACATGGCCAGCCCGGCGCCACAGGCCATTTCCACGGCCACACAGTTGTTATCCATGGCGGCGAACCCTTCGGCGCCAGCTCGGTTGTAACCGGCATAGTAACTGAGATTCAGTTCATAGGCCAAATAACCGAGGCTTATTGCCATGGTCCAGGCCAGGGCTTTGGCATGGCGTGGGGTATCGATCAGGGAAATACCGATCAAAAACATCAGCAGAATTTTGAACTGATCAATCACATGCCATTGGGCCAGGGCAGGTACGTCGCTGGCCGCCCAGCCGAGCACTTGCCAAAAGAAAAACAAGATCAGCGTCAAGGTGATTCGGCCAGCCTGTTTGCCTAATTTCCAATTGCCGAACCCTTGGATTAGCCAGCCAATGATCACGGCAATGGCCACCGTTCGATCGTAATAGCCCCCGGGCGGCACCGACCAATACCACATGGCCGGGGGCTTAATAATGGCAAAACAGACATAGATCAAAAAGCCCACATAGGGATAAAACAAGCTGACCGCTGCCCCGCCATAGGTCATTGTGTAGGTGAAAAGTAAACCTTTTTCCATGTTTCAGCCGTCTTTTGCTAGAAGGAGTTGCTTATTTTTTTAATCGGCCAGGGCGTATCGCAGGATGCACCACAGGGCGTGCAGGGCGTCCCGGAGGCCGATCTTTTTGCCTTCTTGGTAGGTACGGCCAAAATAGCTGATGCCGACTTCGTAGATTCGGCACCGGCGTCGGGCCACTTTGGCCGTCAATTCCAGTTCAATGCCAAATCCCCGTTCTTTCAAAGTGGGGGCGATGGCCTGGATGACCTCCCGGCGGAAGGCTTTGTAGCAGGTTTCCACATCCGTAAGGTTCAAATCCGTTAGCATGTTCGAGAGGGTGGTGATGCATTTGTTGGCCACATAGTGCCAAAAGTACAGTACTCGGTGGGGTCCGTCGCTGGCAAACCGAGAGCCATAGACGACATCGGCCACCCCTTCAACGATCGGCTGGATCAATCGGGGATATTCAGCCGGATCGTATTCTAAATCGGCGTCCTGGACGAGTACCACGTGCCCCTTCGCCTGAGCGAACCCCGTTTTCAGAGCCGCCCCCTTGCCCAAGTTATGCGGATGAAAGAGGACACGGAAGTTTTCCTGTTGGGGTAAGCTGGCCAAATATTCCCTGGTCCCGTCGGTACTGCCGTCATCGACCACCAGCACCTCTTTAGGAATCGGTACTGCCTGAACCCGGCGGAGTAATTCCTCAATGGTAGGGCGTTCGTTATAAACGGGAATCACCACGGAAAGCAGGAAATCCTTCGGCAGGGTGAAAAAGCCCAACCGGCGGGCCGCCCAGGGACCTAGCCAGGGAATCGCCTGCTCTGGCCAGACCGAGATCGGCTTCTCCAATGCTGTTCCACAAAGCGGACAGCCGGACAGCGCTGCCTGAGCGTTCGGCCTGCTTTCGGCTGCTTGTCCGGGTTGGTCCAAAATGGTTGGAAGAGCTTTTTCTAAATCCATAGAGCCTAATCAAATGCCTTCCGGTTTTCTCAGCTATCGGGATTGGATGGTCTCCGGAGAGCGGATGGTCGGATGGGCGGGGGCGGCCGGTTCCGGAAGGGCTAAAATCTCTGCTAAAGGTTGAAGCACTTGGGACCATTGGTGGTGGGTTTCGACGAATCGCCGGCCGGCTTGGCCCAGGGCCAGGCGCCGGTTCGGATCCGCCCACAGCCGAACCAGCTTTTCCGCCCATTCGGAAGGCTGCCCGGCGGCTTCGGCTTCCCGGCCTGGCTGAAGGGCTAAACCTTCCAGTGCCTGGGGACTGGCCAGCACCGGTTTGCCCATCGCCAGACCCTCTAGCACTTTGTTCTGAATCCCCCGGGCTACGCGCAGAGGAACCACTACCACCTCCGCCTCCGCCAAATAGGGGCGAACATCCGGCACCGGTCCAATCAAGCGAACTCCAGGTGTCTGGTAAACTAACCGGGACACACCGCCGGTCGGATTGCTGCCGACCACCATCAACTGAGCATCCGGGCGCTGGCGGCAAACCAGAGGCCAAACCTCTTGGCAAAACCAGGTTAACCCGTCGAGATTGGCCTGGTAGTCCAATGCGCCGACGAACACGCAGCGGGCTTGGCCGCCATCGCCCGATGTACTGGCACCAGACAGCCCATGTGTACCTACGGAAACAAGCTTTCCGGAAAACTCCGGCCGAAAATACTCCACATCCACGCCGTTGCTAATGACCTGGATGTTGGCCTCCGGGGCGATTTGTCGATAAAGGGCCGCTTCATGGGGGGCACTCAGCAGCACGGCAGCGGCCCGTTGGCCAATCCACCGCTCCAGCTTTCTGAGCCGTCGGCCTTCCTCCTGATATGCCCACCGACGCCAGCCCCCACTCAGGCAGGCATAGTCAAACCACTTTTGACTATCGACATCCACCAGATCGACCACAGGCCGTACGTTCTCCAAGCCGGGCAGCTTCAGATACTGCACCATGCTGGAGCAAAAGACCAGGACTCTATCCGGTGGATGGTTCTGGAGCCAGCTTCGCAGTTGCCGTCGGAACTTGGGAGAGGCAAACAAGCCTTCGGTGGCTGGTTTGCCTTGGGCAAAAGCCCACCCGGCCCGCAGCCATCGGCTCCACCGCCCCCAAATCGCCCAGCCCACCCAACTACAGCGCTGCTGCAACGCCTGAAGTGCTTCGGCCGATGGGCGTTGGTGGCTCAAGAAGGCTAAACCCACTTCCGCACGCTGAGCCAGAAAATCCAAAATATGAAACGACCGGATCCGATCTCCCCGGTTGGGCGGATACGGGATCCGATGCACCAAGAACAACACGGTTGGCCGATGGCCCCCGCTCATCGGAGCTTCACCCCCTCAGCCGGTTTTATCGCCCGGGCAGTTGCTATTCCGGTTGGTTTGGACAACTCGCTTATCCGAACCACTGGAAACTCTGTTCCTTTTTGACGGAGGTATTGTTCCATCACCTGGCTGACCGGGGCAAACGGAAACTCATCTAGAAGGACTTCCAGGCGTCTAGCAGTGGCGGACAGATTCCAATAATGACGAAATCGATTTACCAGCGGGCCAGGGAGCCTGGGCTGTTGAGGATCTAATTCCCAGGGATGGAGGTAAAAAAGGAAAGGACGGTCCTGACGCCGGATGGCCCGCAAACACCATAAGCTCCACCACAACGGATAGAGCCGAAAGTACCCCCCGCCTCCACAGGGCACAGGGATTCCGAGGAAGCGATAAACGGCCGGCGGGAACTCCCAGATCGGCCCGGCCGCCGTCTCCACCCGATAAATGCCCAGCGGCGCCCCCGGCGCCCCATACCGATCATGCCAAATCGGAAACACACTACAATCGTACCGGAACCCTTCTTGGACCAAAATCTCCAAGGCCCACCATGATGCCCGTGTAATGGAAAAACTGGGCGCTCGATAGCAACGGATCGGTTGGCCTGCCAGATCGCCCAGCAATTGCACGGTGCGAACCAAGTCTTCTCGAAATGCCTTGGGCGATTGGGTGTAGATCCGGTGGTGCCAGAAACTATGGGCGCCAATTTCGTGGCCTTCGTCCCGGATCTGACGCACTAGGTCTGGGCAGTTCTGGCCCACCCAGCCGAGCACAAAAAACGTAGCCCGCACCTGCCGACGCCGCAAAATAACCAACAAACGTTCCGTATTTTCTTTTACCCGGCTTGGATATAGATGCCACTGGTTCCGAGCAACCCGGCTCTCAAATCCACTGACCTGATAATAGTCTTCCACATCTATGGTCAAAGCGTTCGGCACCGGGCCGGCCGAAAATACGTTCTTATCCGGAGCAGACGCCAGCACCATCGGATTCGATCAGACAGGAAAATCTCCCCCTTCCGGGTGCGATGAAAGACCTTCTTCTAGCCTTCATTTGCCGGAATCATTCCCGATAGGAAACCTCCGGTCGATAATCGCATGGTCCATGCCTGAGGGGAAGTCCCGGGAAAACGCACGGATTCGCCCCGAAGCCCCTTCTGCTTTCTCAAGCCCACGTTCGGGCACATCCCCGGAAGTTCTCTGATTAGCTTAAAGGGACTGAGGGTTGAGGGGTATGGGATTTCCGGGCGCCATTGCCGCTGGCAGAAAGGGCCACCAATTTCGGTAACAACTCCGGTGGAAATGTAGTCGGGGCTGCGCCCGCAGCCGGAGCCGGTTTCGCTTCGGGCCGTACCGGTTCGGCAGGCGTCGTCGGAATCACCACTTCCCGGTAAAGCCCCAGCTTTTTAGCCATCCACATACCAGAAAATCCCAATAGCCGTACTGCCGTGCACAAAAGAATCTTCAAATCCAACTTCCAATTGGCCGTGCGAATATATTCCAAATCCAAGATCAGCTTCTTGCGCACATTGTCCACATCGGTATCAGGCGGCAAGTTGATCTGGGCCAAGCCGGTTATCCCCGGCGGCACCACATACCGCTTCATATATCCTGGCACTTCCTGAGCCAGATATTCCGTAAATTCGGGTCGCTCCGGTCTGGGACCGATCAGCAACATGTGCCCCATCAGCACGTTGAAAAGCTGAGGCAATTCGTCCAAATGCACCGCCCGGAGTAGCTTGCCCAGCTTGGTGATGCGGGGATCATTCGGCGCTGTCCAGACCGGACCGGTGAGCGCCTCAGCGTTGTGGATCATGGTGCGAATTTTGTACAGAGTGAATACCCGACCGTTCTTGCCTACCCGCTTCTGCCGATAAATGCCCGGCCCATACGACGTCAGCCGAACTAAAAATACCAACACCAAAATGATCGGAATAGCCGGAATCAGCAAAATGGCCGCCCCAATCCGGTTCAACCACCCTACCCAGCGAAAATACTGCTCAGCCACTTCCCCCGCTGAAGCCGGCGGGACCGGAGGAATAGGATACTCCGGCTCATGTTTCCAGGAAAAAAGACCCATCCAGCAAGATCCTCAGTTTATCTCCCGGCGAAGAAGGCCGCTTCGCAAGGCCTCGGCTTTTACCCCCTGGCAGCCTTGCCTCGGAAAGTCTGCCCATAGCTTATCTTTTAGCCTACTTCGCCCCCCAGAATAAATCAAGCAACTGACATTACTGAAAAGGAAAATTTTAGGGCTACTAGACCAAAATTGGTATATCAAACCCCTCAATCGTAGTATTTCTCTCCTCTTCTGGGTTTCCTTTAGGAAGACTCCCCGAAGTTCCTGCTTTTAATCGATCCGTTCCAATTGGAAATCAGCAATTTCCACGGAAGCCCCTTTCTGCAAAAACTGGACCGCCACCAAAAGCCGATCCTGCCCCCGACGCCGAATCACTACCCCCTCTAAGCCCATTAACGGTCCGCTTCGGATCCGCACCCGATCGCCCGGATCTAAACGGGCCTCTGGCGTCAGCGGCAGCCCGCTGGCAATCAACCGCCGAATCTGCCGAAGATCATGCACCAACTCTTCTGGGTCCGGCACATCCAAAGTCCGGCTGACGCACTGGGTGGTCATGGCCTGGTACCGATCCATTTCCGTGCCCAGCAAAAACACATAGCTGGGGAAAAGCGGTACCCAGACGGTGCGTGCTCGACCGGCTGGGGACTGATACTTTCGGCACATCAACGGACAATAATGCCATATCCCCATACCCCGAAGCCGACGCATCAGCTCCTTTTCCCGCCGGGGCAGGGTGTACAGCGCCCACCACCGCCCCTCAGCCTGTTCTCGAAGCCGATGGCCCTCGAAAAGATCCTCCGGAAAGGTATCCGGTTCCCGGGGTAAAATCGGCATCCGTTTCCTTCTCCCTGTTTCTACCCTAAACCGCCCAACGGATCTTTCTCCCCAAAGGGTATAAAGCTCTACCAAACTAACCCCATTGGTATCTTGGCGCCTCCTTGCAGGGCAATCAGCGCATACTCCGTTCCCGTCGGTGGCAGCCAGTTTTTCCCAAACCACCGTCCATCCGTCCTGCACCAGCCCGGATTTTTTAAGCCGGGTCCGCTCCTGCTCAGGGCCTTTTGGCCGGAAATTGGCCTTCTTTGAAGAATAGCAAATCGGTTCCAAATGCCTTGCAGGGCCTCCCCAGCACCTGGGGATGAGCTTCTCAGGAGTATGAAGTTCTATGGTATATTGTGGCCTCTGGCCCCCCTTTTGCCTAGCAATGGGCACCTTCAACTACTATTCCCAAAAGCGGCTCAGACCGATTCCCTCCGCCAGAGGTTTTCCTAACCTCTGGAAAAACAAAAACTTAAGCCCATTTTCTTGGGGAAAGGGTGCCTTCTGGCCGTTCCGGCAGGACAGCACCTGAGGTTGCCCAATAGCAACCAGCAGGTTGTCCAAAGGCAGCAAGGTGGGCCTACCTGTGTAGCCAATTTGGGGGGATGAATGTCACCTAATCGAGGCACCCCCACCCTCTGCCCTCTTAAATGTAGGTCATTCCCACGAAAAGGTATCTGAGGGCTTCTTCTCCTGGGGGATGGTCATCGGCTGACAGGGCTTTGCTCTGTCTTAGGTAATTCCCCCCTAATTAGGGGGAAAGCAAATGGAGTAAATTTTTCGGAAAAATCCTTGACAAGCAGTTCTGCCCAGTTTACTCTAAAACTCGGAGCTTCCGGCTCTGGGTGCGCTTGTCCTTTTTCGGGCCAAGCAGTGGCCAGCTGTGGGTTCCTCCGGAAGCGTCGTCAGTGGCAGCCAACCGTTCGGGCCAGGTTGGACAAGGGTAAATGAATATATTCTAATCTCAAAGGAGTTGCTTCGATGGCCATGCGAACACTGGCTCTGCTGAACGTCGGCCTCCTGGCTCTCTTTGCCCTCCCCGCCCCCCTACATGCCGACTGGCTGTATGATAATTGGCAACAAGGCAGTATTCCTCCCAGCGATTGGGGTACCACGAGTGATCCGACCGGCCCACCTGGCCCTGCACATACTGCTCGAGATATTCGAGCGTTTGCTCAATTTTTGCTTCCACCGTACATTGGGGACTCCTTTTGGGATAACTATGCCGCTCTGTACGCAGTTACAGATCGCACCAATCTCTTCCAGGCATTCCGGATGGATTTAAAAGGAGAACCCTCGTCAACTAACTATGCGGAGTGGTATGTAATCGCTATTGACGGTGTGCCGGGAGAAGGGATCACCCTTGGGGGGATGCCGGGAATTGATCGAGTGATCGCCTCACCTTGGACAGGCACCCAGATTGGCACTCCTATTCTTTTTAAATGGACTGGCAGTGGATTTGACACAGGAACGCCGTTTGATCTGATTCCCAATGCCGATTGGCAATATGGATACTGGAGTACTTCTAATCCACCAACTCCTCCGCTAGGGGGCGAGCCAGGATATGGTTATACATTAGAGTGGAAATTACCTATAGGCCAGTTAGGTCCAGGGCCATTTACGATTGCCGGCGCTACGGTAAGCAGTTTGGACCTTCAATCCATGACGATTTATGACCAGACGGCCGGCATTAACTTAGGGGCAGGTTCGATCATTCCGGAGCCGTCCTCGATGGTGCTCTTGGGTCTGGGGGCATTGGGCGTTTTGGGCTATTTGGTCCGGCGTCGCAAAGGCTAACGCATTGCCGGCAAGCAATCCCCCTAACCAATTGGTCCGGGGGTGAAAATCGCTCATCCACGCAAAGAAAAGCGGAAGCATACGGCCCATCTAATGCTGCCATTGGGGCCGGGTCTTGAAATATCTTCTTCAGAGCAATTTGGATCCGGGCATGCTCCTGTGTCCGGCTCTTTCTTTATCCCCTTTTGGGTACATTTCAGCCAAGGGAAGTAGATTCCTGTTTTTTAACGAGAATGCCTCTCAGTGAGGCTGCCACAGAAGCAGGAAGCTATAGATAAATGACACGGACGAGACGTCCGGGCTTCGGGCAGTTGGGCCGGGCCGCCCCCACTCCTAGCGAATGCGGAAGGGCGGCTCAACCAAAATACCGGACCGCATTTTTAAATAGAGCTAGTCCATCCCCTTCAGCGCCAGCGGGCTGGGAGCAATTGGGAGAAGCCGCTGCCGGCCCGGCAAACGGCCGGCGGGTCCATTGGGGATGCTGGGTAGGGTCGATATGCCGTTCCGGGTGGGGCATAAGTCCCAGGATTCGGCCGGTAGGGTCGCAAACGCCCGCTACATTCGCTTCAGAGCCGTTCGGATTTTCCGGATACGGAAGTGGTTCCCCCTCGACCCGGAGCGGGCCGGTCAGGCGAGCGTACCGGAGCACCAATTGTCCAGCCGATTCCAGGGCCTGCAACGTGGCCGCATCCCGAGCCACGAATTTCCCCTCCGCATGCGCCACCGGAAGGTAAAGCTCTTGGATGCCTTCCAGAAATACACAGGGCCGGCCGGTAACCGCCAGCCGAACCCACCGATCCTCAAACCGGCGCGAATCATTCCAGGTCAGGGTGGCCTGGGCGAGGCCGTCGTTGCTGCGCGGCAAAAGTACATCCGATTTCAAAAGTACCTGGAAACCATTGCAGATGCCCAGAATCAGGTTGCCCTGCTCGATAAACTCTCGGAGCAGATCGGCCAGGTGATGGCGGATCTGATTGGCTAAGATCCGACCGGCGGCGATGTCGTCGCCGTAGCTAAATCCACCGGGGATACAAAAGATTTGGTAAGATCGGCATACCTGGGGGTTTTCCAGAAGCCGAAACACATGGACCCGTTCGGCCTTGGCCCCCGCCTTTTCAAACGCAAATGCGGTTTCCACATCGCAGTTGGTGCCTGGAGCACGGAGGATCAACACGCGCGGCTTTGCCATCGGCAAGGTTACTCCGTTCGTAGTTGGGCATTTCCAACCCTGGTATGGTCGGGCGTTTAAGAGGCTCGGGAATCGGCAAAGTTACTCCCTCGGTAGATATTCCTATGCTTGCTTCCGTGAAGGTACTCCGTTAGTCATTAATATATCCGGAACCGTGCAGTCATGAAGAAGCTGCCTGATTGGTTCGAGGAAAGTCGTTGGGGGTCTCTGTCCCCTCCCGGGAATCACACTCGGGGCATTCTTCCTAAAAAACGGAATTTAGTTCACTCGGCAGAAATGGTACCAAACTTATGCAAAATAGCAACCGTGGAGCTCACTTCCTTCCTTGGATGGAAATGCCGCAGAACCTCAGGTTCTGGTGGCGGCAGATGAGTAGGACAGCCGCCTGGTGGTTTGCGTAGCAAGGAGAAGATCTGCGAGCTATTCCAATTTTTGGTTGGCGGACCTGGAAGCGATCGTTTTACGGGGCCAATTGGAGGATACGGAAGTTGTCGAAGCGGATCCAATGCTCGGCGTTGGCGGGACCGTTGTAGCATTGGATGCTGACCATGTCGTCTGGGCCCCGGGGCAGTTTTCCTTCGGCAGCAGTTTGGAACTCGCCTTGGCCGGCAGGCCGATATTGGGCCAGGAACCTTTCGCCCTCTAGGACCAAGCGGAGATCGACGGCCAGCGTCTGGGTGGGTTTTCGGCCAGGGATGATGTAGGTTTTGCCGTCGATATTCTCATGCACTAGTTTAAAAACGGGTTTATCCTGATGGTACCAGGTGATGCCGGCTTGTTCGTATTGGTTGGTAGGCTTGGTGGTAAAGGTAACAGTAACTTCAATAGCCACTTTGCCAAGCCCAGGCTCTGGGGCTTTGCGGCGGAGGGCGTTTTTGACCGTAGCGGCTACACCCGGTTCCACCCGGATTTCCAAAGCCCCATCCCGAATTCGCCAGGTATTGGGGTCTTCCCGGAGCCAGGACCAGCCTTCCGCCAGTTTCCCTTCGAACCGATCCTCAAACAGCAGTTTTGGTTCTGTGGGTGGAGCTTGGGCGATTGTAGCTTCGGCAGGTGTTGGTTCGGCGGGCAGGGGTTGACCGGCCCCGAGCAGCGAAACCAACAGACCTGAAACGAACAAGAGGAAACAAACAACTTTCATGGCAGCTCTCCCGAAAAAGCCCCTTAGGGTAGGAAAAAACGAAGCCGATTGGGTAGGTTTTTGGAGGATTTTCTGTGTAGTGTACTATCCCTTCGGCCAAGAAGCCAGGGGGGCAAATCGCAATTTGCTCCTAGGAGATGAGAGGGCATCTGGCGTCATTCGCTTGTTGCTTTTTGCCTTCTGATGTTTATGCGTACAATTTCGGCCTTGCGTGCTGGACAGAGCCAGCGGGGCGGTTAGCGGGCGGAGACGTCGTAGGCAAATAGGCGGTCGTCATGGCGCAGATAGAGCCGACCGCCGCAAACAACCGGATGCGCCCAGGAAGGGCCTTCACCGCCGGAGGGAAGAGTAAATTCGCTCACTACTTCGAGCTTCTCGGGGTTAGGCCGAACCAAGGCTACCTGGCGCTGTTCGCTCAGGCAGTAGAGCATTCCATCGGCCCA
Organism: uncultured Thermoguttaceae bacterium; assembly: GCA_938042245.1. GTDB lineage: Bacteria > Planctomycetota > Planctomycetia > Pirellulales > Thermoguttaceae > JANXAQ01. Next base: position 14,314 of record CALIRO010000084.1, read on the forward strand.
GGTGAGCGAGCCTTTGCGCACGGCCCGCTCTTTCCACTGGAGTTTGCCGGTTTTCCACTCCAGGCAGACGAAGGGACCGCCATAGGCGGAGCCATACAAAAATCCATCCACCAGCACCACCCCGCCGTGGTGATTGTCTAGATCTTTGGAGTCCCAGACTTTTTCGACTCGGAGCTGTTTGCCCTCGCCAATTAGTTTCAGCAGCACAGAGCCTGCGCCATAGCCGGTGCTAAAGAAGATATGTCCATCATAATAGATTGGCGTAAATGCGTTCACATCCCATGGGGTCTTGTGCGGGTAGTCGAAGAGGATTCGGCCGCTTTCGGCATCGACGGCCAAAAGGCCTTTTTGGTTCATCGTCAAGATCATGCGCACTCCTTGATGAAGGGCTAGCGTTGGGGAGGCATAACTGGCCTGACAACCGGCGCTAGGCGAGGCCCAGATCAATTGGCCGGTATGCTTATTCAGGGCTACCACGGCGGCCCTCTTTCCGCCCGGACAGCAGATGAGTCGATCGCCGTCGATCAGGACCGACTCCGCTAAAGCCCAGGTGGGCCGTTGCCCCTCAAAATCCTTCAGGATATTCCGTCGCCAGATAGGTTTTCCGGAGGCGGCTTCCAGACAGACAACCTCACCGAATGGACTTTCGTGATAAACTCGGCCTCCATCGTAGGTTGGGGTGCCGCGGGTGCCAGGCTTATCCTCCGTCCAGGCAGGGCCATTCGCCTGCTGCCAACGAATAGTGCCTTTCAGGTCCAAAGCCGTAACGACGGTTTGGTCTTTGATATTGCCCGCCGTATAGATCAGGCCTTCGCCAAGGGTAACACTGGAGTATCCATGGCCAATGCCTTTGGCCGACCAGAGCAACTTCGGCCCCTCTTTTGGCCATTGGCGCAATAGCCCAGTATCAGCGGAACGGTTGTGGCCGTCGTTTCCGTGGAACCGGGGCCAACTGGGCGCTTGTGCGGCACCCAGGTAGCCCGCTTGGCCCACCTGGCCGGAGATATTTTCCAAATCCTTACCCTCTACGAATTCAGCCGAGGGGCTTTCCACCGAAGAAGAACCGTTCCCGACGTGCAAAACCCCACACGGATCCTGGTCGCCACAACCACCGCAGCCTAACAAAACCAGCCACCAATAACAGCGAAGTACGCGCATCCTCTAGCCTCCTAAAAAAGTAAGCCAACACCTCCTCATACCTACGTCACTGCCTGAGCTTTTCGGAGTGATGAAGTGGATTTTTTAAGTTGTGGTGGGGAAATGGTGGGTTGTCCATAGACTTTGGGTTTGGAATGGGAAATTGGCGAGGTCTCACTAATAAATGAACAAAAAAGCTATTTTCGAGTAATGCTCAACTATTCGCCCCTAGAGCAGAACAAACCGAAGCTGCTCCGCTTAAGCAGGGGCTCTGGGAGGGGATTCCCATCGACTGGTCAGGCAGTAAGCGGCCAAGCCAGCCAGGGTAACCGGGATGGTCGAAGGCCACTGGAGCCAATCGGGCAGGTAGGTTTCTGCCAGCGGTTGCAAGAATATTTCCCAATCCATGGCATAGTGGAGCGTCCAGAAGGCGCTGCCGACTAGCATAGCGGCCGTAGCAGCCATCGGACCACCCCGTCGGCTCCATAGACCCAAACCCAGCGGCACAAATAGCCCTACTAAAGTCAGTTCATACGCATCTTCTAACAGGTTATACATGGTTTCCCCTGCAAAGGCTACCCCCAACGACGCTGCCGCTACCACTACCACGGCCACCTCATTGACGAAAAGTCCAGGCAGCCGAGGCGCAAGCCGAAGCACAATGTTCTGCGCCAGCACCGTAGCCGGTGACAAAATCGCGCTATCTATCGTGGAAAGCACCGCCGACAATAAGGCCAAGAGGAATATCACCGCTACAACCGGATGGAGAAAAAGATGGGCCAAAGCGGGCAACACACTCCGCCGAAAATCTTCGGGAAAAGTAATCTTGGCTACCAGCCCCAGTAAGATCGGCAACATACCCAGGATCAGATACAACACGCCTGCGAAGACACAGGCAGATTGGGCCACTCGTTCGGACTTGGAGGAAAAGATGCGTTGCATGAGGTCTTGGCCTGGAATATTGCCCAAGGCGCCGATCAAGAAGGCGGTCAGCCAAACGTAAAAGCCCTGGAGAGAACTAATGTCTATCGGCAGGCGGGCTTCTGGCGGTAACTGGTCAAACACTTGGTGCCAACCGGCCCAGCAGTCGCCTTGCCCCAATTGCCAAAGGGCCTGGACAGCCAAAAACACTAATCCTACCATCACCAAACTCATTTGCACCGCGTCGGTTAGCGTATCCGCCCACATGCCACCTAGCAAGGTATAGCCGGTACCTACAATCGCTGTCAGCACAATTCCCCAACCCATGGGAATGCCGAAATACAGATGTAACATACCAGCCAACCCGACAAACTGTGCAGCCACCCAACCGAAGTAACTCGGTACCATGACACAAGCGGAAATGAATTCGGGCGTCTTTCCGAACCGCCGGCGGAAAAAGTCGCTGAGGGTAAGCAATTTCATTTTCCACAAGGGGCGTGCAAAAAACAGCCCCGCCAGGATCAAACACACCCCCGCCCCAAGCGGATCCAGCGCAGCCCGATGCATCCCCTGTTTGGCCACCTCATCTGCAGCGGCAAGCATCGTCCCAGCGCCAAACCAGGTGGCCAACAGCGTAGCCCAGGCCAACGAGAAGGGTAACCGCCGGCCTGCCACCACATAGTCTTCGGCTGTGTGAATCCGGCCCCGTATCCAAATGCTCATCCCATAGATCGCCGCCAAATACACAAGAATCGCTCCCCCCAAAAGCCATTTCATCTCCAACGAAACCGCAGTACTATCCATCCGCTGGTCCCTTGGACAGAAAAAGATTCAAAAGGGGCTTTTTACCTGAAAACCTCAACACTCCACCAACACCACTGGTGTTCGGCCCAATGGAGTCCTCCCCTGACGCTCCAAATACAGGGGCCTGGCCGATATTGGCTTTTCTCGTTGGGAAACTATAATGAAACAAATAAGAACTCAACCTAACAAGGGTTCTGAGCCTGTCAGGTCCGAATTTTTAGGATGTTTGATATTATCATAATTAGTTGGTGCGGGAATGCGAATGGCTTTCGTTTGGAGAAGGAGAGTTGCCCGATGCAACGTTTCTGGTCTCACGCTCGCCAGTGGATGGCGCCGGTTCTTGGGGGGGCTGCTTGGCTAGTTATTCAAAGTTGGAGCTGGGCGCAAGGCCCAGCCCCGAGCGAAGACGGCGGCGGAAGGAATCTCTATCTGGCTTCCTATTTTATCGTGCTGTTGGGGATTTTCCTGGGGTTAGTAGTGGTCTGTAACCCCTCCCGGCGCCGGGATCGGCCCAAACCAGAATCCTACGGCGATTAACTCTCCTCTGCCGAAATCAGAACGTTTCGGAATAAGAAAGCCTTTGGGTTGGGAGTCTACGCCTCCGTTGGGGTTCCCCGCCCCTACTAGGCCCCCTAGGCGGACTCTGGGTGTTCTGTATCCTCTCGGACAAAGGGCATGAGGGCCCATTTCCTTCGGAATCCCCAAAAGGCCCCCAAAAAACCCCCTAGAGTTGCTATCCTTGCAATACCCCCGGTTTGAACCTTCGTACTTTTAGGAACCTCCCCACCAATACTTTTTTGCTTATCAATCCCATGAAATTTCATCCCATTCATCCAAAAGGTCAATATCCGGAGCACCCATTATGTGAGCCGGGATCCCCTCGCATCAGCCTAGCCACCTTGGGGTCCTTATTATGTCTGTTTTCCGCCTTTGGTTATACGGCCACCAACATGTGTCTGCGTCAATTGGCGGCCCTAGGGACCGATCCGATGTGGGCCACAGCCATGAAGGAAACCGTGGCGGTAGTGTTATTAGGACCGTGGTTTTTGTTAGAAGTTTGCCGGGGCCGACGGTTTTTCCCCACGATGGGGTGGATGGGTGGGATCATGATGTCGGCTCTGATAGCCCAATTTGCGGGAAATATTTTCCAACAGTGGTCTTTTGGCGTGGTAGGGTTGGCCATTGCAGTACCGACCATTTTTTCCGTGTCTCTTACCGGAGGGGCGTTACTGGCTTGGCTATGGCTTGGGGAGGCGATGTCGGCTCGGACCCTTGGGGCTTTGGTGATGTTAATAGCGGCCATTGGCGTGTTAAGTTCTGGGGCTCTGGAGGCGGGCCATGTTCTGCCGGAGGTCCGTGGGGAGACAATGCTGATGGGAATCGGGGCGGCTTGTCTGGCCGGCGGCGCTTTCGCCCAGCTGGGTTTAATGTTACGGATGGCTTCTGTCAGCGGCATCCCCCCTCAAGGTGTAGTGCTTTTAGTTACCGGGGTGGGTGCAGGGCTCTTAGCCCCGATCAGTCTTTGGCGATTGGGGCCCACATTGTTGTTCCATACAACCCCCCAGCAGTGGGCCTACATGCTTGGCGCTGGGACCTGCAATCTCCTGGCGTTCCTGGCCATTACGACTGGACTTCGCTGGACCAAACTCGTTCGTGCCAATCTCCTCAATGCCGCCCAGGTCGCCATGGGAGCAATAGCTGGCATTGTGGTCTTCGGGGAAGCATGGAACGGAGCGATCGCTACAGGAGTGGCTCTGACCATCTTGGGATTGGCCCTAATGGGCTCCCCAACACGGAAAGCCCACCCCCGAGCCGAATCGCAAAAAGTCTCTCTCCCTTTACCCGGAGCTGAGCGGAGTGCTCATAGCCCCGCTGATTGAGGAAAAACTGGGAAAAATGAATCGAATAGATAAACTTTCTGGTCATGTAAGAACTCCCGCACGGGTACCTCTCCTTTGGAAAGACCTCCCACGAGATTGCTGCCTCCGAAGGAGGAAGGAAAACTCTTTTCTTGGCCTGAAATGGCTGGAGAGAGGATAAGGGAGGAAAGAAAATGGATCGTAACACTTCAGCCAATGGTGTACCAAAGCATTCCTGCGAAAGCAGGAAGTGTAGTTTTCTGTGCCAGGTTACGTGTTCTGGATTGCTGCTTCCGCGGCAATAACCCCCGCAGGCTTTCCTCGGCTGGAGCAGGCAGCTTCTTCATTCGGCTGAAGTGTTTCAAGGAATCTTTAGAGGTTCAAAATAGGCAAAATAGATAAATTAGGAAAAATAGGCGGCGCGTAAGCCATTCGAAAGCCTCTAATAGAGAAGATAGAAGAGTACTACCGGTCTGAAATTAAGAAGAAAATCTCAGACCTACAATTGTCGGGGATTTTGCCAGAGATTATACTAACAAAGTTATGCTGGACCTTGGGAGGCGCCGAATTCGGCCTTCGGCGTCGGGTCTAGGAGTTTTTTTGTTTTGTACGGGTTGTTTGGTTTCTTATGGTCAACCGGAACCTGATTCGAGAATTGGATCCTACTCAGGAGGAGTTGGAAAAGGAACTTCAAGAGGCCTTTTCAGGCACCCAGCCAGAAGAAATTGATTGGGGCAGCATGGACCTAAAGCCGAACGATATCGTCGAGGGACGGATCCTCCGGATTGAAGGTGATCAGGTGATCATGGATATCGGCTATAAAAGCGAAGGGGTGGTGCCGTTGAGCGATTGGGGGCCGGATGAGCCTCCCCCTCAACCGGGTCAGGTTCTGCGGGTGTTGGTCGAAGATATCGAAGAGTTGTACTTCCCCTGGCTTGATGTCGGCACCGGCATGATCCTGTTGTCGAAGCGGAAGGCTGAAAAAATCGACAATTGGCGGAAGGTGATGGACTCGGTGCATGAGGGCGATGTAGTGACCGGACTGGTGACCCGAAAGATTAAAGGTGGGCTTTTAGTGGATATTGGCGTAAATGTCTTTTTGCCAGCCAGTCAGGTGGATATCCGTCGGCCAGCGGATATAGGAGATTTTATTGGCCGATATGTCCAGTGCGAGGTCCTTAAGATTGACGAAGCCCGCCGCAATATTGTGGTGAGCCGACGGGCCTTGATCGAAAAAGAACGGATTGACAAAAAACAACAACTACTCAGTGAACTTCAAGTGGGCCAACGGCGTAAAGGGATTGTTAAAAATATCGCCGACTTCGGCGCCTTTGTGGATCTAGGTGGCATCGACGGCCTGTTACACATTACCGACATGAGCTGGGGGAGGGTCAACCACCCTTCCGAAATCGTTACCTTAGAGCAAGAGATCGAAGTGGTGGTGCTGCAAATCGACCGGGAGAAAGAAAAAATTGCCCTGGGGTTGAAGCAGAAACAGCCCAGTCCTTGGGAAAATATCGAACAGCGCTATCCGGTCGGAAGTCAGCATAAAGGCGAAGTGGTCAGTATGACTCCCTACGGAGTCTTTGTCAAACTCGAAGAAGGCATCGAGGGTCTGGTTCATATCAGCGAAATGTCGTGGACCAAACGGATCAATCATCCCAGTGAACTGGTCCAAGTAGGCGATATGATCGATGTGGTTATCCTGGGGATTAATAAAGAAAAACAGGAAATCTCCTTGGGCATGAAACAGGCGCAGGAAAATCCCTGGGATCATGTGGCCGAGCGGTATCCGCCGGGCAGTATCGTCAAAGGGATTGTGCGGAACCTGACCAACTACGGTGCTTTCGTCGAGTTGGAAGAAGGGGTGGATGGGCTATTGCATATTACGGATATGTCCTGGACCCGCAAGATTACCCATCCGAACGAACTGCTTCATCGAGGGCAGGAAATTACCTGCCGGGTGCTTGCGGTGGACCAAGAACGGCGACGCATTGCCCTGGGCCTGAAACAACTGACCGAAGACCCTTGGGTTCGGGAAATTCCAGAAAAATACCAGCCCGGCCAAATCGTTACCGGCACGGTTACCAAAATTACTAATTTCGGCGTCTTTGTAAGTCTAGAGGACGGGTTGGAAGGGCTTTTACATATCTCGGAATTGGCGGATCATAAAGTCGATGATCCCGAAGAAATCGTCAAGGTCGGCGACAAGATCGAGGTAAAAATTCTTCGCGTGGATCCGGAGGATCGCAAAATCGGGCTATCCCGAAAACGGGTCGAATGGGCCCAGGAGGAACAGGGAGAAGCCGAGGCTGCTGAACCGGAACGCCACCCCCCCTCGAAGGCCCCCTCCCCTCGAGAACTCAAAGGCGGCGTGGGAAGCAGTTCCGGCCCCCTGATTCAACCGATCCAGCCCGCACCAGCCGAACCACCGGAATCACCCGCCCAGTAAGGCAGGAGCTACTTCCTTTCCTGTCTGCTTGGGGCTTTCCCCGCTTCGCCATGAAGGGTCTAGGTTGGCTATGGTTGTTTAACAAGGCGCTGGTTGGTTAGGGATGGCGGCTCTGGATTTCTGAGCTTGACATTGGGGTGGCCGTCGGATTACCCTAGAGGAACGCCTTCGCAACCTAGGCAGAGTAACTGAGGAGCCAAGGGGGCTTGTTCCTCGCATCCCTGTGGAGCACAGTTCGGGTTTGCCGCCGCTGATCTTCGTTCGCTTCGTCTGGCTCTTCCAGCCACTCGCCTCAGGGTGGAGCAAAGTCCGGCTTTCTACCCTGGCGCCACCTCAGGCGGCCCGGCCTCTTCTATTGCGCTGGCATCCCTATAAAGCCCACTCAGGTTCTCCAACAGGATTCTGTACTGGTTGAGGTGAAAGCCCTCTTTTCCTTCCCATCTTTTTGGCCCCTTTTGAGGCTCGGATTCTCCGGGCGGATCGGAAGAGTTGGATTTTGTCAAAAGCATCGATTGTACCGGCTTGGGGAGTAAGAGGCCTTAGAGATATCCTGTCTTAAAAGCCAGAGATTCTAAAAAGAAGGATTTTGTGGGAAACAGTTGGGCAAACCGAAGTTAACTCTTGGGAAAAGCCCGTTGTTGGGGGCGTCTATTCGGTATCCTCTATACGCTGGGTACATTCACCCTAAAAAGTTGCCCATCAGCTTCTGTGGAGAATTCCAGCGGTGTGGGTCGATAGTTTGCACTGGAAAGAGGCACACGGAGGCTAAGGAAGAGACCCTTGGATCATCTTCTGACGCAGACGGACTATGGGCAAAACCAAATCGCGACGTGGCTCCGCAGGGGCGGTCCAATCTCCGTTGGAAACCTACCTGCGCGAAATCAACGAAACACCGCTTTTGACGCCGGAAGAGGAACAAGAGCTGGCTTTGGCCATCGCTCAGGGCGATCCGGTCGCCCGGGACCGGATGGTCCGAGCCAATCTTCGTTTGGTGGTCAATATTGCTCGCAGTTATACCGGCAAAGGACTGACCCTACAAGATTTAATCGAAGAAGGCAATTTGGGGCTTTTGCGGGCGGTCGAAGGCTTTGACCCAGCCATGGGCACCCGCTTTTCCACCTACGCCAGCTATTGGATCAAGCAGTCGATTAAACGGGCGCTGATCAATTGTGCCAAAACGATCCGTATTCCCGCCTATATGGTGGAGTTACTGTCCAAGTGGCGGCGGGCCAGCACCCGCTTGGCCGAGGAACTCGGCCGCACCCCCACCCCCGAAGAAGTCGCCCGGGTGCTCGGTCTGCCCCGAAAGAAATTGGCCATCATCAAAAAGGCAATTAAAATCTATAACCTCACGCCGCAGACCGATCAGGCCGACAACGGTTGGTCGCTCGGCGAAATCCTCATGGACGAGGATACCAGCACCCCAGAGGAAGACCTCGTTAAACAAGACAATCTTCTCCATATTATGGAACAACTTAACAAAATGGATCCCCGGGAAGCCACGGTACTACGGATGCGGTTCGGGCTGGACGACAATCAACCCAAAACCCTGAAAGAAATCGGCGAAGCCTTGGGACTGACGCGCGAACGAGTCCGACAAATTGAAACCGAAGCCCTCCAACGCCTGGCCGAAAGCCTGAATAAATAATCCATACCATTTCCTCCGTTGGCAGGGAGCTTACTTTCTTGTTCATAAGCAACGGCATTCGTACCCCTACCGCACCGGCGCCAGTCCAGAATAGGGAAGCGGTTTTTGCGGGATCGTCCAATGTTGCGGGAATGACAAGAGAGAGGCTCCATTCGGCGGAATTGTTCCCATACTGCTCCAGAACAGTTCCACCATGCAAAGACATCTCTCTGCTCTTCCGAGGAACCTAACCTTTTGGTATCCCCGGACAAGCGGGGATCCCAAAATACTCCGCCAAAAAACCGGGATTCCCGCTTGCGAAAGGATGCAGGATTCCTCTCTGCATGAAAAGGGGCAGGGGTTAGGAATCCCCTAAGGGAATTAAGCCTGGATCCGGCGGCGCACAGCCTCGGCCAATTGGAGGATCTGGTGAGGGCTGAGGGCTTCGGCTCGTTCTTGACCGGTAAGCCTCAGCTCTCTGAGCACCGCATCCATCTGGGGTTTGTCTAATTTTCCCTTGACGGCCCCAAGAAGTTCCGAACGCAAGAACTTCCGCCGATGTTGGAAAAGATCCCGCACAAACTGATGGAAGAAATCTCGATCGGGGATTTGGGCCCGTTTGGCTTCATTAAGCCGAATCCGTAAAATGGCCGATGAAACCTTCGGCCGAGGCCAAAATACCTCCGGTGGCATGACCCGCAGCAGTTCCACATCACACTGCGTCTGCACCCAAATGCTCAAGGCTCCGTAGTCTTTGGTGCTGGGTTTTGCGGTGATCCGGTCGGCCAATTCTTTCTGAATCGTAATGGCCATCAGCTCCGGCGGCCGATCCAGCGCCAAGAGGTTCGATATGAGGGGCGTGGCGATCTGATAGGGTAGATTGGCTACCAGTTTCCATCGTCGGTTAGGCTGTTGAGCCAGATGTTTTTCCACCTCGGTGAGCATCTGGGGGTTGAGTTGGTTTTTGCGGGCCAGGGCATCGGCGTGGAGCATGACTACATTAGACAATTGATATAAATGCTCACTTGCCAGCCGATATAGATCTTCATCGATCTCTACGGTTACCACCACGGCGGCTCGTTCGGCCAACATCGCCGTCAGGGAGCCGGTCCCCGTGCCAACCTCCAAGACCACATCTTCCGGCCCCAACTCGGCCGAATCCGCAATCAAACGCACCAAATTCAAGTCGATCAAAAAGTTCTGCCCCAGTTTTTTATGCAGATCAATCCCCGCCTCGGCAAACCGTTGTCGGAGAAACGAAAGCGTCTGATGCTGCTGGGAGTTGATCATAGCAGTCCAGTTTCTCCCGGTTTACCACGTCAAAGTAGTAAAATAGGGTTTCCTGGAAGGGACGCCTTCCACGACTAAAAGTGTACTAAAATACACTAACCCCATGAACAACAGAAAGAGAAAAAGTATTTTCCCCCACCATTGTGCTCTTAGGGATCTTTGTGTGAAATCTTTCTCTGCACAATGCTGGTGCAAGGGATTTCCCACCAAGAGCACCAAGAACACGAAGGATTTTCCCTCTCGTTGGGATCTGAACGTTGTCGGTATGAAACCTCCTGTACATGAGTCGGGATGGAATGGTTCTGGGATGGCGAAGGAAGGATGGGTTTGGATTAATGTACATCCTGACCGGTGAGTGTTTGTTCTAATTGGTCAGCCTGCCAAGCCAAGGCAGAGACCGTTCGGGTCAACGCCACGGCATCCAACCCCGCTTGAGGGACGGCGGCTTGAAGGACGAGGGTGGGGACCCCCTGAATTTCTCGTACCGCTAGGGCACCATACATCAATTGGGCGTTGTATTGAAGCATTTGGAGAGCGGTTTCTGCTCGTGCGGGGGCGCAAATGGTCCAAATCCGCAGGGCCGCCGATTCTCCCGCTTGCTCTCTGGGAAACTCAATATAGAGGATCTGCTTTCGCAGGGCGCCTACCGGAACGGTCATCTGCCAGGTGGGGCCTCCGGTTTCTAGCCGATAGCCTGCCGCCTGGGCCACCGCTTCAACCAAGGCCTTCGGCTCCACAGAGGGTGGCAGGGAAGCGGACGTAGCTCCCCCTGCGCACAGCCCGGCACCAGGGGGTTGCCCAGGCGGCGTTCCCCCGGAGGCAGCAGGCAGGGTCGGCCCCGGCGATTGGCCAGCCTGCATGGCCTGCTGGATCATCCCCGGCAGCATCATGCCGAAGCCGAAGCCCATTCCCATGCCCATCGGACCACTGGCCGTGGCCGGTTGCTCGGCCAATCGGGCCAGACTCTGCGCCGTCTGAAACTTCATAAACGCATTCAAATCGCCTACTGCCCCCATTGCACTTCGGGCATCGATCGCCTTTTGCACCTCTTCGGGCGGCGTAATCGCATTGACAAAGAAATCCACCAGTTCCAACCCGTACCGGGCAAAATCTTCGGCCACCCGAAGCCGAACCGCACTGGCCAGTTCATCGTACCGAGCTGGCAGCTCCAACATGCCGATCCGAAGCGTCCCCAACACATCGGCCAAGCGGGCCACGATGCCGTCCCGCAATTGCTGAGTTACCTGTTCAGAAGTATATCTCCCCTGGGTACCCACCAATGTATTGACTAGCAGGGGGGCGTCCACACACCGGAACGAATATTTCCCGAACGCCCGCAGCCGAATCATCCCAAAATCCACATCCCGAAATGCGATCGGCTCCCGGGTGCCCCACTTCTGGTCCAAAAAGGTCTGCTTGCCGATAAAATAGACCTGGCATTGAAACGGCGACTTTTCCCACGGCAGGGTCAAAAGCCGGCTGATCAGCGGCACATTAGCGGTACTCAGCGTGTATCGGCCCGGCCCAAAACGATCCATCGCCTTGCCGTCCCGAAAGAAGATCGCCTCCTGATTTTCCTGCACGATCAACTGGGCGCCCAGTTTAATGGCGGCCGAGCCTTCCGGCGGAATCCGCTGCACGAGCGTTTGATTCGTAGGATCGAAAAATTGAATCACTTCCAACAGGGCCATCGAGTGTCTCCTGCCAAATCCCGCTTTTTTGAAAACCTCCGGGTATCCGCCGGAGAAGGTCTCTACGACCGCCCCGCCTACCGAGCAATTGAACAGGGAGGGTTTGGGGAAAAGGCGGCGGCTGTTTGGACAAGCACAGAGTCTCCCATTGTGCCAGCCAGGGCTTTTTTACCATTCCTACCGTGTCCACACGCCCACCTGGAGGCTGTCTCCTTGGCGGCCGGGGGGGGGGAATTCAGCCGGCGGCAAACGGACAAGTTATTTAGGTTTGGGACGGGATTCTTGGCGGGTTTTGGGGGGCGGATCCGCCTCCATATCTTGCCGATCCAGGGGGTGCCACAGGGGTAGGCCCGCCCGCACTCGTTCGGCCATCACCTCCAGCTTGGCCCGGGTTCCCGGCATGGCATCGGTGGCCTCAAAAAGTTCCATGGGCACTTCGGGCGGTTCGTAATCCCACTGGCCTAGCTTAATTGCCTCTAAGACGGACTTTGGCACCGGCTTACTCCTTTCCCAAATACCCTAATCAGAAAAGATTACCCGATCCACACGCTTTCCGGATATTAGGTCCTCGGGGGACCCCTTCCGAGTAGCAACTTTCTGCATAAAAGAAACCTTTAAGATACGACTTCTGACAAAATTGTCAAGCAGGAACAAAGTTTCATGCATCTTCTGGCTCCGAGGCGGTTTGACACCCGGGGGGTTTCGGGACAAAGGTTCGGGGGTGGCGGCAACTTTCTATGAAAAAGATCGGCGTTTTGCCACCACCTAAAGTGCCGCCAAAAGGTTATCTTTTGCCCCCTATTTAGGTTATTCCCCCTCCAGGTTCCTCCTTGACTTGTGAATCCCGCTTCGTTTGGGTACACTCATTTTAAAGGGGAAAGTCTGCCCACGCACCACAAGCTCCCATTCCCATGCGGATTTTCCCCTCGGGGAGGCGATCTCAACCTTATGCCCGGAGCTACTCTGATGCCTTTTCCAGAGGTATCAAGGGTAAACTGCTGAGGGTTTCTAACTTGGCCCATGTGGGGAGGTCTAGCGCATGGCTCTCAGTGCTGCCGAAGAAATCGCCCAACTGCGTGAACTGATCCGCTATCACGACCGCAAATACTATGTGGAGGCAGCGCCGGAAATCAGCGATCTTGAATACGATCGGCTGATGCAGCGCCTTAAGGAGCTGGAAGCCAAACATCCGGAGCTGATCACCCCAGACAGTCCCACCCAGCGGGTCGGCGACCAGCCAGTGGCCGAGCTAACGCCCGTCGAACATCTTGCGCCGATGCTCTCCATCGACAACACCTATAGTCGGGAAGAACTCCGCGCCTATGCCGCTCGGGTCCGCAAACTCCTTCCCGGCGAGCGCATTGAGTGGGTCGTCGAACTGAAGATCGACGGGGTGGCCGTCTCGTTGCTCTATGAAGATGGGCTGCTGGTGCGGGGGGCGACCCGGGGCGATGGCCGAGTCGGCGACGATATCACCCACAACGTCCGGACCGTTCGAGGGGTGCCTCTGCGCCTGTTGGGCCACCAGTTCCCCCGAGTGCTCGAAGTCCGCGGGGAAATCTACATGACCAATTCGGATCTGGTGGAACTCAATCAACGGCAAAAAGAAAAAGGCCTGCCTACCTTCGCCAACACGCGGAATGTAACCGCGGGGACCATTCGGCTTCTGGATCCGAAGCTTTGTGCCGAACGGAAGCTCCGCTTCTTCTGCCACGGCGTAGGGTATGCGGAGGGGTTGAAGGCACGCACCCACATGGAGTTTTTGCATCAGGCCGCTTCCTATGGAATTCCGATCTGTCCCTATGTCCGCTGTTTTGACGATTTCGAGGCGGCCTGTGATTATGCCGACCAGATGATCGAACGCCTCCATGAGCTGGACTTTGAAATCGACGGCCTGGTGCTGAAAGTCAATAGTTTTGATCAGCGGCAGCGCCTCGGTGCCACCTCCAAAAGCCCCCGATGGGTCATCGCCTACAAGTTCGAGAAATACGAAGCCACCACACGCATCAAAGACATCCGTGTCCAGGTGGGCAAGACCGGCACGATCACGCCGGTGGCCGATCTGGAGCCGGTCCAAATTGCCGGCACCACCGTTACCCGAGCCAGTCTCCATAATGCCGACGAAATTGCTCGCAAAGACGTTCGGATCGGGGATGTGGTGGTAGTGGAAAAAGCCGGCAAAATCATCCCGCATATCGTGCGGGTGGAAAAGCACCTCCGCACCAAGCCACTGCGCCCCTATGTATTCCCAGACCGCTGCCCCAGTTGCGGCACCAAACTGGTAAAAGACGAAGGCGGCGTGTATATCCGTTGCCCCAACCTCCAGTGCCCGGATCAGATCCAAGAACGCCTCCTCTATTTCGCCAGCCGAAACGCCATGGACATCGAAGGTCTGGGCGAAAAACTCGTCCAGCAACTGGTCCGTCGGGGACTAGTCCGATCCTATGCAGACCTGTATCGTCTCCGATTCGAGGATCTGGTCAAACTCGAACGGATGGGCCAAAAGTCCTCCGAAAATCTCCTCCAGGCCATCCAGGCCAGCAAAAACCGAGGTCTCGCCCGTCTCCTTACTGCCCTGGCCATCCGCCATGTGGGCGCCCGGGTGGCCACGGTCCTGGCCGAACACTTCCGTTCCATGGACGCCCTGATGAACGCCACTGTGGACCAGTTAAGCGAAATCTACGAAATCGGCTTTGTCATTGCTCAAAGCGTCTATGATTATTTACACAGCCCCTTTGGACGGCAAACCATTCAAGAGCTTCGCCAAGTAGGCGTTAAGATGGACTTGGCTGCCGAAGAACCTGCCTCCCGCGCCCTGGAAGGAAAAACTTTCGTCGTTACCGGCACCCTCAAAAAATACAGCCGCGATCAAATCCACCAGCTTATCCAACGCCACGGCGGGCGCCCCACCTCCAGCGTCTCCAAAAATACCGATTATCTGATCGTTGGCGCAGAACCAGGCACCAAACTAGCCAAAGCCCAACAACTCGGCGTCAAAATCATTACGGAAGAAGAATTCGAAAAAATGCTCCCCTCGTAAGTCATCAGAGGCAATTTTTTGCCCCCACCTAACCCTCTGAAGGCAATCCCCTGCATCCCCGCCGCCGCAAGCAGAATCTTTTCAGGCCGGCCTCTGGCACTCCAGATACGTTCGCCCTCCCTTCCTGCGCAACCAGAAATCCACAACGCACTGGAGGGCACCTCCAGCCAGACTCTCCATTCCCCTTTCGCGGGCAGGACAAGGGGGGAAGGACACCACAAACGCTTCCTGCCCCTCGGCTGGAAGCCACCAACCGCCCCTCCATGCTTTTAGAAATGGGGGCAGAAAAGACGTGGCTCCTGCTGCTAGCTTTTCCCTTCTTCTGTTACCGTTTGCGCCGTCGCAGGTAGGCGTAGCCGCCCAGGGCCGCTAAACCCAGCAGGGCCAGGACCAGGCTGGCCGGCTCTGGCACGGCCACCTGCAGTTGCAGGATCATGCCGCTGCCGGGATCGCCTAGGATCCGATACACCCAGTACTGGGCCGGCAACAGCGGCGCCAGAGCGTCGTCGATTGTAATCGCTCCGGTCTCGGTGATCGTCGGCGCCGTTAGCACATCGAAGGTCTCTAGACTACTCGGTTGATACCCGTCCAGAATGATCTGCAACGTGCCCTGCACAGCGGCATTGCCGCTGGCAGCGATCCAATCGTAGCCAGTGCCTTGGCCTTGGCCCTGGATGTCGATCTGCATGGTGCCAAGCTGGGTGTAGGTGCCCAGGATATTGAGTTTGCCGGTGGAGTCGGCCAAGTTGCCGGCCGAGGCGCTTCCGCCCGTCTGCACCAGCACATTGCCCTGGATGGTGCCGATGCCGCCCAGTTGCCCCCCGGTTACCGTCACATTGCTGGTAAGCAGCCCATCGATAAGCAACTTACCCGCCAATACGGTCGTATCGCCAGTGTAGTTATTTTGGGCGTTTGGGCCGAGGATCAACGTGCCTGCGCCGTCCTTGGTGAACGAGCCAGTGCCGGAGCTTAAGGTTGAATTGACCGTCAAGGGACCGGGTCCGAGCAGGAGGGCCGTACCCGCTTGGGCGGTCAGTTGATCCACATCGCTTGCCGACTGTACCGATAGGCTGCTTGTGCCAGAGACCAAGGTCAGCAGGGCAGTCTGGGTAATGCTACCGGCCGAGAGGCTGGCGTCGGCGTCGATTTGGATTCGGCCTTTGGCGGCGATGGGCACACGGAAAAGTGTCCCGTCGCCCGGATCGATCGGCCGGGTATATACTGCGCCGTCCAGGGCCCGGGTGCCGTCCACATTCAGGCCGAAGCCGAAGTTGTTGTGCATGCCGTTGACCGCTCCCCACGGCCCGGCGCCGCCGGTGCCGTTATTGAAGCGGATTTCAATGGTGTGCCAACCTTCCGGCCCATTGGTCGGATCGCCGTCCGGGTCCGGATTGCCGAAGTAGAGCGTACCGCCGTAGAGATTCGTTCCAGTAGTGGTATAAATGGTGTTATCCCGTTGGGTGGCTACCATCGCAGTGCTGGAGATATAGTTTCCATCATTGCTCAGCCGAGGCTGACCATCGATCAGGATATAGACTCGATCGTCGATATTTTCCAGGAAGCTGAAGTAGCCGTCCGCGTCGTAGAACAGGCCGGTATAGGTCCAGGTATGGTTATCGCCCCAGCCGGTGATTGGGTCTTGGGTAACCACGTTCATGTTGCCCATGCGGGGTTCGAGTTTGACGCCGAAGTTTCCGGTGCCTTGAGGCGAAGGGGAGTTCCATACACCAGAGGCCGTGGTAAAGCTTTCCAGCAGTCCCGGCACGAAGGCGCCTGTGCCCGGCCCGGCAATGGTCCCTTGGACAGTAACCGTGCCGCTTACCTGCACCAGGCCGCTATTTTGGATATTACCGCCGTGGGTGATCGGCTGGGTGCCGACCAGTTGCAGGGTGGCGGCCGTGGGACTTGCCACCACAGGCGTCTCGTAGCCCAGGACCTTGATGGTGGTGGTTCCGAACGGGTTGGTAGCCGCCGCCGACGGCGCGACGCGCAAGGTACCGCTTTGCACCTCCACGCCGCCGCTGATCGTACCGCCAGAGGCCGGGTTCAGGGTAACCACGTTGTTCCCAGCCACCTTGAAGACCGTAGGCCGGCCCGGAGCGTCGTTCAAGGGTACCGGCTGGCCGCCGGACTTTTGCAGGGTGATCGGCTGGTTCCAGGTCTGGTACAGGCCGGCGCCTTGAATCTCGCCTACGTTGATGGTGGTCGGGCCGCCCGTTGCGCCCAGAATGCCGTTATTGCGCAGGATATTGATATTGACCGTAGCGGTATTGGGCACGCTGACGGCGCCGGTAACGCTGCCGGTACTTACGCCGCCGGTGCCGTTGACGACCTGGCCGGCGTTATCGCCGATTTCCAGCACGCCTTGGACGGTAAGCGTCTTGCCGGCAACCGGCGAGAAGATGCCGTTGACCGTAAGGTTATTGATCGTGTTGGTCGCAGCGTTCAGGCGCAGGTTGCCCGAAGGCTGCACGGCCAAACCGATCGGACCGGCCACCACGAAGTTCCCCGAGAAGCTGGCATTGTAGCCGTTGATTTCCACCGGTTGATGTCCGGCTTTAACCAGCGTACCGGGACCGGCAATTTCGCTAAAGGCGATCCGGTATCTATTGTTGGCCGTGGTGAAAGCATAAGGCGTCCAGGGGGTTTGCAGGACCTGCTCGCCAGCAGCGACGGTCAGTCGGCCCAGGGTGATCACATTGTCGGTATTCGAGCCATCGTACCGGTCCGCGTTAATGATCGACGGGCCTTGCAGCTCGACATTGTTGCCGTAGGTAATGCTCTGGTTGCTGCCGCCGAGGTTATCCCGCAGGTACAGTTCGCCGCCGTTGAGGATGATGGTGGCCGTGCCGAGCAGATTGCCGGTCCGGGCCGAACCGGTCGTCTGGGCCAGAAGCCGGGTGTTCGGATTCAGCACAATCTGGCCGGAGAAATCGTTCCCGCCCCCGGTAGTTCCCAGGATATTATTGCCCAATCGCAACTGGCCGATGGTATTGGTCCGCAGGGGGCCGACCAGTTCGATTCGGCCAGAGCCGGTCAGTTTGCTATTGATGGTAATCGTCCGGGCGGAATCGTAGATGAAATAATAATCCCGCACATAGATCGTGGCCGTAGCACCCGAAGGCACATCCAGTTGGGCAAGCAGGCTAGTATCCGTGGTGGCTTGGCCGAAGATGCTATCACCCTCCGTGGTGCCCAGGAAGCTGCCATCTTCGAGCCGGATGCTCCCGTAGATGGGATTAGTGGAGGCATTTCGGCCCAGCAGGCCGGCGCCGTCGCGCACGACCGTATTGACCTTATTGCTTCCGATTTTGTTATTGATGGCCACTGCGCCGCTAGCGGTGCCGCCGGTGGTATCGACTCGGACGATGCCTTCTTCGATGAAGAATAGGTCGGTAAGCGTGGTTGGGTTGCCGAAGGTGCTGCCGACGTTGCCGCCTAGGTGCAAGAGGCCGGGCCCGGTCTTTTTGATCCCGCCGCTCGGCACACTGCCGATCCCGGCGTTAAAGATGAAATTGATCGGGCTGGAGCCGGCCACGTAGATTTCCTGTTGGGTGGAGCCGGTAAAGTTCACCAAGCCGACGTTTTGCGAAATGGCTGGCACACTAACCGGGTTATCGGTTACCGCATCGATAGCCCGCGTGGCGGTCAGGTTGAGCGAACCACCTACCTGTTGATTAGTTCGGGTCACGATAGGCCGGGCTTCTGCATCGCCGCTAGAGTTGCGGAAGACCAAGGCAGCCAAGGTTTCGCTTACCGCGGCATCCCGTAGGTTCAAGATCGAGCCGCCGTATAGATACACGGTAGCCGTCTGTTTGATCTGGTTCGGCAGGTTTTCGGTTACCGTGGTATTGTGGATATGGAGATCGCCGGGGATGGCAACAATCGTATCGCCATTGGCGCCGGAGACGTTTAGGGTGAGGGTACCGCTTAGAGAGCTTGCGCCGTCGGTACCGGGTAGGGCGTAGGTCGCTCCGGTATAATCGTTGGCCGTATTGAGCGATAGCGTGCCGCTGCCGGCCTTGACCAGGGCGATCGGGCCAGTGATCTTCGATCCCATGGACATGGTGCCCCGGTTGACCCAGATGTAGAGGGCGTCGGCGCCGGAGGTGATCTGGCCGCCGGTAAAGCCGTGCGTGCCGTCCCGGTTGCTGATGATGCCGCCGCTATTTACCGTAAGGGTGTAGCCGGCGAGGTTATGGGTCACATCGCCGTTAAATCGCAGGGCGTTAATGGTGACATTGCCTGTCAGGGTCCGGGCGGTGCCGTCGTTGACGTTGTGGGTGCTGGCGGCCGTCAGGAGGTTAGTAGAATCGTAGTCTGGGAAGCCATCATCGATATTGCCCAGGGCGCCGATGCCTTGGCCTGCGAGGTAGGTGGCGAAATGCTCATCGGCCGCAATGGCCCACCCGCCTAGGATGTTATTAGTAAGCGCATTAGCTATCGGCACGCCGTTGACGTTGGCGACCAGATATCGGATGGCCGTGGTATCGTTGCCCGGGGCGCCCATCCAGCCATAATTCTGCCGGAAGAGCACCATGGAGTAGGAGCCGGCGGGCCGGACCAGGTTTTGGATATAGGTTTCGCTGGCGCCGCTGCCGCCGGATTCGGTCTGGAACATATTTCGGCCGGCTGCCAAGGTAACCTGACCCAGATGGACTTGAGAGAGCATACCGGCCCGGCCTTGATGCAGAAAATCGCCGCCGCGCATTACCAGGTCCACGCCTGTGGGCAGCCGATCGTTGGCGCCCGCCAGATATGCGTTATCTATCGTGAGCCGGGCGTATTCCAAGCCGATCGGTCCGGTAATGTTCGGCAGTCGGCCTTCATCCCGAAGATAGAAGGTTCCTTGTCGGATGGTCAGGCTGCCGGTGGTGGGGTTCGTGTTGGTAAGCAGCATGGTGGTATTGCCGTATTTGACGATGCTGATTGGGCCGCTGATCTGGCCGGAGAAGGTCCCGCCGCCGGTGATGGTCAAGGTCGCTGGGCTGCTGGTGCTGAGCGTGCCGCCGGCTGCCGCGCCGTAAGGCAACCAGTTGACCGATTGCAAATCGCCGATCATCTGGCTATTGCCGCCTAGATCCAACTGCCCGCCGTGCAGATGGATCGACGGAGCATACCAGCGGTGCTGGCTTGGCGAGGGCCGGAACGTGTTGTTGGTCTCCAATTCCACCTTGCCATCCTCCACGACCAAGGTTCCTCGCCACAAGGCAGCCGTGCCCGGGGCAAAGGTCAAGGCGCCAGGCCCGGTCTTTACCAGCGAGTACTCGGTAAACACCGGCGCTTCCATGCGGAGATCGCCATAGGTGTGCAGATAGAGCGAGCCGCCTGTCGCCAAGTTGGCATTCAACGCACCGGGTCCGCGGATGGTGGCTGTGCCGCCGGAATCCACCAAAACGCCCGGCGCCGTGGGCGCCACCTGAGAGGGCGAGTTGGTTAGCGGCACCGTGCCAGTAATCTCTAGCACCGCGTCTGGACTCATGCGCAACAGGCGGAATTCCGTATTGCCGGTGGCCGTATGCACTCCGGCCGGTAGCCACACATTCAGGTTGGTCCGCATATTCGGCCGGAAGTAGGGGGCATATTCGCTCGGCCGGAGCAGGCGGAAACCGACGTTGGCGTCGCCGTTGACATCCTGGGTGACAAAGCCGACGCCCACACCCGCCGGATCCGCATCGCCGAGGATGTCGCCCCGGCTGGGCGCCACGGGCGTACCGGCCGCCCCGGCAATGCCGATAACCTGGCCGGCAGCAGGCACCCGGCCTGGCTGATCAATGCCGCTGGAAATCCACAGGTTCGGGTTGGTCGAACGGATCAGCCCGTTGGTCAGGTTGCCCCCAGGCACCGTGTAGGTATTATCTGCGTTATAAACGATCGGTAGGTTATTCATGGCAGGGGTGCGGAAGACCCAGGTGGCGTTCCGGCCGCCGCTGGCGTAGGATTCAATCGTGGTGGCCAGGAAGGTGGTCGTGGCCGCACCGGGCGTAACGTTCAGATAGGTCTTGCTTCCGCTGGGCGATCCGCCGGTGTTCAACTGATTGATTGTTTCGGTTACAGCAGCGGTGCCGCCTAGCAGTTCTAACACGCCGCCTTGGCCGGAGACATTCTTTTTGCCTAACCGATCATCCACAGCGTTGGTGCTGTTGTCTAACAGGAGTCGGCCCGTCTTGCCGACGCGCACCGTGCTAAAGGCGGTTTTCCCATTCGGGCCGCTGAGGGCCAACGTGCCCTGATTGACCAGCATTTCGCCGGTGGAGGTGCTCGCGCCGGTAAGCGTCATCGTGGAGGGGCCGATCTTTTGCAGGTTCGGCTGTTGGCCGGCAGTACCGCTAAAGACGCCGGCAAAGGTAAAGTCGCTGGTGGCGCCCCAGCCAGCAGCAAGCCAAGCGCTTCCTCGATCCGTCAGCACGCCGCCCCCGCCGGTCAGCGGACCGATCACTTCCGTCCACCCACTGGTGCGCAACAGCAGGGTGCTGCCGTTACCCGGCATG
>CALIRO010000085.1 GCA_938042245.1 uncultured Thermoguttaceae bacterium
TTTCTACAAGCCAAAAGTTCCCTTCAAAACCGCTCTGATAAGCACTTCCGGATACCACTCCCCGAACGAAGCCCTCTTTTTTTCCCCTGTTTAGCTTGTCTATGAAATCGTGCGTATTGGCTAAATCCCGGAGTCATGGGCCTTCTCCTGTAACTATTTAAGGAAGCTCTGGAAAATCCTGACATCACATGAACTTTATGAACATTTGATTCTTTCTTTTGCTTATCGGTTCTCGTTGCTGGGCACTATATATTGAGGTTAATGTTGGCAGTGCCGCTATATGTTGGGGCTATTGACGGAGGTCCCGAAATAGTGTAAAAATATCTCCTTTGGATTATTCAGAGGTTCCTTAAAAAGGGATTTCTTAAAAACCCTGGAGATATTGAGATTTTGCTAAAAAACACTCCTGGTGGCAAAGGGAGGAAAGTTTTTTTGGCCCAGCAGAGGACAAACAGACAGCCTGGAGGGTTCCTTGGGCATTAGCTACCCTGGTTTGGGTCAACTCAGGAAGTTGCCCCATGCGTTGGCCTCCCAGGTTTCATTCTTGCGCAAGCGGCATTCCAGAATCGCCTGGGTGGTCGGTGTGCCTGTCGGCGCCGGGGACAAGGTCCCAGAATCGGTTTGAGTGCAGAGCCTGGCCAAGGCTAACAAGCTGGTAACATTTTAGCCGAGTGAAATAGCTCCCTGTTTCTTAAGGTGTGTTTGAAAAGGGGGGTTTTGCCTCAGGTGACTGGGCACGGGCGGAGGCGTTTGACCATCAGGTGGATCATGGCGATCAACAGCATCGATTCGCTCGTCTCGAGCAGGAATTCGTAGTCTTTGCTCAACCGACGATAACGGTGGAACCAACCAAACGTCCGCTCCACGATCCAGCGACGCAGCAGCACCTCGAAACCGCACGCCTCAACGCGGAGGAGGTAAAAGATGCCGTTTGTTGCGTAGCGTACTGCTGGACCTATTGGCAGGCTACGCACAACCGGCCGAGGTGAGGTAAAAGATGCCGTTGAGGACCGCCCCCGCATGTCCACGTGGCGAGGCCGACGGCCCGGTTTCGCGGCGGGAATCAACGGGGCAAGCTCTTGCCACTGGGAATCCGTCCGATCCGAGGGATAAACGCCTTCCATGCTAGCAATCCTTTCCTTCTAGAAGTGAATCCGTTGCCCCAACTACCTGGAGGCGTTCGATACCACGGTTTTCCTCACCTGTCAAGGCCTTTTCAAACACGCTCTCAGATTACATGAGCACACGTAGCCCGTTGCCAGCTCTCCACGCACGAAGGAGACCACCTCCAAATCGGCGAAGGCTACTAGACACGAGTCTTTATATACGATGAGCCATTGAGCGGCCGGTTTTCTACCGAAGTAAGCGGTCTTCCGGGCCGCCTTGTCGGTAGTTACGTGCCAAAGCTTGTACCCAGGCGGAGCTGCGTGCCCTGGACCACCTTCTTCCACGTAACAGACTTTACCCATGATGAAGGTGCTCCTACTCCTGCTGAAGTTTTATCAACAAACCGCAGACCCAAGCATTATACATGAAGACGGCCAATAGCGCCATCAAGTAGGCAATTCCCGAGAGCAACCCGCCGATCTGGATGCCGCCGACCAACCAAGCTGCCAGCACATCCAACCCGGTGTATCCGAAAAGCAGGACCAAATTGGCCGTGTTGGATTCTTGCTGGAAGACTCGGGCAGCCACCGGGGCGCTGACCACCGGCAACAGCAGGACGAAAAGAGCCCAGGCTACGAAGCGCTGGCCGGCTGATCCAGGAACCAGCGATCGGGAGGCCGGCAGCTGCTCAACCGGCGGTGGCGGAGCAGGTTGATCCCCGGCAGGTTGTGCTGGCGCACGATCCATCTGGAGCAGCCGAGTCCGCAGATCGCTGGTCTCCCAGAAGACGATGCTTGCCGCCGCCACCACCAAAAGAACGATTGTCTGTCGCAGTACGGCGAACATGGTAGGACTCCTCAGTTCTCGGCGGCCCACCGCTCGTACCGCTGGAGTTCTTGTGGTGTTACCGACCGCCGCATGGTGGAAAGGACCGATTGGATGTCTTGCCAAGTAATGTCGCGGTCCGCTCCTTGCTGGATGCTTTCCAGGAAGACCCGGGCAGCGGCCCGCTCGCATAGACAGGCAATATCCGCACCGCTGTAGCCATCGAGAAGTTCCGCCAGCCGGTCCAGGTCCACATCCGGCGCCAGAGGTCGATTGGCCAAATACAGTTCCAGCATCCTTCGGCGGGCCGGCAGTTCCGGCAAGCCGACATACACCTTGGCATGGAATCGCCCCGGTCGCAAGGCAGCCCGGTCGATGGCCCACGGCTCATTGGTGGCCCCCATGAAAAGCAGCCCCTCCGATTTCTTCTGCAAGCCGTCCATCTCCGCCAGAATCTGGGGTACCACCCGCTGCATCACCGTGGAGTTGGACGACCGACGTGCCGGGATCATAGCCTCCACTTCGTCTAGGAAGATGACGGCCCGCTCGTGCCGCCTCGCCTCCTCAAAAAGCCGCGCGATATTCTGCTCCGCCTCCCCCACCCATTTGGACATCAGTTCGGAAGGTTTGGCGGTAAAGAAAGGGGCCTGGATCTCCCCGGCTACTGCACGGGCCAACAGTGTTTTCCCTGTACCCGGCGGCCCATACAGCAGTAATCCTCCGCCTCGGCGAATCCCGTAGCGTCGGGCCTTTTCCGGATGCTCCAGCGGATAGATCATTCGCAAGCGGATCTCCTGCTTGGCTTCTTCCAAGCCAGCCACGTCCTCAAAACGGACCTCCGGAATCTCCCGGAGCAGGAATGTCCCGACAGGCTCTTCCACCGCTGCTGCTTCCTTGGGTGCTTGGCGTGCCAGCCGGGCCGTACCTTCCAGACGCCGGGCGATCTCGATCAACTGCTCCGCCTTCTGGCGTCGCAGTTCTCGCAACGGGCCCTGGCTTTGGGCAGCCGCCTTCAGCAGATACTCGGCCGACTTGAGGTAGTTCCAGCGTGCGGCCGGATAGTTGCGCCGCTGGCGGTCCCGGGCCGCCGCCTCCAAATGCTCGATCGACTTCTCCAACAAAAACTTCACGTCCCACATCCCCGCCGATTCTTTACCACTGGTTGTTCATTCAGGCTTTAGACGCTTCTCAGTCCGGCAGTTCTCCTACGAAACTCCTCCCGTAACCAACCAACTTAGCTACCGCCTGTCTTCCGGCGGCGAATCTTCTCCGAACGCATTTCCTTAATCGTCTGCCGGGCCTGCTCAGTGATATCGAAGTAAACGGTGCGCAACCTCCCATCGGCCAGGCGAACGCACATTTGATCATAATGCCGATCACCGGAAATCAGGTGAGTTTGCGATTTCAGCTCCCAGTGCACGCCCCGTTGGCCGAACAGACCCTCCAGAAGCATATATTCGAGTACGATGCCGGCTCGATCGATTGGTGCTCGGATGACGAAGGCCGTCTCGAGTGTATTGCCGGGTCCGCCGGAAATTGGGTATTCCTCAGCGGGCTGCTTCTTGCCCCGTCCAAAAAGCCAAGAGAACATTTCTATAGCCATCTCCACCTCAAAGGTCGAACCATAGGCTGTGCCAGGAAAGGCAGAACCTATTTCCATTGGTAGAAGCTATTTCAATTCTTTGCGCATTTCTTCCTCGATCTGCTTGAGTCCTTGGGCGATGCGTTCGTCGTAGGCGGCTGTTTCGTCGGCAGCTGCCTCGGCACCCATTTGGGCGGCAAGTTGATCGAGCTTCTGTTCATCGAGTTCCGCGGCGCCGAAGATGCTATCCGCGCTGGTCTCCATAGCCAAGGAGAGGACCTCACCGAGAGCTTCCGCCTTGGCGACGGCCTGCTCCATCTTTGCTTGCATGGTGGCGATCTGTTCTGGGGTTGCCCCACGCAAGATGGAGCGGGTGACGGCGGCGATTCCTTTGATGAAATCGCCTGTGGCGGCGACCTCCTGTCGGCGCACGCTGAGCGTCTCCAGTTGCAGCAGGTAGCGCTCCCATTGGTTGGCGACCTCTCGGGTGCGCATAAAGGCGGAGGCCAGATGGACAAACTGTTGCCGATCGCCGAGGCGCAAGGCCTGTTTGCCGAGCTCCCAGTAGCGTTTTTGCACGTCCCGGGCGTGCCGGATGAAGCGTTGGATGCGAGCCTTGGTGGTGCGGATGGCAATTTCCGATTCCAGTTCCCGCTGCTGGCGCGATTTGAAAAGATCAAATAGTCCCATCGTAGGCTGCTCCTGGCTACTTATTAGTTGCCCAATTTTCAAACCGCCGGAGTTCCTCAGGGGAGGTATCCGGCTTGATGTCTTTCAACAGGGGTGCAAAGTCGTCCCAGGTCAGAGGCCGGGTTTTGATCTGATATTGACCGGCGGCGCCCTTAACGACGGCTTCGGCCAGGTCGGGATTACACTGGGCTACCATGCGTTCGATGGAGGCTGCCGCCAAGTAGGCAAGCTGTCGGCCGCTCAGACCGGCCGTGGCCTCCACGAGCCGCTGGATGGGAAACTCCAGGCTGTGGCCCTTCCGGGTGAGGTGAATCTCCAGGATGGCCTTGCGGGCATCGGCATCGGGCAAGGGGACATAAATCCGCCGTCCGAACCTGCTCAAGGCTGCGGAATCCATCAGCCAGGGTGCATTGGTGGCTCCGATGACGAACACGGGAGGGGCTTGGCCGCTGGTGGTAACCCCGCTCATCTCCACGAGCAATGTCGAAAGGACCTGGTGCTCCGCGCCGCTGGGCGAGGCGTCGCGGGAACGAAACAGCGAGTCCAGCTCATCGAGGAAGATAAGCGAAGGCGCTCGGTCTCGGGCAGTGGAAAACAGTCTGGAGATCAAACGGGAAGACTCCCCAAACCACTTCGACAAAAGCGCCGAAGCGCTGACGTTGAAGAACGTGGCGCCAAGGCCGTGAGAGACTGCTGCGGCCAACAGGGACTTGCCGGTTCCCGGCGGTCCGTACAAGAGCACATTCCGGACCACGTCGAGCTTGACGCCGGGCGGTTTCTGGGCCACCGCGATCCCGAAGGCTATTTGGAGTTGCTGTTTCGTCTGGGCCAATCCGCCGATCTCATCCCAGCTCACCTCAGCCCGGGTGATTAAGGCGTCAATCTGGGCCTGAAGTTCATCGCGGACTTGGGCTGGCTTTACCGGCCTGTTCGGCGCCGCTGCGGGGGGCCGTTTCTCGTGCACGACGCGGTCAGCCAATGTCTCCAGTTGTCGAGCCCGTTCCAAGCGGCGAGCTTTTTCCGCGGGACTTAGTGCATACTGAGCCAGTTGACGGACTAAGGCGGCTGCGTGGCGGTATACGGTGGCAGCCTGGTCCGGATGGCCTGCGGCCCGAAGTGCTTCCGCTCGTGCAACAGCCTTTTGAAACGCTTCTTCCACACTACGACTCAGATCGATCGTCATTGCAGGGTCCTCTCAGGACTGGTCGGAGTCGGGAGCCTTTTCCGCAAGAAGTTCATCCATTTTCTGGACGGCACGAGCAACCTCATCGGGACGGCCGGCTTCCTCAGCCGCTTTGGCCTCTTCCATGGCCGCCACGATGGACTGAACCTCCGGAGGAATCGTTTTCACCAAGTCCCCTTCCGTGGCCCCTTGGAGGGCTTCCAGCAGGGCGGTGAACTTTTCCATCTCGAAACGCTCGCCGATGATGGCCTGGTCCACATAGGTAGCCAGATCCTCAACGGAGAGACGGCTGATAAGCGAGCCCACCTTAAGTCGCCTTATCAGGTCCATCCGTTCCTTGAGCTGAAGGAGGCCTGTTACGATCCGCAGATTTTTGTGAACCAGATCCAAGTCTTTGGCTTTTTCGCGGATGGCGGACTCCAAATCCCAGATTTGTTGGGCCAATTCGACCCGCTCGCGAGAACTGGCCGCATCCTTCCCCTTCAGGAACAATTCGTGTTTTCGAGCTTCTAGGTTGTCAATCTCCCGCTGAACCCGGCGTTGCGTTTGTTCCAACGCGATTCGTTCGCGTTTCAGCTCATCGGACGAGATTTGGTCAATCGTCTTGCGCCGGCCGAACAGACCGGCAAGGCCTTGCCAGAGCGACATAGTCAGGCTCCTTTTCTCAGGAAGGTCTCCAAAAAATGCTTCGCTACTGCTCTAATAACCGCTTTAATTCTTCTTGGATGTTGGTTTCGCGTTGCGATTCATCTTGCTCAGAGGGGGCCAGGTCTGCCAAGGACTCTGCTAAAGGAAGGGTAGAACCCTGAGTCGGGGATGGTGGCACCGGGGTGGCTGCCCGTTGTAGGTCCTCGATCTTCCCCGCGAAATCGCTTGCGGCTTCAGCAGCCAACTGAAGCTCCGTGGCCCAGGCATCCAGTTCTCCCTCGCGCATCGGCCGCGCCATTAGCCCAATCAGCCGCTCCAACTGCGTGATGATCACAGTGGCCGCCCGGACGTTCTGCTGCCATTGGCGAAGCGTGGCATCGTAGCTTCGGTATGCGAACATTTCTTCCTCGGCTTTGGCCTTGAGGGTGGCGCGGCGCCAGGGAGGAGAGTTCGGATCTCTCAGTTCTTGTTGGAGGGCCTCGAGCTGTCGAAAGGTGCGCCCCTTCTCCACGGTATATTGGTCCATTTTTTCATAACAGGTGGCCCGGTAGTTCTTTAGATTAGCCACACGCTCCTCCACAGCGTCCACAGAAAGCTCGCGATGGCTGCCGAACAACTCCTTTAGAAATTCGCCGGCATCCCCCAATCTTTGGAACAGGCCCGGCTTGCGCCCGAGAATTCGTTCTAATTCGGTAGCACTAAGAGTACGAAAGCTCTTGCGCTTTTGCCGTCCAAATAGCCACTCGAACATGACACCTCCTTCCGTTTGGGATCGTCTTCACAGATACAATATATCCTACGCCACGAGTTGGTTTTTTATGCCTGATTTTTCCGGAAACCAATGAGTTTGGAAAAAACATTCAGTATCCAAGCGCCCCCTAGCATGAGGAGTCCGAGTCCCATCCGTTCGGGTTCCCCCCCTCTCCAGAAATAGGAGACCATCGATAAGCCTGCTCCGGCTCCTGCGATCGTCCAGGCCAGACGGCTTTGCCACCGGCGCTGCCGGAGGTGGTGCGATAGCCTCCTCGCCGGCGGCAATGGTCTAATCGTATCTTTGTACTCACCGTCCCGTTGGTAGCCGTCTCGCTCCAGCCATTCAAAGGCGGCGAGAATTTCTCGCATGTCCACCGGCTCTTTCCACTCTGTTTCCAATTCGTCCTGAACATCGGCCGCACTGAGATAGCTACGGGTTTTCAATGCGACCTTCATCCACTGGACTAGTCTCTCCAAGCGCTCGGATACGGATTGCGGGCGCAGGCAGCTCACAAAATCTCTGACCCAGTCTGGCTTGCCTAGCAATGGGGGAACGAGAACGCGAAAGTCTTTCCCCCCCGGGGCTGCCACCACCGTGAAGAACCGGGTGCCATACTGTGCGTACGTGTCCGGACCGCCCTCCCAGCCGGTAGTGCTCAGAAGTACCAAATACGTGTCTGCGAGTTCCGAACGTGCCTGGGCCTTGCACCATTTGCTCAAAACCCTTTTCACCACATCCACGTGTTCCTGGGAGGCGGGCGTGAAAACGGGACCTCGCTGCCGTTGGAAGCGGACAGGCGTCAGCGTAGCGACCGCCACGATCACTGGCGCACCAAGCAAGCCACGCACTAAATGCACTCGCAACTGATTGGCCGCAACATACAAATCAGTCCACTGCTTCGGCGGACCCCACGCTGGGTTTTGGGGAAGCTTCCACGCTTGGCGCAAGCCGTCGTTCCATGCTTGCCTCAACTTGCCCACATCTAAGCCTTGGGCAGCATCATTACTGTGTGGCTGGCTTTGGCCGTCGTTCCATGTTTGCCTCAAATCGCACACATCGAACCGAACCCCCCGCCAGCACCGTTGCTGCCCAAAAATCACGTCCCACACCCCAGGCCACAACCTCGGCAGGACGTTGTACCATCGCACCCATTCCTTTAAACTGGCTGCCACGCCTTCCTGGAAAGACTCTGACATTGCCAGTGCGGCTCTCAGGGCCGTCTGCGTGGCCAATTCCGAATCACTCCTCCCTCGCTCCTCGAGATTATCTATCCACCAGTCGTCAAGCTGCTGTGGGGTACGTGCACGACTGTTACGGCAATAGCGTGTCGTCAAATACCATTGGTTGCAGGCGGCGCAAAGGGGCCTCTGGCAGCAGTCGCAAATCACGTCCGACCAAGGATTATAGTGAACCGAATTGGGATCATCGACAATGAACCTGCCGCAGTGCGGACAAGAGGGAGGAACCTGACTCTTAATTTTCATACACTCCCGGCAAAGACCTTGCAGCCAACCGTTGTCCTGAGGACACACGCTCCGGTTCTCGCCCGGGTGGATGCCGGTCGGATCAGGGCAACGCTTTGCCTGAGTGCCCTTCGGGATAGGGTGCCCGTCGTAGCAGCAATGTTCCCAGCACAACCCTTGGCCATAACCGGCGCAGTCCGAGCAAACTGAGTTCCGGCACCCCTCAAATTGGCATCGAGTGAGTTGCTCTTGATTTGCCACTGGGTGCCCCGCTGAGCACTTTAAGCTAGGTCCGGCATGCCGAGCACACCGGAAACTCCCAAAAGAGGCGTCCTTTTGGCAGACGACCCTCCCGCAGCGGGTGCCGTCCTGCTCCATGGCCTCACATATGACCTGGGCACCCCATAGGCCACATGCCCTTCGGCGCAGAAATAACCCACCGTCGGGTCGCCGTAAAGCACAAAGGCCAGACCTAAAGCAGTACCCGCATCCAACGGATCGCGGAGATTCACGCGGAACGTTTGCCTGGCGGCGCGCAATGCCTGGCCGACCGAGTTCCCCTCGATAAGGTGGCGATAGAATGGCAATAGCAATCCCGGGGAGCGGTCGGCTGGAATCTTGACGATGGCCCCCAGGTAGTGATGCACCCCCGCCCGCATGGCAGCGTCCACCATCCCGTACAACCGATTCAGATGCATCCACTCGGAATTCCAGCCCTCGAGGGTCCCAGAGCGGCAGGCAATGGCCAACATCACCCAGGGCGGTATCGTCCCAGGCCCAAGACAGCCGGCCAAGTCCGCTGCGGTGAACACCTCAGCCGGCTTGCCCGACATCGCACTCAGCACAAATCCACTCCGCTCGGGACACTGCGGATCAACAACATGATGGCAGACCAGATTTACCATCCGATACTGCTGAAGGGCATTCTCCAGGTCGGCCTTACGCACCGGCCGAAACGCCCGAATCTTGCTAAAGTCGATCCTCTCTCGAGCCGGACGGCCTCGCCCATCCGTCAGGGTTTCCCAAGAGTCGAGGAATCGCTCGAACTCGACCCGCAGCCGCTTTGCACCTTCAGCTTGCAAGCTCCCTTCAGGGTCCACTAAGCTGAAGCCGCGGCACCCAACCTCCGCCGGTTCTGCGTTCCCTTGATGAGGCGGCTTTCGAGCGGGGCCAGGCAACCCAGGACTTAGCAGCCGCTTCCCCGTTGCAAATTGGTAACACAGAAAATCCTCCCAAAGGAATATCAAATCAAACGGTACGTTGCTGAGTCTTGGGTCGCATTCGAAAATGATGTGTTGAATCGCCCACTCCCGATGGAGCTCCTCAGTGAGATCCGTTGGCAGCAGACGCCGCTGCAATTCGGTCCCAAGGGAGCGAAGCTCCTGCAGATACCCCTGGGCTGCCCGGTGGTCGAGATTGTCAGCCGAGTCGCCCATGGCGTCCACCGCCCCAGCCAGCACGCGGTGAATCTCGGTGGACAAGGCATTAACAGAAGTTACTTCGCATCTGACCGAATGGTCCCGGGCCTTTTATTCCAGGCGTGGATAGACTCTCCAGGGCTGTTCCGAGCCGCCAGCCTTTAGCAGCCGAGCTTCCAGACCCACGTACCCCTCTTCTACCGTGTAATGGAGAACCAACACCGCCATGGCGTGATACCTCCCCCGCACAGTGCCAGACAGCTCCACGCATTGCTTGGGGCTACTCCTTACGGATTGCCCGTATCCAGGAAGATGCTCAGCTCACGCCCATCCGGGACCACGATCTTCAACAACCCTGCTGGGCAATCTTCGAACTTTGCCTCTCCCTCCCGGAGCCATTCCCCTAGGCCCACCTCCAATTCCTCTACGCCTGCCTCTTTAGGCACTAACTGAAACATCCGTGCCTTACCCTCGATGACCGGCTCGCCGACCCTTACTATCAGGTCCACGCGATCCGTCGAAATCCGGTGCACTTTGGCTGAAAGACCGGTGGGACCATCAATTTCCACAATGCCGCCTCCAAGCCTTTGGGAGTCGATATCGGTCCGGAAATCGAGACAGACCGGTTGTGCGGCCCACCTCACCAGGCCAGCACCTCGCAAGTCCAGCCCCGTGCCAGGGTCCTCCTGCGACCAGATCAGCCGGTTCCCCGTATTCGCCACCACCGCGGCCAGCGATTTCAACTGCTGCCCTAAAACCGAAAGGACCGCTCGCAACTTTTGCCAGGCTCGCCGGAGAAGTTCCGATTCGTTGGAGAGGGGCCCCGGCTCAATGGGCAACGCCATCCCCGCCTCGGCCA
Source organism: uncultured Thermoguttaceae bacterium (assembly GCA_938042245.1). Taxonomy (GTDB): domain Bacteria; phylum Planctomycetota; class Planctomycetia; order Pirellulales; family Thermoguttaceae; genus JANXAQ01. The sequence goes on from CALIRO010000085.1 coordinate 10,530, forward strand.
TCGCGTTGCGGATTTCGGCCAAAGCCTCCTCGGCCCGCTGGCTCCAGGCCAGAATAGCAATCACCCGCTCCTCTTCCGGCAACTCCAGCAACCCCAAAGCGTAGTCCCACAACAGTTCCTCCACTTCCTCCGGCAACCGATCCGGCCAGGGCTCCTCGGGCAACAGATCTATTAGGTTTCGCATAACTACTCTTAAGGCTCGTGAACCATAATCTTCTTTCTGGGATTCCATGGAGTTTTGCTCCGGTGGCCTGGTCGGTCCTGCTCAGACTGCCCCTAGTAGCTCTATACGCAGGAATCTTAAAAACTATTCACACCTCATCAGCTTATCCGCCGGCAATTCGCTTGGAGGAAGGCTTCGACCCGCTGGATGTATCGCGATACGCTCTCCTGCGAAACTCCCAAAAGTTTCGCAATCTCTTCCTCGCTCCGGATCCAAGGCTTGCGGCGCGCCTCCCACTTGGTAATCTCCACCCTTACCCGTTCCAACTTACCTCGCGCCCGCGCTAGGCTCTTCCAAGCTATTTGATACCTCAGCTTCAGGCCCCTCAGCCCCTCTCGATCCCGGTACCCAAGCCCGTTCCATTCCGCTCTCAGCTCCGTCATCTCCCGAAGGCTAGCCTCCCCCTCCAGAACCTCTATCTCGATGCCCGGCTGGGCTACCTTCTCCAATTGAGTCCGAACCCACTCTAGCTCCTGGGCAGCCTCCTGGCACCTTAATTGCGCTGCAGCCAGTTCCACTTCCTCCAACTGCCGGTACCGCTGCTGACAGTCTCGGAACTCCTGCTTAAGCCGCTCCCACTCAGACCCTACGAGTCCCTGGGTTGAAACGCTCATTTCCTCGGGATCCCAGTAGGCCTTCCAGCGAAGCTCATATGCTGCCACTTCCTTCTCCGCCTGGACAGATCCCGACTGCTCCCGATAGCGCTGCAAACACCTCCGCAACAGCTCCAACGGTTTCCCACGGTCCTGGCGGTCCAACGGGTCTTTCTCAGCCTGGCTGGCTATATTCTCCATTCCGCCTGGCTTTGAGATTTCAGGGTACACCTTGCCCCTATATTGCTCCCTTCCCCGCCTCAGCGTACGTATCACGTCGCCCACACGCCACCGGATCCTCTGTTTCAGAAAGTTCCCAAACTTCTTTCCCTTGGCTGGGTCGTATTCCGCCGCACAGCGGGAAAAACCCTCGACGGAAAAGAGCTTCTCGTCGAGCATCTGTTGGGCTTGCGCAAACAAAACGCCCGCCTCCCTTTTACCAAAACTGTGGATCAACCTCGCCCCAAGCAACCCTCCAGGCGCGTCCCTCTGCTCATTCCACGCCCCACCATATACAAAACTCATGTATTCCAACTGGAATTGACGCACAATCTCTTGCCTGTCCGCCTCACTGGTGCCCGGGACCAAAAAACGGGCCACCCGTTCGCAATCCCGGATGGATGTCGATCCGAGCACGTCTCGGCAAAGCTCATCCGCCCATCGGTGGAGCTGCTCCTCTCGAGCCTGCCCATCCCCAGGTAGCAGGGCCACCTTTTTGCAAAAACCCGGACAAGCTAACTCGCTGTATTCAAGCTGCCGACACCCCAATGCAACCACAGCCTCGAGATGGGCCGCAGGGATTACATCTCCAAGTTGCTCCCGGAGCCCCTTAGCCACCCGCCGTAAAATCTCCTTGCGCACCTCTTCGCACATCTCGGCCCTCTCTCCTTCGCAGCTCCTCGCAGACCAATTCGTCCCCCCCACCACGGCTTCATTCTACCCTCCCCCCGAGACGTCTAACAATTTTCCCATCGCCCACACTTTTTTTCACCAGGAACGTCTGCATAATTGCTGGTTTTAGGCCGTTCGGGCTTTCGGGAGCCTAAAATCGCCGAGAGGACCTAAGAGGACGAAAACACACGCCTTGCTTCTTACTACCTGTAATATATTCCTCTACTCGCTGTCAAGCATAGGGGAGCAAAGATTACCCTTGGCATTGGCCCCGTTTGCCAGGCTTCGGATTCCCTCCGAGGCATTCCGGTTAACAGGGAAGGGGGAATCCATGGGAACCCAGGCAAGATCGTAGTACCCACTCAAAAGACGGCGGGCCAGAAGAAACCATTTCTCCTCTCCCCCTGTTCCCCAACCTGAGGCCCTACCTAGAAGCGGCCGGGGAAGCGCCCCCGGAGGAGAAAATCGATGTATTTCCGGCCGATTTTCCATAGCCGCCACAACGCCCTAGCGGATTCAACGGGGGCAACCTACCTCAAGGGCTCCTTCCTATCCTTCAGCGGGTGGGCATAGAACATTGGGCCCCATTTGGCCATAGCTTGTGGGCCTCTTGCAAAAGCAACCTAGCGGCGGCTTTCCCTTCGGCGGTGGATATAAAGTGGCTGGCCAACACCCCCTCGGTGGCCCTCCTCCACTATAGGAACCTCTGAAGAATTCAAAGGATATATTTTTGCACTATTTCGGACACTCCGTCCATGGGCCCAACATATAGTAGTACCGCCAACATTAGACTCCATATATAGTACCCAGCCAATGGAAACCGATAGGCAAAGGAATAGATCAAGTGTTCACAAAGTTCATGTAATGTTCAGTATTTTCCAGAGCTTCCTATATATTGATCCAACGAATCATGCTTTGCGATGGCCAGGTACTGGAACCACCCAGAGGGGGGAGGTACTTTCCTCCGGCGGCGCAAAATGCAGTTCGGCCGCCTCTTTTACAAGGCGAGCAGGATCTCGAATGTGAGGTACTTTCTTCCAGCGGCGCAAAATGCAGCGAACGGAAGGCGTAAACTGCGGTCGGGCTCTTGCCGCTCCAACAATCCTTTGGGAACCAGCGCAAACTGCAGTGCCCTAAAGGCCCAACCTACAACACAGCAACTGGAAGAATGTTCTGGCAAAATAGAGAAACTTTCGCCAGAACCCCTGGAGGCTTTCCATTTTATGCCGCCTCTTTCTCACCTAACTCCTTACTGCATAAG
>CALIRO010000086.1 GCA_938042245.1 uncultured Thermoguttaceae bacterium
CGAGGTCGGCCAAAGAGAATAAAACAGGCAATTTAGAGAAGCCAGACACCCCCCTACGAAGGTTTTCTCTCTTCCGAACCGCCCCAAAAGTGAAAAAAATCCGACCAAGGACAAAATTTTCAGTTAATTCAGCGGTTATTCAGAGGTTCCAAATATGTTCGCCCACCATAGCAGCCCTCCCCCCGTGAAACTCGCCGATACAAGCGACTTTGGCCCGGGATTTGATTTTCCTGCCCCTGGGGGGTTCATTCCCCTAAGTCCCGTGGAGGTAATGATAGTGCGGCGGTGGTGCTTTTTCCGCCGCTGCTTGGGTTTTATAATAAAGCCCACGTGTTTTAGAGGTCATAGGTGTGGGAGATCCATTTTTTGCAAAGGAGAAATGCGGTGCACGACAAGAGTATTGCCTTGCTGAACCAGGCGGTGTCTGAAGAACTGACAGCCGTCCATCAGTACATGTATTTCCATTTCCACTGCGACGATCAGGGCTATGACCCCCTGTCGGCGCTGTTCCGGGCCATTGCTATCCAGGAAATGCTCCATGTGGAACGGCTGGCCGAGCGGATCCTGTTCCTCAAAGGGGAGGTGGAAATGGTCTTGGCCGCCCCAGTGGAAAAGATCCATGATGTGCCGAAAATGCTAGAAATGGCCCGCCGGTTGGAAGAAGAAGCTATCCAGCACTACAACCAGTTCGCCAACCAATGCGCCGCCCACGGCGACGCCGTATCCAAACGCCTGTTCGAAGACCTCCTGCTGGACGAAGAACGCCACTACGACCAGTTCGACCAGGAGATAGACAATCTGGCTCGTTTCGGCCAGAATTATTTGGCATTGCAGTCGATCGAACGGGCCAAGACCCAGGCAGCCGCCGCTCCGCCGGAATCCGCCGGCGCCTAATTGACCCCTACGGTTCTTCGGCCTCTGGAGAAGGGGCCTCCCCAACGTATTTTCGTTCCTTGGGGGTTGTGCTCTTGGAGGCCTCTCACAAAACCGAACCGTCAAAAGGATAAACTACTCCCTCCACTAGGGATATAGGGCTAGGAAATCGGAGTTTGTTAAAGGCTCTTCACCAGAGAGGGTTTGTTCTGATTCTGTAACGTCTGATTCCAAAAGGAGAAAGGGTGTTCCAATGAGATGTGCACTGTGGTCTCGGATGTGTTCTGTAGCAAGTTTGGTTGGACTGTTGGGTGGGGTTTTTCTGGTGGGTGGATGCGGCCAGGAACCGGCTAAGCCCAAAGCAGGACCTCCCCCGGCGGCGACATCACAACAACCACCTGGCGCCCAACCGTTAACGCCCGAACCGCCGGCCCCCCCGACGGTTCCCCCAGAAAAACCTACTACCCCAGCCCCGGAAGAGAAACCCCAACAAGACAAAGCCGAACCTGAGAAAACACAGCCGCCCGCTGCCCAACCTTCTGAAGAAAAAGAAAAACCTTCCCCCCCTAGCCCAGAACCGGCACCGGCCAAGCAGGAAACTGCTCCGACTCCGCCCCCGGCTGAAAAAGCTCCCTCAGCCGACGCCTCTTCTCCCACCGCTCCGGTCTCTAGCTATGCCCCCGCCGACGACCTAGAAGCCCAAATGGAACAGTATCTCCAAGACCTCCAGAAGGCGGTGGAAAATGAAGAGAACTTCAAAGATGCCAAAGGAAGACTCCCCAAAGATGCTAATACCTTAATTGTGCTGGCCTTGGCCTTAGGGCTGCACGAGCAGCCGAACAAGTATCAGAAGGCAGCCCCGGCTCTGATGGCGGCGGCCAAGGAGCTGGCCTCGGCCAAAGATTTGGCCTCGGCCAAAAAAGCCGTCGAATCCTTAGTCGGTGCTGCCGCCGCCCAGGGCGATCCCAGCACCCTGAAATGGGAGAAAGTCGCCACATTGCACTATCTCATGGAAGCCGTCCCCTTGATCAGCAACAAGATTCGGGATTCCTCGTTGACACCCGCCAGGCTGGAAAAACGGGCCAAAGAATATGCCGGGTATGCCGCCGTCTTGGCCGTCATCGCCCAAGCTTCCCTACCCCATGCCGATGAAACCGAAAAGCCCACCGAAGTAGAAAAGTGGCAGCAGTTCTGTTTGCAGATGCGGGCAGCCGCCGGAGAGCTGAATGCCGCCATCCGGGCCAAAAATCCAGAAGCTGCCCTCCAGGCCAATGCCAAACTCCGCCAAAGCTGCGACGATTGCCACGCCGTCTTCCACACCAAACAAACGCCCAGTAAAGATGATAAGGAGTAAGCACCCCGGAGAGGCGGAAGAGGGTTTTGGGCAAATACGGAATTTCGCACAAGGCAAAACAAGAGCCTCTAACAATAAGCAAATGACCTTTCCGAGGCACCACCTGGACAAACGATGAGTGTGTGCTGCCCGGCCTTATCGTGTTAGGGGTTCTAAGGGTAAGGTCCCTCAGGGTAATTTATCCCTATTTAGAAGGGTGGTCTGGTGAGGCCACCCTTATTTTTCTGGGGGCATTCGTACTGCCTCGATCAAAATGAGGTTATACCGCTCATCTCCCGGTGAGGCCACTTTCTTATTTTTTGGTGGTGTTGGAGGGGCCAGACTGCCCCCCTCTGGATCGGGAAACCGCTGGTTTTTCAGGGGAAAGCAGAACGTTACTCGATCCAACCGGCCAATCCCCAAAACAGTATTCGGGAGTGTGGGGTTCGCTGAACGCCTGCGGCTGCCAAGACGCTTAGCACCCCACAATCCCGCCAGTACTCGGCACAGGGGGGTTCCTTCGAACACCACTGCCGACTAACTTTTCAAGCACCTTGAAAAAAACAGAAAATATAGTATTAAATAGTGGATTAAATCCCCCTTTTCGAGGTAACACGGATAGGGGCATGAATCAAAACTGAGCAAATCCCCCCAGAAGAGTTATGTATTATTTTGCAACACTTGTTCAATTTTGCAACACCAAGAATACCCAGGATCCCGAATATAGTAGCCTAAAAAATGGCGTCAACATAACCAACAGTGTAGAAAGACATGACCCACATCCTGGGAAAAAGAAAGGCGAGCTGGGGTTAGTTCGGGCGGCTAACCTCCAGCTCGCCTAACTAGAATATCGGAAGCTAGCGCTTCCGATCCGTCGGGGGGGTGCCTCTTCTGCTCCGGGAAGGGGGTATGCGGGGGAAAGCGATCTTTTCGAGAAAGCGTACCGCCCCTCCGACGTCGATTCCCTTTTTAATCCAACCCTTAACCTGTGTTTCTTATTTGCAATTGCTGTGCCAAATGCCCACCACTTTTCCCAAAAATCCTTTATCCACCGAACAAAGGGGCTACTTCTTGGTCCACGATAATCCCCAGGGCTCCCCAGAAGCACCAGAGCTGGTTGCCCCTTCCACTCAGCCACCCTAGCATAAGCGAAAAACCGCTCTTGGCGAGCATTCCCAACCAACCATCAGGCAACACCCACTAAAATGCTCCGAACGAACCAGAAAGATTTTTTGGATACGGATTCGGATTTCCCCAGTTTTCATCCCTCCTGATAGTCGCCATTTAGCTCCCCGAAAAACAATCTCTCTATCCCTGTTGACGCATACAATCTAGAGAGATACACTACTTTTACCGGGAGGAAGTGGATTATTCCTTCGAAAAACCTTTGGAAACGGCAACAGCGGCTTGGTTAACCGATAAAGACTAATCGTTCGACGAACATCGTTCACTTGGGTAATTTTCCTCAAGAGGAGGATAAGGTAAAAGTCCGTGGGTTTTTCACGGTGGGGAGGGACGTTTCGGCACTTTATCCCGCGAACGGAAGATGCTAGAGGGGGATTCCTAGGGGTTAGTAAGGAATCCCGGGAACGTACACTCTAGACCTTCCCGGAAGAAGGGTAATACCAGCGCTTTGCTGTGGGAAGAGTGTTTAGTGGACGTACTTTTCCCCTGGCCAGTTGGGTGGCCATGGGAGATAATAAAGAATGTTTTCCTTTTGGAAGGCTCCTTAGCCCGTGAAGAGCGGACTTTCCTCTCGGTAGAGAGGCGATTTTTTCGCCCCCTTCGTCTAGTGGCCTAGGACATCGGATTCTCAGTCCGAGAACAGGGGTTCGACTCCCCTAGGGGGTGTTCACAATTGTGCACTATGCCGCATAGCGAAGAAAAGTTTGGCGCAAGTTGGTATTCTCCAAAGGGTTGAGAAAAAGGTTCTCTATCTTGCCAAACCCTTGCCAAGCTTTGCCGTACCGCATTTTGTACCGCAAAAGTACCGCCGTTCGTACCGCTTCCTATTGGGCCGCCTGAAGCCGCCTGATCGGGGAGAGTAGCTTTCAGGTAGTCGGATTCTAAAGTCCGCCAATAGTATTTCTCGGCTACTTCTTTAGAATGCCCACACCAAGCCGTTACCGCTGGGGCAGGATGTTTTCTAATAAGTTCATTTACCCGGCTTTGCCGCATTGCTACCCAGAGCTTCGGCCAAGGCCTTAAACCAGCCCGGAGTATGTATCTAATCAACTGAGTCCGAAGATTTACCTCCGAAGTCCGGTACCGGGTTATCACAAACTCTGCCCCCTCAGGAGCTTCTTCCTATGCCTTTTCAAGATAGGGAGCTAGTTCCCAAAAAATCGGCACTATGCGGATAGAATACCCATGCCGTTTGGTCTTCGGGCTACGTACCACCATCCGCCGCCGCTCCCAGTCTATATCGGTCCATCGGAGTTCCAGCGCTTCACTGGGTACCCGTAATCCGCCATATCTAGCCAGGGCAACTAACAATTTCCATTCCGTATGCGGAATTACCTCCAAGAGCCGCTCAATTTCTTCCCGGCTTACAAAATATTCCCGCTCCGTATTGGGGCCAGTTCCAGCTGGAATCCCCTCAAAGGGATTTTCCGTAATCAGCCGCCGCCGTCGGGCATCAGCGAAGAACTGTCGGGCAACCGACACCATCTTTCGGGCCGTGTTTTCACTTAACCCACGATTTTTCCCTAAATCCCCAAGCCGAGCCTCAGAAGTCCGAAGCCAATAGGCCCAATCTCTTGCCTCTCCGGGGCCAATCGAAGCAATATCCCTATCCGGGCCGAAAAACATCACAAGCCGGGTAATCACTTGCCGCCAATTTTCTTCGGTCCTTTGGGTAATGTCAGGCCGACGGCTAACATAGTCCTCCAAAAATTGCTTGAGGGGACAAATCGGCTTTTCTGGTTCTTTGGACGGAACCAGGCCAAGCCGGGCTAATCGTTCTCGGATAGTATCGTCAAGGGTCTCTACCCACCGGGCTGTTTCACTGTCCAAGGGCAAGGCCAATCGCTTGGCCTCCAAGAGCCGCTCGATCAGAATGAGCATTCTTTCAGCCTGCTGTTTCGTAATCCGGCCCAGCCGAAGAGTTTTCCTTTTCCCATCCGTCGGGGCGGTCACGGCCTTCCGCCGATTGCTGGGCCATTTCGGCCACGAAGGCTTCAAGGTCTTCCGGGCGGTAAAACGTCTTCCGGCCAAGCCGCACCACCGGAATTGGGCCGCGCGGGGCCGTCAGGTTCCAAAGGTGCCGGGGACTAATCCCAAGGCGATATGCTGCTTCGCGGGGGGTGAGAAGTAGACGTTCCAGCATAGTCACACGCTCCTTTACAGAAACCGGTTACAACCTGTTGCGGCTTGCACTGTGCAGCCGCTCTATAAAGGAACGCGTAACGTTTTGCGTTACTTAGTTACGTTTGGCGTAACTAATGGCGTCACTGGCGTGGAATCAGAGAACCCACGTGGGCTGAGGGGAAGGCGAGTAGACGAAACAATCGCCTTGGGCGTCGATGGACGTTTCTAGATGGTTGGCCAAATCACGCATTTCGCCGTTACGTAAAACGTCATAGGCACGACGAAGCGCGTTAGCAATCCGCGCCCGCAGTTTGTCCACGTTAGTCGCGAAGTTCCGCGGTTGCCCTTTTGGTGTAGTATCCTTGCCTAACTGTTCGGATATTGTCTGGAACTCCTTGCGGTATAGTTCCGCTAGCGTAGAATCACCGTGTTTTTCAGCCGCTTCGATTTCCTCTACCAATTGCCTAAGCTGGGTTTCTAGGCTTCGGCGCCCTTGCGTATCTAATACCGCCTGCGGGACGTCGGTGGTGACTACAGCGCGAAGGGTGGCCGTGGCGTTGGCGTCCCCTGAACCTATCAGCTCCACCATCGGTACAGGCTTGTGGGGGCAAGCAAGCAGCTTGGCGATATACTCAAATCCCTTCAGGTTTTGAAAGTGCCCTTCCTTCCCGAAAGCCCGGACAAACCAACCGTCACCGTCACGGCGGAAGACGTACTCAGCCGCCGGCTTCTCGACTTGGAGTGGGGGTGCAGCTCTCCAGAAAGGCTCCAACGCCTTGGCGAAGGCTTGGGCCAACTCTGGAGCCGCTGAAAACCCGGCCACATCCACCGCCAATGGCTTGCCTTCCACGGTCTCGATGCTCACCAGCCGGCCATGGCCACGAACCAGCTCACGTCGGGTGAGGCGTCCGTCGGGTAGCAGTCGTGGCGTGCCGTCAAAAAACCCCCGCTTCAAGGCGAAGTCAACGGGGCGTTGCTCGCCGCGCTCCAAGTCACCCTTGGCCAGTCGGCCCGGCTCTGTCAATCGCCACTCGTCGCGATCTCGGGTGACGATGGGCTTGATGGGTTCGCCCAACTCTTCTCTCAGAGTTTGCCACCGCTTGCCCAATCGGGCCCACCAATCTTGAACCACGGATTGCATGGCGTCGGCAACGCCAAACTCGCCTGTCGCTTCGATCGTGATGCGTTGGGCTTGCTCTTCGCCGGGCAACCGCACCGTGAAGGTTGTGCGCCGCTCAATGAAGCCCGCCGCCGTGATTGCGTACAGGGCGGTGTTCTCATCGGAAGACAAATCTTTAGGCACGTCGGCCCAAGAGTCTGGAGCAATCCGTAGCAAACGGGCTACGGCATCGGCAAGAGAATCGGCCATGAGAAACCCTTTCCTGTTAGGGCGGGCCAGCCCGGGCCGCGGTAGCCAGGAAGGGTTGAACCCACTACCACGCGCCCGGGCCGCTTGGCGGAAGTGGTGGCCACCACCTCCGCTCACCCGCTTGCGTACCGGACAACAGAAAGAAAGTCTCCTTAGTATCGCGAGAGTATCGCGAGCGTTCCCGCGGCCCTCGTCCGTGGGGCGTGTCCGGAAGAACCTAGCTGCTAGGGCCTCTAGAAGGCTTAATTTTGGTCCTATTAGCCGTGGCTTTGTCCGGTTTTCCCCCCCTTTGTATGTGTCAACTTTGTCAACATTCCACCCGTTAAGGGGGGCTGTTTCTCTAGGATGGGTCCTTCCGACGGGGGGGTCGTTCCTCCAGGGGGCCGGGGAGCAGTCGAACGGTTAGTCAGAGTTTTTTTATAACGATAGAATCGCTTTCCGTGTGGGGGTTGCTCGTACCTGTTATGGTTTTTGCCGGGTTTGCAAGAGCCAATCCAGCAAGGCCGCCTTTTGGGCATCAGAGAGGTTGGTCAGCACCGAAGCAATTTCTGGGGGAAGGGGAGGCAATCTCGAAGGGCCTCCATCCGGATCGGTTGGTGCCTCCAGGCCGGTTCGGGCATCCCCCGGAGGAGGAGAGGTTGGGCTAGGGGGGCAACCTCCGGGGGGGAGGCTACCAAGAGGGGCTTGGGGGTTGTTTAAAGGCCGGTTTTCTGGTATCCTACCGGGGGAAGCGGTTTGGTTTGTACTGCATTTTGTACCGCATTCTAAAAAATCTTTGTTTTCTTCGGGGATTTTTGAGGGGTTCGACTCCTTAAGGGGGTGCTAAGTCCTCAATTAGTAAGGAGTTATGACAAGAAACATCGGGAAAATAGGGGAAAAATCCAGAGAAAAAGGAACCTTACTTGTCTGACTCCTTATTTTTAAAGGGTGGCTGTTGGGGGAAAACGTAGTCGGTGGGAACTTAATAGCTTTAGAAACCGCTTGATAGGCCCTCTGCCCTAGGCAGTTCGGATGTCCCAAGAAGGCCAAACCCACCAAAAGCTTCGACGAACCCCCTTCTTATATGGCAACATCTCCCGCAACCCCGTTCGGTAGAGCCGGGGCAAAAGTCCAAAATAAGTAACCTAAGGTTCCTTAACTGGGTGCATTTGGCTGTTGGTAGGGAACCTTCTAATAAACGGAATACGAATCAAAGCGCTTCCCAGAGATCCCGGAGGCGATCGGCGATCCAGAGGCGCCGTTCTGGTTCGGGGTGGCCCCCTTCTAAATACTCCAGCCATTTCTTTGCATTGCCGCCAAAATCCTGACCGGTTAGCTCTTTTAGGGCGAGCATGGCCCGGCGTTGCAAGGCCGGATCACCATGGATGAGGGCATATTTCAGTGCTTCTTTGGCCCGCTGGTCTTTAGACTGTCCCAACGCGCGTACCGCAGCGAGGCGAACATCAGGGTCCATGTCGCCTCGTACCAAGCTGGCCAGCAGCTCCACAGCTTCTGGTGCGTCCAGGCGTGCCAGGGCCTCGCAGGCTGCAATCCGCACTTCCGCCTCTGGATCGGTAACCGCCTGGCGGAACATCTGCATGGTAGTTTGGGTGGGATACTGGGCCAAGGTACGCACAATCTCAGCCCGCAGCGAAGCATCTTCTTCTTGGCGATAGGCTTGGGCCAGGCCATCGGCAATCCGCTGCTTTTCTTCCGGGCCAGCCAGGCTAGCCCGTGCAGAAAGCTGTCGAAGGGCTTCCCGACGCTGTTTGGGCGTGGAAACCCCCGGTACCTGATCGGTAAACGGCTCCTTTTGAAAGGGCCAAAACCGGCCCGGATCCGTCAGATCCAAGGCCTCACAACCGGCGCCCGCCCAAAGCCCAACCAACCCTACGATCAACCGACAACAATAAGATGGCGTTCGTGCTCCCATGCAGACACCTACCAACGGGGAATTCCATCCAACACCGACGTCCCATCCGGATTGGTCTTGCCCCAAGACCGAGGGGGCCAGGCAAGGGATAAAACGTAGTCAACAGAGGGGGAAGCCGTGGTCCCAGGCTCCCTCTCGATCAGTCAAAGCCAAATCCTATCTGATAACCCTCCTCTGGTCCGATGGCTCTGAGTTCACCATGGAGACATATCGAGGTTGGACCCAGCAGGGGTCTAATGCAACTCGGGTTATACCTTCGGAAGTCATTTCCGGCCAAGAGAGATTCCAAGAAAGGGGGTTTTGGGGGTATTGCCGGGGCGTAGGGTGTTTCTGTTTTCTCTGGATTAACTATTTTCTCTATCTTTCGCATCTTCCGACCTTGCTTGGCAGAACCGGCAGGATCGGGTAGCATAAAGACTTGTTCTCAAAAGGGGCGTTTTGGGGAGGTTTTTTCATGCGGGATCTGAGCGAACATTTTGAACGGCGCAATGCCCTGGAAACTATCCTCCGGTATATCCCTGGGTTTCGGGGGTATTTGGAAAAGGAGTATCGGCGGGATGCTGACGCTTTGCAGCGGCAGTGGTTGGCCGACCAATTGCAGCAGGCCAAACGCCCCCTGGACGATTTGGGCCGAAAGTGGCTCGACCGGGGCCAACTGGATCAGCTAGGCCAGATCGACCTCCTGCGGAGCCGATTGGATCAACTGATCGGTCGAATCCGGGGTGCTATGCGGGGCTACAGCGGATTTTTCGACCTGGTTCGGGTGGATGAAAACGTGTTGGATCGGCTTTATGCCTACGATGCCGTCTTGGTCGAACAGGCAGCCGCCCTCCGGCAAACCATAGACCAATTGCCCACCCAGCCGGAAGAAGCCCATGGAAAATTGGCCACCATCCTCGATCAATTCGATCACCTAGACCGACTGTGGGCCCAGCGGGAAGAAATCCTGCGCGGTTTAGTCTAGGGGACCGGACAGCCAAGCGACTCGGCTGCCCTTTCTAGCGGAGGAAAGGGTAGCTGATTTTCTTCTGAGGAAAGGTCGTCTGGTGGCATTGCTCCTGGCAGTGCGGGTGCTTCCCGCATTCGCCTTCAGTATGTTGTAACTTAGTCTATTAGACTGAGTTGCCTGGCAGTGGAGCGAAAAATAACTTCCGTCTGGGAGAGGATGCTTCATACAAGGGGCCCGCCTGGCAGTAGGGACGTGTTGGACCCGTTTTTGTCTCCCCCTAACGGGGGAAGCCGTCTAACCAGATAGGTTGGCCGGCTCAGGGGGCTTCCATTGTTATTGCCGCGCAACCAGTTATATTCAGTTATATAT
>CALIRO010000087.1 GCA_938042245.1 uncultured Thermoguttaceae bacterium
GGGGCAATTGCTCCCAACGGCATGATGGATGTTGACGGGGACGGCGATCTGGACGTGCTTCGGGCCGACACCTGGTTTGAAAACAAAGACGGCCGGGGCCTGCAGTGGCTGCCTCATCCGAATATCCCCTTTGGCCGAAAAGGTCCGTATGGCGTCTGTGTGCGCACCGCAGTTGCTGACCTGGACGGCGACGGGAAGCAGGAAATCATTATGGTCGATGCAGACATTACCGACGGCAAAGCGGTTATTTTACGCACACCCGATAAGGGCCAAACCTGGCAAAAACAACAGTTGCCGCAGAGTTTTGCCTACGGCTCCATGCACAGTCTGGCGGTGGCCGATTTCAACGCCGACGGACGGCTGGACATCTTCGTCAACGAACAGGAAGACCTTTTGCCCCAGGGCCGACAGAATCCGCGCTGGGTGATCTGGGAAAACCTGGGCGGAGGCCAGTTTGCCGAACGGATCGTCCTGGACCAAAAATTGGGAGGCCATGAGGCAGTAGCAGGCGATGTGGATGGCGACGGCGATATTGACATTTGTTCTAAAGAATGGATCGCCAAACCCTACAACGCCAACCAAGGCCGAATGCATATCGACTTCCTGGAAAACCTCCAGGCAAAACCGAAGCCCAAGCCTTAGAGGCTCTAAACAAAACAGAATCCTCAAAAAAAGGTTTAACCATCCCCTCACTAGGGATAAAGTGCTAGCAAAAGGAGTTTTGTTAGACTCTCTTAAGCTGCTCAGCGCTTTTATCCCCTTCCCTCCCGCAGTTAAAAACAGGCTGATAGCACGAACAGGATGGTAAAGTTCCTTTTGACCTCCGCTGAGGGAGGAACAAAGGGGAGGGGGAATGTGTTGTTTTGTATATCTAAATACCTCAACTTGAAAAGGATTATTCCAATGGCTCGAAAAGGGCTTTTTTTAACCGCCTCGGTAGGCTGGATCGCCACCCTGTTGCTGGGGGTGGTTTTGGCAGGAGAAGCAGTTGCTCCAAAAACCCTAGAAAAAGAGGCTCAAAAGAAAGGACAATTAGAAAAAAGTACCGCCGAAAAACAAACAGCGGAACAGGCGAGCCTTCAGGAGCTGTGGCGGAAAATTTACACCCGGCCCGAACAACTTGCTCAACTCTCCAAGCCGACCATCTGCATCCTCGATATCCAACATCCGGATCGAATTTATGAGCAATTCAAAACACTGTCCAAACCCCTGGAACAGTTTTATGCCTGCACCTTTCGGGCACGGGTGGCGGAGATTTCCGGCCTGCACACCATTGTTGTCCATGCTACCGAGGTCGAAGGAGAAGACCTGGATCGGCCGCAGATTAAGGCTATCCTGATCGGAGGCCGAAGCAAGTCGTTGCCGCGGGAGGTGGATGAGCGATTTTATCAGCTCATCCGAGAAACGAGGATTCCGATTCTGGGGATTTGTGGTGGTTGCCAGTTGATCGGCCGCGCCTACGGGGCAAAAGTGGTCCGGATGCGAAAGCTCCGACCAGATGAGCAGGACCCGAATCCCAAATACCATCCCGGCTGGTTTAAAGAATGGGGTTTTACAGAGATCCAAGTTCTGAAGCCGGATCCGCTTTTTGGTGGCCTTCCGGAAAAGCCGATCCTCCGGGAGTTTCACGCCTTTCAGATCGTCGAGCCGCCCAAAGAGTTCGAGCTGCTGGCTTCCACGCAGGAGTGTCGGGTGCAGGCGATCAAGCATCGGGATCGGCTTGTTTACGCGGTGCAATTCCACCCCGAACGGTACGACCATCGCCATCCCCACGGCCGAGTGGTGCTGGAGAATTTCTTCCGGTTGGCCTTAGGCCAACCGCCCTCCCAACCATCGCCCGAACCCAAAAAGGCGAAGCCCTTGCCAAAAAGGTAAAGATAAACTATCTTAAAAAATTAGGTACCTGTTGAGCCGAATGCACCTCTCCCCTGCCTTGTCCAAGCAAGGTCCTATGTTGTCATTCCTGGGAAAGCGGCAGTCCTGAAAAAGAAACTATTAGGAAAAACGGGATTCCTGCTTTCGCAGCAGGGAGAGTTTCCGACATTCGGCGGAAATGGTACAAGATTAGGATAGCTTACCCGAAAAGGTGGGAGGAGGAAGAAGGGAACGGACATGACTACGGTTGCCCCAGCGCCTGCGACACCTCAAATTAGTCCGGAAGAAGCTGTGCGACGGATTGCCCAGGCCCGAGAGCTTCTGCTCAATGAGGTACATAAGGTGATCATCGGCCAGGACGAGATGATCGAGCAGATGCTCATTTGTATCTTTGCCCGAGGCCATTGCCTGACTATTGGCGTACCGGGGCTGGCCAAGACTCTTACCGTCTCCACACTCGCTCAGGCCTTGCAACTCAAATTCTCCCGGATTCAATTTACACCCGACCTAATGCCCAGCGACATTACCGGAACCGAAATCATCGACCAGGATCCGGTAACCGGCAAACGCTCGTTCCGGTTTGTCAAAGGGCCGGTGTTTGCCAATATTGTCCTGGCCGATGAAATCAACCGAACTCCGCCGAAAACCCAGGCCGCCCTCCTTCAGGCCATGCAGGAATACGAGGTAACCTCGGCCGGGGTAACCTATCCGCTGGAACAGCCGTTTTTCGTCATGGCCACCCAAAACCCCATCGAACAGGAGGGTACCTATCCACTGCCGGAAGCTCAATTAGACCGGTTTATGCTCTCGATCCATGTCAACTATCCGAGCCGGGCAGAAGAACGCGAAATTGTCGCCGCCACTACCCAAACTCTCCGGCGAGACATCCATCCGGTGCTCACGGGCAAAGATATTTTGTGGATTCAGCAACTGGTCCGTCAGGTGCCGGCCAGCCAGCACATGATCGATTATGCGGTGGACTTGGTACGGGCTACCCGCCCCAAAGAGCCGCCCAGTCCGGATTTTGTGAAAAAGTGGTTGGCCTGGGGCGCAGGACCTCGGGCAGCCCAATATTTGATTTTGGGTGCCAAGGCTAGAGCCATCTTGCACGGCCGATATGCGGTGACCGCCGAGGATATCCGGCACATGGCCTTTCCGGTGCTTCGGCATCGGATTTTTACCAATTTCAATGCGGATGCCGAGGGGGTGGATGTGGATCAGATCATTGAGAAGTTATTGGAGACGGTGCCGGAGCCTTCCTATGGGGAGCCTGTAACCCCCCGTCCCAGAGTAGAAAGACCACCCCGTGCGCCTGCAGTTCCTTCTGGAGCGGGTTCCCCTTCAGCCCCCCCTACAAGCCCAGGGCCGGTACCTCCTTCGGCCGGAACCCCCCCAGCGGGGGGACAACCTCCCGCTCGGCCCCAACCTCTGTCCGTCAGCCCTCCGCCTGCGCCTGGGATTCCACCAGGGGCGGCTTCTTCGGCAGTTCCCCCACCTGGTGCAGTTCCAGTAGGACCATCAGGGGGGACAACTCCGATATCCCCCCCAGGTGGAGCAGGTCCTGTTACCCCACCGGCTGCACCTCCCACCTACCCCCCGCCCGCTTGGACAGCGAACCCCGCTCCGGTAGCTCCCCCACCTGCTCCAGGCGGAGCACCGGGGCCGGTAACCCCTCCGGCTGCACCCATTGCTCCCCCACCAGCCGGTGGACCGGCCCGCCCCATGCCGGTTTCCCCACCGCCTGCCTCTCCACCCCCAGGCCCCGTTCCACCCCCAAAACGATAACCCTTTTGCCCTCCGGAAGGTCTGCCTGGCCACTCTAAACAGTTCCATCCCGCTGCTGCTGTGGATGCAACCGGCTGCTTACAGTCCAAAACCCCCTGCCAGAGTACTATAAGCTTTTCCAGGTACTCCAGGGTTTGCCTCTTCCTGTTCCTTATTCAAGATTAATGCCGTTTCAAAACTTATCACACTTCCGACGGCTGAAGAACTCCCCTGCCTTTTCCGAGAAAGGTCCCATCTTCTCACAGCCGCACAAACGGGAAAGACAAGGAAGGATTTATCTCGGAAAGGGCAGGGGAAGGGGAAGGTCTACAAAATCCTGAACATCACATGATTTCTATGAACATTTGATCCGTTCCTTTGCCTGTCGGTTCCCATTGCTGGGCACTATATATTGAGTCTAATGTTAACAGTGCCACTATATGTTGGGGCTATTGGCGGAGGTTCGGAAACAGTGTAAAAATATACCCTTTACATTATTCGGAGGTTCCTTTTTTCATTTGGCGGAAGCATAAGGCGTGCTTTTCTCTTTTGCAGGAGCATGGTATGATGCAAGTTTTGGCTGTTTGAGCGGCAGTTGGGTGGAGAACGGCGATGGCAGGGGAGCGGTTTATCCGGCTTCGGGGAGTCCGGGTGCATAACCTCAAAGGCATCGACCTGGACATTCCGCATCGGAAGCTGGTGGTGCTTTGTGGGCTGAGCGGCAGCGGCAAGAGCAGTCTCGCCCTGGACACCCTCTATGCCGAAGGCCAACGTCGATACATCGAAAGCTTTTCTGCCTACACCCGGCAGTTTTTGGAGCGGCTGGAAAAGCCGGAAGCTGATTCGATCGACGGCATTCCGCCGGCGATGGCCGTTACCGCCAAACAGCCGCCCCGGTCTAGCCGATCTACTGTGGCCACGGCCACGGAAATTGCCGATTACCTTCGGCTTCTTTACGCCAAGATTGGCCAAGTGTTTTGCCAAGGCTGTGGGCAGCCGGTGCTTCCCCACTCGCCGCGCACGGTCGCTGAGGTGGTAGAAAAATTGCCACCAGACCGACGGCTGATGATCGCCTTTGGCCTATGGCCAGAAAACAACTCTTCTGGGGAAGACGCCGATCGTTTTCTGGAATTGGCTGAGGCCTTACAACAACAGGGCTTTATCCGTCTGGTAGTGGGTTGCCGGATGGTCGATCTTTCGGCGGAAACGCCGGAAACGCTTCGGAAAATTTTCGAGCAGCAGCGGCCTCGGCGACGGAACAAGCCCGCTCCACCTACCGCCGAGACCTCCGGCACGGATACAACGGATTCGTCGGCTCCGTGGATATATGGGATTGTAGATCGGCTGAGCAGTGGGGCGGTGCCTACCAGTCGGCTTTTGGATTCTTTGGAAACGGCCCTGGAGCGGGGCCGGGGCAGTT
This sequence comes from uncultured Thermoguttaceae bacterium, assembly GCA_938042245.1. GTDB lineage: Bacteria > Planctomycetota > Planctomycetia > Pirellulales > Thermoguttaceae > JANXAQ01. Next base: position 5,060 of record CALIRO010000087.1, read on the forward strand.
GCTGGCTGTTTGTAGAGGAAACGCAGACTCAGGGGGCTAACTCCGCCGACTCGTCCTCCCCCGACAAACTCCGGGGCCTGCCGATGGAAATCGACGGTCGGCCATGGCGCCGCATGGGGTTTGCCTCCGATTGGATTTGTCTGGATTGCAACCGTCGGTATCTGCCGCCAGAACCAAGGCTTTTCAGCTTCAATCATCCCTGGGGCGCCTGTCCGACCTGCGAGGGGTTCGGCAACATCATCGACGTGGATATGGACCTAGTGGTGCCGGACCCGAAAAAGTCGCTTCGGGAAGGGGCGATTGCGCCGTGGAATACGCCGGCCTATGCGCATGAATTGGAAGAACTGTTGCGCCTGGCGCCCCGATATGGGATTCCTACGGATGTGCCGTTTAGTGAGCTAAAACCGGAACATTTGGACAAGATCATCCACGGTATCCCGGAACGGGACTTTGGGGGCCTGGACGGATTTTTTGCCTGGCTGGAACGGAAAAAATATAAGATGCATATCCGGGTCTTTCTGAGCCGATGGCGCAGCGCCCGGCCTTGCCCAGCCTGCCAAGGGGCCCGGTTTCGGCCAGAAGCCTTGGCCGTGCGAGTCGGCGGCGTCAATATCGCTGAACTGATGGCCATGAAAGTCGCTGACGCCCTCCGCTTCTTCCGCCAACTGCCCCTTTCGGATTGGCAGCGGCAGGTGGCCCGAACGGTCCTGGGCCAAATCCAGGCCCGCCTGGAGTATTTGGAAGCGGTCGGCCTGGGCTATCTGACGTTGGACCGGACGCTGCGCAGCTTAAGCGGTGGCGAAATGCGCCGGGTGGCCCTCAGCAGCGCCTTGGGCTCTTCGTTGGTCAACATGCTCTACGTGCTGGATGAGCCTTCCATTGGCTTGCATCCACGGGACATCCAACGGCTAGTCCAGGTGCTCCAACGCCTGCGAGACCGAGGCAATACGGTGGTGGTCGTGGAACATGAGGAGGCTGTTATTCGGGCTGCCGATCAGGTCATCGAGATCGGTCCTGGCGCCGGTGAACGGGGAGGCCGGATCGTCTTCCAAGGCACGCCGGCGGAGATGGAACAATGCCTAGACAGCCTAACAGGCGATTACCTGGCGGGACGGCGGGGCATCTCACTGCCTGCCCGCCGCCGAAGTCCCCAACACGGTTGGATCCGCCTTGTCGGCGCCCGGGGACATAACCTGAAAAATATTACCGTAGAATTTCCGTTGGGCGTTTTATGCGTGGTTACCGGGGTAAGTGGCTCCGGAAAGAGTACATTAGTTCAAGATACCTTGTACCCCGCCCTCTGCCGACGATTGCGCAAAGAAGCCCCCAAACCATGCCCCTATGACGATCTTTTGGGCGATGGCCAGATAGACGATTGTATATTAGTCGATCAAACGCCCATCGGCCGGACTCCCCGCTCCAATCCAGTAACCTATCTAAAAGCCTTTGACGAAATCCGGCAGGTCTTTGCCGATACCGTGGAAGCCAAAACCCGAAATATCTCGGCCAGCCAGTTCAGCTTCAATGTCGATGGCGGCCGATGCGCCTATTGCCAGGGCGAAGGATATATCGAAATCGACATGCAGTTTCTGGCCGACGTATTCATGAAGTGTCCCCAATGCGGCGGCACCCGCTACCGAGACGACATCTTGCAGATTACCTACCGAGGCCGAAATATCGCCGAAGTGCTCGACATGACCGTCCGGGAGGCGTTTACCTTTTTCCGAGGCCATCCGAAGGTGCAAGCCCGGCTGAAACGGCTCCTGGATGTGGGCCTGGATTACATTCGCCTGGGCCAACCGGCCAACACGCTCTCCGGCGGGGAAGCCCAACGGTTGAAACTGGCCGGGTACATCTCCTGGGCAAAACGCGGCCGATGCCTGTTCATCCTGGATGAGCCTACTACCGGTCTGCATTTTGCCGATGTGGTCCAATTGCTCGATTGCTTCGACGCCCTATTGTCGGTGGGGCATTCGCTCGTTGTGGTGGAACATAATCTGCAAATCATTAAATCGGCCGACTGGATTATTGATCTGGGCCCAGGCGCCGCCGAAGAGGGAGGCGAAGTGGTCGCCAAGGGCACCCCGGAAATGGTCGCCCGAAACCCCCGATCCATTACCGGCCGATTCCTAGCCGATATTTTGGCCAGACAAAAGACCCCCCTGCCATAACGCCGTCTGTTCAGACGGCGGCAAGCCAAGCCGAACCGCCTGGGTTACACTCGGCGCCGCCGAGAAGGTATAATCCGAGTATGGGACTGTATGATCGAGAATATTATCGGGAAACTTGGTATGGCCCAGCTCAGCCTGGGCTGCAACTCCGCCTGCCGCAAACGGCGGTCGGTTGGCTGATTTTGGTCAATGTGGCCGTTTGGCTGGTGGACGCCTTCACGCCCCCCGTTCGGGAGATAGGAGGACAGGTCCTAGGCCGCTGGCTGAGCGACCACCTGGCCATCTCCGGCCAAACCCTCCGCCGACCTTGGCTCTGGTGGCAGTGGATCAGCTACGGGTTTGCCCATTCGCCTGGAAACTTCTGGCATCTCTTGGGCAACATGTTAGGGCTGTTCTTTTTTGGCCGGGATGTCGAATGGCGGTATGGCCGGGCGGAGTTCTTTCGGCTTTATTTGGCTCTGCTTTTTCTGGCTGGGCTAAGCTGGTCGATCTGGCATGCCATTTTTACCAGAGGCTCAGTGCCCCTGCTTTACGGCGCTTCCGGCGCCGTAACCGGCATTATTCTTCTGTTTGCGCTGTTATACCCTCATCGGACCGTACTCCTATTTTTTGTCATCCCTGTACCGGCCTGGGTTCTGGGCGTGTTCCTCATCATCAGCAATCTGATGGGGAGCCTTGATCAGGCAAAAAGCGACGTGGCCTACGGGGTGCACCTTGTGGGGGCAGTGGTGGCTTATTTGTACTATCGGTTCGACTGGCATTTTGGGGGGATCCTATACACCGGATGGGGGGATCGGATCCGAGTGTGGATCCGCCGACGAAGACTTCGAGTGTATTATCCTTCTGAGGAAGAATCTCACCCCTCGCCGGAAGCACAACCCCGATTTCTTTCGGAAAAGGGGAGCACCCAACCGGACGACCGGTTAGCCGAAGAGCCGGATGCCCGCTTAGCCGAAGAGGTGGATCGGCTCCTGGCCAAAATTTCTCAATTCGGCGAAGCCAGCCTGACTCCAGAAGAACGCCGCTTTTTAGAAGAAGCAAGCCGCCAATACCAACGCCGCCGCCGAGCGATCCGAGACAATGACCGTTTCTCGTAAGCTCGATGTGGACCATCTTTCGTAACTTCTTTTGTTTCTGATAGTTACGCAGCCTCTCCGATGGATGGATATCATGTTCTAAGACCAAGGGTTACAACGGATGAGGACGTTGCCTCTGCTAGGCGGCCTCCCAATTGGCCACACTCGAGCTGAACCCGGCATGGTACTGGCATCGAAAGGCCTTTCCGGAACTGGAGGAATTATGTCCAGCATACCAAAGCTGGGGCGGTGGCTATTGGCTTGGCCCACATTACCTCTCCCAAACCGGGGGCCTTATGGCCACCAGACCAAAAGAACCAGACCGCCAACCAGGCATAGCCCCATCCATCGGAGGAGTTGTTGGAAAAAGGCAGCACCGGCCAACAGACCGGCTAGCAGAATCTTAAACACCAGGTTCGTTAACCCAGCCGTTAAGATCAGACGCCATCCCAGCGAGCTTTCTATACTCCCTTCGGCCATCAGACGGGCGGTCGAGAGCGTGATGGCGTCCAGGTCGGCCAAGCCGGATAGCCCTGCTATTAGATAAACTCCTTGGTGGGCCCAATAATGGTGTGCAGCGGCCAGAGCAAAAAGGATCGCCACATACAACACCCCAAAGAACAAGGCGGAGGCTAATTGGGCGGGGTTTTTCTGGCTCGGCATGGGGCAGAGGCTAGGCCGACCCCAAAACCATCGCACCAATACCGGTACCAGAGCCAATCCCGCCACCACGCCTAGGGGACCTGCCCCTCGGGCCGCTGCCTCCGGCGCCACTACGCCCACAATCACCAGCACCCGGAGAAAAGCCACACTGGAGGCCAATGCCACCACCATGAGGCCTCCGGTTTGCATAGAAGCCTCCTGGCGAACCATTTGGGCCGTGCTGAGGGTGGTGGCAGTGCTGGAAACGACACCCCCTAGCAGTCCACTTAACCAGATGCCTCCTGTAGGACCTAAAAATTTGTATAAGATATATCCAGTTACACTCATCCCCACAATAAAGACCACCAAAAGCCAAGTTTTGTAGGGATTAAAGACTCCCAAGGGGCCATAGGCTTGGTTGGGTAGGATGGGTAAGACCACACAACTCAGCAGTACAAACTGCATAATAGCCCGGAGGTCTTCGTCGCCGAGTCGCTGAGCGATTCGATGCAATTCCGGTTTAAATTGCAGCAGCACCGCCACCCCGCCGCCGATGGCCACTGCCACCGCTGTGGGCGCCACGACTAATAAAGCGCCCACGCCATACATCAGCAGACCGGCTACATACGTAGTGGTACCAAGCTCTTCGGGCTTTTCGCTGCGCAGGCGCAGGAGGGTCCCAATGCCCAGGACCACCACGATGCCTAACCATCCGGCAGCCACAATCCATCCGCCAAACTGTTTGCCTAACAAAGCCCCCACTGCCCCGCAAACGGTAATAAGCGGAAAGGTACGCATACCGGCCATGGGATGGGCAGCATGTTCCCGTTGCAACCCCACCAATAAGCCCAGTAAAAAGGCCAAACCTAACTGGGCGAAGATCTCGGCTTGCTCCGACATCCGGGCAGTCCTCCAACATCTGCTGAGAATTTCATTTCTGAGTCCCCAGACGCCCCTGGCAAGAGCTGTACGGCCTGGTAGGACTCTCATATTCTGGCCATTTCCTTTTACTTCCCAGAGGGTTAGCCCTCTTACAACTCTATCACGTTGGGTCCAAGGTTGATAGAATAGGCAGTTTGGAAAATATAGATAAACTCTATCCCCTCTTACACTTCCTCCTTTACCCATTGCGGGAAATTGTTTGCATCTAGCGAGCAAAAGTGGTACATTAAAACTCAGGAATGCATCTAAGATATTAGTGGGGGTAATATCCCCTTATCGAGGGGGAATGAAGGCTCATAAATCGCTTCTCTAAGGTCCATGGCTCGGAAACCCAAAAAACCGAAGCATCCTGCGGGGCAGCCTTATGGGGGGCCCGAGGCCCAACTCCCTTCGGTGCGAAGGTGGAGACTGGCTGCCTGGGGCCTTGGCCTACTCGGCCTCATTGGGATCGGGGCCGGGCACTTTCTCGTGCGCGAACTCCCTTGGTGGGGGGTATGCCTGGTGGGGCTAGTCTATGCTGCCTGGGCTGGGGGCGTGTTTCTGTTGGCCACTCATCAACCGGAATTCGAAGACTTGGCTTTGCGAGTCCAAAAGGGGGTTCATTTGGATTTTGGCAAGGCGTTACGAGAAGCCCGCCAGAAACGTCGCAAAGTACGCCTGCCTGGTCTAGGGGAGGTAAGCCTTCGGCTGATTGGGGCTACAGGAATCTTTTTGGTGGTCTGGATTTGGTCTGTAACGCCCTGGGGGCCGATCCGGGTGGCGCAGCGGAAACTGCAAGACCCTGCCCAACTCTTGGCCGAAGAACTTCTCTGGCCCGTGTTGGTCTTGACCGATCCCTATTGGGCGATGGTCCAACTGCCAGTCCCTTCGCCGAAGCTGAAGCAATTAGCCCGCTACTTACCCGGCGGGCCCAGTCGGCTGGATCGAGCCTGGAAGCTGTTGGCGGAAGGCCGATCGGATGAAGCCCGGCAGCAGTTTCAAGCGGTCCTGAAGGAATCGGACGACTCAGCCGTTCTGGACCGGGCGACGCTTGGTCTGGCCCAAACGGAAATATATAGTTGGAACTTTTCCGCCGCGGCAACCCATTACAACAGCTTGCTGGAACGTCATCCACAGGATCCTCTTGTGTTGGGACAGGCGGCCATCTGTGCGGTGTATCAAGCCCGGTATCCGGAAGCGATTCAATGGTTGAACGATGGTCTGAAACTGATAGATTCCGGATCGAATCTGCCGCCCGAAAAACTTCGGGTCTTAGTAGGCCTGCTGCATTCCAAAGCCACGCTGCTGAGTCTGTGGGGGCGGTCGGCTCAGCAATGGGAGGATGCAGCCCAACTCTACCTTCGTGCCAAGCAGTTGCTCAGTCAAGAGGAACTGTTTGGGCCAAAACCCGCTCTGTTAGCTGCCGTGGTCAATAACCAAACGGTGCTTCAACAACTGCGCAGCCAATTGGCAGGCGTCCAAACTCTCCACCATCAAGCCCGCAGTCTTTGGGAACAGTCGTTAGGAGCTTCGCATCTGCATGTGGCCGATAGTTGGACCAATTTGGCTATCTGTCATCTTGTGCTGGGGGAGTATGTTCTGGCCGAGCAAGACCTTGCCTCTGCCCGGTCCATCCTTTCCAAACAGACCGGGCTGAGCGAAGACAATCCATTGGCGGCGCCAAGTCAATGTGCCAGTTCCCTGCTTGCCCGCTCGTATGCCGATTATAGCCAAGCGGAACTGCCCGCTCGGCAAGCATTACGCAGTTTGGAACAGACCTTTGGGCCGGAGCATCCGGCGGTTATGGGGCCGGTCTGTGCCTTGGCGCTTTGTTACGGAGAGTTGGCTCGATATGTTGCCAGCGCCACCCCGTTTCTCCTCCGGGCAGAAGCCGTGGGAGAAAAAACTCTCGGAAAAGATCATCCCCGCCTAGCCGTCATCCAGCTTTGGCAAGCAGAGCTTTTGCTAGCGCAAAAACAGTATTCCGCAGCCAAAGAGGTAGCTGAAAAGGCTTTTAAGCTGGCTTTAGCCACCTATGGCGAAGAACACCTGCTGACGGCTAATATTCTCCATAGGCTGGCTGCAGCAAAGATCGAACTGGGCGAAACCACTCAGCTCCGCTCCCAGTTGGAAAAGGCTCGCCGGATTCTGGAAAAGGCAGAAGCCAGACAAGGTCCAGAAATGATCCATCATATGGCTCTTCTAGCAGCCCTTGAGGCGAGAACATCGCCCCATCGAGGGTTCCTCGCCTATAAACAGGTTATCAGTACTTGGGAACATCTCTTGGGCCACCAGCATCAGGAACACCCTGCCGTAGCCCGGTTGCTGGTTCAAGCTGCTCGGCTGGCCCTCCGGAATCGCCAACTGGCCGACGCACAACTGCTCCTTCAACGGGCCCAACAAATCCAACAGTCCACCTTTGCACAAACCCAACCGAACCACCCTGACCTGGCCGAAACTCTGGAACTCTATGCCGAAATGCTAGAACAAAGCGATCCGCCGGATTCGGCCAAAGCGCGCGAGCTCCGCCAACAGGCCCGGCAAATCCGCCTCCGCCATCAACAAGAAGATCGCCTCAAAACCCCCGGCGGATAATCTCTCACTTGCTTCGATCCTGGGGAGTCTCCCCACTGGATTCCAGATGGCGCTTTTCCATTGGCCCACTTGAGCTTGTCTTTCCTTTCCCTGAATAAGAACCCGCTCTTTTATCTCAGAATCTCTAACCCAACCAGCCCCAGACGACGGTCCGGAATCTCCTTCCAAGCGTAACCCGCCCAGAAAGCTCATCTTGGAACCTCTGAATAACCGCTGACTTAACTGAAAATTTTGTCCTTGTTGTATTTCTTTCACTTTTAGGGCGGTTCGGAAGGGGGAAAACGCTTGGAACGGCTGACTTGCCGAACCGGCTTGCCGAAATTGCCTGTTTGATGCTTCTGGGCCGACCTCGGCACACCCTGGCATCGGCTCCTCCTTTCACACACAACCCCAACACCGCGCAGCCGACCTCGGCACGCACTCCGGGCGGGCTAGTTAAGGCAATCTCATCCCTGCGCAAGCAGGGAAAATCGCTGCTTGGCCGCCCTCCCGATATTCCCACAGGCGATGCCGATTTCGAGGTGTTCGCAATAAATGTTTACGCCGTCCCTGGCCAGTGGCTCCCAAGGAGACGCCGTCTGAGGGCCCACTTGTCATTCCCGCGCAAGCAGGAACCCAAACCAAAATCTCCTTCCCGCGCAAGCGCCAGTCCCGGCTCCTTTGTGCTTCTGCCTCTCCCCCGCCTCTCCCCTCTGTGGAAGAGGGGATTTTTTGGACTCCCCCTCACCCTAACCCTCTCCCGCCAGGGGAGAGGGGATGTAGTTTGGCCTCTCCCCGCCGTGGGAGAGACGCCGGTTGTCCTTCCCGCGCAAGCGGCAGTCCAGATTACTCTGGGGGGGGCATGCCCCCAGACGAAGAACCCCATGGCTAAACAAGGCCAAAATTTTTAGGAGCTAAATCCTTGACAAACATTCGATTCTGATTACACTAGACGAGTGAGTGGTTAGCAGAAGACGTGGCTCCTCAGAAAACGACGCACAGGGGGGATGGTCCTTTTCTAAACAGCTTTTGGTAGCCTTTTCTACTTGTTCTACTTGTTGAGGAGATGTGCCATGAAGAAACATCTGCTTTGTGTGGGGTTCGTTGCGGGGCTGATGATTCTTGGGATGCTCTCGCAGGTGCAGGCGGGCCTGATCGCCCATTGGCGATTTGAGCCAGGCGCCGCCTTTACGCAGGATAGCTCGGGCAACGGCAACCACCTGACTAATCACCGGGCCAGCCAAAGCACCGATACGCCGCCCGGCGGCGGAATCGGCAGCGCTTATTTCGACGGCTCCAGCGGCTCCAATGCGTTCATGCGAACCACCAGCAATTTAAACCTTGCACCTTATAAATATATTGCCATCGATTGGTGGCAAAAGGTGGATACCACCAGTACAGCCATCGTATGGGAACACTCCGCCAATTACAATAACTATGATGGCGGCCTGGTAGAACTGCTGAATGAACCTGCCTACCTTCCCGCTTATGTTAGTATGCGCCGGACCGTTACCCCGGGCGGTTATACGATGGATACCTTTCCGTACAACTCCAACACCTGGGAGCGTTTTACCGCGGTGGTCAACCTGGGACTTCCGGCCGGAAATACCCATGAGGTCCTGAAGGTCTATCGCAATGGCGTTCTGGTAAGCACGGATAGGTTGACCAATGGTATCCCTGCCGCGCTGCGCAGCGACATCTTGTATTTCGGCGCCCGAGCCAATGGCCAAGCTCCTTTCAAAGGCTGGATCGATGAAATGCAGATTGCCACGCTGCCGGAGTATGTCAACGTGGTGGCCAATCATCCGAACCTGGTAGGCTATTGGCGGCTGGGCGAAGGGAACGGCACGACCGCCTGGGAAGTCCGGGGCCTAACCGGAAACGGCACGTATATGAACGTCGGCGCAGGCGATTACGCCAAACCCGGCGCCATCCGCTACGATCCCGATACCGCAGTGGCTTTCAACGGCGCCAGCTCCTACGTGAACGCAGGCAATGACGACGATCTCAAAGGCAATTGGCCCGGACTGACCATTGCCGCCTGGGTCAAGCCAGAAAGCCTCACCGGCATATCGGTTATCGCAGGCAAATGGGCCCAAAATCCTTACCACGATCATTACGGGCTGTTTCTAATTGACGGGAAACCGGGGATTGCCGTAGCGAATGGAACAGCGGGCGAAAGTGGCATGACGGCCAATAGCTCCCTGGTGCTCAACGAGTGGCAGTTTGTCGTCGGCACGTGGGATGCATCGACCAATCAGTACCGCATTTATATTAATGGTTTGTTGGACACTTCTGGGCCTCGCGGCATTACGGGATTTAATCAGAATTCGCTTGCTCCGCTAGGAATCGGCGCCCAGATTACCCACACCGGAGGTGTTTCCCGATATTTCAAGGGGTGGATTGACGAGGTGGCCATTTTTAACCGGGCCTTAGCCCCTCAGGAAATTATGTACTTATATCAATTGGCTAATGTGCCGGAACCAAGCACCTGGGCGTTGGCCGGAATGAGTTTGCTGAGCCTAGCGGGCCTGGCCCTGCGGCGAAAGCGACGAAAGTAGAGGAAACGTAGCGGGCTAGGAGGAGAAGGAAAGGAATATAGCGGCTCAGCAACCTCGCTTCTGCCCACCAAGGGCAGAGGGGATGTAGTTTGGCCTCTCCCCACCGCGGGAGAGGCCGGCCAAGCGTCAGCTTGGCCGGGTGAGGGGGCGCCGGGAGCGGGGACGTCCCGTCCGCAACTGCTAGGAGGGTGGGCGCGCCGCCCGCCAGAATTCCCCCTAACCCTCTCCCGCCAGGGGAGAGGGTACTGGATTCCCGCTTACGCGGGAATGACAATATCAATATCAATCAATGCTTGTCCGGGGAGGGCAAAAAAGAACCTCCTTTTTAAAAAGGCAGCCCCTTTTCGATCAGCTCTTTTCAGGAACCCGTTCCGCAGAAGGAGTCGTAGGATGCGAAGAACGATGTGGCGGCAAGGCCGGCGGCGGAGGGATGGCTTCACGTTGGTAGAGCTATTGGTTGTCATCACGATCATAGGGATTTTGATTGCCTTGCTTTTGCCGGCGGTGCAGGCGGCCCGAGAGGCGGCTCGACGCGCCCAGTGCCTAAACAACCTCAAACAGATCGGCCTGGCCATGCACATGCACCATGAGCAGAAGGGCTACTTTCCGCCCGGCTGGAATTGGCCGGTGCTTAACGACACGAGCTGCGGCGCCCGCGACGGCGCTGAAGCCACCTGGATTACCTACCTTTTGCCGTATATCGAACAAACCGCCCTGGCAGCCCAGATCGACTGGACGAAAAGCTTCGGCCATGCAGCTTACGCCCCCAACTACGCGAATATAACGATTACTAAACAAACGTTGCCGATCTTCCAGTGTCCGTCCGGCCCGCGGGCTAGGCCGATGGTGTTTGCTGGAGTGGAATCCTACGCGCGGGGCAGCTATGCGGCCAATAACGGCCTAGGTCCTATGGTCGAAAGCTACCAACCGATCGGAAGCCGACAAGGAGGCGTCTTTTATATCAATAGCAACCTGACCGCGGGCGAAATCCGAGACGGCCTAAGCAATACGATGTTCGTAAGCGAAATTCGCCTCCTGATGGGCAACGATTTCCGGGGCGTCATGCACTATCCAGAAGGCCCATTCTACCACTACAATTACACGCCTAATAGCATGGTGCCGGATGAAATCCGATCCGGGTTTTGCGATAATCAGCCGGAGGCACCCTGTACGACGACGTTTAGCAGTTGGAACCCCCGGCGGCTTACGATGACGGCGCGCAGCTATCATCCGGGCGGAGTCCAGGTACTTCTGGGCGATGGCAGCGCACACTTTATCCAGCAAGCCATTGCGTTGAACGTCTGGCAGGCTCTGGGAACGCCGCGGGCTGTAGCTGGGGAACAACCGATTAGTATCGGTACGTTTTAGCCTCCCTCCTATTCTGCCGGGGAGAATGGTAACGTTCCAGATAGCCTGTGGGGGCAAGGGTCCCCCCTCACCCAGCCCGCTTCGCAGGCCACCCTCTCCCGCCAGGGGAGAGGGGAAAATATCCCCCCTCACCCGGCCCGGCTTACGCCGGTCCCCCCTCTCCCGCCAGGGGAGAGGGGATGTAGTTTAACGGCTTCCGCCTGGAGGGGATTGGGGGCCCTGCTTATGGAAGAATCCAAACATAGCAACCCGTTTAGCATTTCAGGAGACCAATGGATGGCGACGTTCAAGACGGTGGCTTGCCGATTGTCAGCGGCAAAATGGAATGACGGTTGGCCGGCTTGGCTATGGGCGGCAGGACTGGTTTTGCTTTGCGGCTGCGGAAGCGGACTGGTAACCGTCGAAGGCCAGGTTACCTGGGAAGGCCAACCAATCGAACAGGGGGCTATTGTGTTCGAGCCGGCCGACGGACAAGGCCCTAGCGCGGGCGGCAAGATTCAAAACGGCCAATATCGGCTGGCCGGCGACTCAGCCATGCAGCCAGGGGAAAAGATCGTGCGTATCACGGCAACCCGCAAAACCGGTCGAAAGATCGAAGTTGGTCCCCCGGCGCCGCCCGGCACCTTCGAAGAAGAAATCGAAAGCTACATCCCGCCAGAATATAACTCCCAGAGTAAACTTCGGTGCACGATCCCGGCGGGCAAACAGCACCGCCAAGACTTTACCCTGCCGGTACAATAGAATAGCCTCCCATTTTCCCCTCCCTTACCACTACCGTCCTATTTTGCGCCAGGGAGACCGCTCCTGGCAGTGAATTTCTCTATGTCCGCCCGCCAAGCATACGCTGTTGGAACTCCGTCTGTTAAACGGAGGGTATCCCTCATGGGCTGAATATCTACCATCTCTCAGACAGTCTTCCATCTAACAAAGGAGGAAAGATACATGAGCAATTCCTACGAGCAGCTCCCACCGATCGAAACCAAGGT
>CALIRO010000088.1 GCA_938042245.1 uncultured Thermoguttaceae bacterium
CCTACTGGTGTGGCGTGAAATGCAATGATTCGTTCGATTGTGGTTCGGGGGGCTTGGATCAGGATCAAGGATTCAAAATCGCGATTCTTTCCCCAAGAGGTGATTAGTGGCCACTGGCCCCGCGCGCCCCGGATGGTGAGACGCTCCTTTTGACGGGGGATTACCACCCTTTCGTTGTAAACCCCGCTGTCTTCAATCACGATACAGTTGCCCGCTTCGGCCGCGTCGATGGCTGCTTGGATGGAGGTGAAGTCGCCTTTGCCGTCTTTGCGAACGCTGATGCGGCGGCCGAGCTGGGCGGTGGCCTTTTCCAGTTCGGCAACTGGCGGTTGGCGGGCAGCGTCCAGCACCGCCGTGGTATCCGCATATTCTTTTTGGAGGCGCTGGACCAGCGGCTTGACATCGTGGAGCTCTTGCTCTTTGTAAAGTTTTACCGCTTCGGCATAGAGTTTTTCGGCCTCGGCCTCCCGCTGGGCTTCGGAGAGAACCGTGCGGATACTGTCCAAAAGTTCCTTATGCTGGGCCCGCCACGGGGCTAGGGCCTCTTCGGCTTCTAAGCGCTGGAAGGCGGCCTGGGCCGAGGAGTACTCCTTTTTGCGCAATTGGCCGACCATCTCCACGATGAGCGGGTAGCTAGCCAGTTCCAGGTGCTCTTGGACGGCCAGGCCCGCTTTTTGAGCCTGGCTGAAGTAGCGGGTAGCATCGGCAGCCTGGCCCACGGAAGCCAAAAAGACGGCTGCCTTCAACAGGTCGTCGGGCTTCTGCTGGTCGATGACAAGGCCGACCAATTTCCGAGGGGCCCGCGGCCCCAGGTCGTTCCAGGCGAGGGTTTCGGTCCGACCGCCGGAAAGCGGAAATGTAATCTTTTGATCATCTAGTTCCACCACCTCGCCTTCTACGCCCCGGGCGCCCAACTGGCTTTTCAGGACCGGCTTGTCCGAGCGGCGAATCTTCTGGATCAGCCGCTCTTTCCACTCGGCAAGCCACCGTAGCTCCTGCTGGCGTAGCAGCCAGCGGCGCTGGAGTTCCGGCTCGGCAAATGGAACGGTTTTTGCCTGCTCGGCTGCCTGAGCAAATTGCCACTGGCTGGCAAGCTCTTCGATGGGCTGGACCTTTTGATTGAACTGGGCCTCCTGGGCCTCCCATTGGCCAAGTTGGCTTTCCAGTTTTTCCCAGGCCAGCAGCAGAGCCGGTCGGCCCGGAGGCGCTGGTTCTGGTTTGGTAGGCGGCTTTTCCCCCGGGTGGGAGGGCTTTTCTTCCGGCTTGCCGCCCGGTGTTTCTTCTGGCTTAGTGCCTGGCGGCTGTGCGGGCTTTTGGCCCCCTGGTTGCTCCGGCTTGGGTTCCGGCTTAAGCGGTTCGACGGGCGCAGCCGACGCTTTGCGCCACTGAGGCTGGAAGGAGACCTCCTGGCCTGGGGGGATGGTGAGCGTATGTTCGATCGGCTCAAAGCCCCGGCGGGCAAGCCAGATCGTATGTTCCCCGGCCGGAAGCAGCAGACTCAACTGATCTGGGTTTCGCGGATCGGCCAGCTTCTCCATGTCCATAAAGACTCCGTCCAGGTCGAGCTTGGCATCCTGGCGGTCGGCCTTGGGCCAGTGCAGGACCAATCGGCCCCTGTCGGAGGGCTTAATGACCTTCAGGGCGACAATGCGGTCCATGGTGCGATGGCGAGCTTTGAACACTTCGCCCATGCCGCCCCCGCCAAGCCGATCCAAAATCAGATACTCGCCCAGCAGCAGCCGGCGTCCCTCCCCCTTGGCAATCTGATTAGCCTGATAGACGGTCAACAGGCCTGCCCGACACAGGGCGGCGGCCAATTGCTGGGCCGTCTTGGGTCGGCGCTCCTGCGGCCAAGGCACAAAAAAACGCTCCAACTCCTCAGCCGAAATCACGCCACTTTCCAGCAACCGCCCTTGAAACTCCTCCAGCGTAATCGGCATGACTTGCCCCCTTCTCAAGTATCCTGGTGGCTAGCAGGGATGGCAAAGGCCCCCGGTCTGTTCGGGGTCTGCCCGGAGCAGCCGAAAACACAGACCCTCCAAAAAAAGAATCCGAATAATCCCCCAACCTCTAGAAAATAGACGGTCTGCAACCGCGCTGCTGTGCGCAGCCGCGCTAAATACCTACCCAATTGGAAACCGGGAAATTTACTTTGAGGAAGCGCTGGAAAATCCTGAACATCACGTGAACTTTATGAACATTCGATTCATTCTTTTGCCTATCGGTTCCCATTGCTGGGCACTATATATTGAGTCTAATGTTAGCAGTGCCACTATATGTTGGGACAATGGACGGAGGTTCTGAAATAGTGTAAAACTATCTTCTTTGAATTCTTCAGAGGTTCCTTTACTTTTTGGGAGGAAAATTCCCCAGCAGCGAATGTGTCTGTATTTTAATCCCTCTTTGTAATCCTGCCTATTCCCTCTATTGAGGGGGTGGTGAAGAAACACCCCCCAGCCGGAACAAGGCTCTCTTCGGAGAAAAGCAAACAGACCACGGACAACAGGGGAACGAGGAAGAAATTCGCGGAGAATTCCCCGTTGGAGGGATCCATCAGCCTACTACTCAGGCTTTGCGCATGGCACGAAGAGGCAAAAGCCCCCAGGAAATTACCTGGAGGATAGCCCGAAAATAAAAGACTTAGAGCGGGTGTTAGGAAAAGGCCCTAGGAAATTACCTGGGGGGCAGATCCGCCGTATGGCAATGGCCTAGGCACGCCCGGCCAAGAGGCCTGGGCAATTACCCACTGGCAAATGACGGGGTTGTGCCTGCGGTGCTAGGAAGCCGGAGACCCTGGCTGAAAAAGCCCTGGAAATTAAGCGGTTGGGACGCCGTGTTTACGGGCTTTGAGGACGGGGTCTTTGGGCAGGGGGAGCCGGACCGCTTGGCCGGTCTCTGCGGATTGATAGATGGCCAGAATGACTTCTACGGAGCGGCGGCCTTCGGGGCCGTCGATCAGGGGGTTGGCGCCTTTTCGGATAGCCTGAAGCACATCGGCAAACTGACGGGCGTGGCCATGATGGCCGATGGCCTTTGGATCGGCTGCCCCGCCGCCGGTGCTTTTTCGCTCGGCCATCGCTTGGAGAATGGCCGCATCCTGGGGTTTCTTTTTGGCAAAATCCCACCGGATGATGTCTTCTTCCTCCATGACGGCCGAGCCTTCAAAGCCGTGAATTTCGATCCGCTTCAGATACCCCGGATAGACGGCTGTGGAGGCTTCGATAGTTCCCAGGGCGCCGTTGGCAAACCGGAGGGCGGCTACGGCGGTGTCTTCGACGGCAATCCGCTGGTGGGCTAAAAGTCCGGTCAGGGCCCGTACTTCCACAACAGGTCCCATGAACCACAGGAGCAAATCAACACTATGGATGGCCTGATTCATCAGCGCGCCGCCGCCGTCTAGCTCCCAGGTTCCCCGCCAAGCGCCGCTGTCGTAATACTGCTGGGAGCGATACCACTTAACATAGGCATCGCCGAGTGTCAGCCGACCGAATCGGCCTTGGTCGATGGCCTTTTTCATGGTTCGGCTGGAGTCGTGGAATCGCGAGGGAAAGATGGTCGAACAGACGACGCCGGCTTTCTGGCAGGCTTGGATGATGCGGTCGCATCGGGCTAGGGTGATTTCCAGCGGTTTTTCGACGATGACGTGTTTGCCAGCTTGGGCGGCGGCAACAGCCGGTTCCATATGGGCGCCGCTGGGCGTGGCGATAGTAACCACATGAACATCTGGATCGGCCAGAAAGGCCTCAAGGTCATGGTAGGCTCGACAGCCGGTGGACTGAGCCAGCTTGTCGGCAGCAGCCGGAACCGTATCATAACAAGCTACCAGTTTGGCTCCTTTGCAGTCAGCAATCGCCCGAGCATGAAACTGCGAAATCATCCCACAACCGATAATTCCAAACCCAATAGGTGCTGGCATCGTTTGACCTCCCTAAACCCAGAATAATTGCTTGTCCTTGTTGCTTGCCGTCAAGATTTTCTAAGCTTCCGCTTTGACTAGCATTGCTTCTGAGAAGCACGTTGGGCCCGTTTTGCGGGGGCAAGATGCCCCAGAAACGTCATTTGGAGCAGAATTATACTTCGACCGACGATTTTCCGAAAGCCCCCCAACCATCTGTTCGGCTTCTATGGGTTGGCTCGCTGGGGGAAAACATCACAAGCAGAGTGCTGCTAAAACCGTCTGTTCGGGTTCTATGGGGTGGGTTGCTGGGGGTTGGTGGAGTTTTTCGGTTTTGGGGCGTCTGCTGGCCGAGGGCCTTTTGGAACTCTTCGAGCTGGCGGCGGATTTGCAGGCTATGGGGTTCCAATTGGACGGCTTTTGTCTGGTATTTCAGGGCGTTGGGCAGGTCGCCGCGGGCAAAATAGACCCTGGCCAACGTGTCGTAGTAAGCGCCAGCCTCCGGGGAAAGTTCCACAGCTTTCTGGGCGCAGCGGATCGCTTCGTCCAGATCGCCTTCCGTGTTGCCCACCAGCCAGGCCAGATGGTTGTAATAGGTAGGCTCATCGGGGGCCTGTTGGATTTTTTCTCGATAGGTTTCGACGGCCTTTTGGATAAGGGATTGGATTTGGGTTTTCCATTCGGCCGGCTGGTCGGGCAACCGATAGCAGGCAATCAGGGTATCGACATCGGTGGGATCGGCTTTCAGAGCCTCTTGGAGAGCTTGTTTTTGTTTGGTGCGATCTTTTTGGGCTTCCCAATGGCAGGCGTAGAAATAATGCATGCGGGCCTGCAGACTTAGAGGGGTGAGGTCTTCCAAGGCATCGGGCAAGGAATCCCGTTTGGCGAACCATTGGACCACCGGCTGAAGGGCTTCGGCGGCCTGAAGGTGCTGGCCTTGATCATGGAGCATTTCAGCTAATTGGATAGCGGCAAGGTTATAAAGCCGATGTCCCATGGGTGCAATCCGTAGGATATATCGGAATTCTTGCTCAGCCCACTGATGGAAACCTTTTCGGTGAAGGGCGACAGCGGCCATGAGATGGCGGAGGATTTGCTCCGCTTGCGGGCCGGGGTTTAACTGGAGGGCTTGTTGGGCGGTTTGCTGGGCTTGGGCGGAGCGGCCTAGGGCGTGTTGGGCCTGGGCAAGGAGGTACAAAAGAATAGGTTCTTCCTGGAAAATCTCCCGAAACCGTTCGGCCAACTTCTCAATCGCCTCGTAGGCCTTTTCTTCCCAGAGCCACTCGGCCAATTGGTGCAGTGTTTCCGGATCCCCTTTTTGTTCCAGATCGACCAGCTGGGCCAAAGCTTCGGCGGCCTGCTTTTTTCGGCCCAGTTTAGCCAACCACCGGCTCTGGATCCGCAGCAGCCCTGCTGCCACCGAAAGGGAGGACTGCTCGGGAGTGCGTCGAAACACTTCCAATTCCGTTTTGACCTGCTGGGTCCAGGCAGCCAGGGCCTGGTCGGGAGCATCCCAAAATTGTACAAATGTATCCAACCACTGGATGGCCGGCCGTTGGCTTCGACCTATATGTTTTTGAACTATATACAAAAGTTCCCTAGGCGGAGCTTGCTCTGGTCCGTATCGACTAATCAGAGCAACGGCTGCCAACTTAGAAATTGCCGGAAAACGTTCGAACCGGGCTATCCGACATAAGGCATCGGCGCCTTTAACATCCGGCATGGCAGCCAACAACTGGATTCGCTCGACCCGTTGCTGGGGCAGGAGGGATTCATAGCCGGTTAAAAGCGCTTGCACCTCTGGCGGATCGTTTGGCTGCACCCACTGCACCCGCAACAACCGAAGCAAATACCTAACCCGGGCCGCTATCTCTAAATCCTCATGATGTTCGGCCTCCGAAAGGGCTTCAAAAGCATCAAAGCCCATCTGAGCTAGCTCCTGTTGGGCCCGCTGACGCACAAAATAATCCGGGTGCCCTAGCTGCTCGATGAGCTTCCGGTTCCGCTGTTGCTGAGCATCTGCAACAGGGTTGCGCCGAGGGGGAGGGGAGGGGTTGGGGGGCTGGTCAGGTTTTCCGGCTGAGTCGGGTTTTTCCCCGTTGGAAGATTCCGCTCTGAAAAGGGCGGACCCTTCTGAGTTGGCCGGTGGGGATGATTCTGGGTTGGCCTGTTTGGCCAAAGAGGACTGGGAAGAAGAAGGCCGTGGGGTGTCCGCCTTGGGCGGTTCCGCCGGGGGCTTTATCTCCCCCCGCGTGGCGCATGGCTCCCACAGCCCCTGAACTGTTAGCCAACCGGCGAGCCAAAGCCAAACCCAACCAATCCTAACCCAGTTGCTGCCATTGGAGTTCCCGGGAGAGCCTGTAGCTCGGCTCTTTCCCCAAGGCAGAAGTTCTGCCCCAGAAGAATCGCTCCTAGTGCAGATCATGGTAATCCGTCTTTTGGGAGGAAATGGGAAAACTCTTACGATCGGAAGCCAACAGGGATTCTAGGCCTCTGCTTCTTTCATTTAAACCTGATTCTTAGGTCTGGGAAAGCCTATTCAGGCGGAACAAAAGAGTCAATGAGCCAACCCAACTTTAAAATAGAGCACGAGTGGGGCCAAAAGAAACTCGAGCGGGGCAAAAAGACACCATGGGGGGGGTGAAAGAAAAGAGGGCAGAAAGGTATGCGCACCTGGTTTGCCTTCTGGACAGGCGAAAACTTTGTAACTCAATTAGGTTGGGTGGAAGGATAGAAAGGTATTGTACCTGGAGGCCAGGGAAGCTCAGAGGGTGGAGAATCCTTCCCACCAGGTGGATCTACGGGAGGAAGAAGTTCTATTTTCTCCTCAAAAGAGGGAGAAGAGGCCATATTTTGGTGGGGTTTCCCATCCTGAATGGTGGCCCGAGATAGCCTATCAGGAGCAGGCGCAGCCTCAGAAACACGATTAGAACTATCCCTATCTGGGGGATAAGCTCGGATTTGGATAATTCGTGCTCGCCCTGGAGAAGGTTTTCCAGGAGAACAGGGGGTTCCATCTGGAGGGCCCACTTTACAGATCGAATCAGAACACACCTCTATCGAGGGGGCTAAGGGGGAAGATCGAGCCTGTTCGGCTATCTCAGAAGGTTTCTCAGAGGTGTCTAAGGAGACTAACGGGAGGGGAGCTAGAGTATTTTTAGTACCTTGCGTCTTCGATGGAGGATCAGTGGGGGCGATAGAGGCCGAGCCCACCGGAGTAGCTCCGGAGGGGGATTCATTCTCTTGAGGGATAAAGTTATCCTGCTTGATGGGGGTAGTATCAGGAGAGGGAGACTTTTCTGCTTCTAATTTAAAAGGCGATTCCCCATCCGGTGGAGAAGTAGCGGAAGATTTGGCCTCAGAATCTTGGAGTCCTTGGGGGGGCAACGTGGTGGGGGGCAAAGGCGGTGTGTTTCTCCTGCTCGAAAGAGGCTCTCCAAGGGGTTGTTCGCCGCTAGCCTGCCTGGCCTGTGGGTGGTGCGAAGGAACTGTTTCTCTCCTTACCGAAAGAGGCATAGCAGCTCCGGAGGGGTCCGTGCCAAAGAAGTGGTTATGCTCGGTCATTAGCGGAGCCGGATGGGGCGGGGCCGAAAGGGAGCTTGCTGCTTCATTTTGCTTGGGCTGAAGGGCAAATTCCCATGTTGGTAGCTGTGCGACCATCTGTCGGACGATCGGGTACCGCCAACTGTTGATGCCAATACACAGTCCCAGCGTTACCAGCACCAGGGCTACCTGGGAGAAGCGTGGCATGGGATGGGCTCCTGGAAGGCAATCGGCAGCACCCGTCTTCCCTGCCGGGCCATGGAGCTAATAAAACACCTGTCTTGGGAGGTAGGTTCCGTTGGAAACATACCCTACTGTTATTTCTATGCAAGCGCCCAGCAGCCGGTTAGTCTTGTAAACACGAAACCGAGCAGTCAGGTATCTCTTTTTAGCCAAAGTTTATCAAAAGAAGAGGGGAAACATGGGCAAAATTCGAAAGATAGTTGGTTCACACAAAATAGGCAGAGCAGAAAAATTCTGTCAGCTACTCAATTCCTACCTATTGAAAAGCTTGCCGACCACCACACAGTACCGATATTACTGACCCACTTCTTGCAGGCGGCGGTCGATGCGGGTTTTTGTTAAGCCGCTGAGGTTCGGTAGGGCTTGGCGATACCAATAGGCGGCTCGATTGCGGTAGGCTTCTTTGATGGTTTCGTTAGAAACAGCGGTAGAGGCATCCCACCATTTGTCTCCCAGGGTCACCATAGCACTGGTATTTTTTGGCCCGGTTAGGTTTAATTCTTGGTCTGCCAGATGTTTTAGAGTGGGGTCTTTTCCTTTGGCCAGATGGCGGAGTCCGGAGGGCCATTCCTGCTTAGCAAAACACAGATAAAACCCATAGGTCAAATTGGCTTCCGGATCGTCGGGATTGTTTTGGAGGGCTTGTTCAGCTTTAAGGAAGGCTTCGTAACGGGGCTGAAATTCTTCGTAGCGTCGGCGGAGAGCGGCGGCTTTTTTGGAGGTCAAAGAATCACTCGCTTTACGGGCCAGGTCGACGGCCGCCTGGGCCAACCGAATCGCCTCAGGCAGTTTATCTCTGGCAAAGGCCTCCTGAGCCAGCTCCACGGCCGCCTGGGCAGCGGCTTGGTTAGCCGCCGGGCTTCGGCTCCGTTTGGCCGCTTCTTCAAAAAATCCCGCACTCAGTTCCGGCAAATCCAGTTCAAAATTCTGGGCAATTCTCCGCAGGCTTCGATCCAAAATGCTCTTATTTCCCGCTTCTAGAGCCAGGTTCCGGGCCTCCACAAAAAGCATGTATTGGGCTGCCGGATTATCATGGGTCTCTGCGCCCAGCCGATAGAGCCTCTCGGCCAGCTTAGTTTTCTCCTCAGGTTTCTGAGCCGCCTTGTAATCTCGCTCAAAGAGCTGGCGGATCTCGGCCAGGGCTTTTTGTTGCGCCTCTGGTTCTGGGATGGGTAGGCGTTGGGGCTTGGGCGGCGGTTCTGGCGGTGGGGGTTCAGTTTTTGGGGCAGGTTCCGGCTTTTCTGGAGGTGTTTTTTCTGGTTCTTTGGGAATCGGCATGGTAGGTGAGGTGCTAGCCAATCGGGCTGACTGGGCCAGTTTCAATTCTTCGAGAAACATTTCTGCCTGTGGGATTTTGGCGGAGATTGCCTTTTGAATCAGCCGTTCGGCTTTGGTCAAATCCCCTTGAGGATCGAAAATCAACGCACCCGCTTGGGAGAGCAAATCCTCCAAAGGGTTAGGACCTTTCCCTCGGAGCAAGGGCAAGAGCAGCGCCAAATCAATGGGTATATTTTTCCAAGTAAATTGATGTTCCTGGCCGTTGATTTCTATCTGCAACGAATCGGTTGAGACCGCCTTGATCACTGCCTTGTACGGAGAAGGGCCGACAATCTCTTGGCCGGGCTGGAGTTGCGGAATGATTTCCTCTACCCTCTTCCAAAACTCTTCTACAGCCGTATAAACAATGTGCAATCGGGCAACCTTCTGGGCAGCGGGCGAGCCCATCGGGGCAGCCCGATTAGCCAATTCCAGATGTTTGCGTGCTGCTTCCAGGTCCCGCTGCGCCAATGCCTTCCGAACCGCCTGAAGGCTTTCGGAGGCTGGCGGCAAGGAAGGCGGAGGCGGTTCCGGCAGCTTTGGCTTTTGTTGGGTTTTGTCTTCCGGAGGTGCGGTAGGTTTCATTTTGGAAGGAGGTTTTGGCGGTTTCTCAGGTTTCATGGGAGACAGGGAAGGGGGGATTTTTTCTTCTATTGAGCTTCCTGGACTGACCGGCGAAACACTCTGGCTCTGTTCTCCAGACCGTTTGACCACCACCGCCACAATCAAACCCACCAGCACCAAAATCACCGCCACCAGCACCGTGGCAATTACCGAAAACCAAGAGGAAACGGTCGGAGCAGGCTCTTGTTGGGCAGCCGGACTCTCTGCCGGCGCCATGGACATCAGAGGCGGATTTAAAGGCCAAAGCCCCGCCGGTACCGACTGCCCAGCCGGAGCCACTGTGGTTAGGGGCGGCATGACCTGTTGGGCAGCCTGCTGGGCCAGGAGCTGTGCGTCATATTGGGCCTTTTTTTCTGGATTCAACAGACATATCTTCGCCGCTGCCAATTCGTTGAGTATCTTCTGCGACAGGGCCGAGTGTTTACCCGTCTGAAACGTGCGCACATGGGCCATCTGCCGATCCGCCGCATTACTAATGACCTCCGGATCGGATTCAAACAGTTCGATCCCCAGCAGCCGATAGTAATTCGGCGGCCGCTGCGGATCCCGAATGCCCAACCAGTGCAAATAGGGATCAAACTGCTCTGCCATGGCCCAATTCACCTAACAGTCCCAATCTTCCTCATGGTCCCTTTTCTATTTTACTTTTTGGCGGCTTTTTCAGCGAGAACCCCCTTAAGAGCAGCTTTTCCTTGATCCTTCCCGAAAAAGGCACTGCGTCCCAGATCCGCCCACCATAGCAAGTCCGACCTTAGGGAGCACGATAGTGGTAGGCCGGCCGCCGGCCTGACTCCCTCAGGGGCCAAGCATAGCAAGTCCGGCCTAAGTGCTGGCGCAGGAGGGCAGCCTCCGAAGAACTCCTATCGCTCGACCATACCCCGTCCTGCCATGCCTTAAGGGCCTGTCTGGTCTCGGAGGCTCTTGAATAGGGGTAAATGTCGGTAATAGACTTCCAGCATCAATAGATGCATGGCGGTTACATAGAGTCGGCCGCCTTCGTGGGCAAATCGATCCGGCACAGGCCGCACCGGATCCCAACTGCCTGCCAATGGGCCTTCCTGCACCTGGCTGCTTTCTAAGTACGCACGGAGTTTGCTGTTCCAACTCTTCCAATGGCTGCCTGCCATCTGGAACATCACTTGGGTGGCGTAATACCAGTAGTAGGCATCTCGGGTTGGCCGTTCCGGCGTGCCCGGCTCTGGGGAATTGGCCTGCAAGAAATCGGCTCCCCGTTGTAGAAGCGGATGTTCTCGGTTCCACCCCAGGTACATTCGCATCAGTAAGGCTTCGGCGGTCATCGAAGCGGTCGGCTCCCGATGGAACCAGAAGTCGGGCCCCGTTTCCTGACTGAAAGGGTTATACACATATCGGGCCCCATCGCTGCCAGGGGCTTTGGCCAAATCTAACCACCGAGACACTAAATCCAGGCTGCTTTGGGGTACTTGCAAACCGGCCATCTGAGCACTTTTCAGCGCCATGAGCATCCAACCGCTCACAGACGTATCCGAATCTTCTCTGGGCTGGTAACGCCATCCTCCCCGGCTGGGATGTTGAGAGGCCACAATAAATCCAATGGCCCGTTCTGCCGGTTGGCGCAGCCCAGCATCTCTAGTCATCCCATACGCTTCGCACAAGGCAATGGCGGCAATGGCGTGGCTATAAAGCCACGTATTGGCCGACCCCTGGGTGTAGCCCCACAGATCGCCGTCTGGCTTTTGGTTGGCCAAAAGCCACTGCAAGCCTGCCTCCACCTGGGTCCGATAGGGTCCTTCCTGGTGAGTGTAGCCAGCGCCTAAAAATGCTAACAAAGCCAACCCGGTGGCTGCACTATCCGACTGCTTCCCCCCTGGAAAGAAGACCATCTCCCGAACCAATTCTCCCAACTCTGCCAAGCCGGCTTCATCCAATTTCCCCTCAGAATGCCGCTGCAAGAGCTGGTGCAGATTTTGATAGCGCCGTTTGATCTCCGGCACCTGCTCCCACCGGTTAGGTTCTTGCAGCAGCGTTTTGGCCATTGGGAGTAAAAGTTCCGGTTGTTGGCGGGCCTGCGCTTGACCTGGCCAAATTTCCAGCTCCTTGGGAATCGTATGCAGACGCCAACGTCCGTCTGGCCATTGGAGTTTCGCCAAAAAGGCCAATCCCCGTTCCACCGCCTGTTCGGACGCTTCAGAACCGCCATATTGTTGGGCCTGTTGGGCACGTTGGCTGGGATGGCGTTGCCGGAACGCCTCCGCCGGCTCCGCCCGAGCATCGATGGCCAATCGGGCGCCCGATCGCTCTAGTAAAAACCGGCCAGGCGCTAAATGGACTTCTGGACTCTGGAGATGGGCCCGCCGACTCGGAATCCCAGCACTTGGAGAAGGCACCTGACTCAATCCCCCCACCCCCGGCCTGGCTACCACATGCACCGGTAATCCTGTCGCTTGCCGCCCTACTTCTACCGACTGCCCCGCTAGATTCCCCACCTGCCCATGAGAGGAGCCAGCTTGGCCCCCGATGCCCACCGCGCTAGGTCCGGAAACATTCTTCGTCCAATTGCCTACTTGATCCCCCGAAGTGCCACTACTGGGCATTGCCTCGGTAGCAAGATCGAGAAGCCCTGACCGAACCGACCGAGGAAGCAACATCCCGGGCAAACCACCCTCCGGTTCCGCCTCGCCGGATTGTCTGGGATGCAGCTTCGCAAGGGCGGTTCCTATGCCTGTTGCCTGGGCCACTTCTAGGTTCCTGCCTATACCTCCAGCCTTCTCGGTACCTGACAATCCCATTGCTCCAGGCCGATCCGAGATCACCTCTGCCACACTTCCCCCCGCTCGGCGATCTGTTTCTGGCACTACAGGTTCGAGCGAAGGAAGGGGAGATTCTCCTTCAGAACTACTTATTTTTGGGGAAATACCTTCCCCCCCAGAAGAGGTGCCTGTTTCGGCTACTTTCCCTGCTAGATCTTCAGTAGGCAGACGGCCCATTTGCCGGGCTGGCCCCGGAACTCCCCTATCTGGAAATGCCGAAAGGTTTCTTTCCCATCCAATTGCCCCTTTTCGGAGGGTTTCGATCCCACCGCCTGTTCCTTTCCCGGGCAAGGGGCTAGAAACCTCTCCGGCTGGGCGGGTCCCCGGCAACCCTGGACCAGTCTGGGTCCGCCCAATCAAGACCATGCCCGGTTCCAATGCCTGAACAGCTTCCCCCGAAGCAGCTTCAGCGGTTCCTGCGCCTAAACGGGCAAGAGAGCCCGGGGCAGGCCCTGTCTCCGCCGGGACCTGGCCGGAGAGCCCGAGTAATCGGCTCTCCTGACTGCTGGACCGAGGCAGGGGGGCCGGTTGGCCGAAATCCATTGCTCCCATCCGCCCTTCGGCGGGTTTTGTCCGGCTGATAGCCGGTCCGGCTGGCCCAAAGGCCATGGGGAGTTTTCCAGCGGTAGGTTCCTGGTGGCCCTGGCCCATCAATACTGGGGCTGCTTGGCGGGTGAGGGAAATTTGGGCAGCGTTTTCCCATTGGGAAAGTTGGCCCGCCCCGGAAGTTTCCCTTCCTTTTACTGCAGCTAAGGAAGACTCTTCCCCAGGTATTAGTCCAGAGGGGGTAGGCGGAGCCGTCTGGCGGGCACGCAACAACCCTACCGTTTCCATAGGTACCACAGGACCTTCCTCACCTGGCCGGGAGGCTTCTCCTCGAGGAACCCCCCTGGCCACATGGGATCCCCCAGCACCCGATGTGGAAGGGAGCGGGCCGGACAATGCCGGATTGGGCCGATGCTCAGGTAAGGCCCCTAAGGGATGTGACGGCTGGAACCGGAGCATATCCGCCTGTCCGAGCTGATCCACCTGAGCGACCGGGAGGGCGGATGGGGCGGAACCGGCAACCGGCCCTACACTCAGATGGACTTGTTCTGCTGTTGCATCGAACTGTGGTTGGTGTGGAGATCGGGCGGTGGCCGGCTCGGGAGGGCGAGCGGCCACTAGGCCCCCCTCTGCTAGGGGGGTTGTTTTGCCTCGGGCAACGGCCACCCCTACTACCCCCAAGGCTGCGGAGTTAGGACCGGACAGTTGGCTTGTTCCCCGATCAACACCTTGATCGGTTATGGTCGGCTGGTGCCGGGCCAGCAGCGTCGGTGTAGGCTCGATCGGACGAGAAACCTCTTGGCCAGGAGCCATTTGGGGAAGCGGTTCTTCAGGTACTGTAGCGCGAAGAGCCAGTGGCACTTGACGGGCAGGAAGCTGTTGAGTGCTCTGAGGTATTTGGGGCGGTTGTTCCAAGCGGCGGTTGGTTATGGCCGAAGGGGCCGATGGCCCAGGCAGGGGCGGAGGTGCTGGTGCCTCCCCCTTTCGATCTACCGGCAGGTTCTGCAGGCGATCTATCGCTAAGGGGCGTGGTTGATACACCGAAGCAAGCTGTTGAGAAACGGAAGCCCTGGGAGGTACCGGCGGTTCTGCACGGGCCACGACTTCCGGGCTAGGGCCAACGGAGCGATTTGGTGTTATTGCTTCCGGCATCGGGGCTTGGACCGGATTGGGCAGTTCTCGCCGCAGGGTTGCTGCTCCGCCAGAGGCAGGCCGGAGAACCACCGGGGCGGCTGGAGGAGTCCTTTCTGGTTGGGGCGGCTGGAGGGGCTGGCGCTGGACCAACTCCCCTGGCTCTTTCGGCCCCTTCGGAGAGGCTCCGGGCCGAATCTCCGGCGAAGGCACCGGCGGAATGGGTTCCTGCCGAACTTCCGTAATTTGCCGACGGATCGGTTCCGCTAGACTTTCCCCCCGATGCGGTGGCGTCAGTTCTCGACGCTCCACCGGAATCGGCGGTATCGGTTGGGGTTCAGGCCGCTGGGCATACACCACAGAGGACTTTTCCAAAGGGAGGATGGGGGCTTTTTCCGGTTGGTTGGGCGTCTGGGGCATCTGCGGCACCGGCAACGGCACCTCCACCGGACGATGATATTCACTGGGCACCTCCCCCCGCTCCATGACCGATTCCGGATAATCCGGTACCCGAAGCTCCGCAATTTCTTCGACCGTATCTCGGATCGGCTTCTCCTGCACAAGGAACCGATAATATCCCACCCCTAAACTCAATAGCAGCCATAAATGGGCTACCAGACTAAACAAGGTGGCAATTTTCAATCGTTGTTTGAATCGACCTCGCACCCATCGAATTGCCGCAAACCACACCCCCAACGTCAGCCCTACCGTGAAAAGCTGAAAATAGCCGTTGTAGAAAAGCCGAGGGTCATCGAATCGACTCAGACCTAAAATCAACCCCACCACAAACCCCGCTAAGACCACCACCAGGAGGTTGATAGGCCAAAGCTGGTCTTCCACATCTTCGAAGGGAATGACCTGCACAGGCCGAATCTGCCGACGCACTGGCGCGGCCATGGGCAACTCTCCTATCTTCTAATGTCCGGCTATTTGTAACACTTCAGCCGAATAATCTATCAAAGCATTTCTCCGAAACCAGGAATCCGGTTTTTTCGTGCTAGGTTATGTGTTCTGGACCGCCGCTTGGGCGGCAGCAACACCCAAGGGCTTTCCTCAGGTCAACGAGGTAGCTTCTTCATTCGGCTGAAGTGTTCCGGCTATTTCGCCAGTCCAAGAACTTCCCATAAGAATGGGGTACAAAATTCCTGTCCTCTCAAGAATTCCCACTGCCTGGTTCAGTTAACGTTTATTATACCCGACTCAGCGTAGGCTGAGAGGGCAGCAGCCGCTTCCTCCGAAGAAGCGCTCCGCAGGAAAACCGAAATGGCGTAGACATGCTCTGTTCTGGCACAGGCCGAATCCAATGAGATAGCTTAGCTCCCGCTTTGCCAATGTTGCTACCGCCCGAAGAGGCAATATCCGAACTGGTTGTAAATACTAGGGTTAGGAAATTATGGGAACCAAGAGGGGATTCCTATGGAAGTCTTGGAACCAGAGGCAGTTACGCCAATGGCAAAAGCGGAGTTTAAGGAGTGGGCAATTTTCGGCCTGCCTTTTCGGCCAATTGGCGGATTTTGGCCACTACCACCTCTTCCGACTCGGGAGCGAAAAAGCCCACCACCTGACCGTATAAACCCCGTGTTTCGTAGCCGCCCTCGGCAAGGGCCGTCGCCGTCGGCAAATACCCGAACACCTGGTTCGTATAACCGGCCACCCATAAGTTCAACGGCCCAATCGCCTTTTCCACCCGAAGCACATAACCGGCCAGCACCTCGCCGGAAATCCCCACCAACGTCAAATCCTCGCCAAATTGCCATAAGGCTATCGGCACTGGAAAACTGGGTGGCATCGGTTTGCCCGCTTCCAGGGCGGCCAACATCCGTTTGGCGTTATAGGCCACATGGGATGGCCCCTTAGCCAACTTTTCCAGTTCTTCTTTCGGAGGCACCGGTTGCAGCGGCGCTTCGGCGGATTCCTGGAGGGTGCGAAGCGGGCCTCGGACTGGCTGAAGTTTTCCTTGGAGCACTCGGCAGACCTCGGTCCCCAAATCCGCCCCATGTTGGCGCACATGCTCGATTTCGCCGCGGGGATACGGGTTGGCATCGCCGCCGCAACCGGCAATAAACATCGCTTGCGCCCCCGGATGTTCCTTTTCTATATGCTCCTGCGCAAACCCTGCGTAATCGCCAGAAATCACATAATGCTGGCCCGTCAGCGTGGTACAGTGGCAGGCGCAGCCGAAAACTACCCCCCGCAGCTTGCCTTCCGCATCGTCCACCCGAAGCACCGGCACCCGGCGATCCACATAGCCGCTCGGATTGACCCCCAAAATCACCCCGCCAGGTGTAAACTGCCGACGATTCATCGGAAAGTTGGCTACCCCCCAGCCCCAAGCCAACCGAGCGGGTTTCCGGTCTGCCAAAGCGGCAGCGGCCACCTGGGCCAATTGGCTGACCAGTTTTTCAGTATATCGATGAACAACTTTCTGTTGCTCCTCCGGCATTGCATATCCGCTTTCCCCGCCCAGCGAAATGACCGGACCGGTATGGGTGTGCGAAGGGGCCAGCAGGATTTGTTCTCGTTTTAAGCCGGTCTTCTGGCCCACCCGCTCTACCACCGCATCCCAGACCTCCCGGTTAAACCCGATCAGATCTACCGAAAGAATTAGCCCCTGATGGCCACTTTGATCCTCCACCAGCATTGCTTTGGCCCACAGGTCCAGGAGGACTCCTTCGGAAGGTTTATTCCGTGCTGCGTACCCAGCCATCCAGATCGGCCCTTCCGGCGTAATGTTCACTCGGGCCAGGCCCACTTTCCACTCCGGAGCTTCTTGGGCCCCCCAGCCAATCCCGCCAACCATTTGCAGCACCACCCATCCCAACCCTACTAGCCAGCTTCTTGTATCCATCTTCCTCTCCTCCTTTCATCAACAACGATCCAACCCCCCGATTGTTTCGGGCTATTCAGAAACTAAGGGCCTCTAAAAGGTTCAACTACCCCTCCTTTCCTAGGCTCAGCGTTCCGGAAAAGATCGTTCTATGTTAGCGACTCTAAAAGCCACGGATACCCAACCCCTCATCCGAAACGATCCTGCAGCCGATTCCATGATACCATATGTTCTTCGGTTATGCATCCCAACGAAAAAACCAGTATCAAAACCAAAAAGAGCTCGCTGGCAGAGCCAATTCCTCCCGCCAGGAGGTAACCCTCCGAATTCGTAGCAATGGATGGCTAGTGCTTCGGAGGGGGATTTTGTATTAGGAAGGGGATTCTGTATTAATAGTGGGCTCTTTCACGTGCGCCTGGGTGCTTTAACATTTCCTCCAAAGGTTCAGGGGGATTTTACCCCTAGTGCTCGGCTTTTGCTCGTTTATGCCGAGTTTGGCCTTCCTCCCCAGTAAAGCTTTTTCATAAGGGCAACCGTTTGACCAACACCCTTCTAAGCCCCTCTGGCACTCTGAAGCCCAACACCGTATAAAAAGTTATTAATCTTTCCCAGGCCTTCCGATCAGCTAGTATCTGCCCCAGGGGAGGAGGCCCAATCGTATACCATTGCCAAGGCCTAAGAGGCACACCCCGCTCAGATGCCCCAGCTAGCTCCCCAGGTAGGGATAAAGCGAATGAGCGGTTGCAAGGTGATTGGCACTACCCTGCAGCGGCTCCCAAAAAGCTGTTTCGGCCCAGAAGACAAGTGGCTTGGGTGAGGAGACCTCAGCCATGCTAGATCGCTTTTTTGAACTTTCCCAGCACGGAACCAATGTGCGCACAGAAGTGTTAGCCGGGCTGACCACCTTTCTGACCATGGCCTATATCATCTTTGTGCAGCCAGCGGTGCTGTCCGGGGCGATGTTCGACATAAATACCGGTCTAGATTTTGGGGCGGTCATGACGGCCACCTGTTTGGCCGCCGCCTTGGCCACGGCGATCATGGGCCTATATGCTCGGCTTCCGGTGGCCCAAGCGCCCGGCATGGGGGAAAACTTCTTTTTTGTTTTTTCGTTGCTTCCGGCGGCCAGTGCCCTGATTGCCGCTCAGATCGACCGAGGTCTGCTTCAGCCGGACCAGACTACTCCTTGGCAGATCGGCCTGGGGGTGATTTTCATCTCTGGGGTGCTGTTTTTAATCCTCTCGTTATTGGGGGTGCGGGAAAAGTTGCTGGAGGCCATCAGCCCCACCATGCGGCACGGCATTGCCGTGGGCATTGGACTGTTTATTGCCTTTATTGGTTTTGAGAACGGTTCGTTGGTCATTGGGGATCCGGGCACCTTGGTGAAGCTGAACCCCCATTTTGCCGCCCCGGACCTGGTGGTTTTTGGCTTTGGGCTGTTGGTAACGGCTGGGCTCCACGCCCGCCGGGTCCGGGGCGCCATTGTCTGGGGTATCCTGGCCGCCACAGTCTTGGCCCTGGCGATACTGCATTTTTATCCCCGCCCCGAATTGGTTCGGCAAGTAGAAACCGGCCAAATCCAGCCCCAGACCCTCACCCCTGCTCAAAAGGCACAGATCGGAGAATGGCAAAAACTTCAAAAGCTTGCCGAGGCCCAACGCCGCTTGCTTCAGGAAGGTCCGGTTGCAGCGCCGCCGTCGCTTGCTCCTACCTTGCTGAAAATGGATCTCCGCCGGGCGCTCAGTTGGGCCATGTGGCCGTTCATCTTGATCTTCCTCTTTATGAACCTATTCGACACGCTGGGCACGCTGATCGGCGTTACCGAACAGGCAGGCCTAGTCAAAGAAAACCGGATCCCTCGGATCAAGCAGGCCCTGGTCTCCGATGCCATCGGCACGGTGGCCGGAGCCGCCATGGGCACCAGCACCGTCGTCAGCTTCATCGAAAGCGCTTCAGGCGTTTCGCAGGGCGGACGAACCGGCCTGACGGCCCTGGTCGTGGCGGTACTGTTTCTGGTGGCCCTATTTTTTAGCCCGATTGTGGCCTTGGTGGGCAGCTATCCGCCGATTACCGCTCCGGCCCTGGTAGTGATCGGATCGATGATGATCCGGGGGGTAACCCGGATGGACTGGTCGAACGAAGCGGAAATTGTGCCCGCCTTCTTGATCATCCTGGGCGTTCCGCTGACCTACTCGATTGCCGATGGGCTAGCCCTGGGCTTTATCGCCTATCCGATCATTAAGTTGTTGGCCGGGCAGGGCCGAGACGTGCGCTGGCTGATGTACCTGCTGGCCGCCGTGCTTTTAGCCTACTTTATCTTCGTGCGCGTCCAGGCCGCTTAACATTTCGCCCCGACTATCTCGGCACCTAGACTACCTCTGCTTGAAGGGGAGAAGCGATTTGGTTGAAGCCACTCCCTTCTGTAGGAAAGGGTGCCCCGGCGCCAACCGGGCCGGGTGAGAGGACCTTTCCCCTCTGCCCGCCGCAAAACACCGCCTCTCCCCACTGCGGGAGAGGCCGGCTTGGCCAACGGCCAAGCCGGGTGAGGGGGCGCCCCGCCTCTCCCCTCCGCAAAAAATCGCCTCTCCCCGCCGTGGGAGAGGCCGGCGGCGCCGAAGGCGACGCCGCGTGAGGGGGCGCCTGGAGCGCGGACGTCCCGCCCGCTTTTTGTCGTTCCCACGCAAGCGGGAATCCAGGCGTCC
This sequence comes from uncultured Thermoguttaceae bacterium, assembly GCA_938042245.1. Taxonomy (GTDB): domain Bacteria; phylum Planctomycetota; class Planctomycetia; order Pirellulales; family Thermoguttaceae; genus JANXAQ01. The sequence goes on from CALIRO010000088.1 coordinate 19,618, forward strand.
GTGTGCGGCTACCATGTGGTACTTCCCCAGAAAGAAACCGGAGGACTTTTAGCGGGATCCGTGCTTGTGGGGAAATAACACCGAAAGGCTTGCCTCGGATCAACCAGGCAGCTTATTCATTCGGCTGAAGGGGTTATTTCACGGCGAAAGGTTGATGTCGAAGGGCGGGTTTTTGCCGGGTTTAATGGTAACTTTTAGGCCGCTGCTGGTAGGTTGCAGGTATTTAGCCGGAATAGCTGGGCCGCCAGAACCGGGGCCCGGTGTGGGTTTTTCCACCAGAGGCGTCTCCCCACTGCCAACGCCGGCAGGGCTGATCGAGACCTGATATTCGCCGGGCGGCAGACCGGCCCCTTGATGTGTCTTAACTGTATAGGAGCCGTCCGGCCCGAGTGGCGCAGCCACCACAATGCCTTTACTCGGATTGTGGAAGACGACCGACCCTTGGCCAAGCGGCTGGCCGCCCAGGGTTACTTTCCCCGACACATAGCCGACATCCTGCCCGCCCCCGCAACCGCTGGCCAAAAATAACCCACCCGGAAGAACCGCCCACAGAAATAGAAACCATGATCGCATCATGGAATTGTCCTCCGTTCGAAGTATTTTGGACTCCATCAGAACAAAAAGACACTCTAGAAAGAAAAAAGTCTCCTTAGGATGTCATTCCCGCGCAAACGGGAATCTAGGCTCCTTGGACGGCTCCGTTACTCATCGCCTCTACCCGCTGCGGGAGAGGCCGGCTAGCCGTCAGGCTAGCCGGGTGAGGGGCTCCCTTGTCATTCCCGCGCAAGCGGCAGTCCAGGCTGCTTTGAGCTTGCCCCTTGTCTTCCGGAACCCTGGTTTGGCGCAAATGACACTCCCTGGACGACTACTTTCCCCGGGATAAGGCGTAAGACACCTTTTTTTAGAAATCTTTAACCACCCCTCCATCGTCGCGGTTGGCCAGGTTGAAGAGGGTTTGCAGGTCGATGCTTTCGGCCACAAACCGCACCGAGCCGTCGCCCAACAGCACATGGGCGCCGCCGGGATGGGCCGACTGGATCGGCCGATTACACCCATAGTAGGGGCTGCCCACGCCCGGGGATTCCCACGTCCGGTAGTTGATCGGATACCGCACGCAAGTGGTGTTAAACCATCGGTTATCGAAGTTAGCTTCCGGGGTAGCGCCCATGGTGAACGAATGACCAAAATCGCTCCGGCAATATTTCTTCTGGTTATCCGCTGTGTAGCACCAGCCGGACTGCTCCCCTACCATCATCGTATTCGACGAGCCGTCGGTCATGTCCCGGAAACTGAGCCACTGATTGCCGATCAGCACGCCGCCGGCGCATAGAATGCCGGTATGCATATGCGGATTGGTTTCGCTATCCCGATTGATGGCCGTCGGATGGAGCTGGCCAGTGGCCACGTTCAGATACGCTCCGCCGGCAATGGCGGTGTAATCCGGCGCCATGGCCCCTTGGGGACCGGGCACTATCGAGCCGGTCATGACAAACCGAGTTACCGGCGACGAAGGACAGGCCAAATACGGAATCATCACCCCAGCCACCAGTTTGCCGTTGTAAATATTGTAGGTCCGCTCGGAAGTTTGGTAGATCAGCCCCGTATGCCCTCCGTAGTCCTTGCCGCTAAAGTCAAACTTCTCATACAGGGCGTTTTGTTCAGCAAACGGTAGTAGGGCTACATGCCAGGCATGGCCCCAAACCCAGACATTGTCTCTGCGTGGGGACATGCTTCCGGCAGGAAACCGGCCATAAGCGCTATTGTAATTGTGCAGGGCCAGGCCGATCTGTTTGAGGTTATTGGAGCACTGGGCGCGGCGAGCGGCCTCTCGGGCCGCCTGCACCGCCGGCAAAAGCAGAGCAATCAAGATGCCAATGATCGCAATCACAACCAGTAGCTCCACCAGCGTGAAAGCCGCTCGCTTTTGCTGCAGCGCCACTGCCCCGCCTTGTCCCTGGCGGAAAAGCCCCACATAGCCAAAAGCCAAACCGGATACGGGAATACCCATGCTTCAGCCCTCCGTGAAAGAGGCGATTTAGAGAAGCCTTTCCCCTGGTGGAAGAGGCAATTAGTCGGCCCGTGAACCTCGCTCCTTCTAGCAACCTGTTTTTAGCAACTGAGGCTCGCTTGCACCTGGATCCGGCGGCGAATGGCCCAACCGGCCCAGCCTAAAGCGCCTAACACCAAAAGCAGCCCGCTGGTTGGCTCCGGAATCGACGCCGTATAGATCATCAGGTTGTCGAACCCATGCCCCATACTCGTCGATCCATAGCCTACCAAAGTAATGTAGTTGTTGAGGAACCCGTTCTGCTTTGTATAGGTGAAAAATGGGGTGCTGCTGCCGTCGGCGTAGGCCCGAATGGTCGCCGGGCTGCCGTTAAATTCCAGCAAATCCACTTCGATCCGGATGGCATGGAAACCAGGGCCCGAAAAGGCCGTTCCCCAGCCAACGAACGAATTCCCATTAAAAGCTTCATAGACGCCGCTTTCCCGGAAGAGGATTCCGAAGCCGTTGCCGCTGGCATTGACCGTTTGAAGCGGCGCATTGTCGCCGAACCGGAAAGCGGCCCAGTTATCGCCCGAGCCGCTGCCGGGGATGTATGGATCCACGTCAAACTCAAAAACCATCTGGTCGATCCGGATGCCGGAAAGATTGAAGTTTTGATTGGGAGAAACCCGTGTAACGGTCAGGCCTGGTCCACCGATCAACACCAAAGCATCCGGAACTGCCGAATAGTTTTGTCCGCCGATGGTGCCACCGGCAAAATCGACTTGGCTGTAGGCATCTTGAGCACCGCCGGGGGCAGAGCCAGACAATTCAATATAAGGCGTGCCGAAGTAATAGCCTGCCTGTCGGCCAGCCAGCCCCACATTGATATCCAAACTGCCGGCCGGGATCTGCGGGGTGGCGGGGTTGTTACGCAGGTCAAAATTATCCTGGAACACCAGGTAACCGATCTGGCGAACCGAGACTTTATCCACCAGCAAGGTGTTATCGCCTTGAATGCCCGTATTGCTGATTTCTAGCAAGGCGGAGTCGGTGGTAGCGGTAAACGGTCGGCTCAGGACGCGGCGGAACTGCGGCGTGCGGATAAGCTCCGTTAGCGGCACAACCGTCTGGCCGCCTAGCTTTACTGACGGACCGGCCACTGCACCAGATAGCCCTCGTTCGTCTTGGTAGTATTCGACGATGTAGGTTTTACCGGGCGTCAGGCCATAGACGGTTTGCCCCATGGTCTCCGTGTTTCCTGCGGAGGTTTGGATGAAACCTACATGGGTGCCGTCGGGCGGCGTCAGGCCGTTCAGAAAGGGTGCACTGCCGTCGGCAGCCGGATTGACGCCATCGCCGCCGATCCAACCTGGAATGTCCCCATAGCCCGGATAATTCGGTGGATAGGGCGTATCCTCAAAACTCGGATTCAACACGGTAATGCCCAGGCTGGATGGCGAGGCCCCGTTGTATAAGGCCAGCACCTGGGCGCTACTGAGCGGCTGGTTGTAGATGACCACCTCATCCATAAGGCCGTTGAGATACCCATATCCGCCGCCGCCCATCTGAATAGGTGCATAAGGTATTTTCGGAGATTTTAGGCCGGTATGGACTCGCTGGCCGTTTAGATAAATAGACACCTGTTTTTCCCCGTCATAGACGACCATGACGTGGTTCCAGCCGCTGCCGATCGAACTGGAATACACGGCCAAAGCCGGCATGTAACCGGAGGCGTGTTCATAGACGGAGATGCCGTTAGTGCCAATAGAAAGTCCGGCGCCGGCGTTCCCCGTAGTACCCATATTTTCAGGCCAAAAGGCGTATTTTTGTCCGCTGGTACCGCCCGTGCCACTAGTGGACTCCGGGTCAATTTCATGGGTCTGGGAGGTTTTGATCCAGCCGCCGAAGGCGAAACTGGTGTTGCCCCGGCCGACGGTGCCGATGGTTACTACGTCGTCGATGCCGTCGAACTGGATAGCGGAGTTCGGGTTGCCGAACCGATCAGCTGCATAGACCGGTGTCCCGCCGTAAAATGTGCCGTGGTTGCCCATGCCGGAGGAATCCAGCAGGTTGCCGTCGAACTTGAAATAGCCTACCAGCCCAGCCTGGACCTGCTGGCTTACCGCCAAGCACGCAACCAGTCCTAAGACCATCCCGATCCCCATCGTTGGCCAGGAGTTACGCATGGTTCAGCCCTTTCTCTAGATGAGGCGACAAATATACCCTTGCATCTTAGACACTTCTCACACTCTCCAGGACTATTCCCACCTGAACAGAGGCACAAAGCGTAGCCCAAAAAGGAACCGAGAAAAGACAGTCCCCTCCCCCCTGCTTAGAAAATCTTTTTATCCAGAAGTCCTTTCCCCCAGAAAAGCCCCTTTGGAGCTTGAGGCGTTTTCCAAACTTTTAGGATATTTTCCTCTTTCTTGTCAAGGATTTTGTAGAGAAAGATAAAGATCCAGTGAGCGGAATCCCCCATTTTAAGGGGGATTATCCCCAGGAGATCGAGGATTTTGTAAAGTGTATTTCATAGCCTCCCGGAAAGCTGGGAAGAATCGGCGAAAGCTTTTTTCCCACTGGGTTGCCCGGGAGGCAGAGGAATTGCCATCGGCCTCTGGGGATGTCGGAGCAGCCGTGCGGAGAATCTGCTGGCACGGTCCTTCGAGCAAACGGCGGAGAATCCCGGGCGGGCAGGACGCCTGTATTTCCCAGGAACCCTACGGAGGAGTTCTCGGAGGAGCCTTTGACTTGCCAGCCTGTGGCCGAAACACTTGCAAGCCGGAGCAGAACCTGTGCGGAAACTGGTGCGGCGATTGTTTTGGGTGGCGGGTTTTCTGGCGGCGGGGGGACTCCTTTTGGTGATGGGGTTATGGCTAGCGGTGCGGCATGTGCCGGCCGGGTACCGACGCCTGGCAATCGCCGAGCAAGCCGAGGCCAAAAAAGCAAGCGACGAAATGGTCCGCCGCATCTTGGAGCTGCGAAACGCCATAGTCCGGGGAGGCCGGTGGCAGGCCTGTTTTTCGCAGGAGCAGATGAACGGCTGGTTTGCCGTGGATATGGTTCAGAATCATCCTGGGGCGTTACCGATCGGCTGGTCGGAGCCTCGGGTGCAGATTGGGCCGGACGGGATCATCGGCTACTGCCGCTGGCAGGGGGGAATAATTGATTGTGTGGCCTCGATCCACTGCGAGGTGTCGTTGCTCGAGCCGAATCTGCTGGCAGTGCGGATTCGCCGGGTGCGAGCTGGGGCCTTGCCGGTGCCGCTCAAAGCCCTGATCGACCGGATCACCCACCTAGCCGCCCAGCAGCAAATTCGATTAGAATGGCGTCAGACGGGCGGCGATCCGGTGGCGCTGATCCGGCTGGATTTCCACCATCCGGAAACCCGCCGACAGGTGCAGGTGGAATCCCTCCGACTGCAAGAGGGCCTCATCTGCTTGGCCGGCAGTACGAAATAAAGGGGTGGCGCACGAAATAGGTGGATTGCCATAGGGGGATCGCTGGGTGCCGAAGGCGGAACGAGCACCGGTTGGACGGAGGCCGCAGGCAGATGGAAGTAGAAGTTCTGCTTTTTGCCCAGGTGCGGGAGATGGTTGGACAGGAGCGGATTCGGCTGCAATTGCCGGAAGGGGCCACAATCGGGACAGTTCGAGCGGAACTCGTCAAGCACTACCCGGAGGTCGGCTCGTGGGAGCGGCTGCTCCTTTTTGCGGTCGATGGCCAATACGCGGACGATACCCTGCGGATTGGGCCGGGAGCGGAAATTGCCTGTTTTCCCCCTGTGGGAGGAGGCTAAGCTGGTTCAGGCAGAAAAGCGTGTCGGGGGAGGCCGTTTACGGTCGGAATTGCCCATCGGCCCGGGGCGGCTCAGGCACTCGGCAGAAGAGCCGGTAGCCTCGGCCTTCTACGGTAAAGAGAGGCTGAGCGGCTGGCCGCCAGGCAGATGCCCCGGATAGACGTATTTAAGGCCATGGCGTCGGCACTGGGAGCGTACGGCGGCGACGGCTGCCCGCTGGCCCATCCGTTCCCAACGTAAATCCCACAAAGCCCCGGCCAGTGCCACAACGGCCAAGACCGTCGCTGTCAGACTGCCGACCCGCAACGGCAGGGCAAACAACAGAGCCCGGTCCTTGGCCCGCTGCAGTTGGCCTTCTTGTTCGTCAAAGATTCGCGACCGGCGGCGATCCGGATCCAGTGATTGAAGCTCTTTGCGAGGCGAACTGGCAGGCCGGGCACGCTCCAACCGTTCCATAGCCTCCTGGGCCTGAACAAAATCCTGCATGAACTTTTGATGTCCTTTCCAGGCGAGGACCGCCGCCGCCGTCAGCAGCCCGATTCCTAACATCCACAGCAACGCCCGCCAGGCACGCATCTGCCAGATACATCGGCTACAAATCGGCACCGAAAGTTGGACCAACTGGTGATAGACGGTGCGGCCTTGGAAGATTTTGACAAACTCGGCCAACCGCCACCCGCGGGGCAGTTCCGTATAATGGCTGCGCCGGGCATAGGCATGATAGTCGAAGGGTTCCAGATTCTCCCTGGCCCCACAGCGGGCACAGACCTCTTGACCTACCGTGCTCGAAGCGCCAGCGTGCATCAAATCCGACGACCTCAGACCGAAAAAAGGAAACTCTTCGAGCAGATCGCCCTCTGTGTATCTGGGCGTTGCTCCGGAACGCTTCTTTTATCCTAATCTACCTTGTTCCGATCGCCAACCAGGCGGCGAATTTTTCCTGCGGGAGTTTGCAGCGGGGCTTTGGCCATTTTTTATAAGTCCTTTTGTTTCTGGTAGTTAGGTAGATAGATATATTTGTTCATATAATTTTCTAACTCCCATCTTTTCTCCCGGTTACCAGATTGTCTCTGCAGCAGCGGGCTCAAAATCGGCAAAAGTTACGTTCCGCCTCCGAAAACAGCAAAGGCGCTTGAAACCCCTTGTCCCGTGGCCAAGTGGATTCTAGGTTTGGGTCGGCTCACCTAATCGAGCGTCAGAGGTTATACTTTCTGAGAAAGGAAAGTCAACAAGGTGTGTTTCTGCCAAAGGGAACCGATGCGGTTGAAGTGGATTGTATGTGAAATTTTGTATCGAGAGGCGTGTGCGGTGGCAGCCCGCTCGGTCAATCAGGTGGATTTAGAGTTTTTGCCCAAGGGTCTGCACGACCAAGGGCCAACTGCTATGCGTAGCCGGTTGGCCGAGGCCATCGCCGCTGTGGATCCAGGCCGGTATGATGCCATCCTATTGGGCTATTGTCTTTGCTCCCATGGGATTGTCGGGCTTCGGGCCGAGAAGATACCCCTGGTAGTTCCCCGCGGACACGACTGCATGACGTTGTTTTTCGGCAGCTTGGAGCGGTACTTGGACTATTTCCACAAAAACCCGGGCACTTATTTTAAGACGACCGGCTGGATCGAGCGGGGCGATCAGTTGGAACAACTTTCAGCCGATACGCTGAAGAACCCTTTTGGCTGGCAGGTTTCGTATCCGGAGCTGGTTGCCCGGTACGGGGAGGAGAATGCCCGCTATTTGGCCGAGCAATTGGGCAATTTGACCCGGCACTATCGGCAACTGACCTATATTGAGATGGGTGTAGCGGCGGAAGAGCCGTTTGTAGAAAAGGCCCGACAGGAGGCGGCGGCGAAAGGATGGAAATTTGATCATGTTAAAGGGGACCTCCGCCTCCTCCAAGCCTTGGTCGATGGCCCCTGGGACCCGCAGCGCTTCTTGGTTGTGCCGCCAGGACATGAAATTGCTCCCTGTTTTGATGATCGGCTTGTTCAGGCTGTGCCGATCCAAACTGACCAGCCCCCAGCCGATCCGCCTCCTTCGGACGGTTCGGCTTTGGGGCCGTGCAGTACCGCTGGCAGCAAAGCTTCGGAAGGTTCGAGTTTCGCTCCTTCCGGCGCCGCTAGCAGTAAGTCTTCGGAAGGTTTGGGCTTTATGCCCTCCGGCGGCGCTAGCAGCAGAGCTTCGAGGGGTTCGGGTTTGACGGCGTGCAGTACTACCGCTGGCAGCAAGCCTTCGGAAGGTTCCGGTTTCCTTCCGTCCCCTACCGTGGGCAGGAAGGCTTCGGAGGGATGCCGTTCCGGCCAGCCGCCACCCGACCGAACTGGGCCTGTCCGGCCTTTGTAGTGTATTTAGGTTAGTAAGGGACCGCCTATGGACATTGTGTATTTTATTGCCAGTTATCTGGTGGAGCCGTACAGCCTGCTGCTTCTGTTTCTTTGGGCCTCCACGTTGTGGATGGTCTTCCGGAGCGAACCGGTCCGAGGCAAGGGGTTGGTTTTTGCGGCCGTGCTGGTTTTGACGGTGGCCTCCATGCCGGTGAGTGCCCTGCTAGTGAGTTGGCCGCTGGAAAGCCGGTATCCCTACCAGCCAACCCCTCCGGAAGGCGGTCAAGTGATTGTAGTGCTGGGCGGAGGCCAGCGCCTGTTGGACCCCGATCGGCAAAAGGTCTTTGCCGCCGAAGATACCGTCGAACGCTGCCTCCATGCGGCGGATTTATATCATCAGGCCAAGCGCTTCCCGATCTTGGTTACCGGGGGGAAGCTGCCGCCCTTGGAGGAAGGTCCTCCATTGGCCCAGACCATGGCCGAGTTCCTCCACCTGCTTGGCGTCCCGCCCCAGCATATCTTGCTGGAAACCCACTCCACCAATACCTACGAAAATGCGGTGTTTGCGGCGGAGCTGATGCACCAGCATGGCTGGCAGCGGGCCGTCTTGGTTACCGACGCCTTGCACATGGAGCGGGCCCGACGAGCCTTCGAAAAACAAGGCGTCGAAGTCATCCCCTCGGCCAGTCGGCCAACTACGGAAAGTTTCCAGTGGTCCTGGGAATACCTGGCGCCGAGCGTGGGCGGCCTAGTGATGCTCAAACGAGCCGCCCACGAATGGATCGGCCTGCTCTGGTACAAACTGAATGGACGGATTTAACCGTTCGGTTGGAAGGGTCGGCCTTTATCAGAACAGGGCTTTTGCTTTCCTGAGGCCATCCCTTAGGCCGGGCCCTCTCCGGACGTTGAATTTCTCTGCGATTCCTGCCGTCTCTGGCAGCCGAACAGCCCCTCTAAGCACAACTGAGACCAAGTCTCAAACTCCGGCAAGTGCTGGAACAATTCCGGCAAAGGGAGAAAACCACTTTGGCAAATGTCTTTTTCTTTAGGCTGAATGGTTGGCTGCTCGACTTCCGCCAGATAGACTAATCCCAAATGCACCTGGCCCACTTCCGTCAGATCATCGTTGATCAGGCCGACACAACGCAGGCGATAGGGCGTCAAGATGATTACCTCTTCGTCCAATTCCCGGCGCATCCCATCGCCGAACGGATCGCCGGCGCCGTTGGCTGCATCGCAGGCCGAAATATGGCCGCCCACGCCGATGCTCCGCTTGTGATGCAGCCGTCCCTCGCCTTGCCCAGCGCCCCGAGTGTATTGAAAAAGCATCTGGCCCTCGACCGGGTCCTGATACAAAAAAATCACATACGGAATCAGTTGCTTCCAACTGGGGTCCTGTTCCACTTCTGAGCGGGGCCGATAACTCAAATACTCCGCCTCTAACAGGGCTGGCAAATACCGCTCCACCTGAGCTGTAAAACCTTGAAAATACCCCAGCTCGTGCAACCGCCGCGTCGGCGTCACCAACACCCGTTCCGAAACCGCTTCCGACACGTCCGCTTTCCTTTGCGAGCAATTCCAAGAAAGTTTCTTTCTATCTTCGGAAAATAGTCTGCCCGACGGAAGTCCCCCCGCCAATTGCTTCTTGAGAGAACCTTGCCGGTGTGCAAAAATAGCAAGCACGTATTCCCCCCCGGAGGCTCAGAAACTCCAAACCAAACGGATGGAGTCTCTTCTGGCCCCGTCAGAAAAGTGTTGGCCCTCCGTTTTCCCCGTACCTCAAGGAGTTCCGAATGCGAGTATATGTGTTGCCGACCTGTTTTAATAGCTTATCGTGTTTTGGTAGATTGCTGAAAGTCGCCGGGTTCGTTTGTTCGCTAGGGGGCCTAGTAGCTTGGAGTGGAGAGACGGAAAATGGCAAGCCGGAAACAAGCGCGGACACTGGGCGGGCAAAGGCAATCGCCCGGTTCGATTTGCCGCGGTTTTTGCCCAATGATGGCAACTCGGTGTATGAGATTCGGGGGTTGTATCGACAGTGGCCGCCAGAAGGACCAAAAGAACTTTGGCGCCTGCAGGTAGGCTATGGCAAATCGGCGGCGGTCGAATCGGGCGGGTTGGCCTTTACGGCCGCAGAAACCGAAGAAAAACAATGGGCGATTTGTCTGGATCCGAAGACCGGCCACATCCGCTGGAAACGCCTCCTGCTGGCCAAGCCGAATCGCCATTTCGAATGGGGGCCGGTTACCTCGCCGGTCATTGATGGCGATCGCGTCTATTTCATCCCGTATCTCAACCACGAAGGAGATGTCTGGGAGATGCGATGCCCGGTGGTCTGCCTGAAGACCGACGGCACAGAACTTTGGCGACGGGATCAGGAAGTGTGGGCCACCGAAGCTGCCACCCCGCTTGTGGTCGGCGATCTGCTTTATATCGGTGCGGACAATCCACAGCGGGTTGTCCTGGCCGCCCTGGATAAATATACCGGCGCTATCCGCTGGACGGTTTCTGTACCGCCCAAAGGCGATCGGGAACTCGGAGCCCCCGCTTCGCTCACCTACCAAGAAGTGGACGGTATTGGCCAGGTGATTGTGGCCACCTACGGCACCCGAGAAATCCTAGGAGTTCATGCCGAACAAGGGGAAATCATGTGGCGCTATCCGTATCCGGCGGGCATTATCCTCGGTCTGATTAGCACTCCGGTGGCTGTGGGCCCGTATTTATTCGTCTCGGCCGGGGAGGGGAAAGGACGTAATTTTTCGGCCTGTCTTCGGATGAAAGCCGCCCACGGAAAAATCACCTATGAAGAACTCTACCGAAGCACCGAGTTGCAGACCAATTACTTCAACACCCCGGCTATTTTTCAGGATGCGGTGTTCGGTTTTGGCGGGGCCCCCAAGAGCGGTTTCCTCCATTGCACTAACCTGACCGATGGCCGGTTGCTCTGGCGGCACGATAGCCCCGATTGGACCAGCGACCGGAATCTGGTCATCGCCGACGGCCTGATCTTCGCCATCACCAAAAACGACGAACTTGTTCTGGCCGAGGCAAGCCGCTCCGGTTATAAAGAACTCGGCCGCGTGAAACCTGGCATTGCCCTGGGCCGACCCCAGCAGCCCACGATCGCCAACGGCCGGTTGTACTTACGGGGCAACGAGTGGGTGGTCTGTTACCAAGTCGGGCCGCTGCCAGACAACGGCGCCCAGGGATCGCCTGCCAGCAACACCCCCTCACCCTAACCTCACTGCTTGCGCTCCCCAGAAACGGGAAAGAAGGGATCATCTAGCCCGCCGACCGCTTCAAAAATCTGTATCGCCTGCCGCACCATTCCGACATCATGCACCCGCAAGATTTGTACCCCCTGTCGAGCCAGGGCCAGGGCTGCTCCAATGGTGCCCCAGCGCCGGTCCGCCTCCAGGTCGCCCAATAGTTCACCGATAAAGCGTTTCCGAGACGGCCCCACCAGCACCGGGCAACCCAGCCCGTGCAACCGCCATGCATTCTGCAACAAGGCCACATTGTGCTCCAATAGTTTGCCGAAACCAATTCCTGGATCCAGTGCAATGCGTTCCAGTGGGATTCCGGCGCCCAGGGCGGCGTCCCGTCGGGCCTGTAAATAGGCATACACTTCCCCCACCACATCTTGATATTCGGGGTTGTCTTGCATGGTTTGCGGGGTGCCTTGCATATGCATGAGACACACGGCGGCTCCGGTTTCTACCGCCGCCGGCAGCATCGCCGGATCCCCGGTAAGAGCGGTTACATCGTTGATGATTTCCGCTCCGGCAGCTATGGCCTCTCGGGCCACTACCGCCTTGGAGGTGTCGATGGAAATGGCAATGGGCAACTTGCCAGCCAGGGCCTCCAAAACGGGCATCACCCGCCGAAGTTCCTGGTCGGCGGGGACCGGCTGGGCATACGGCCGGGTGCTTTCGCCGCCAATATCCAAAATGTCCGCCCCTTCCGCAACTAGTCGCCAAGCATGATCTACGGCAGCCTGCGGCTCCAGAAACCGGCCGCCGTCGGAAAAACTATCCGGCGTTACATTCAAGATGCCCATTAGCAAGGGGCGTCGGCCCAACTCTAGACGCCGACGCCGAAGCTGCCAATAGTGGGCCCGCTTGATCTGAGGAGATAGATCGGGCAGAGGCAAAGACGGCTGAGTCATGCCAATCCTTGTCCTTCTTCTTTATCCCTCTTGTTTATCCCTCTGTGAAGGTAGGCTTGACCGAAAAGGCAAAGTCGCGCATGGCCAACATGTTAGCCTCCGGCGTATCCCGTGGCACTTCACAACCGGCAGCGACGATGTATCGGCTGCCTGCCTCTTGGTAGCATTGGGCTAGGGCCTGCTGGATGCTTTCCGGCGTGCCGTTTCGGAGGGCGCGGACCGGATCCATGTTACCGGCCAACACCTGCTGTGGCCCCATGGTTTGCCGAGCCTTGGCCACCGGCACCATATAATCCAGATCGACCAGATCGCATCCGAGCCGACCGATACCTTCCAAAATCCGGTTGATATTCCCGCAGATGTGCATCCGCACTTTGACACCCATCTGGTGGAGGGCATCGATCATGCGTTTTTCATACGGCCAGACGAACTCTTCATAGATTTGCGGGCCAACCAACGAGGCGGCCGCATCGCCGATGCCCATCAGATCAATGCCCGCCTCCACCTGAGCCCGGGCAAACCGCAATTCCATCTCCAGGACAAACTCGAATAGGTCCCGGACGAACTGGGGGTCGTCGTAGAAATCGAGCATCAGGCGGTTGATGCCGCGCAGATCGGCTGCTTCGGCACAGGGCCCTTCGATCCAGCCTTCGATGAGCAGTTGGCCGCCCACGCGCTGGCGAAATAGCGCCGCCGCCTGCACCCGGTCATGCATCCGTCCACCGCCCAGAGGGTCCGGCACTTGCAGGCTCAAAAGCCTCTTTTTATCAGCCAACAGAGCGTTTTGTTCGTCGATGGCTGGCGGCTGATTGTCGAACCATTGGATCGCCGCCCCGCAGTCAGCCGCCTCCCGTGTCGGGTCCGAAATGCACGAGACATAATCAAACCCAAACTTCTCCGCCGTGCGAATCTGCGCCTCTACCAGCACCCGATGGTCGCTTACATACTGCCGATACGGTACGCCCAACTGATCACCGGCAAACATCATCGTAATCGGCATCAGCGGCAGCCGATCCACCGGCCGACCTTCCAGCATCGCCATGATCCGCTCATAACCGTTCATTGCTTCCTCCCCATAACCTCTCAGGACTCTTCTTCCTGCCAACATCGCAATCCAAGCCAGAGGCACTGAGCGTCTTCTTCCATCTGGCCTTTTCCTTTCGCCTTCTCCTGCCAATCCCTTATTCCCTTTGTCTCTCCGTACTTTCGGAAGCTCTGCAAAATTCTGAACCACACATGAACTATATGAACATTTGATCTATTCCTTTGCCTATCGGTTCCCATTGCTGGGCAGTGATATATTGAGTCTAATGTTGGCAGTGCCACTATATGTTGGGGCCATTAACGGAGGTTCCGAAATAGTGCAAAAATATATCCTTTGAATTAATCAGAGGTTCCTTTCCCCTGTTTGCCCTCTCCGTTCAAGCTCAGGCATATCGGGCTTCGACCTGGAGATATTGGTAGGCGTGTACGGGAATCTGAATGGTATCGCCTTCGACGGTCAAATCTTGGATATGTTTTCCGGTAAAATCGACTTGAGCGGCGCTGGCCAACGGCCGTAGGCTCCGTAATTGGGCCGTGGTGGCCCGGCCTTCCGTCTCCAAAAGCCGAACACGAAACCCACGCACCCACCCCTCTTCGACAATCGACTCCCACGCCGTCGCCAACAGATTCCGCACATTCAGATGGAAAAACCAGCCAGTTGGAGGGGCCGAAGGGGGGACTGCCTGTTGGCCGGTCCGCTGCTGGAGCGGGATCGCCAGGGCTGGGGCTAAAAAATCCCAGGCTGCACACATCGGATGTTTCAAGTCCACGCCGATCCCCACTCGAAAATCCTTGGCCGTTTCGCCCCGCACCACCAGAAGCGTATCTAGTTTATGCACGCCGATCCGACGATGGTAGGGTAGGCCGCCCAAAAGCAGGGTGGTCCGCTCCTTTTCCGTCCGAAGATCCACAAACCAGGGCGTTTCCAGCCGATCCGCCTCAGTTCGGCAACTCAGGTGGTGGACGCTGCGGAAGACCTCTGCTGTTTGGTCGCCCCAGGCGAATCGGCAGGCGTAATAGGAGTTCCAGGGATCAGCCTCTGGCTCGATTTCCGGTTCCAGGTGGATGAGGATTTCCAGAACAGGGTCTCCCCGACGGCAGCGGAAAACTTCCGTGAACCGGGCGGCCAGTTGGCCCTCCCGGGTCATCAGCCGACCTGCCACCTCTACCTGCCCGACCAGAGGGCCGGCTGAGATCACCCGAAAGGCATCGGCGGCCATAATAGTATAACTTTGTTCTACATCTGGGGACCCCTCTTTTTTGGCCCCCCTGGCAGGAATCCGCATGGCCAATTGCTGGGCGCATCGGGGCCGACGGCTATGGTAGTTATAGACGCCTCGCAGAGCGCCGCTCACAGGGTCCAACCGGGCCTCGAAAAACTCATTTCGCACCAAATGCTTTTCGGCCAAGGGGGGCAAAGGCCGAGGCTTTCGCCCCACCAACCTCGCCATCCAACCGATCTGCTTCGGCGGCGGATAAATTAGTCCATCTGCCTCAGATGCTCCCCCCGGAATTCCTTCATCCTCCCCCTGACCACCCAACACGGAGCTACTTTGAGAGACTTCTGTCGGCGCCTGTTCGACCTTCTGCAGAGGTTCGGCGACAATTGGCGTTTCTCCCCGGCCTTGCAAATCCACTCGGACAAACCCCATGCCGGGAACTTCACACACCGCATGAAACCGACCTTGCTGACGCCCGGCCAATCGCACTCCCTCCAAGCTGGCCAATTGAGCAGTCCCGAACGCAAAAAACCACATCCGGCGACGGAAACTCGCTGGGTTGACCATCAGCAAACTATCCACCGCCCCTGAGTCCACCTCGGACGATGATTGCTCGGCAACAGCGCCCGAGGTTGGCAAGCCGCCCTCTGTACCCTCTGGAATGGGAATCCTGTTTTCTCTGGATGGGACGAGCGTTTCTCCGGGGGGGACGACCGAAGCCCCAGGACAAAGCACCTCGGCCAGCCGGGCCAACGTTTCCCAGCAAACAGATTGCAAGGTGTGTTCTAAGGCAATACGATCGGGGAGGCTGGCGGCCCAATGTTCCGGCCGGAAAGGTCCTTCTTGGGCGCCGACCGTGCGAATAGCCTCCTGAAGCTCGGCCAGCCGACCTTGTTCGGCGGGCTGACCGGTGAGCGATTCGACCAAAAACCGAACCGTGCGAAGCTGTTCCCATCGGGTCCGCATCCGATGGTAATAAACCCACCGAGAGATGGGGTCTGGTGCCTGCCGGGCTACCTCCTGCCGAAGGTACGGCGACCGGTATTCATCCGGACTGTATTTTTTCTGTTGGCCGGCGTATCGGGTCTGCTCCAGGTAGTCTTCCACGATAACGAATCGGCCCACCGCCGAGCTGTATCGGTCGATCCGGTAGAGGTCTTCCAACCAGGGGCAGTATTGGCCGGGCCAATGGGCCAAGAAGGCCATATTGCTTTGGTCCCACTCCAACGTGTCGCCCAACAGCCGGGCGATCCGAAGGAAGCTATCCGCCTTGGCTGCATCCATCGGCACTCGCCCAAGGCCGTCCACTGTACTGCCGTCTAACCCCTCCCATCGGATTTTACTCTGATGGGAGGTAGGAAATCGCCCTTCGTCTAAAGCCCCGTGGAAGACTCCCTCCACTGCTAGCCCGGCCAAAATCTGCGGCAATACCGGGCTGAGCCCATACCGGCGCCGTCCGAAGACCTTTGGGCGCTGCCCCAAAACCCGCTCAAACGCCGCCAAACCCTCCTGGATGTTTTCCAGCACCGCTTCCAGAGGTAAAAGCGGCAACGGCGATTCATCTTTGCCCCCAGCTAAGATGCCGACCTTTTTTTCACTCCACGCCCTGCGCAACAGTTCCAACGTCTCCGGGGCCTGCCGGGCTAGCTCTTCCAGTTCCACCGCACCCATCAGCAGATTGGTTAGCCGACCTTTCTCCAACGCTGCTTGCAAAGCGGCCTCCAAGGCAGGGCCCAAGGTGCTAACGGCCAGCACCGTAACATCCAGTAGATAGTTTTCGGCGGGGTAGTAATACTGCCTGGCTTCGACCAAGGTCGCCAGGGCCGCTCGAAGGTGATCCTGGGCAAGGTCCGGCTGGCCTCCTACAGCAGCCTGTGCCGCCGACACCACTTCTCGGCCAAGCCGAACTTCATCCAAATTGCTCATGTACCGGATTTGTCGGGTTACCAGCTCTGTCAATAAATGGGCATATCCGAAGGCCAGAAAATCCTGTACCAATTCTGGGCAAAGGCCTTCTCCGGTTGCCTGTCCGCCATCCAATCGCTCTAGGGCCGCTGAAACAATTTCCATCCGGTGCCGTAATTGCCGAACCACACACAACCCCCAGCTTTCGCTCTGTCCAAGCCAATCGGGCGGCAAGCGCGACTCGCACATCGGAGGCACCACAATCAGTGCCCCCTCCGGCCCTTGGGGTGGATCTTCTGCCCTGGCCCACCGGGGCATCGACCCCGCCGAGGCCACCAGGGCCGGATGCCATAGCGCCGAATACGCCGATAGAATCTCTTCGGCCTCTGCCGCCGTCCAATCCAGCGGCAGGTCCTCTAAACTCGTACAGGGTAAAAGCACCACTAAATCGGAAAACTTCATGCTGCGGATGCTCCGGCGTGTTCTCGTAGGGCTACGGGGGCTTCAGGCCTAGGAAACTATGGGCGCTGAAAGGCAATCCCGGTCTGTCGGTCCCATAAACAGCGTGGCACTTTCTTCCAGCAAGAAGGCAAACGAGACCTCCTATCAGCAATCCAGAAAATCTTGGAGAATTGTCGAACGTCCAAACAAGTTATTATAATGAGAAACGAAGCGATTTTGAAAGGAAGATCCATTAGCTCGATGAGCGGTTCGGAGTGGGAGGCTCGAACTCATTCGGAAAGGAGAAATTCCATGAAGAGATTCCAAACGAAGTTCGAGCATCGGCATATTATGGGCTGTTCTGAGTTTGTCCCAGGGCGGCTGTTCTGGCAGAAGGCGGCGGTGGGGCGCTTGTTTTGGAGGGCTTGGCCAAGGGCGTTGGTTTTGTGCGGAGGGCTGGTGGTGGGTTGGATAGGCGGTCAATGGGCAGTCGGGGCGCTTGCGGAGCAGGCAAGCCCGGCGCAGCCCGCCGGCGGCGCACTAACAGGCCAGCGTTTTCGGGTGATCGTTTCGACCGACATTGGCGGTTCCGACCCGGACGATTTTCAATCGATGGTTCATTATCTGATGTACGCCAATTGCTTCGATACCGAAGGCCTGATCTCTTCGCCGCCCGGCGCAGGCCGAAAAGAACATATCCTGGAAGTCCTAGACGCTTATGAGAAAGATTTTCCGAAACTGCGCCGGCACAGCCAGCAATTTCCAGAGCCGGATAAGCTCCGAGCCGTGGTTAAACAGGGAGCCATCGATCCAGCCCCAAAAGCAGGTTATTCTGAGCCGACCGAAGGTTCCCGATGGATCATCGAGCGGGCGCATGCCAAGGAGAAAGATAATCGTCCGTTATGGATTTTGGTTTGGGGGTCAATTACCGATGTGGCGCAGGCATTGCATGATGATCCGTCCATCAAACCCCATCTACGGGTCTATTTTGTCAGTTCCTGGAACCGGCGCATGGACCTAGCAGCGTATGACTACCTTGTTGAGAAACATCCCGATTTGTGGCTTATTGTGGCCGAGACGACGTTCCGCGGCATGTATGTGGGCGGGCTGCAAGAGGGCGACCTGGGCAATCGAGAGTTTATCCGTCGATATGTGAAAGAGGCTGGGGCTTTGGGCGAACTGCTCTTCCGTAAAAAAGCGGACATCAAAATGGGCGACACCCCTTCGGTGCTGTATCTTATGCGAGGCCCTGCGGAAGAGCCAACGGCCGAGCATTGGGGCGGCTCGTTCATTCGGCCCGATCCCAAACGCCCTTTCTGGACCGATAATCCGGATCCGGCTCTCCAGGAAGGTAAATATCCCGGCGCCCGCACCGTCAACCGCTGGCGACAAGACTACCTAAGAGACTGGCAACAGCGCCTCGCTTGGCTCCAAGATACGCCATAATCTCCACCACCTCCTTGGGAGGACGTGCGCCCGGAATCCGGACCCGAAAGATAATCCACTCCCCGCCGGAACCTTCCGACCGGGCAGGTTTTGCCCCCTTTAACCGGAGGCGAAACTTATCTTCATCACAGACGTTAGCCTATGCCAGTTCAACATCTCCCGCCACATCCTATCAACCGGCGCCGAAAGATCTCTTCGGAGCAGCGTGCCGGTGAATTTTAATACCCATTTCCGACAATGCACCGGCCCCCAGGGCGGATTGATCTCAAACAAGAAAAGCACCATACTGAAGTGGAGTCTACTCCGTTTTTCTCCTTCTTTTTCGGAGGGCTTGGCCATGAAAGGGTCTCTGGTG
>CALIRO010000089.1 GCA_938042245.1 uncultured Thermoguttaceae bacterium
CCTAGTCGCCCACATAGCAGGTTCGCTAATCCCGGAGCTGTACCCTCCCAGAGCGCCTGTTGTCTTGATAGCCCCGTTCCAACTAGAAAAGAACCCTCGGCAAAATCGGAACATCATATGATCTTCATGAACATCATCCTACTGCCTGGCATTGCTTGCAACCTACCATATAGGGAGAAACCCACCAGCTCCCAAAGTGATATAAAAATATATCCTTCAAATCCCCCAAAGACTCCAAAAACACCTCCTCAACAGAGATAACACTTGCCCGACTTGGAACAACCTTCCTCTTATCAGCAGCGGAAACGGAAATCCTGTTTTCCAATGTCATCCCCACGTTGAGGGGAATCTAGGCTCCCATAAGTATCCAGAGAGATTAGCTCATTATCGTTGCCGCAAAAGCAGCAGTCCAGGCCCCTATGGTGTCATTCCCTCGTAAGTGCTCATATTGTCATTCCCGCGGAAGCGGCAGTCCCGGCTCTTTTGGGCTGCGCCGTTGTCATTCCTGCGCAAGCAGCAGTCCAAGCTCCCCTGAAGCCTTTCCCTATGTGTCCTCGATCCCTACTTCCGTAGGGATGACATCTTAGCCCCTTCAGCCGGCATGCGCAGCGGAGAGGCATCCGGTCTATCATCAGACGAAACTTCTGCCGATGGGCAAGTTTGCTAGGGTCAAAGCCCATATAGGCAACGTCAGTTTACCTAACGTGCTGCTGAATATATGTTTCCATACACGGAGCGCCACCTGCTAGAGAAAGTGCCCCTGCGCCTTCTGCTTGAGAGGATCCTCGGATTCATCTCTTTCGGAATCCGCCTGAACAAATTGACTTAAAATTAACTTAACTCATTGGGAATGCAGAGGTTAGCCAACAGATTTCTTTTTGAGAATTCTTCCTCCAAAGAGGGGATTATGCCCCGAAACATGTTTTGTAAAAAATTTTCCCCCCCATGCTTGACAGCGCCAGGGGGGTAAGTACACTACCGAAAGTAAAGTAAGGTCCATTGCAGAGAGTAAATCCGTGGGTTTTCCTCGTGTTGGGCCAGATTGGTTGATTTCGAGCCCCTAAAATCGCACTGACCCAAAAAACGGGAATTATGCAGACGTTCCAAAATTTTAGCGGCGGGCGCCGGTTGGCAGTTAAAAAACCACACTCAGAGAGTCCCGGGAAGGAAGCTAGACGATTATTCTGTACGCTGTTGGACTCGCACTATTAGCTTCGCTTCCCGGCCCTGGAGAGCATCTGGGAGATGGCTTTTCGGGAGTTTCCGGCTCCGACAGTGAGGAAGCCGTGTCTTGGGCGTTTGAGCAATACGGACATTTGAACATTATGTCTATGGTACCTTTGTCCTAGGAGGCAAGTTATGATTGTTCAGATTTCCTGTCCCCATTGTCAAGCCCGGCTTAACGTTTCGGAGAAAGCGTTTGGGAAGGAGGTTCGTTGCCCGGCCTGTCAAAAGCCATTTAAAGTGCCCGAACAACCTCTTGGCCAAGTTCCGCCAGGTGCCCAGAGGGGAGGAACGATTTCACCAGAAGCCGGCAGCCCGCCGCCCGTACCGTCCGCCCCAACCCCTGCTTCAGCGGCCTCCGGCATGCCCCCGATCCCTACCGAGGCCCCAACGATGCCATGGTCTGGGTCAAGGGAGCTGGGAGCATCTTTTCCCGGAGCATCAGAACCCATCCACGCACCGGCAGCCCCCTTCATGCCCTCAGAAGTGCCAAATCAACTAAGCCTTTACTCTGCTGGGCCGAGTGCCCCTCACCGTCCGTTCGGCCTGGTCTGGATCGTCTTCTACTGGGTTTTGGAGGGGCTGGCATGTGTTGTTTCTGGAAGTATTGCAGCGATGACCTTCAGCTTTGTTCCTTCCATGTTTCTTTCCATGTTTCTTCATGAGGTGCCCCCTATTCGTAGCACAGAGGGAAGAATGGTTTGGTGGGTAATGAAAATAATGACAGAGGGAATGGGTCTTTTGTCCCTTTGCATATTCCATCTCGGTCTATTCACCCTGGTGGTCTGTTATGGGCTTTGGTCCTTTCGGGCCTGGGGGCTTCGTTACGCTCGGCCGTTGTCTATGTTATATGCAGTTCTTGGTGGGTTATTTCTGTTGCTAATCTTTTTAGGGGGATCTATTGTGATCCTATTAACTAACCTGGTTATTTCTATATGTATTATGATCTACTTTTGGTACGGGTTGGGAGAACTCTGGGAGCGGCTGCGAAAATATTATCAACAACTTCCATCCTCTCCAACTAGAGGCGAATAGCCGGAATTTAGATAACCTGGGTTTTCGGGAGAGCCTTGTTTGGGAACTCGATGTTTGCCGTTTTGGCTGCCGGCGCAGTGCACCGCTCTCCTAACCCATTGGGAATATTGGTGTTAGGAAATTAAATGAACAAATATTATCTCTTGCGAAACTCGCTGCCAGCCAGCGGTGGCGCACGCGGATCGCCACGGAACTCGACAATTTGCAGGAGAACCTACCCAAGAAGATTTCCGACCCTCTTCAGCGGGCGGAAACTCTCAGCCAGCTATTTCTTCGATCAGGATTGCCTGAGCCGACCTGACCCGATTGGCTGAAAAAATAAACAGAACCGCTGAATGAACTGAAAATTTTATCTTTGTCGTATTTTTTCACTTCTGGGGCGGTTCGGAAGAAAGAAAACCTTCGTAGGGGCTTGTCTGGCTTCTCTAAATTGCCTGTTTTGTTCTCTTTGGCCGACCTCGGCGCGCACGGCAAGCGCCCTAGCTAAAAGAATGTTCTCCCTCCGCAAGCGGGGAAAACTGCTGCTCGGCGCTTTTCCAGATATTCCAATTTCCAGATATTCCAACAGGCGATGCCGATTACGAGGTTTCGGTAATAAATGTTCACGCATCCCCTGGCCGAGAGCGCCTTGGCCGACCCGTGGACCGGACGGTCCCAGGCCGACCCTGATAGATGCCGAACACAGACAGCCGCCGCATACGCATATTCGGCGCTTTTCCGGAGGCCTCGAAACCGCACCCGCCGCCAGCCGGCCCGATGTTGTCACACCCCACATGTTCTGCACGACCCCGAGGGACAGGCAGCCTCTGCCGGCCGGTGGATATTGTTTCCACACGCCAAAAACATCCTCCCCACCAGCCCGAACCCGGTTCCACAGCCGGTTGCAGTCCTTCTGCCGCCAGCGGAGCGGATGGCCCCGGCTGGCCCGATGTAGAATGAAACTGTTCGCCCCCGGCGCTTTTTACCGGAAGCTTACCAAGGCCCAAAAGCTCATCCAGGAGCTCGGGTGTAACAGCTCGCCCCGGGCGCTTTTTGCTCAAGCGGTCTGGGCCCGCTCCGCTGGGACCTGCGGATGCAGGATGAAACTGTTCGCCTCAGTCGCTTTGTGCTGAATCACCGCCTCTTGGCCCACGTAGGCCTTGTCCCCAATAGACGGCTTTCTCCTGGCCGTACAAAAGCTTGCCGATCACCTAGCCATCGTGCCGGTTGGTCGGCGGAGCTTCCAGCGCATGCACATTGGTCGGCAGAACACCACGCAGTGGACGATCTTGGCCTGGCTGTCCACCCCCACCCCCACCTCCACCTTCATCCCGTAGTGCCACTGGTTGCCCTTTTTCGTAGCGCACAATTCCGGGGAAAGTTTCTGCGCTGCATATACGTGTATGCCCGTTTATAATCCTTACTCCCGACCTTTATTCTAGCGCCCAATTCCGGGGAGGGTTTCCCCTGCTGATTCTTTCGGCTCCCTAGGGGCATGGATGATTGTGGCCTCGACGATCGTGGCGTCTTGCACCCGAAGGCCTGCCTGTTCTAAGTGCCGATTGACAATTTGCAAGATGCGCCTGCCCAACGGGTGCTCTTCCAACCGATGCGGAAACCGACAGATGGTCCTCCCCCTGAATTTATTGTACATATGCACCCTTCTACCACCTTCCAATAGATGCCGCCTCCAAAGAGCGAATTTGCCCATCTAAAGAGGGAATGCACCTCCGGAAAATTTTTCTGGAATTTTTATCTCCCCATGCTTGACAGCGCCAACGGGGGGGGTGTGTATAATACGGCAAGTAAGGCAATATCAGATAGTGAAAAAATAAATAAGGAAGGAATGAGTGGGGTTAATGCCTGTTGGGCCTGATGGGTTGATTTGGAGGCATCAACCCCCCACTGACCTGAAAACCAGCAATTATTCAAAGGTTCCTTGATAATCGAAAGGAAAATGTGATGACAGGTTGGAGGTTGCGCCGGGATGTGTTTTATTGTCCAATTGCCGTCGGAAAGCGGTTTTTAATTCATCTAGGAGGGATTTTTGCTCTAGTGGCCGTGTGGGGGGTGATCACGGGATGCGGTACGAACGGGGGGGCGGAGCTACAACAGGTCCCCTCCTCGAAATCGGTGGAAGTCCCGCCGTCTAAACCAACGGATGTGGTCACTGAGACAGTGAAGGCCTTGGCTGCCCGAGGGTGGTCAGACAATCCGGCGAAGAGTGTTGCCGAGTTCAATCAGCGGTATCTTGAGCTCGCCTGGGAAACGGATCGGTCTGTATGGGAAAAGACGATCAACCTCTGGGGAAGGTTAGGGTCCAGGCCGAGTCTCCAACGGACTGTGGAACGCAACCCCGAGTTCGTCTCGTTGTTGGCTGGTGTTCTGGAGCTGCGGGAGAAGGCCGGCCAGTTGATTGCGCAGTCGATTCCCGAAGACGCGGAGAATCGGCAGACCATTTTGAGTCTCTATGGGATGCTGCCGGAAGCGCCTGATGCCGTTATGCTGGCCGAGGCCCTGCAACGTGATGGTGATTTGATTCTGCGGCTTTGCAACCATGGCCTTCTAGGTGCGCTGGATTGGTTGCTCCACTTACCCGAGGATGGCGAGGCCGCCCAGATCTATCGTCAATGGGTACGAGAGTTTTTGGAGACCGCCTTGCACCGGATGGCTACGGATGAAGAAGCGATGGACCGAGCCCTCGCGGTGCTGGATATTCATGCGCCGGCAGTTTTGGAGTTGCTCCGAAAGGAAGACTCTTTCCGCCAGAAGTTTCTGGCAGTTTATTGGCCGCGGTTTTGTCAAGCCATGGGCAAAGCGGAGCAGGCCCCAAACCCTAATGAGCGAAATGTTCTGTTGGTACATTATGTGGCGGATCCTCGGGTGTGGCAATATTATCACCTTTTGCAAGACCAAGGAGAGGATACCTATAGCGTATTCGAACGCTATGGCCATGTAGCCGTGGACCTGATGTTAGCAAGTGAGTATGGGGAGATGCGCGACAAAGTCTTCGAGGTATTGCGGGTTGCGGACGAAGAAGTGTTGGAAGGACTCGCTGCCGACTACTTGCGCCGAGCCCCATTATTTCATCATCTGTTAAAACGCAAAATTCCCGACTGGGCTATCGCCAAGGCGATCCGGGAACTATTGGCCCAACCGGCCGAGGCGTCCAAGCGATTGAGTTACTGGCATGGCCTTTCCGACGCTGCCCTCTTGGAGGAGATTGGTCCGCCGGTAGAAGGGCCGCAAACCTGGATCCCTGGATATGGGCTATACTACTTGGGTAAAAAAGTCACTCAGGGACGTGACCTGGAGGGATTTGATTACCTGTGGGCAGGCGTAGATGTGGCCACTATAGCACTACCGGTAGCGAAAGGGACAAGGCTTGCCGGAGGGTTAATACAGACCGGTGTGCGGAAGGGCGGAAGCCGGTTGGCAACCATCGGTGCGGAACAGGCGATGAAAAAAGGCGGCCTCCGGGCATTCTACCCCCTGGCAATCAAGGAAGCCCATGGGATCACTCGCCAAAAGATAGCTTCTACCTTGGCTTCTCAAAGTGGATTGAGTGTGGACATTACCGATGCATGGCGCTGGTTTTTCGGCCGATTGAAAAGCGTTGGTCTAGGACGGAAGACGGTTAAAGCACTTACTGGTATGGACGCGCGGGTCTTCATGCGGGCCGACCGACGTATTGTATTCGATGTTGGCGAGTTATTCACCCACGATACGGTATTCCGAGAGATCTTGACCGAGACAGCCGAAAACGCCGGCTTCGAATTGGCCACGCAGACTTCGCTTGGCCAGCAGGTGCTCCAAGGAGCTCATAAAGCAGCTATCCAGGCGTACAAGGAGCCAGCCCAACAATGGGAAGCCTGGCGGCAACATCTTGCGGTATGGTGGACAGCAATTCATATTGGTGCTCTTGACGGGGCGATCAAAGATTCTTCGTCCCGCGATTCTTCGCCGAAAGTTTTTTGCCCGCTGAATCGACCACAACCGATCATGAAAGGAGATAACCATGGTACAGGTGGGGGAAACCAGGCAAAATGGGCATCTCAGGGAGGCCGGGCCCGATCTGGTAGCCCAGATTATCACGCAGGTGGGGAAAACCAAACAACACGGGCATAGCATCCTGTTATTCGCTCTGACGTTTGCAGCCATAATCTTGTTCAGCTCCGAAGCACAGGCGGCAAACCTGGCCAAGATATTGCGGAAGGCAGCCGGAGTAGCCGACGACATCCCCATCCGACGGATGGACGATGTGGTCCAAGAGGCGGCCACAAGCCGGGCCGGGCGAGAAATTTTGGAGAAACTGAACGCAGGGAAGCGGCTGGACAATGTGGTGGAGGAATCGGCTGCGTTACGCCGGGCCTGGAAAGAGATCTTAGAAAGCGGGGACGGACATCTTTTACGGGAGATCGATGAGCTGCCTTTGCCCAGGCAGCGGGCGGCGCTGGTGCTTGCCCGGGGCGGCCAGCGGCTCAAAAGCGTCGTGCCGGACCTGGCTGTGCGAACTCGTTGGCTGCGCGAGGGAGGGGCGGAAACCCTGGCGGCCCTAGGCCGGTTTGACGACTTGGCCGACGATGCGGTCCGGTTTGATCTTGCCCTGCAAGCAGGAAAACTTCCCTCTCCGCCCGGCCTCCGGGCATTGACGCTGAACGATTTCGGGAAGTTTTTCCATAACTTGGGGGATCGGGCCCAACACTTCTGGAATACCTACGTTCGCCCACACTGGAAGCTTTGGTTGGGTAGCGCCGCCTTGGCCGCCATTCTCCTTGCCCCGGAGGAGTACCTGGATGAAATAGGCAATTTGACCGAAAAGGGATTGGAGAAGGTTGGGCATTTCGCAGGGGAGACGCTTTCCAGAGCCCTTCGTGGCACGATTCAGGGGCTAGGCGAAGGCGCCAAAGAGATAGTTACCGAGACCACCCGAACTATTTTTGAAACCTTCTTCACCAGCCTGGCTGGTGTCGTCAGCGCTTCTCTGCTGGCTCTGGTAGTGCTTTTGGTGATTCCCCGGACGCGACGGTGGCTTTTTGGCAAATTGCGCCGGATTTTTCGGGCTCCTCGGCCTGCCGATTCTCTGCCGACTTCGCCAAGCACTTAGAGAAAGGGAGTACTCATGGCCCGCGACCTGCAAAGGCTTTACCGTTTCGCATTTTACGGTCGGACTGCTTCTGGCAAATCGTGCTACTTGGGGATGTTGGCTCTCGGCGGAGAAGATCAAGGAGGGCTAACGTGCGAGTATCTTCCCGTGGAGGTGCCCAACCCGGAACGGACTCAGGAGGCGTCCAACCCCGACACATTTAGCCAGCGAGCAAATCCCGAACTATCTGTCCAGGCGCCCAACCTGGACCAATCTCCGCATGGAGGGAAGCCAGGGGGTGGGAAAAAAGAACTCACCGAGGCGGAGCGAGAAGCTCTCGGCCTGCACAAGGGCAAAGAGTGGCTCCAACGGGTTACCGACCAGCTCGAAAGGGGCAAGCTTCCCGACCCCAATCCTCCGGTCTATGACAGAGCATTACCCGCTTTCGATTTTCGACTAGGCGATCCCTACCGGGGCACGACGCGCATCCGATTGGTGGACTATTCCGGTGAACTGATCAATCCGGCGCTGGAAGAGGACCCGGAATCGTTCGTCCGGAAACTCCGGGACTTTCTGGCCCAAAGCGATGGATTCCTCATTTTTGCCGAAGTGCCCCGCAAAGACCAAACGCCCGACAACGCCCCGATTCGGCACCTTCGGCCGCTCCGGGAGGCGTTCGCCTCACTTCAGGAAACTAAAGCCGACCTCATGCAGACACCCGTCTGTGTGGTGCTCACCAAATGGGATCGCTGGTCCGTGATCGACCACGATCATCCAGAGGCAGAACTCCAAAAGCTCCAGCAGTTTCTCGAAGACCATCCGGAATATCAAGGACTGATCGCCTCCGTCAGCAATGCGCTGGCTGCGCAGGCGCCGGAACCCACGGAGCCGGATGTCGCCCTTGGCCCCCAAGCCCCTGAGGACTCCTCCATCGTTTTTTCACCATCCCAGGAACAGCTTAACCCTTCGCCGCCATCGGAGGAGGGGCCCGTGTCTGCTGCGGAAACCCCCCCGTTGCTTATGGCGCGCCGCTGGAGCCTCCAGCGAGGCAACACTCGGGTGTTTCCCGTCAGCTCCTTCGGCAGCACCCGGTTGGACAACGGCAGAGAGTTGCCCATTGGACGACCGCGGCCGTTCGGATTGCTCCAACCGCTTTTGTGGCTAGCCGAACGCCGCGATGCCCTCGATATGGCTGCTTTGCAACAACGCTATCAGCATGTGCGGTGGCCATGGGCTCCCTTCCGGTTTGTAAGCCGATCAGCTCGGTCGCTGCGGCAAGATCTGGCCCGACTAAACCATCGCATTCCCCCTACCACTCCCGCCCGACGCCAGTTGGCCAAGCTGAAAAGAAAAGTATTACAAAATACCCTCCTCTCCATGCTCACCTCAAGCATCACGATCCTCCTCATTCTCTTAGTCGGTTGGACCGGTGGTTCAAGCTACTATTGGAGCTATCTGTTCTCTCGCTACGCCCTGATCGCCCAAGACATCACTGCGTCTGGGGAGGAACTTTCCCGGGCCAAGGAGTTCTTCGAGTCTTTTCTGACGCGAAGTTGGTGGAATGGAGCAATTGCCCCTTCCGCGGCTACGGCAGCCTCGCAGCTTCAAGCCATCTGCGAACGTTTAGAAGAACCGCTGTGGGCGCCAGTGCAAAAAGCCGTCGATCTAATTGCCAAAGCGGAAGCTGCCAAGAACTATCTCGAGAAGCTCCCCAACGGAAAACATACCACAGAAGCTCAGGCGATTGTCCAACAATGGAAGGCCGAAAAAGCTAAACAAGAAGGTCAAGAGAAGAATCGCCAATGGCTGCAAGATTGTGCCAACCGGTTGTCTAGGGCCTCGTCTGCCATAGAGATTGCCGAGGTTTTGTCGAAATTAAATGAGGGTTTTCCCGCGCCAGAGTATGTAGCTCCGGAGCAAAAGAAACAAAGGGACGAGCTGCTGGCGAAAACTAAGCAGCGCTACCAAGAGGTGCGCTGGAACCAGTTCCTCCAATCCTACCGCGATGAACTCTCGCAGGGTAACGTTCAATCGGCTGCCAAAATTCTGGTCAACCCCCCAGAGCGCAGCGACACCTGGCGGGGTGTTGTCGAAAAGTTTCCTCAAGAGGTTGAGACATTTCTCAAAACAAAACTCTCGTCGTATCTACAAAACGCTCAGTTCTCGGAGGCCCGATCTGGACTGAACGAAGCCCGGACCGCCCTAAAACACATCGAATCGGCCCTTCGACCTGCCGATGCCGTTCTGGCCGACAGTATGCTCAAGGCCCAGCAAGAGTTGCAAAACACTTGGGCCGTAAAAATCGACGAGCAAGAGGATCAGCATCTGTATGCGAAGGTTCGGACATATAAAGATAAACACTCCGTTGAACAATATCTCAAACACGCCCCTCTCAGGCGAATGCGATCCTACGTCGAAAAATAC
>CALIRO010000090.1 GCA_938042245.1 uncultured Thermoguttaceae bacterium
TCTTTAAGAAGGTCCCTGCCCGCTTTTTATAGATGTATGCGTAAATGGGGGCGGAGATGTGCCAAAATTTTGGGGAGATCAAGCGGGGGCCTGACGTGGAGCAACTGGGGGAGCATCCTCCGGAGGAGAAAAGTGCCAAAATTTTGGGGAAGATGGGTCTGCACGGTGGTGTGTTATCGTGGTCCATGGGATGGGGTCGGGGTAAGAAGAGAGGGAGCATGCATCTTATGGGTGGTTGGAACCACCCATAAGTAGGCCAAATAGGCTGGTCCAAACCGACAGCGGCGTGGAAGGGGCGGTCTGATCGGTGTAATTGGTTTGGACGCCGTTTTTGGGAGTTTTTTAGCCCTTTGATTAGGCGCTTTTTTCGATAGGATAAGGCGTTCGGAAGGGGGAAAAACGCTGCGGAAGCGATTTTGGTCTCTATCTTAGCCCGGTAGGTTTCCGAAGAATTCCCTGCCCCCGCTCCGCTGGAGGCCTGGGGCCCAGGAAAATGGAAGGGTTGTTCGGTCTGTGCTGTGAGTAATAATTGTCATGACTACCGAAATCCGTTTCTGGGAACCGACTCAGTGGGTTTTTACGCCGGGGCATCCGCTGCCGACCGAAACGATGGTTGAACGACATCCTGCGCCCATTTTCACACATCCGTTGCCCTATGGGGCGATAGTGCGCGAGGATGGGGTGCAATTTGTGGTGTTTAGTCGGTCGGCTACTGCTATGCGAGTGCTGCTGTATGAGCGGGTCGAAGACCGGGACCCGACCGACGTGATCGAATTTGACCCGGATTTGAACCGATGGGGGGATGTCTGGAGCATTTTTGTGCCCGGGTTAAAACCGGGTCAGCTTTATCATTTCCAGGCCGAAGGCCCATATGATCCGGATCGCGGGTACCTATTTAATCCGAAAGCCCGCTTGATCGATCCGTATGCCAAGGCGCTAGCCGGTTGTTTTCAGCCTAGCGACGATGGGATCATTCGGCCTCCCAAATGTGTGGTTGTCAGCGATGAGTTCGATTGGCAGGGGGACCGGCATCTGCGCCGGCCTTTGTCCGAGACAGTGATTTACGAAATGCATGTACGAGGTTTTACCCAATCGCCTTCCAGCGGGGTAAAACATCCAGGCACTTATTTAGGGGTGATCGAAAAGATTCCCTATATGCAGTCTTTAGGGGTCACGGCGGTAGAATTGATGCCGGTGCATGAATTTCCGATCAACGACATTACTGGCCGGCGTCCCCCCCGACCCAACTACTGGGGCTATGACCCGTTGTGTTTCTTTGCACCCCATCGGGGCTATGCGGTCAGCAAGGAGCCGGGCGCCCAAGTGCGAGAATTCAAAGAAATGGTCCTTGCTCTGCACCGGGCTGGCATCGAGGTG
Source organism: uncultured Thermoguttaceae bacterium (assembly GCA_938042245.1). Taxonomy (GTDB): domain Bacteria; phylum Planctomycetota; class Planctomycetia; order Pirellulales; family Thermoguttaceae; genus JANXAQ01. The sequence goes on from CALIRO010000090.1 coordinate 1,378, forward strand.
ATCCTGGATGTGGTGTTCAACCATACGGCCGAGGGCAACCACGAAGGCCCTATCCTCAGCTTCAAAGGACTAGAAAATCGGGTCTATTACATGCTGGAGGGTGGCGGCAAATACTACCGGAATTATAGCGGCTGCGGCAACACGCTCAACGGCAACCACCCGGTGGTGCGAGAAATGATCTTCCATTGCCTGCGTCACTGGGTGCATAACTACCACATCGACGGATTCCGGTTCGATTTGGCTTCCATTTTGAGCCGGGATCAAAATGGCAATCTTATCCCCAATCCGCCGGTGGTGGAACACATTGCGGAGGATCCGTTGCTAGCGGATACGAAAATCATTGCCGAAGCCTGGGATGCTGCCGGCGCCTACCAGGTGGGCACTTTTGCCAATCTCCGATGGGCGGAATGGAACGGTCGGTACCGGGATGATGTACGGCGGTTCTGGCGGGGGGATCCGCATACGGTAGGACTTTTGGCCACTCGGATCGCCGGCTCCAGCGACCTGTATCAACCCAGCGGCCGAAAACCCTACCATAGTATCAACTTTATCACCTCCCACGACGGCTTCACCCTGAACGATTTGGTCTCTTATGAACGAAAGCACAACGAGGCCAACGGCGAAGATAATCGGGACGGAGAAAACAATAACTACAGCGCCAACTACGGCTGTGAAGGCCCCACCCGAAACCGAACTATCAACGCCATCCGCACCCGGCAGATCAAAAACATGTTGGCTACTTTGTTGCTAAGCCAAGGGGTCCCGATGCTGCTATTTGGCGATGAATGTCGGCGCACCCAATGGGGCAACAATAATGCCTACTGTCAAGATAATGAGATTTCCTGGTTTGATTGGCGGCGGGTGCGTCGGCACAAGAGTCTGGTTCGGTTTGTGCAGGCCCTAATCGCTTTCCGAAAGGCAGAACGTACGGTCCGGCAAACCAACTTTATGACGGGCCGACCGGTCAAGCCAGGCGGACTGCCGGACGTCAGTTGGTATGGCCCCGACGGTGGGCCGATGAATTGGGTCCGAGCAGAATCGTCGTTAATCTCCCTATGGGCCGCTGCTCCGAAACCCTCTCCACTTTCCCCGCCAAGTCATCATCTGCTGATGTGCTTCCATGCCCAGCCCGAAGGACGAACCTTTACCATCCCGAAGTTGGCATTGGGGTTGCCATGGCGGCTGTTTATCAACACGGCTGCACCGCCGCCCGGAGACATCTACCCAGAACTAAACGGCCCCCCACTTCCGCCAGACGGAAAAATCTGGATGGAAGGCCGCTCTTTTGTCTGCTATGTGGCCGTGGATGAATCCGGCTAAGACTCCTGCCGGGACTGCCTCTCCCAGCACAGGTATCCTCCTGACACATCCTTTCTCCCTACCGCGAGAGAGCATCTAGGTTGGGTCGCAACCGGTTAGACTGCGAGCCAAACCCCGCAGCTACTGTCTGACAGAGGGTCCTACCTCCAAGGGTTCGGAGGAGGGCTCTAGCAGTCCGGGCCTTTCCTCTGCAAGGCCCAGGAGTGCGGACGTCCCGGCCCACCGAATTGCCACTCCCTAACCCTCTCCTCCAGTAGGGAGTGAGGATTCTCCATGGGTACCACTTCAGCCGAATGATCCAACTGGTCAGTTCTGCGAAAGCAGCAGTGCAGTTTTTTCCGATGGATTTCTGCTTTCTGGAGTGCCGCTTTTGCGGCAGTAAGACTCGGGGGCATTCTTCCGAAAAACTGGAACTTACTTCACTCGGCTGAGATGTGGCCCAAATGTCATGCCGGCGAAAGCTGGGCTCCGATTCACCACAAACGTGGTCAATCTAGGCCAAGCTAGCTTCTTGCTGGCAGTGGGGAGGGCGGGCTGAGGGGGTGTTTGCCATGGCGCGGATATGTTCCCCCCAGGCTGGCTAGGGATTGGCGGCAGCGGCCCTGTTTGGATAGATGACCAGTTCGATCCGGTGGTTGCGCTGTTGGCCTTGAGGGGTAGCATTGGAGACCAGAGGGAAGTTGCTGCCGTGGCCGGAGACTTCCAGTTGTTCAGCCCGAAGCGGGGTTTGTCCGACCAAGAAATCAAAGACTGCCATGGCCTCCGCATAGGAGAGATGGTGCAGAGATCGCCAAGGGGTTCCGGCGGGCAAGGAGATTTTGCCTAGGTGGCCTTGGATGCCAATGCGGTGATCGGGAAAGTCTCGGACGATTTCGTGGGCGACGGCGGCCAGCAAGCGTGCTCCCTCGGCTGAAAGCCGTCCGTCTTGCTGCGGAAATAAAGTACCCCCTGGAAGTTCGATGCGGATCAGCTCCCCGTCTTGCCGAACAGAAACCCCTGGCAGATTCATGCCGGGGAGTCGTTGGGCGAAGCTACTGTTCGGCTCAATGGGCACGCTTCCCCGACGCTGCAACGAGGCGCTAAGAGCTTGGACGCGATTTTCGGCGGCTTGTTGATCTTGGCGGGCCTGGGCCAGTTGGCGGCTGAGACTGGCCAATTGTTCTTTTAATGCCGCTACTTGAGCTTCGGCTGCCTGGACACGCTGTTGGGCTTGGGCTAAAAGCACATCTTTTTCTTGATTGTCTCGGTCTAAGGCGTTGGCTCGGTTTTGCAGTTCCTCGGCTTGCCGGGAAAGGGCTAATTGCTGCTGCTGGAGCTGCTGGAGCTGCCCCTTAAGTACCAGAGCGTTTTCTGCGCAGCCTGAAAGTCCTCCTAGGCTCAGGTACAAGAAAAACCACGAGCCGCACCACTTAAGTGGCCAATGGGCCCGTCTTATAGGGGGGTTCGCCGTGCAAACTGCCCATCCCACCTTAATTCTTCTCCCAATAGGGGGGCAGGATCGTACCAAGTTCCTTTTGCGCTTACAAGGCAACTTTTAGCAGAAAACATCCAAACTTTTTTCTTCCGGGGAAGCCTTAAGAGAATCCATCCTACCTGCTCTAGTGGACCGTATTTTGGGTTTCGGCAAATCCAGGGGCAAGAAGAAATTAGAGAGTTTTCAGTTGATACAACCTGAGGAATTCCTACACCCAATAGGGGTGATTCGACTGAGGCAGCCGGTGTTCTCGGCAGCATACCTAGAGTGAGCAAAATCCTTCTATCCCGACGTTTGGGGGAAAGCTCGATTGCCGGAGGAGGGTTGAACCGATTCCACGGAGTGGGAAAGACTCCGGGTAGCATCCTGTGGGGGAAATATCCCACCCATTAAAGGGGAATTAGAGGGGATAACCAGGGCGAATCTCCTTCTGTAGTGGAAATGCTTATCCCCTATGAGATGGAAAATATACCCCGGATCTAAAATGAGAGCGGAGCCAAATGGAAACACTTCATCCGGCCCAACCGAGTCCACCTGCTCCCCATCTAAGTAGGGGAGATGGTTTTCCCTCTATTGAGGGGTGGGACCTTGTAGAGTTGGCCTGCCGGAGCGAGTTGTCCGAGCTTTACCGTGCTCGGCCTGCATCGGCCCCAGCAGATCGGATGCCGGGATATGCCCTCAAAGTGCTCCGGCCCCCCTGGGACTCTGATCCAAGGGCACGGGAAATGTTTCGTCGAGAAATCCTTGTAGGGCGATTCGTGCGGCATCCGCATTTGGTGGCTGTGTTGGGAGGCCAAGTCCGGCAGCCACCCATTTATGTGATTACCCCCTGGTTGGAGGGGAAGACATTGGCCCAATCTCTTGCCGAGGGCTGGCTCCCGGATGTTCCCGTGGCTCTCTGGATTGCCCGTCAAGTGGCTGAGGCCTTGGATGCTTTGCATCGGGCCGGCTGGATGCATGGAGATATCAAGCCGGAAAATATCCATCTAGGGCCCGCTGGCCATGTAACGGTGTTGGATTTAGGGTTTGCGCGTCGGCCCAACGCAGGAGGGAATCTGCTGGATCGGTGTGTGGTGGGCAGTTGGGCGTATTTGGCGCCGGAATGGGCTAGTTCGGTCTATCGACCAGATATCCGCAGCGATCTGTACAGCGTGGGGGTGGTACTATTTCAGATGCTTTCTGGCCGACTGCCGTTTCAGGCGGAGAGCCCTTCGGCTCTAATACGGATGCATCGAGAGGAGCGGGCGCCGGAGCTGAGTCGGCTAAGGCCAGACCTGCCCCAGCCTGTGGGTCAATTGGTGCAGCTGCTATTGGCCAAAGAGCCGCTCCGCCGACCCCAAACCCCTGAAGAACTCATTGAACGGCTGGTTCGGCTGGAGATCAAGACGTTCGCCCATCGGCATTGGCCTGGGGAAGAGACTCTGGGTGGATTTGCCATCCCTTCTGCCTCCGAAACGCCTAGCTGGAGAAAAAAACCTGCCGAACAGACCCCAGCCACAGCAGGGGGCTAGAAATCACCTGCCAGGAAACCCTTCCGCCGGATGAAACTCTCCCCCCTTGGTGTGCTTTCTTCCAAGCCGGCGATCTAAAAATTAGATCCGTTTCTACTGGATGGCTACTTTTCCAGGGCTGCCATTTAAAATTTCTTTTCCCCTGGCCAAGAGAGGCGATGAACTTCCGTCTCCCCTTCGTGGGAGAGGATTAGGGGACCGTGTTGGAACGTAGTCTGTTAGACTGAGGGGACTGCTAGTCAACCGAGAATACCTACCGTCTGACAGAGCGTGCTCCATCCAAAGGGACTTCTGGACTGCCGCTTGTGGGGGAAGCAAAGACGGGTGGGCCTCTTAATTGGTATCCCTGCGCAAGCACAGTTTCCGAAACACACAGGGAGGCAGGCACACAGCAGCGTGGATTTCTGCTTGCGCGGCAATGACAATAAGCGGGCGGGGCGCCCGATCTCTCAACGTGCTGGATTTCTACTTGGCCAGGAAGGACAGGAGTGCCCTTCTCCGTTTGCTTGCCATCTCCGGGCAAGCACCCGCTTGAGCGGGGTCTTGTCCGGCTTTTGGGCCCAAAATCAACGGATCGGAACCTCTGAATAATTCAAAGGAGATATTTTTACACTATTTTGGAACCTCTGCTAACGGGCCCAATATATAGTGGTATTGCAAATATGAGACTCAATATATAGTGTCCGGTAAGGGGAACCGACAGGCAAAGGAATGGATCAAATGTTCATAAATTTTATGTGATATTCAGGTTTTTGCAGAGCTTCCAAGCTTCTTAAACGGCTGAAGTATTACAAAAAAAGTGGGGATAATAAAGATGCTTGTGGGCCTCCGGGAGGAGTTTTTCGGTATTGGCAATAGGGGAAAGTAATCGGCCTGCGAAAACTGTGCGGAATTCGGGGGGAAAGGGAGTCGAATGGTTTTCATGATTAAGCTCCTTTTACCTCTTGCAAAAACTGTATGGAATTTGCGGGTAAAGGGGAGATTTTAAAAATTCTTTGAGAATCTTTTGACCCGCCGAAAGGAACCTTTCGCAATCGATTTGGGCGGTTGTGGTGCTTTAGAGAAAAATCTTTTTTTCTTAGGCGGCTGGCGAAGCGAAAGATTATTCGTTATCTGGCTTGGACTAACGGCAACAGCCCCTAGGGAAGGCCCGGCGATCCCCCCTGCTTGGCGGGATTCCGAGGCGAAGATTTTCAGATTTCTCTGCCGATGTTTTCAGTGTCAGCATCTGAGATGGGAAAGTTCCTGTTTCAAGCCAGGCTGCCTGCTATGTTGGCCTGGTAGGCCCACAAGGAGTCAAAGCCACGATGAGCACCACCTATGTTTGTGCGCCGGAAATTCACTCATTTGAACAATTGCGGCAGTATATCTACCAGACCATCTGCGAGCAGTTCCATTTGCAACCGGAGGCGTTCTGCTTGACCCAACGGATTCTGACCCGAGGGGGGCAGGTCTGTGGGGTGTTTTTCTCCGTGGAAGGGCCTCGGGCAGTGAAATTTTGTGCCATCTGGGAGATTGAAGGCAATCAGATCCTCTTCTACGATCCAGCGGGGGTCCGGTTTTTGCGTGTGCAACTTCGCTATCGCCCTCAGTGGGAACAGGCAGCCGCCTAAGCTTCCGCGGAACCTTCCTTTGCTGCTCCCTCCGCTTGCCCTGCTCCAAGGGATCGGCCAACCGATCTGGTCCCTTTCTGAAAAGCCCATCCCCAAAAGAATCGTCATCATTCCGCAACGCCTGGAAAATGAGAGGGTTGGAAAGATAGGCCATTTCCTTTTGGGATGGGATCGAAGCCGATGCTCTGGCACCGCCTCGGTTCTCAAGGCCCTTCTGTCAGCCCATTGTGCTGCCCCGCTCGCTTGACATGAGAAAAGGTGGGAAGTAACTTTGATAAGGTTTGAGCGGGAAGTTTTGTTTTTATGGTTATTATTAGCAAGGTAGGCAGCAGCAATGCGGTGGCTGGTCGGTTCGGAGATCAAACGGTTTTGGGTAGTAAGGGTCGGGTTGGTTGGGGCGGTTCTGGCTGGAGAGCTTATCCTGCTGAGGGAACACGTTGCCAGTAGAGCGGCCGACGCCAAGGCGCCTGCCGTCGCCCCTGCTGCAAAGGCTGATTTGCCGGATATGCCTGCACCGGCCCCGAAAGAGGTTCTGGGGGCAGAAAAGGCGCCCCCGGCCTCCCCATCGGCATCTGCTCCGTCCCCGCCCGAAGGGCAACCCCCCGAAAAGGCTCCTCCTACATCCCCAGCCGAACCAAAACCTGCTCCAGGTACGGGAACTCCTACCACCCCACCCCAGCCGAAATCCCCCGCCGAACCGGCAGCCCAACCACAAGCCGAACCCCCCACAACACCTAAAGCCGACACCCCGCCCCAACCGGAAAAGGAACTCCCCGGCAAAGAAAAAATGCAGCCTCCCGCAACACCGAAGGCGGAAACGCCTGCCAAAGAAAAAACCACGACGCCGCTTTTGGAGTGGCCCGTTGATGAGTCCCACCGCAAAAATCGTGCGGAAGTCAGCGCTGTGTTGCGCGCCGGCAGCCTAAACGCCGACCAAATCAAGTTCCTGACCGACTATTACACACAGTATGGGTTAGCCCGGTGGACCCAGATCGGCAATCGGGCAGAGGTGCGCAAATATCGGGAGGAGTTGCTCCGGGAACTTGCCCAGGCCGAAGGGCAAGCTCATGACCAACTTATCCAGATCGTCCTGCCGCTGCTGATCAAGATGGCCGAAGGGAACCATCATCCGGCAGCTCGAGTCAACGCCGTGTTAGCCGTGGGGGAATTGAATCGGGTGGAGTCGAAAGAGGCCAAGCCGCCTGAGCCATTGCCCGCTGCCCAGCCATTTTTACTCCAGACCTCGCAAAGTCCCCAGATGCCCGAGGCCCTTCGGGTGGCAGCATTAGTCGGTTTGCGTCGCCATGCGGAGTTGGGGGCAGTGGGCGATCAAACGAAGGCTCAATGGACAAATGTACTTTTGGGCATTGTGCAAGAACGTCCTCCCTCTAGCCGATCCGCTCCTGGACATGACTGGCTTCGGCATCTGGCAATCGAAGTCCTCGAAGTGCTAAAGACGCCCGGTCCGAACGGCCAAGTGGTGATTAGCTTGACTGATGTACTTTCTGATACCAATAACCCAATGACCCTTCGCGTGCGAGCTGCCCGGGCTTTGGGCAACCTGGACTACTCTCAGGGTTTTCCGGGCGATCTGAATAAACTCCTGCGGGAAATGGGGCAGCTTGCCTTAGATGCCCTCACGGCGGAACTGGAGACTCATCAGAAAGAAAAGATTTTCCAAGCCCGCCGCCTCCAGACCTATTTTATCGGGATTTATATCGGCCTAACTGGCTTGGAGAAGGCGGCCTCCCCATCGAAAGAAACCGCCGCTTTATACCAGAAAATCCTCGCAGCAGTGCGGGACTGTGCCGTGCTGTTCGACAGCCCGAAACTCCGCGATTCCGACGGCAAGCTCCGGGAAAACGAACTGATCCAGCAGCTCAGCAACCAAAAGCCAACGCTTACAGAAGCCATCACTGCCCCGGCCTCCCCCACCCCATTACCTGCCGCAAAACAAAAACCCACCTCCGGCGGGTAAAAGTCGCTGTCTGCCTCCCGCTTCAAAAGGCCTCCTGGGAGAAGGGGGATTTCGCCCCGCCTCCGCCGCTAGCTTGCTTGGCAACCTCTACGCTGTCATCGGAGGAGAGGGAAAAACATAGATTGTACCCGCCGGCGGAAAGGTTATGCCTATTGGCCCAGCTCTCAGGTTTTCTGCTTGTGCTCCTGCTCCAACGGGTTGGAGCCTGGGTGGGTTAGGCCCCTATTGGCCCGGCTATTGAGTTTTGCGCCGCCGGAAGGCCAATGCCGCTAGGGCCAGGCCCCCTACGGCTGCCAAGGCCAAGCCGCTCGGCTCCGGCACCACGGCCAAAAGCTCCGGCGCTACCAGCAGGCCCGGGAAGACGCCGTTTCGCAGAATGAAAAAGTCGGTGGTGTTAAACTCCGTAAAAGCGCCCTTGGCCAGGAAGATTTCATACGAATCGCCGCCTCCCCGTTCGAAGAACAAACTTTGTAACTCCAGGTACGCTTCGCTGGTTAGGGTGAAAATACCCATCGTGGACGCATGGCTACGGGTGCCGTTGTAGAGGATCGTATCATCCAATACGCCGTCGCCGTTGGTATTGATTTCCTGAGTGAACTGGATGGGCGCGCCGTGGGTGTTGATCAACCGAAGCACGCCGCCGTCATCGCTGGCAAAACCGATCGTCCATGTGCCGGGCGGCATCCGGATAAAGCCGTGCACACCCACCAGGAAGTCTTCGCCGGCGTCGCTTGTGCCATCGGGATAGAGCAGGGTGGGTTCGTTGAAGTAGCCACCCCCGCCGCCAAAATCGACATACGGCGATTGAGTTTCGATGTACTTGGAAACCCGATAGGCGCTGCCGCCGATATTGTAATCGCCCGGCCCAGTAACGTTCGAGATCAAAGTAATGGCTTCCAAGGTGGTGTTAATCTCGTTGTCAAACCCAGGCGGATTAGAGGGATCCAACTGGATCATCCGCACATTGAAACCGTTTTGCGGCGGGGTAGGAGTGGCTCGCCAACCGTACTGCCCGTCGGCCAATAATCCAAACGCCTGGGCATTGTATCCGGGCCAATGGCCGGGAGCGATGGAGATTTCAAAGTGCTGACCGCCGCCTCGTTCAAAGGTCATCGCATCCAGCGTGGTGGTTATGCCGCCCGGCGGCGAGACAAAATGGCCGATGGTTACCCCGTGGCTCGTCTGATCCTGCCAAATCAACGTGCCGTCGTTGGTCTTCCAGTCGTTGTTGGTGTTGATTTGGTTGATGAACTGGATGCCGTCCAGGTGGAGGTAGCCGCCGTCATCGCCGGCAAAGGCAATGGTCCATTCGCCTTCGGGGATATAAACGCGGGAGGTAACTCGGACGGTGAAATCATCGCCCGGATCGTACTGGCCGTTCGGGTAGGCAATATCTAGCGGGAAGTTCCCGGCCGAGCCGCTACCGTAGTTGATCTCCAAAGGCTGATGGCTAACGTCGGTAATCACCTGGTAGCGGTTGCCTGCAGCCGCTCCAACGCCAAAGCCCAACGCCACGCTTAAGGCCTCGCCGGCGCTATTGAGTTGGGTATCGGCCCCGCCGGAGCCGATCTGCACCATGCGAGCCTGGAAGGCCGGCTGGGCCTGCCAGTTGATGTCGTATTCGACGACGTAATTCCGCATGGCCCAACTTTGGGCGTAATTGGGCAGATCGTTCCACCCGGGAGTCATCTCCGCATAATGTTCCCAGTTGCCCGAGTTATTCGGTTCGCCGGAGTTCCAGTTGTGGTAGATGAGCGGTTCGCCGGTAACCCAGGCCCATCCGTAGCCTTTTTGGCCCGGTTGGGGAGTTTGGCCTTGGGGCGGGCTGGGCCAACTGGATTGGTTCCCTCCTTCAAAGGCGCCGGGCGCATGGTTGGGATCATCGGTTAGCCCAATCCAGCCGTTGCCAAAGGTGCGCACAAAGGTGTCTTCTTCCGCCGAGCTGAGCGTAACCAGATGGCCTTGCACGCCCAGGTACTGGCGGTTTTGAGCATCGACCTTGGCAGCCACCCAGGTCGAAGGGTTCATGATCATTTCATAGGCGTTCCGGGTGCCGTCCGGCTTGACCGGTCCGAGCTTCGGCAGCAGGCGCCATCCGCCGTCGGCCTGGATTTCATA
>CALIRO010000091.1 GCA_938042245.1 uncultured Thermoguttaceae bacterium
GGCGAGTGGGCGGTGCTGCAAGGCGCCTTCCAGTTTGTGCCCGAACCGAGTACGGTGGGATTGCTAACCATTGGGCTGGGTGGTTTAGCCCTGTTCGGAGCAGGCCGATGGCGGAAAACCCGAGCCTCTCGGAGGAAGGAAGACCAAAACTAGCCGCCTTCTGGTGGTCAAACCGGGCCACCCATTCTCCACGGAGGAAACACCTCCTAGATAAAAGCCTCCTGGGCGGATACCAGGTGCCAATCTTCGGCACATTTTTCTTTTCTCCCTCACTGACCATCCACTCAGCCCCTACCTCCCGGTTGCCACGATGACGCCTCCGGGAGGTTCGTTCGTCTTGAACAGTTCTTTTCACACATCCCCATGCCCCTCTAGGGAGGCTTTCCCCTCTGCTTTCGCCCAGCAGCTTTTGATCTGCAAAACGCTTGATAGCACCCGGAAGAGGTGACTATACTTAAGAAGGGCTTTGGTTCTCTTGGACCTTGTCGGCGGTTTTAGAGGGTCAACGCCCAACTTGCCGAAAAAGCCAGCAATCAAGCAGAGCTTCCTAAAATAGAATTATCCGAGGCGGTGGTGCTATGAGACAGGTTAAGATTATCGTGGAAAAACATCCGGATGGCTATGTGGCTTATCCACTAGGCCTAAAAGGGATTGTGGTCGGGCAAGGGGATACATACGAAGAGGCTCTTTCCGATGTGAAATCGGCTATCCGATTCCACGTCGAAACGTTTGGGAAAGAGACTCTCGAGATAGAACCGCCCATCCTGGAAGCATTCGTTGCTGAGGCCGGAGTGGAAATTTGACCACAAAATTCCCTATCGATGCCCCGAGGGACAAGGTCATCAAGGCCTTGCAGACTCTCGGTTTTCGGATTGTCCGTCAAAAAGAGCATATCTCCATGGTCCGGCAGAATCCCGATGGAAGTAAAACTCCTCTAACCATGCCAAACCATCAAAAAATCAAAGCTTCCACTCTGAGAACCATTTGCACTCAGGCAGGTATTTCAAGGGAAGAATTTTTAGAAGCCTACAATAAAGCCTAACAGACCCTCCAGAGTTTCCCCCTTGGGACGGAAGGGACCTATCGACTATCGGCTTACTTTGCTGGCGAGTGGGCGGTGCCGCAAGAAAGCTTCCAGTTTGTGCCGGAACCGGCTACCATGGTATTACTCGGAATTGGGGTAGCTAGCCTTGCCTTGGTAGGACTCCGCCGATGGAACCAAACCAGAACCTTCCTGAGGGAGAGAGGGCAAATCTAGAGGCGTTCTGGCGGAGGGGGCTTGCCCGACTTATATGGTTCGAGGTCGCATTGGCCGTTGGGGGACTCCTTTGCCTGGAGATTCCCCTCTACGCTACTGAGTCGGCTGGCGCTACCAGGAAGAAAACCGCGTCGGCTTCAGAAACCCAAGCCGCCTCGTTGCCCGAAGGACCAGGGCTGGCTGCCAAATATCCGGCTGATCGGAATATCCAACAGGACCCCGCTGTCCTGTTTGCCGAGGATTTTGAGGGGGCTAGTCTGGCTGAGGTGCTGCAACGCTGGACCGAGACGAAAAATCCCCGGCAGGAGGGGCTTCGGCTGGTGGAAGATCGTCCGCCGGATAGCTCAGGCCGACAGGCCATCGAAATGATCGCCCATCCGGATCGGGATACCGGGGCCCATTTGTACAAATTGCTGTCCCGGGGAGTGGATCAGTGTTTTGCTCGGTTTTATGTGCGGTTTCCCAAACCGGCCGGATACATTCATCATTTTGTTCACCTAGGCGGGTACCAGCCGCCCACCCGTTGGCCCCAAGGCGGCGCAGGCCAGCGGCCCTACGGCGACCAGCGTATTACCGTCGGCATCGAACCCTGGGGCGACCGCGGCCAAAACCCGCCCCCAGGCTGCTGGAACTTCTACGTCTATTGGCACCAGATGAAACGCTCGGCCGACGGCCGCTACTGGGGCAACGGGCTCCAGCCGGTCCAGCCGGCCCCTGTGCCAGAGGACAAATGGCAATGTGTCGAGGTCATGGTGAAGCTCAACCAAGTCGGCAAACCAGACGGGGAACTCGCCCTCTGGCTGGATGGCAAACTGGTGGCCCACATTCGCCAAGGCGTCCGGCGCAGCCCCTGGACCGGCATGGGATTTCGCCTCGTGGCTGAGGGAGGCGAGCCCTTCGAAGGCTTCGACTTCCGTACGAGCGACAACCTTAAGGTGAACTTCTTCTGGCTTCTCCATTATGTAACGCCGGAGGCTCTACGCCGAAACCAGGTAGAAGACCTCAGCAAGCCCGTCCGAGTCCGCTTCGACCACATCGTGCTGGCCACCCAGTACATCGGCCCGGTGCAAAAATAGTAATCCTCTTTTCTTTCCCGGAACCGAATAAGCAGCGGCTTTCCGGCCAGGCTCACCACAGACGGACGGATAATGTCTGGCCGGCCTCCAGGACAATCGGGTTGGGGAAGTGGATTTGGAGTCCTTCGGACTGGACATCCAGCCGGGCCGGAACGGCCTGATTCGGGCTTAACTGGACTTCCACCTGCTGAGGCGGCTGTTTGGCCACCGGCGCTAAGGTCAAGGTTTGCAATTTCAACCGGCCCCACCGAAGCTGCACCTGGACAGAGAGGCCGTCGGGCTCGATTCGTTGGCTGTAGCTGCCCCAACCTTCCGCGGTAGTAAAGGCGGCCCGGAAGTTTTCGGCACGGAGCCGAGGGGCAAAACCCAGCAGCCCCCTTGGCCCGTCGTGATGATAGCCGCAGACGGCCAAAAACACGCCGTAGCTCGCCATGCTGCGGGCATAATGATCGCCGCATTCCACTTCGTTCCAGGGGTTGCGTTTGGCTGGGTGATAGCGGTCGTGCACCAGCCGGGTAATGGCCAAGCCCTCCTCCACCATCCCTTCGGCGATCATGTGCCAGGCCAATTGATACTCAAAGCCGTTCATGCATTCGTTGAAATAGTAGTCAAAACTTTTCTGCACGCGTTGGACGGGCAGGAGCGGCCAGGTACACATGAGCACCCCACCTTCGCCGGGCATAGCGTACCATCGGCCTGGCTTGTGCGCCTGTCGATACGGCCCGACATCCAGGGCTAAATTATACTGCCAGAGACTGCGAAGGGCCGATTGCACCTGCTTGGCGTCCAAAATCCGCCCCAGGCCCAATTGCCAGGCCCAACTTTGCCCTAATACCTGGTCGATATGGCAGCCGTTGTAAGAACCGACGACGTCGGCATGGGCTGGGTCGGCCAGGTGGATATAATATTGGCCATTGAAAAGTTTTGCATCAATGTTTTTTTGTCCTCGCTGGAAAAGCTCCCGGCATTTTTGGGCGAATGGGCTGTCATCCATGCGGAGGGCCATTTCTTCGCCTGCGCGGAGGGCGGCCAAATACATGCCGCTCAGCCAAGCTACCTGCCCGTACCAATCCGCATCCAGCGTGTTATGCTGCGGGCCGTCCAGAATGCCATCGCCGTCAGCGTCCCGGCTCATCAGGAACTCAAGAGACCGTTTCACCTTGGGCCAAACGGCGCGGAGAAAACCGTCATCCGGACACATCAGGTGTTCTCGGTAGGCCCGGAGGATGCAGCCGGCCTGCCCATCGGCGGCCCAATGGCGATTATGCTCCGCCCGGAAAGCGATCATGCCGGTCTGGGGATCAAAGGCCGCCCCATAGTCGGCCATCAGCCGGGCCGACCGCTCCAACTGCGGAAATAGCCGGGCTACCGCCTGCGCATATTGCCATACATGCGTACAAGTCCCCGGGCAACAGCCCACCCCCTCCCAACCGTAAAATCGACCATTGCCTAGCCAATAGCAGGTGGAAGTGGCCAGCGTCGAAGTATTCGCAAAGGTCCGGTCCAAAAACCAATAGGGCAAGGTGGAATCGTACCAGGTGTCCCGCCAGAGCCGGGTCTGGCCGCTCAGCCGATCAAAATGTTCATCTATATATTTGACCACCATGCTGGCGGAGCGAAACCGGGTTCCATACCATCGGCCCGGCGGAAGCCGATCCAACCGAAGGTTCGGAAAATACCAGCTGATCAGGAATGTTACCGTCTTGCTTTGGCCGGGTTCCAAGACGACTTCCGAGACCAGGGCGCTACAGGGCGGCCTGCGTGAGGAATCGATCCGACCGGCTGCGGAAGGCGCCGCTTGGGGAGAAGAAGGGGTTGCAGAGGGTTGGCCTTCCGTTGGCCCGGGGACCGGTGAAGATTTCGCTTCGGCGGGGCCGGAAGGGCTGGCTTCGGAACCACCCGATGCGGCGAGGCTAATAAAAACGGCCTCCGGCAAAGGACCGTCGGGCGCCTGCTCAATGGCCCGGACGTTTTGCGCCGGTTGGCCCAGCACGGCCAGAGCCATCGTGCCATAATCAGGCCGCTCCCGCAGGGGCACCGACTTTTCCAGCGACTTGTCGGTAAAGACGATATGATCCAGGCCGATGTTGCCCCAACTTTCCGAAGCCTGATCGACGATTTCCAACCGTGCCTGTTTGCCCGCCCAAGGCCGAACGTCAAAACTCTGCCGTTGCATCCGGTTATCGTTTCGGCCGGTAGCCGAGGCGACCACTTTGCCATCGATAAGCAGGTTCAGGCAGGTTCGGCCTTTATGACTGCCGCCGCCGATCCAGAAATGGATGTAATCTCGCTGGATAGTAAAAGGGCGGCTGGTAAGCCGACCGGTATGCCGATCTTTTTCCGCCACCGATTGGCCTGGGGCCGAAGCATGGGAATTGACCACCCGGTGGCCCTGGCCGCCGACATCGCTTTGATAATAGGGGATGTTCTTTTTTTCTATGGGGCCTGTGCCGAAGGCGGTCCCCTCCACAGTCCAGCCTTCGTAGGTCGGCTTTTCAAAATCTTCAAACAGGATGTCTGGCCGGGTTGATTGGGACGGCTTTTCGGGCAACGGCTCCACCCCATGTTCCAGCAGAATCAAATTCTCCCCATGCCGAATAAGCCGCGTTACCTGCTTCGGCGCTCCAGTGAACTTACAGACGGCATTTTCCAACCAGCCGGCCAATCGGCACTGCGCCGGCTCTCCAGAAGTATTTTCCAAGGTAAATTCCATGATCGTAGCGGGCAGGGCCGAATCCTCGGCATTTAGCGGAATACACGGCGAAAACGCCTCCAGCCGAACACGTACCGGGCAGCCCTGGTCGGCATATTCCACTCGGCCAATTGGATATTCACCCCGGAACCGTATCTGGCGGAATCCCCTTTGGTCAAGGGAACGGGTTTGCACCTTTCCGCCCTGCTGGATTTGAAGGGCAAAACCCTGCTCGATGGGCGAAGCGGGCGACATCGGCTTGGCGTAGTGTTCGGCACCAGTGTGAATCGGTTGGTTGAAGATGTCCCAGTGCCACAATCGTCCGTCGCCTCCCAAATACACTTGGCCGGCGCAAATGCCGCCTACCGGCATGCCGATCCAGCGGAGCTCCGCTTCCTCATACACCGCCGGTTTTCCCCGGTCCGTCAGCGAAGCCCACCAGGCCGGGTCAAACTGTTTCTCCGGCGGGATGAGCTTGGCGTGCTCCGGATTGAGCGTAAGTTCGGCCCCTCTGCTCTGTCCTTCCATACCGCCTAAACCGCCAAAGACCAACCATCCGCCAATCAATGCAGGACAGCACAACAGCTTGGCAACCCAAACACAAGCAAACACACGCCTCGGTCCCCTCCCACAAAAGCCGTTCAAAGGCGGACGATACCTCTTAGGGCAAGTATCCATCGAAAGTCTCCTTCGCATTAGATGTACATTATTTGATAAGAATCCTCTGGACGATTGTTCGGTAGTTGGAACAGGTGGGCTGTCCGGAGCCAGAAAGAGCAGCAACGGGTTCGCCAGACCTTGGCAAATTTTCACAATTCCTTTTGTTTCCAATAGTTCGGGAGGATCTCTCGTTGGATGATATGATTTCTTGACTTCCATGTTTCCAATGGATTAGGGAGTTGCCTCTGCAGGCGGGCCTTTAAATTGGCAAAAGGCGAGGTTAGAACTCGTTGAAGACCTCGTGGCCGGGGCGCAAAGAGCCGTCCGCCTCGATGAAGGACAAATTGCCGGGGCTGCCCATCGGGCCAAACTCCGGTCGATGAGCGTCGGCAATCAAACTATGGTGTAGTAAATACACCAAATAGCCGATCTTCCGCTTCCGAAGCTCGCTGAGGGTATAGCGGGCCGACTCCGCCCGACGCTGGTCGTCCAAATCGCCCCAGCAACACTCGGTGGCCAAAAGCGGCTTGCCAACCTTCAACGCAAACCGCACGTCCCGATCCAACG
>CALIRO010000092.1 GCA_938042245.1 uncultured Thermoguttaceae bacterium
AAAACGGAATCGCTATCGAGCCAGCAAATGGAACCGATCGGCAGCAAGCCGTTGGCCGAAAATCCAAAACCCCAAGCACTGGAGGAGGAAAAGCCGCTGGCTAAAAATCCCCCGGCAGAAAAGCCGCCGGCGGAAAAAGCCAAGCGGGAACCATAGGCCCCCACACCCTGAACCTTACCCCCAGTGGGCAGAGACATGAATTCCCGCTCACCCGGCTAGCCTGACGGCTAACCGGCCTGTCCCGCCGGGGCAGAGGCGATGGAGTCCCCTCTCCCCTCCGGGGAGAGGGGGCCCGGGCGTTAGCCCAGCACGCTGAGGGGGACTAAGCAAGCTGAGGGGGACTAATATTGTCATCGGCCGCGAAAACGGCGATCCAGGAAAAACATAGGCTGCGAAGTCAGGGCGACGGGACTACCGCCTGCGCGGGAATGACCGGATCAAGGACTTCGTGCGGAAGAAAAAACTGCCTGCAGAGCATGAGCAGAAAACCTCTGCCTGCGTAAGGAGGGCCAGAAAAACCTTGGCCTAAGCATGGCCGACAGGGGGCAAGCCCCTTGGCTTGGGGCCAATGGTAAGAAATTTTGCCGATTTTCGGCATATTTGGGAAATGCTTTGCGCATATCTTTATGGAAGGACAAAATTCTCAAACCCCCCCTTTAGGAGGACCGAGTAATGAAACCTCTTCTGTTTTGGACCCACTGTTTGGGGATGATGATGTTGGGATTCTGGTTGATTCCCACTCCCGCCCAAGCAGAGAATCCGAACCAACCATCCTCTATCTATTCCCCAGAGTTAAATTTTCTTTTCCGTCAGATAGGTCAAGAGGAGGATGAGGAGGAGAAAAAAGACCATCCTTTGGAAAGGCCGTGGGGATATCGCCCGGATTCGGAGGTCCGGTACGTTCCGAGCCGACTCCGACCTATGTATCTCGACTGGACCTCCCCGGCATCTCCGGAAAACAAAATGCTACTGGAGAGAAACAGGATGCCCCACGTTCCGACAACCGGAGGGGGTTCCTCAAGGTTTTCTTTGCCCAAATCGAATGCAAATGGTAAAGGCGCCATTGTGCTGCTGCTAATAAGTCTTGTTGTTGCTCTGGGTGCTTACCTCATGGCCGAGGGGGTTAAATTCGGAGATACTTCGACGATGCTCCTGGGTTTGGCCATCATCGTGGGTGCTATCGTGGTGGGCAGTTGGCTTTATCAGCGGGTTAAGGCGAAGGATTCCTCGGAACATGCCGGGACCACGGAGGACTCTTCAGGAGACGAGTCTGCCAAAGATTTGGATTTTCGCCCATCGGAAACCTGACCATAACCAGAACGCCCACTTGACACCTAACCAGGAGGGAACTTTCCAGAAAAGGCCTCCGGCAACAGTTTCGGAAGACGAATGCCGAGAGTTTCGAGGGGATATCGCTTGGTCGTTCATGATTCGTGGGTTTCCTGGGAAATCTGCAGAATCCAAAAGGCGAGAGAGGATCTTCCTGAGATGAGGAACTTTTTCGGATGCCGGAGTGGCTCCATGCGTTGGGTAAGTCTGGTGGCAGCGGGTTTGGTAACTTTGAGCGCGGCTGATTCCTGGGCCCAGTGGAGCAGTCGACCGAATATCTTGGGAGGTTTCGATATCATAGGGCCGGGTTTGCAGACCTGGCGTAGCCAACCGAATAGTTTGGGAGGGTTTGATATTACAGGCCCCGGACTCCAAACATCGAAGGCTATTCCGAACGTGTGGGGAGGTTTCGATATTATGGGCCCAGGGCTTCAGACGCGGTCTCCTCGGCCCAACATTTTCGGAGGATTCGACTGGTAAGTTGAACATGTTTGAAAAGCCCCGCTTGGGTAATAGGAGCGAAGGTACTACCTAATAGGAGCCTCGGAGGCAACCCCTATAGTTCGAGTATTTCCTGCTCGGGAGGCTGCTCGGTCCTTCCGGTGGAAGAAGGGTCTGGGGTTGGTGGCGGAGCCGAACGCACCAAAGATCCCAGGCCCTTTGTTTTTCGATGCTGCTTTTTCCAGATGGATGCTGAGGGGCTTTTTGCATCAGGGACTCCCCAGGGTTTTTGGGTTTGAACAGTCCTTGTTTTGGGGATGGATAAAGGGGAGTGGGAAAGTCTTGGAAGTTAGCTGGTCTAACTTTCTGGTAGTTCGGGGTCCTTAGGGCGATAGCCTCCTTCAGCAAGCCCTTTGGGCTCCAGGGAGAGTAAGTCTTGGGATGGGGAAAAGCCCCTGCCTCCCTGCAGGAAGATTTGCGGGGCATGGTGGCTGGTGGTTTGGGGCTAGCTAGAGTTTTTAGGAAGCTCTGCCAAATCCTGAATATCACATGAACTTTATGAACATTTGCTTTGTTCCTTTGCCTATCCGTTCCCATTGCTGGGCAGTATATATAGAGTCTCATATTGGCAGTGCCACTATATGTTGGGGCAATGGAGGGAGGTTCCGAAATAGTGTAAAAATATCTCCTTTGGATTATTCAGAGGTTCCTTAGCTATTTGTTAGAGGGTTACAAGCAGTAGCCAGGGTTGTGCCTTCGGCGAACTTTGGTATCGCTCTACCGAATCGCAGGAGGGGGCCGAGGCACCAGCCAGCCCGGCTCGGCCGGTCGGTGAACCAGGAGGCTTTGAAGCGGATCAGCCCGAGAGGCAGGCTGCCTTTTAAAGATTTTTGCGGAACAGATCGGCCAGAGTAGGCGGATCGATTTTCCGGGGGTTGAGTTTCAGGGCAGTGGCGGTGGTTTGGAAGGCGTTTTGGGCAAGCAGGCTGGGCCAATCTTGCTGGACGGCTTCCGGCAGTTTCGGTCGGGATGGTAACCCCGCCTTTTGGAACAGGTCTTGGATGTGGGCTAGGAAGGCATGGGCAAGATCTTGTTCCTGCAGGCCGGGCAGACCGAGCCGGCGGGCCCAACAGGCTAACAGGGCAGAGGCTTCCGGCCAGTTATACTGAAGGGCAATAGGCATACAAATGGCTACAGCTACGCCGTGCGGCACCCCCGCCAGTGCCCCCAGCGCATGGGCCATCCCATGGGCCAACGTGGCGCCGGCCTGTTGGAGCACGATGCCGGCCAACGTGGCAGCCAAGGCCAGTGCTTCCCGGGCCCGCCGATCCTGGGGGCAGGACAAGGCAACCGGGAGAGATGTCAATATTCGTATAATTGCTTCCTCTGCCAGGAGATGAACCAATGGGCTGGTAGCCCGGCTTAAGGTGGCTTCGATGGCATGGGCCAGGGCGTCCGCCCCACATCGGGCCGTTAGGTCCGGCGGGCAACTGAGGGTCAGCTCCGGATCTACCAAGGCCACCTTCGGCGCCAGGGCCTCTGCGGCTAGGGTCAGTTTCCTCGGCATTTCCCGCCCGGCAGGATCTTCCCAGCCGAACACAGCCAACGAGGTTACTTCGCTCCCGGTACCGGCCGTAGTTGGCACAGCCACAACCGGCAGGGCTTGTTCGATCCGGCTGGTAGAAGTCCGGGACGAGAATCGGGAGTCGGTGGAGGGGACCGCTGCCAGCTCCGGCAGATCGCAGGCATTAAGAGTGCCTGGAAGGGATGCTCCGGAGTTAGTGGACAGGCTAACAGGCGGGATGGGCAAATACTGTTCCAATGGGCCGCCCATCCGGACCAAACCGGCTATGGCCTTGGCCGTATCCAGCACACTACCGCCGCCTACTCCTAGGACCACCTCCGCCCCGAAGGCACGGGCCGCTTCGGCTCCCCGGTTGACCAACTGAACATTCGGTTCCCCGCCGACCTCAAAGAACTCTTCCACCACCAACTCAGCAGTATGCAATTGCCTACGGAGCTTTTCGTAGGCGGTTTCTAACTGGCCAGGGGATCGATACCCGACCCAAAAGACTTTCCGGCCCCAATCGGCCAGGATCTGGGCCAGCTTGCTGGTTAAACCCCAACCAAACCGGATCCGAGTGCTCAGCCGGAATTCCCAACTGTCTAACATGTTTCGCCCTCTTGCAAGCGGGTTTGTGAAATACTATAATAATTTCGGACTTTCCCAAAGCTAGGTAATGAAGGGGGCAAAGCCACCAACCAGATCAAGACGGCCTGCCTGAGTCCTGCTAAACCTCCAGCCAACAAAAATCCAATGTGTGGAACAAATTTTCCCTCCTATTTGGACCTCTGTTCTAATCTCATACTTTAGCGAAAGGAGCCAAAGGATGAGTAGGTTATCCCGTCGTGAATTTGTGAAGCAGGCGTCCACCGCCGGTTTTGCTACCAGTTTCATTATTGCCGGCACCAAAGCCTCCGGTCGAGTTTTGGGCGCCAATGAGGTCATCCGGATCGGGGTGGCCGGAATCCGCGGCCGTGGCAGTGGCCATATCAGTGCGTTTGCTAAGATGCCGGGAGTGCAGGTAACGCATTTAATCGATCCGGACAGTCGGCTTTTTGAAGCCCGGAAGGCCCAGGTAAAGCAGTTGGGCGGCAACGTACCCAAATGCTTCCAGGATATTCGTCAAGCCCTGGAAGACAAGGATCTAGACGCCATTTCCATTGCTACCTGCAACCACTGGCATTCGCTGATGACGATCTGGGCTTGTCAGGCGAAGAAACATGTGTATGTGGAAAAGCCGGCCAGCCACGTCGTGTTCGAGGGGCGCAAATGCATTGAGGCGGCCCGGAAATATGGCTGCATCGTGCAGCACGGCACACAAAGCCGATCCGATCGCAATTGGGCCATTGCGGTGGCCGCCGCCCGGAGCGGCAAGTACGGAAAATTGCTGGTGGCCAAAGGCTATGCCTCCAAACCCCGATGGAGCATCGGCTTCAAACCGATCAAGGAACCGCCGCCGGAATTGGATTTTGATCTTTGGCTCGGCCCAGCGCCCAAGCAACCTTATCATGAAAACCTAGTGCATTACAACTGGCATTGGTTTTGGGATACCGGCAACGGGGAGATCGGCAACCAGGGCGTCCACCAGATGGATATTGCCCGATGGGCCATCGGCGATCGGCTCCCGAAAAGCGTTGTCTCCCTCGGCGGCCGATGGGTCAATGAACCTGACTTCAAAGACCAAGGCCAAACCCCCAATATGCATCTGACGGTCTTCGACTACGGTGATGTGCTGCTGGTGTTTGAGGTCCGGGGCCTAGTGGGTCGAAAAGGCCGAGATGGCAAAGAAATGCCTTCCCAGGTTACTAATGAGTTCTACTGCGAAGAAGGCATGATCACTGCCGGGAAGTTTTATCCCAAAGGCAAAAACAAGCCGGAGCCCCTGCCCAACTTCGACATCGACATCAAACCCGGCGATCACTTTGCCAACTTCATCCAGGCGCTGCGCAGTGGAAAGGTTGAAGACCTTAACGCCGATATTTTGCATGGGCACCTCTCTTCGGCCCTGTGCCATCTGGGCAACATCTCCTATCGGTTGGGCAGTCAGGTTCCGTTCAGCCAGGAGCCGACCGGGCTTCCCATGGATGTGCCCGAAGTCCGGGCCTCCTGGGAAGCCATCAAACAAAACCTCCAAAACGCCCTGGACATCGACCTGAGCAAAGCGACCTACACCCTGGGGCCGAAATTGGCCTTTGATCCGGAAAAAGAAAAGTTTGTGGACAATCCGAAGGCCGACGCCCTGCTGACCCGGCCGCCTCGGGAACCCTTTGTGGTACCGGAAAAAGTGTAAAAAAAGCCAGTTAGCCCTCGTTCCAACCGCCGGGTAAAAGCCCCCCTAGCTGAACGGAGGCGGCCGCCATATTTCAGCTGACGGAAGGCACTGCCTGGGAATACGGCCCTCGGGTTTGCATTTCTCGCCTGCGGGTCCTAGCACCCGCAGTGGCCCCACTGCTTCTTTGCTCTACTGATATAAAAGAACATCGGTGGAATTTCGTTCGGCAGAGAGAGTTTTCTCCTCAGGAGGTGTTTATGGGTACCGCTCTGAGGAGTATTCTGGTACTTATTATTCTGTTAAGCAGTCTAGCCGTTTGCTCGGCCATAGCCGAGCAGTTGAAGTTCAAGGACCAGGCGTTGGAGGATTTAGTCAAACAGGTTCCTGGGATTTTGGAAACTTTCGACGCCAAGACGGGGCGGTTTGGGTCAGGGGTTTGGATTTGCCAGGATCAGGAACAGATGTATCCTCTAGCCGCCGCCTATGCCATCCCCGGCAAAAACAACCCCTACTACAAAGACCCCAAATTACTCCAGATCATCATCCAGGCCGGCGACGCCCTGATCGACGACATGAACGCCGAGGGCCAGTGGGTCTTCCGCAAAAAGGACGGCAGCACCTGGGGGCTTATCCGGATGCCCTGGACCTATTCCCGGTGGATTCGGACTTTTCAGGCGGTGGGCCAGCACATGCCGGCGGAGGCTTGGCAGCGGTGGGCAAAAGCCCTTCGGCTCGGATATGGAAAAATTGCCCAGCACGATCTCCGACATGTACATAATATCCCCGCCCACCATGCCATGGGGCTTTATGCTGCTGGCCAGGCTTTTGACCAGCCTTCGTGGCGCCAGCAGGCGGCGGAGTTTCTGATGCGGGTGGCTGGCCAGCAGACCGAGGCCGGCTACTGGTCGGAAAATGCCGGTCCAGTGGTATTATATAACTTCGTATATGTCGATGCCCTTGGGGTCTATTACGCTCTGTCAGGCGATCGACGCGTCCTGCCCGCCCTAGAAAAGGCGGCCCGGTTCCACCTGGCCTTTACCTACCCCGATGGGCGCAATGTGGAAACCATCGATCAGCGCAATCCTTACAATCCGTCGATTGCAGTGGGCAATGTGGGCTTTACCTATACGCCCATTGGCCGGGCCTACCTCAAACTTCAGTGGTCCCGGCATGGCAGGCCATTGCCTGCGGATCTGTGCGCCTCACTGCTCTTGTACGGGCAAGAGGGACCGATTGCCGAACTCCCGGCAGGCCAACATACCTTTGAGCTTCGGGAAAACGGCCTGGTGCGGGCGGCTACCGTGCAGCAAGGGCCTTGGTTTTTCTGTCTTTCGGCTTACACCGCTCCGGTATTGCAGAACCGTTGGATCCAGGATCGGCAAAACTTGGTAAGCATCTACACCAGAAGGTCGGTCTTATTCTAGGCGGGGGCAACACCAAATTGCAGCCCGCCTGGAGCAGTTTTACCGTCGGCGATCCGGGCCTCTTGGCCCATCGGCCGGGCGACACCAATCCCGATTTTCTCCCCAAAGGGGAGCTTTATCATGTGCCATCGGCGGCGAAACTTCGGCTGGAGCCGGTCCCAGAGTTGGAACTGGTCTATGGGCCGGAAACATGCCGGGTCCGCCTCCTGCCGAAGGACGATGCCAAGCTGGAATATCAGCTCCAGGCAACCGCCGCCTCGCAGTTACCGATTCATGCCCACTTAACATTTATTCCTCGCCTTGGGCAGCCGGTGGAAACGGCTACAGGCGAAAAACTCACCTTGGGCAACGAACCGTTTAACCTGCCGGCGGATCGGCTGGCCGGGTGGATTGCTCATGCGGGCTATCGGGTTACGATACCGCCGACGGCCAGCTTGCTTTGGCCGGTCCTGCCCCACAACCCCTATCGGGCGGATGGGCACGCCACGCTGGAGGAAGCCCGACTGGTGCTTCGCATTCGGTTGGACCCAGCCCATCGGGACTGCACCGTTCTACTGGAAGCGCCCGCCGCCTCGGCCACCTCCCGAAAATGACTTCGCAAGGTTTCTCTTGCGGGAAATCGTTCGGCTCCGTTGAAAGGTTTGTCGGACCCAAGAGAATTTTGCCGATCCTGGTCGATTTTTTGCCCCTGCTGGGCTTTGTCTTTCCACCTGAAGAGTGCTAAACAAAGTTTAATCTTTCAAAACCAATAGAGGCCGCCTGGTATTTCCATCCTTTTGGCGGCCTGGGGAGAACTAGCCTATGTTCAGAATCTGCCACGGAGCGTGCAACCCGGTATTTGCAGACTCCCACTTAGGCAAGCTTTGTTCCGAGAAAAGCCACAGCGGTTCCACCAGGGCGCAGGTTGGGCTGTCCCGGCGGCAGTGGCTGATGGCCTCCTTGCAGGCAGGCGCATGGACAGCCATTGGCGCTGCCATGCCGCCTTCGGAACCCATTGTCGCCGAAGCAGTAGCTAAGCCAGAATGGCTGCCCCGGCCTGCCCCTGGCGTCGAAATCTGGGACGCCCATGCCCATTTGGACGGCGGCACCGGATCGCCCGCGGACCGAGCCCGATTCCTCTTGAAATATATGGACCGAATGGGCATCCGTCGGATGATCCTCTGCATGGGGCCGAAGTTCGAGCCTGATCCCACCCCGGAGCAGCTTCGAGAGCAAAACGATGCGGTGCTGGAGGCGATACGAGTGGCGCCGGATCGGCTCCTGGGGTTTGTGTATCTTAATCCCAAGCATCCGGAGGCAAGCCTGCGGGAAATCGAGCGGTGTGTCGTGCAGGGGCCGATGGTGGGGATCAAGCTGTGGGTTGCTATGCGCTGCCATGAAGCTGCCTTGGACCCGCTGATGCGGCGGGCCGCTGAGCTTCGGCTGCCAGTGCTTCAGCATACGTTTTTCCGATTGGGGGGCAATTTGCCGGGCGAGTCCAGCCCGGATGATCTGGTCCTGCTGGCCGCCCGACATCCGAATGTGAACTTTATCTGTGCCCATAGCGGAGCGGATTGGGAACGGGGCATCCGGGCAGTTCGGGCACAAAAAAATATCTGGGTGGATATTGCCGGCTTTGATCCCACAGCCGGGTTGGTGGAAATGGCAGTACGGGAACTAGGGCCGCAGCGGGTCATCTTCGGAAGCGACGTTTCGGGCCGAAGCTTCGCCTCCCAATTGGCCAAGGTGCTCTCGGCCAGTGTGCCGCCGGAAGCGCAGAAGGCCATTTTCTGGGACAACATTGCCCGGCTGATCGAGCCGGTCCTAACCCGCCGAAACCGACACCCACCCAATCCATCCTAGCGGCTGCCTTGGAGAACATTAGCTAGAAAAAGAAAATGCCGTTTCGTCTCATCCTTCGGAAGCGGGAATCGAGGTTTTCCCTTTCTCCTGGCGAAGAGTCCCCTTCGCCGGGTAGAGAGCTCCGCCAGACGGTAGGATGGCCTCCGGTTAGGCAGCTAAATGCCCGCTGTCGGGGAATAATAGGGTGGTAGGATGGTATTCCCTCGGCCGAAAAGGCACCCCCACGATAAAGCCCAACGGCTGGTTAAAAGAGGAGATAAGACTATTTTTTCGGCCAAAAAGGGGTTAGGTCTGCTTAGCGCCCTTCGGCTTGGCGGATCCATTGGCCAAGTCGGGCTTGGGCGAAGGACCACAGACGCTGGGCGCTGCGCACGGAGATGTCCAGGGCTTGGGCGGTCTCGGCCATCGTATAGCCCCCAAAAAAACGCATCCGGACCAGTTCGGCTGCCTGGGGGTCTTCGGCCCCTAGGCGATCTAAAAGGCCAGCCACCTGAAGGATCTGTTGGCAGCGGTCTTCGACGGTCTGGTTTTGGGGGTGGGCTTGGGCTGAGGGCGGCGTGCGCTTTTTGGCCAGGCGCCGCCGGGCGTAATCGACCAGCACCTCTTGCATGGCGCGGGCAAACGCCCCAAAAAGATGCCGCCGATTTTCAAACTCAGGCCATCCCGTTTGCGAGCCACACAGCTTCAAATACGCCTCATTCACCAGCACCGTGGGCTGCAAAAGGCAGTCGGGCGATTGGCCCTGCATTTTTGCCTCCGCCAGCCGACGCAGCTCCGTATAGATCACCTCAAACAGCGTCTGCTGCGCCTGACCATCGCCTTGGGAAATCCGCCGAAGCAACTGAGTAATATGATGGGTCGATTGGCACATGGAGACTGCTCGGTCCATGGGGGGGAATCGGTTATGTTTCTGTTTTGCCGCTCTGCTCTGTGGGAGAAGCCGTCCTCAGCCGCTGGCCTCGCCGGGTGACGGGGCCTCACTGCCTCTCGCCTGACGGGAAAGCTGGCTTGTCATTCCCGCGCAAGCGGGAATCCAGGCTACCTTGTGCTGCTCCCTTGTGGCTCGCTTCTGCCCGGCCGCAAATCATTGCCTCTGCCCACCGCGGGACAGACCGGCTAACCGAGAGGTTGGCCGGGTGAGGGTCCACCGGGAGCCCACAGGCGGGCACGCCCGTACGACCTGGCCTTCGCACCCTTTGTGTCATTCCCGCGCAAGCGGGAATCCAGGCTGCCTTGTGGCGCCTCATTGTTCATGCCTCTGGCCAGCCTGGGGGAGGCTCAGGGAGCGGGGGCCGGTGCTTGTGCGTGGGCTTTTTCCGCCGGCGGCTTTTCTGCCGGGGGATTTTTAGCCAGCGGCTTTTCCTCCTCCAGTGCTTGGGGTTTTGGATTTTCGGCCAACGGCTTGCTGCCGATCGGTTCCATTTGCTGGCTCGATAGCGATTCCGTTTT
>CALIRO010000093.1 GCA_938042245.1 uncultured Thermoguttaceae bacterium
GCTTTGGGGTATAATTTAGCGGATCCGTTTGCTCTGCTCGTGGCCAACAAAGTGAGGACGTTTCTGGACGTTTACTTTGCATCAATCCCTCCCCCATGGTGGAACGGGCCCGTGCTGGTGAAGGTCATTTTCGATGCCGGCGACTGGAGATATTTGGATCGACTCGCTGCCCATATTCCTCACTGGTCGGCCGAGGACATTCGGACCGTAGCGCAGCTCCTCCACGGGCAAACCAACCTGCCCGATTCATTCCGACAAGCACTTCAGGAAGCATTGGCATCCCTTCCCCCACCGTGGAACTGGAAGGATTGGCTTCGGTCGGTATTTCGGCGTCCCCACAAACAACCGAATTGCTCGACGGATGACGAAAAAAGGAAAGGACTCTAGCAGGGCTGAGCACAATGAAACGACCAAGTTTGACTTTTGCGTCGTGTCCTTTTAGTATTTTTTAGGATTGTACGATTTTGGGAATTCAGGTGGGAATCTGGAGTTTCGTGGATTTCAGGGGGCTGGGCAGCGATGCCAGGGGGACAAGCAATGGATGGGCAACGTGCCCGCATCCGGAAAGAATCCGACTGCCATGCTGGGCGAGGCTACCAGCGAAGGCAAACGATGGACGACCGGTCGAGGTGTTGTTCTCAGAATCCCCAGTGTCCGGATTACGGGCGCCGTAGGGCAGGCAACTTGACAGTCTCGATGCGCTACGCTCCCCAGAAGAGTCGGCGGATGGTGTCCTGTAGGACCTGCAAATCGCGTTTCTCGGAGCGGAAAGGTACGCCAAAGCTTCTGTTTTTTCCGAGAACGGGCAAGGTCCCAACGGCCGGCGGGCTGGGGTGGGGCATGGCCGGTAGGCCAAAACTCCTGTTTTTCCAAGGACGGGCTAGTGCACCAAGCCGTCCCCTATTTCACCATGGACAGTGATAATTTTTGCCGGCCTGTCCGAACCCTCCGCCCCAAAAGCCCAGACGGCCGCTGGCGCCCACAACCGCCTGCCATGGCCGCAAGGTTAATCGATCCCATCTGGCGTCTTGCCGAGAGGCTCCTCTACCCCAGCGTGCAACGCAAATAGGGTGCCACGGCCTTTGGCCAATTTCGGAACATTTCTGCCGAGTGAAGTCGGTTCCTGTTTTTTAAGTGAGAATACGCCGGATTGTGACTGCCGCACAAGCGGCAGTCCAGAGAGCAGAAATACATCCAACCCAAGGGGATTCTTCCTTTCGCAGCAGGGACAGGTTACCTCATTCGGCTGAGATGTTCCAAATGGCAAAACTCCAGTTCATGCAGAAAGGACGACGAACATGTCCTTTTTGTCCAAGGAAACTTCTGCCTCAAAAGCCCCTTGCAGTGGGGACTGGCTGCAGAAGCACGGAGCGAGCGGCACCGAGGGAGTGCGGTCTATTCGGCTGCAGATAGAGGGGATGCATTGTGCCGGATGTGTGGCCCGGGTGGAGAAGCAATTGCGGGCGGTGCCGGGCGTGCAAGAGGTGGAAATTAGCTTAGTAACCGGCCAGGCCAGGCTCCTCTGGGACCCTGCGAAAAGTTCCCCCGAAGCATTAGCCGAGGCGGTCAGGCAGTGTGGTTATTCGGCCCAAGTGGTGCCGGAGCAGTTGGAGGCCCTTCGCCGGGCGTTTGCCCATCGGGAGATCGAGCAGGTGGCCTGGTGGCGGCGGCGTTTTTTGGTGGCTTTAGGGTTGCTTGTGCCGGTGCTGGGCATCTCGTGGTGGGCCGAGCAGATTACCGGTTTGACCTGGGAGGGCATCTCTCTAGGGACGCTGGCCGGCTGGATTGCCTGGATACTAGCCAGTGGGTTACAAGTTTATGTGGGCGGGCCTTATGTGTCGGCCAGCCTTCGGCAACTGCGCCGCCGCACGGTTACCATGGACACGTTGGTGGCCTTAGGCTCCAGTGTGGCCTATCTGGCGGGCACGGTGGATTGGTGGCTGGGGCAACTGGGAGGGCTGGCCGGGTTGGCTCATCCGGGGCAAACCGCCGGAAGCCTTTCTACAGCAGGTCATCCGGCCGGCAGTTTGCTAGGCGACGGCCTAGGAATGCATTTTGCCGAGGCCGGGCTCATTCTCACTTTTGTAACCCTTGGTTACTGGCTGGAACACCGGGCCAAGAGCCGGGCTTCCCAGGCACTGCGCCGTCTGGTGGAACTGGCCCCCTTGGAGGCCACGGTACTTCAGGATGGCCAATCGCAGCGGGTGCCACTGGAAATGGTCCCGCCTGGACAAATGATTCTCATCCGGCCTGGAGAAAAGATCCCCCTGGATGCGGAAGTGGTCAGCGGCCTATCGACGGTGGACGAATCCTGGCTTACCGGCGAACCGATGCCGGTGCTGAAACAGCCCGGCTGTTTGCTTTTGGCCGGCACGATCAACGGTTCAGGCACTTTGACAGCTCAGGTGGTACGGGCGGCCGGTCAGACCGCTTTAGCGCAGGTCATCGAGCTGGTTCGCCATGCCCAGGATTCCAAGCCGCCGCTGAGCCGATTGGCCGACCGAGTGGTCGCTTGGTTTGTTCCAGCGGTCTTATTGCTGGCTGTCGGCGTATTTGTGGTCTGGGCGGCGGCAGGGTATTGGACGATGGCCCTTCGGGCTACCGTAGCCGTGCTAGTGGCTGCTTGTCCATGTGCTTTAGGATTGGCTACTCCCATGGCCGTGGTAATGGCCACTGGTCGGGCAGCGCAACAGGGGATTTTAATCAAAGATGCAGCCGTTTTGGAAACGGTAGGTCAGATCGATACGATCGTTTTGGATAAGACGGGTACGTTAACGGAGGGAAAACCTCGACTGGCAGGTCTGATGCCCAGCCCAGGGGTTTCAGAAGAGGAACTTTTGATTACTGCCGGCGCGGCCGCCCGACTAAGCACGCATCCGTTGGCCCAGGCTCTGGTTGTCGAAGCCCAACACCGAGGCCTGGCCCTGCCGGAAACCTTCCAGATGAGCGAAATCCCCGGACAGGGGATTCGGGCCGTGGTGGCTGGCCAACAGGTCCTGGTGGGCAACCACCGATTGCTGGCCGAGGCGGGCATTGCCGGGCTGAACGAACCGGAAATCCATCCGCCGAAGGGCCTGCCCAATCCGATCTCTCCGTCGAAGGAACTGCCAAACCAGGTGCTTGGTTCCCAGAAGGATTCAGGCCATAGCGGCCAGTCTGTTGAGGAAGGCCCTTCAGGGACGGCGATCGAGGCGGGTACCTCGGTGCTCTGGGTGGCCGCCGACGGACGCTTGCTGGGCCGAATCGCTTTGGCCGATCCCCTGCCCCAGGCCAGCTACGAAGCCATTCAGCAACTCCACGACCTGGGCCTCCAGGTGCATCTATTGTCTGGCGATCGGCGGGAAGTGGCCCAGGCGGTGGCCAAGCAATTGGGCATCCGGCATGTAACTGCGGAGGTGTTGCCGGACCAAAAACAGGCTGTCGTTCAGCAACTGCGTCAAAAGGGCCGATCTGTGGCGATGGTCGGCGACGGGATTAACGATGCGCCGGCCTTGGCAGCGGCCGATTTGGGCATAGCCATTGGCGCCGGCGCGGATGTGGCCTTGGAGACAGCCCAAGTGGTCCTGATGCGGAGCGATCTGCGGGATGTGGTGCGGCTGATCCAGTTGGGGCGGCAGACGGTGCGGATTATTCGGCAGAATTTGGCTTGGGCGTTTGGGTACAATGTGGCGTTATTGCCGTTGGCGGCGGGGGTGTTGGTGCCATGGGGAGGGCCGCATGTGCCGCCGGCTTTGGCCGCCGCTGCCATGGCGGCCAGCGATGTGTGCGTGGTCAGCAACAGCCTCCGGCTTCGATAGATCAACCGGTGCACATTCCACAAATCGACCGGGGCAGATTGGATAGAACAACCCGAACCGACGGGATCGATCCCTCGGAGGAGATGGGATCGATCAACCGGACCTGATTGGAGAACCCTGCCCGTTTGCCGGAGGGCTGAAGTTTGGATGCTCTGGCAAAAGGGTGCTTTTCTTTGCCTGGCGGGGATGGTATGATCGGGTGTTGGACGGAGCCAATTTTTGGCTTTTCTGCATGGGTGGTGTGGAAATGTCTAGTCTTCTGAACCCATCGAAGGAGGTTGCTTATGGAAACGGCCAAGCAGGTGTCGGTGTCGCTGGTGAACAAGCCTGGTCGTCTGGCAGCCATGCTCGAGGCCCTGCACAAACAGAAAGTGGGCTTTCGTGCATTGGTCGTCATGGATTCGGGGGATCGGGGTACAATTCGCTTTATTCCAGACAACTACGAGGCAGCCGTCCAGGTACTTAAACAAAATAACATCTCCTATGAAACCACCACCGTCTTATTGGTAGAACTGCCCGCTCAGCAAGGGGCTTTTCGGAATATCTGCCAGCGATTGGCCGACAACCATCTGAACATCGACTATGCCTACTGTTCCTTCGCCCAACCGGGCAAAGCCAAAGGGGCTGTCATGGCGGTCTTTAAGGTCAACAACCTGGCCAAAGCCCAACGGGTCCTGCAGGAAAACGGCGCCCAAGCCCATCGGGAAAAACTTGTCGGCCGCCGCCCCATCCACGCCCGATAATAGCACAAGAGGGCCGGACAAGCGGGTAAAGTCGGCCATGGCAACTGGAAGAGGGCCGGGAAAACCCAAACTCCAAAACCTACACCGCCCACACCCAATCGGCAAAGCAGATAACCTCCACCAGGTCATCCTGCGGAGGGCCGGGCCGATCCTAACCCAATCTCTGTGGGGGATCTGTTCCCACTGAACGAAGTAACCCAACAGGGGTACTAGTATGGTGGGGGAGCATTTTGATTCGGCTAGTCAGCCGTTGGAAAATCAGTCTGAGGCCCCGGGAGCCGGGACGGCCTCAGGCGGATGCCGCTTTATCGGAGTGCATTTTGCCTGTTGTGGGGTTTACGCCAGGATTTACATCAATCGGCACCAAACCGCCTATGTGGGGCATTGCCCGCGGTGTTGTCGGCCTATTCGGATTCGGATTGGCCCGGAAGGCACGGATGCCCGGTTCTTTATCGCTTATTAAGCTTTTGGGTAGCTTGGGTGGTCTAGTTCCTTAAAGGATATAAGGGGGGCTAATCGGAACTTTTTAGCCCAAACAAACCACCCAGATTTTCTATTTTGCCTATTTTATCGTAAAATGCTCTCCTAAGGTTGCCCCAAAGCTGAAGATTTATCTCGTTTTTGTATTTTGTCTATATTTTCCAATATTCCTGGTCAGCTCCAAAACTTTGTATTGAGTGGGCTACAGAGTTTTGGTATCTTTACCCCCTTTCGATTCCCAAAAAAGAGAGTTCCCGGGTAGTTCTCCGGGGAGATGGTAGATAGGAGATTCCCCCCAAAGTGGGTTCCTTCTGACCCCTCTTTGTTGGCAACTTAAGGAAGTCGAGGGTCCTGGAGGATGATGGATTACGAGGTGGAACGGTGTACCCGGCATTGTGCGGGCACAGGACGCCAACTCCAGCCTGGGGAGACGTTTTATTCGGTGTTGGTGCCGGAGGGGAGGCAGATTCGGCGGTTGGATTATTCGGCGGAGGCCTGGCAAGGACCTCCACCGAAGGCGATCGCCTGGTGGAAATCCCAAGTGCCGGGGAAATCCACTTCCCGTATCCATTGGGCTCCCGACGAGGTACTGCTGGACTATTTTGAACAGTTGGAAACCGAACCTTCGGAATGGGATAAGCGGTATATTTTGGCTTTGCTTCTGCTTCGACGTCGGATCGTGCGGTTGGAAGATAGCCTCCGGAATGATCAAGGCCAGGAGATATTGCTTTTGGCATGCCCACGTCGGCAGATGGAGTATCGGGTGTTGGTAGTCCCGCCCTCTTCGGATCGGACGCTGCAGATTCAGGAAGAGTTAATGGCTTTACTGAGCAGTGGGAGGCAGGGGGGTACATCGCCCCGGAGAGGCGAAGGCCCCCAGGAACCCCCCTCTTAACGGACTCCCCACGGGAGGGAAAATCAGCCGGTAGAAAGGGGCCAGCGATGAGACGTTTAGGAGCATGGAAGCTCGCCGTGGTAGCCGGATGGCTGGCTTTGAGCGGGGCACAATGTCATCGGAGTTGGCTTATCCAGCCGCCTGCACTGCCGGCCGCAGCCAATTTGGAACAAATTATCCAGACCGTTAATCAAAATAACCTTCAAATCCACTCCTTTTCTAGTGCGCAGGCAGAAATGAGTCTGGAGGGGCTGTGGGGGAGTTTGCGCGGCCCATTGGCTTTTCAAAGGCCTAAACGATTCCGTTTTCAAGGAGGGACTTTGGTTACCGGTCCAGAAGTGGATCTAGGGTCCAACGACGAGTTGTTTTGGTTTTGGATGCGGCGTAGTGCGCAGCGGGCGGTCTTTTATTGTCGGCATGATCGGTTCCAGGAGAGTCCGCTTCGGCAGGTATTACCGATCGGCCCAGACGGCCTGGTCGAAGCTTTGGGAATCCAACCCCTGGATCCGGGCCTACCCCATCAGGGGCCCTTTCCAACCAAATCGGGAGCCTTAGAAGTACGAACCCTTCGGGAAACCCCTGCCGGCCCCATGACGAAAATCACCTTGATCGATCCTGGGCGTGGAGCTATCGCGGCGCAATATGTGTTCGACTCTCAGGGGCAGTTGGTGGCTAGTTCGGTGGTCCAGGAATTTCGGCGGGACCCGCTGAGCGGACTGACCATGGCCCGCAAACTGGAGCTGCAAGCCCCCTTGGCCGGGTTTCGGATGAAGTTGGATTTAGGTACGGTGCACATTAACCGGTTGCCTAGCCAATCGGAGACGCTCTGGAGTCTGCCTCGGTATGAGGATTATCCCTGGGTGGATCTGAGTCAGCCGGTCTCTGCTGGGGTCGCTTCTTCGGGGGGTTAGATATACATCATTGATGGTATCTCTCGGGGGCTACCCGTTATCTTCAAGACGGAGGGTGCACCAAATGAGGGGATTTATATGCCCCATTAGGGGAATATATTAGGACCTAAACCGGAAAATCCGCCTATCCCATGCTCTGCCCACCCCCTTGGACATCTGCCCGAAAGTTAGATACATTTTGATAGAAGAATCTCTTCGGCCAGCACGGAAGCACTATCAAGCCAAAGCTCTCGGCGGTGTCTAAAGTCTAAAAATGCCTTGGGGAAGGAAGTGGAGAGCGGTTGGATGGGCTTGGGTCGAAATGAAGTCTTGCTAGGGAGTCTTTGCAAGGGGACTTTGTCGATGCAGAAGCGAGTGTTTAATTTTTCGCCTGGCCCGGCCATGTTGCCGTTACCGGCTTTGGAAGAAGCGCAACGCGACCTTCTAGCTTTGCCTGGGGTAGGGATGTCGATTTTGGAAATTAGTCATCGATCTGCCAAATTTTTGGAGATTATCGAAGCGGCCGAGGCCAATCTCCGGAACCTACTTCAGATTCCGGACGATTATCATGTGTTGTTTTTGCAAGGCGGGGCCCGATTGCAGTTTGCCATGGTGGCCATGAACCTACTGCATGGCACCGGGCGATCCGCGGATTATATCCTGACCGGCACGTGGGCCAAAACCGCCATGACCGAAGCCAAAACTCAAGGGGGCATTCGGATCGCCTGGGATGGGGCCAGCGTCAATTACACTCGCATGCCTCGCCAAGAGGAACTCCATCTGGATGCCCAGGCCGTCTATCTCCACATGACGTCCAACGAAACGATTCAAGGGATTCAGTTCCACACGGAGCCGGATTCAGGCCAGGTCCCTCTGGTCTGCGATGCGTCGAGCGACTTTTTATCTCGGCCAGTGGAGATCCGAAAATACGGGATTCTGTATGCCTGTGCGCAGAAGAATGCAGGTCCTGCCGGGGTTACCATCGTAATCATTCGAAAGGATTTAGCCGACCGATCTCCCCCGCAGCTACCTTCGATGCTCAGCTACAAAGTGCTAGCGGAGGCCAAATCTCTGCATAATACTCCGCCTTGTTTTTGTATCTATATGGTCAAACTGGTAACGGATTGGCTGCTGCAGAGCATCGGGGGACTAGAGAAAATGGAAGCCATCAACCGCCAAAAAGCAGCGATGCTTTACGAAGCGATCGACCGATGCAACGGGTTTTACCAGGGCCATGCCGTCCCCGAAAGCCGATCCATCATGAATGTTACTTTCCGCTTGCCCAATGCCGAATTGGAAGCGGCTTTCCTCCAAGAGGCCAAAAAACGGGATCTGGTGGAACTGAAAGGGCATCGGTCCGTTGGGGGTTGTCGGGCCTCCATCTATAACGCCATGCCGATCGAAGGCGTCCAGCGCCTCCGGGATTTTATGCTCGAATTTTACGAAACCCACGCCCACCACACGAGATAATCCCCTCAATTTCCTTGTTCATAAAATAAGTGTTTACTATTTGAGATGGCTGGGCCTCACCGGACGGCAGTGCCTACCTAGGCTTAGCGAAAAAGCAGTGATAGGGGCTCGGTTGGGCCAATCGGCCAACGTAGACGGCCGCTTCTCGCAAATGGTAATCGCCCCACATACAGGACTCGCCCTGGGGCACGCGGTGGCCCGGCGGGACATAGTCCCACCCGCGCGGCCGATGATAAACGGCATGTAAGAGCAGGCCCTGATGTTGCGGCTGGGCGTTCAGATACGGCTCCGCTAGCAAGGTACGCAGCACGGTCAATCCTGCTTGGAAATACCGGCGTGCTTCGGCGGGGGCGCCGTCCAGAGCGACAGAACTGGCTGAGGCGATCTTTTGCGAAGCAGGGTTAGCTGGCTCTGTAGAGGCGGCCTGACAGCCAGATGGTTGACTTAAATATCGGCCTAGCCGAAGCAGTCCCTGACAGGCAATGGCCGCCGCTGAACTATCCACCGGTTCATACGGATTGAACGGATCGGCGGGCCGGTCTAGATAATCGCCCAAATGCACTAGTCCCGGGGCGCCAGTGTCCCAGTAGGGAACGCCGTCGGCGGGGGTGTGTTCGATGTAGAAATCGGCGGCAGCCTGGACTGCCTGGAGCATCCAGGATTCGATCTCTGTCCGTCCGCCCAAGGAGACCAGTTCTTCGTCGGGCCTGGTAGCCAACCATTCCAATTGCTCCGCATAGCCCAGGATGATCCAGGCCAGGCCGCGCGTCCAGGTGGTAAAGGGCGAATAGCCCTGCTGGGTGCTGGGACACCGATATTGCCCGGTCAGGGGGTTAAACAGGCTTTCATGGGCTACCCGACCCCGCCGGTCATAGATATCTCGGCCTTGGCCGTAATACACGTTGTAGCGGGCCGTGGTCCGGGCGTGCTGCACGAGCCGATCCAAAAGCGAAATCCGCTGATCGTTTTCCCCACAGAGCACATGGCCCAATTGGTGGGCCAAGGCCAGGCTCCGCAACGAGCGAATGGTATCGCAAAAAAGGGAATGCGGCCCATTGAAGGAATAGATGTATCCTAGGCCATCGGCGGTTCGGGTCCATCGAGCTGCCTGGACCGCCCCGGAGACCTTGAGGGCCAGTTCATACAGCGCCCGTTCGGTGGGGTGTTCGGGCAGTCGGCCCTCTTCCATTAGTCGCCATAAGTTGCCGTAGCTACTGATGTTATTGAATCCATGATCATGAACGCCTGTATGCGTTAGGTGCGGCGGCATCTTGGTCAGCGTCCCTTGCCGACCGATCTGCAAAAACTCTTCCTGACCCGTAGCGTCAAACTGCAATAGGGCCGAGCCGTATTGAAAACCCTGGGTCCAGTCGGTCCATGCTTGGCTGGTGTATTGGCCTTGCACGGTAAAGACCGGGGCGTCTTGCCGATCGGCCCAGCAGCGCTCAATCATCAAAATCTTTTCGGCCGATAGTTCCCACATCCGCTGAATGGCGGGCAGGAGATCGGCTGGCCGAAGCTGATCATCAATCCGAAGCATAAAGCCCAACCTTCCAGAACCAACTAGAGATATTTAGCCAGCCAGAAGCAATAGCCTCCCTATGGACCCAGGCTGCTTAGAGTCGCCAGCCTTCGCCCAGGGTAACCCCTTTGGGAATGACCAAGATACCGTCCCGCACCATGCCGTACTCGGTTTCGGGGGTTTCGGGTTCGCCTGGTTTGGGGGCCACTAGGCAATGGGGACCGATACAGCAATTTTTGTCGATGATGGCGTTTTCGATCACCGTGCCATCACCGATGCCCAACGGCACTCCATAGGGGCCTAGCCCGGAGGGGAGGCCGGGAATCTGAAAGAAGTCGTTTCCCATGAGCACCGCGTTTCGGATGGTCACATTGCGACCGACGATACTTCGCAGACCGATGATGCTGTTTTCGATGGTGGTGCCTTCGCCGATCAGGCAGCCGTCAGCCACCAGGCTGGAGCGAATCGTAGCCCCATCAATTCGAGACGGCGGCAGAAAGCGAGCCCTACTGAAAATCGGCGCATCTTGGACATTGAGGTCAAACGCTCGGCCCGGCTTGGTCAGCGCCAGGTTTGCCTCGAAAAACGATCGAATCGTTCCAATATCTTCCCAGTAGCCGTCAAACAGATGCACCTGGACATGCCGGCTGCGAATGGCCGCCGGAAATACCTCTTTGCCAAAATCTTGATAATCGGTCTTCTCGAGCACATCCACTAGGGTGTCCCGGTTAAACAGGTAGATGCCCATGCTAGCCAGGCAATCGCGGCCTTGGCTTCGGATACCATGAGCGTCGATCCAGGCCGGGTCCGTTCGGACCATCTCCAGTTCCTTTTCGGTTTTTGGTTTTTCCAGGAAGCCGACGACCCGGCCGGTCTCATCCAGTCGCATGATGCCAAAGGCGTGGGCCTGGGAGCTATGGACCGGCGTGGCCGAGATGGTGACATCGGCGCCACTTCGCTGGTGGGTGCGAATCATGGTGCGGAAATCCATCCGGTAGAGTTGGTCGCCGGACAGGATCAGCACATAGTCGATGCCCGGCTCTTTGATATAGCGGAGGTTATGGCGCACCGCGTCGGCGGTGCCTTGGTACCAGTCTTGGTGGGTGCTGGTTTGCTGGGCGGCTAAGATTTCGACAAACCCCCGGCTAAACGGATCAAACACATAAGTGGAACGGATATGCCGATGCAGGCTTACGGACAAAAACTGGGTGAGCACGTAGATATGGTTCAGCCCGCTATTGATGCAATTGGAAAGCGGGATGTCGATCAGCCGATATTTGCCGGCAATGGGCACCGCCGGTTTGGCTCGGAATTTGGTAAGCGGATAGAGCCGAGTCCCCCGGCCCCCTCCCAAAACCAAAACAACGATGTTTTTCATGCGAGCTTCTCCAGATCAGTTAGGACTGCCAACCTCCTATTCTTTGGATTGTAGAAAAAGCGAGATTTTGGAGAAACCGGGGGGCTCTAGCAACAGGGGGCGACCAGAGGCCTCTTCAGAGGGGGCAGAACAGATCGCTCTTGTAGAAAATGCGGAAACAGAAGAAGAAACTTTTTGATGTTCAGCAATAGAAGAGGGACTCCAGATAAAGGATTTCCCTCAATACCACTAGGGGGGGGCTACTCCCATATTTTGGGTATCTTAGAACAATCTAGCGTGCTTTTCGGCAGAACATTTAGGATCCAACTGGGAGGTGAAGGAGTTGCAAGGGCCGAAAAATTTTCCCTCAAAGAGGCTTATAAACTAAGCTTTTCACAGAAAAACGATCATCGCTGGCTGGGGCCTGTTGGGGAAGATCGCACAGAGAAAGGTTCTCGTAGAAGGCTGCCAGGGCGGGCAATACGGCCCTACGGACGTTTTTCTGCTCACACCCTCTAAGGAGGTGTGGATCTAGGGAGACTAACGATGAACCTGGTGCGGACTTATACGCCTGGACGGCCCACGCTCGA
>CALIRO010000094.1 GCA_938042245.1 uncultured Thermoguttaceae bacterium
TGTTCCTTTGCCTATCGGTTCCCATTCCAAGGCACTATATCTTGAGTCTCATATTGGCAGTGCCACTATATGTTGGGGCTATTTGAGGGAGATTCTGATATAGTGTAAAAAGATATCCTTTGAATTATTCAGAGGTTCCTACCCAGTTTTTATTGTTTAGCTATACTGGCTTCCCGTTGATGCGGGAACGAGGTTCTGGATGGCCGCTTGCGTGGCAGTCAGAACGGAGCTGCTTCCTCCGAAAAGGCAGGGGAGTTGTCCCTGCGGCTGAACTGTTATCAGCTTTTTTCCACTCTGGAAGTGGATGGGCAGCTATGAAAGAGAGATGGGGGCGGGTTGGTTTCCGGTGGGTGTGGGGCCGAATTTTCCGAGTTGGTCCTCTCTTCCCAGGTAAGCTGTTCGGAAAAGGCCGGTTCTGCCTCACAGGGCTCTAGCAACCGTTTCTGGTCCCGGCGTGTGGCGACCATCGAGGCTAAAATCGAAATCCCCAACAGCACTGCTACCACCCCAAAAGAAAGTGCGGGGGAGATTAAATGCCCATGGGGGGAAGCCAGCCAGCTTGTTCGGCCCCATATTCGCTGATCATCTTCAGCCCAATAAACGCTAAAACCGCACTCAGCCCATAATGAAGATAGCAGAAAAGCTCCATCACCCCGGCCAACAAAAAATACAGCGCCCGAAGCCCTAAAATCGCAAAGACATTCGAGGAAAAGGCAATAAACCGATCTTTGGTAATGCCAATAATGGCCGGCACACTATCGACGGCAAACAATATATCGGTGCTTTCCACCACCAGCAGCACCAGCAGCAGCGGCGTAATACACCATCGGCCTTCTTCTCGCACGAAGAATCGCTGACCATATTGATGATGATCGGCCCGACTAACGCGCAAAAACCGCCGACCAAACCGGAGCAGGAGATTATTTTCCGGATGGACTTCGCCGCCTGTGTGCCGAGCCAATTTGTAAGCCGTGTATAATAAAAAACCCCCAAAAATCGGAATCACGATCTCAAACTGTTCGATCAAGCTGATGCCTGCTAAAATGAACACAAGCCGCATCACTATCGCCCCCAAAATCCCCCAAAATAGCACCCGATATTGATACATCAGCGGCACACGGAAAAAGCGAAAGATGACGGCAAACACAAACAGGTTGTCCACCGAAAGGCTCTTTTCCACCAAAAAGCCGGTCAAAAACAGCAGCCCGGCATGCCTTCCCTGCCACCACCACACCAAGACGTTAAAACCTACCCCCAGAGCAATCCAGAAGATGGTAAATACCGTGGATTCCACCAACGAGGGCGTGTGCGCCCGGCGATGAAATACAAAAAGATCCAACAATAACAAAAAGACCACCAAGCCCCCAAAAGCACTCCAATGCCAAAGCTCCACTTCCGTACCCACTGGCGGGTTCTCCTAGGCCAACGTAGTCCTCTATAGGTGTTATTAGTTTCTATGCCCAGGCTTCCCAGGAGGCTGAGAGTTCCCAGCCCCTATGAGAAGATGGTTTTATGCGGTCCTGGATCGTAGGATCGGCTTAGTCAGGAGCGACTGCATCCGCCGATTGGGATAGGCTTTTATGGAGTCTTTGTTTTAGCGGTCCTGGGCCGTCCCAGTCGACACAACTTTGGTATCTTACGGAGGAATTGAGACAATAGCAACGGCAAGCTAGTCTTCCTATAAGAGAAACTAAGCTCGGCAGGGGTAATTTTTCCCTTCGAAGGGGGGGTTAAATACATGGCTGTTCGACATCAGGGGAGGGCCGTCTAGACGCAGGGGGCTCTATGCCCCCTTAAGATGGGATTGCGGCACTCCATGCTTTCGTTAATATAGATAGATTAGATAAAATAGAAAAAATAAGAATCGAGATGGACTTATCAACGTGTTCCGTAGCGGGCCAACGAAAATGGGTAACTTTAAGCCAAATGACACAACCTCTCATTCTCCTCGGAAAGGAGGAATCCAGTTTTTTGAACTGGGTTCTGTTCTGGATTCCCGCTTTGGCGGCGGGAAGAAAATAGGGCTTTCCTGTATCACCTAGAGGGTCTTTTCATTTGGCTGATTTTCTAGTGGAATACCCACTCATATTGTGTGTAAAAACCCCTCCTGTAGAAGTATAGGGACACAAACAGCTTCTCCTTACCCTTGCAGAGGTTCTCTAGGAGTCTATAATGATCAATTAAGAGCATCATTAGATCGCCCCTAGGAGCCGGTTTTGGGATGCGGGTGTAGCTCAGGTGGTAGAGCACGACGTTGCCAACGTCGTTGTCGTGGGTTCGAGTCCCATCACCCGCTCTGAGAGTTTGTTGGGAAAGGCCCTTTTACCGGAGCAGAGCGTGCCCGGGCAAAGGCTGGAGGTGTCTGCCACTCAGCCCCGGCCAGCTTTGCTAGCCGGCCTCTCCCACCAGGCCCGAGGCGAGCCTGCCGGGAGCCAAGGCCTTTCCAAACACGCTCTTACTCCTAAGTAGCTACTATGTCTCTTTGCCCCTCGCAGCCTACAGTGGATCTCCCCTTCCGAAAGCCTTCTCGGTGGGTCTGGTCGGTGGATGGGGCTTTCCATTTCTGGAAAGGAGAGTTCCCAGAGGAGGCGATGAGGTACGGAACCCGTGGCGGTCGGCTGACCCTTGCCTAAAAGGGTGGTATTATTGGCCGAGGCCCCCGGCTTGTAGAAGGTCTTAAGAGGCTTAAGATTACTGCGTATGGGAAGTAGATGTCCCTAACTATAGGCCAAGAGTTACGGAAAGCTTGTCGGAGAGGCAATCGGCAGACAAAGTTTCCTGTTTTTCAACCATGGTGGAGTAACAATGTCCAATCTGGATGATCGGCAGTTCGACGAACAGGACGAAACCTTCGATTCGGAACAGACCTTGGAGGGTGCTGAAGAACTGGAGGAGGCCGATTTGGCTGAGGTTGCTACGGAGGCGCCTGAGGAGGCCGAACCGCTTCACCTGCAAGTCCAGGTGGAGGAACGGGGACCTTGCCAGCGGCATATTTTGGTCAAAGTTTCCCAGGAGGACGTGAAACGGTATTTTGACCGGGAGATTCGGGAGTTGATGCCTTCGGCTCAGGTACCTGGATTTCGACCGGGGCGGGCTCCTCGAAAACTGGTCGAACGTCGGTATCGGAAAGAGGTGGCTGAACGAATTAAAACTATGCTGATAATGAGGGCCATCGGTCAGGTAACCGAAGAGCAACGGTTGACCGCCATCGGCGAGCCGGAGTTCGACCTTGATGCGGTCCTCTTGCCGGAAGAAGGGCCGCTGGTCTTTGAGTTTGAGCTGGAAGTTCGGCCCGACTTTCCGCTTCCGCCGTGGAAGGGGCTGCTAATTGAAAAGCCGGTCCGGCAATTTGGCCGAGAGGATGTAGATCGGCTATTAGAGCGGCTGTTGGATCGGGCGGCGCCGGTAGTGCCTTATGAAGGTCCGGCCAAATGGGGCGATTATCTCAGCTGCGATATTACCGTCCGCGCAGACGCGGAGCCGATTACCACTCATAAGGAGCAAATGTTTCGGCTGCGGCGAGTGCTTACCTTCCCGGATGCTCGGATCGAACGGATCGATCAGATCTTGGAGGGTGTGCGGCCTGGAGATCGCCGACAAACCGAACTGATCATTTCGGACCAGGCACCGAACCCACGATGGCGTGGAC
Source organism: uncultured Thermoguttaceae bacterium (assembly GCA_938042245.1). Classification (GTDB taxonomy): domain Bacteria; phylum Planctomycetota; class Planctomycetia; order Pirellulales; family Thermoguttaceae; genus JANXAQ01. Next base: position 3,650 of record CALIRO010000094.1, read on the forward strand.
AAAAAGTTACCGTAATCTTTGAGGTGCGGGAAATCAAACGGGTAGAGCTGCCGGAACTGAACCAGGAGTTTTTAAGCCGGTTTGGATTCTCTACCGAGGGAGAACTCCGGGACTATCTGCTGGAACGTTTACAGCGTCAGTTGGAATATGAGCAGCGTCAGTCCGCTCGACGCCAAATCGCCCAACTATTAACCCAGGCCGCCGATTGGCAGTTGCCCGAAAAGATGCTTCTCCGGCAAAGCCGACGAGAACTGGAACGGATAGTCCTGGAGTTGCAGCGGAGCGGCTTTAGCGAGGAAGAAATTCGGGCCCGGTCAAACCTGCTGCGCCAGAAATCGCTGGAAATCACCGCCCAACGGCTCCGGGAACACTTCATCCTGGAACGGATCGCCGAAGAGGAAAACATCGACGCCACCGAAGAGGATTATCAACGGGAAATCGCCTTGATTGCGATGGAAACGGGCGAAACGCCTCGGCGCGTCCGAGCCCGTTTGGAAAAAGCAGGCCTTATGGATGTGTTACGGAATCAGGTCATCGAAAACAAGGTGATCCAGCGAATTCTAGAGCACGCCCAATTTAAAGAAGTTCCCTACGAACCTCCTCAAGAAGAGGCCGATGGGTTAGAGGTGGCTTTAACAGGCCAGGCCGAAACACCGCCCCAAACGCCACAACCTGCCGAGGCGAAAGCCGAACCAATTTCCCCGGCCTCGGCCCCTGCTGGTTCTACCTAACCGGACAATGCCTACCGGATTGGAAGGTTTTTATCTAGTCATTTTGAGTGCTAAACTATGCCGAGCTATCGGGATTATCAGCGTCAACGGCAGATGCAGGTGGTGGACCTGTTATTGGAGAATCGGATCATTTTGCTCCATGGTCCGATCGACGGAGCCAATCCTGGGGCCAATCCAGCCGACATTATTATGAAATTGCTATATTTACAGAGCGAGAACCGGCATAAGGATATTCATTTGTATATTAATTCGCCGGGCGGCTCCGTCACCGGTACCCTGGCCATCTACGACACCATGCAAATCCTAAGCTGCCCAGTGGCCACCTACTGCGTCGGCCTAGCCGCCAGCGGGGCAGCCATCTTGCTAGCCGGCGGCGCTAAAGGAAAACGCTTTGCCCTACCCCATTCCAAAGTCATGCTCCATCAGCCGTATGGCCAAGTAGGCGGCCAAGTCTCCGACATCGAAATCCAGGCCCAAGAAATCCTGGAAACCCGAGAAACCTTGAATAAAATCTTGGCCCACCACACCGGCCAACCCCTCGAACGCATTGCCGCCGACACCGACCGCGACTTCTACATGAACGCCGAAGAAGCCAAAGCCTACGGCATCGTCGATGAAATCCTCACTAAACATAAAGTCCCCGAAGAAGAGAAAGAAGAAAAACACCAAAAACTCCCAGAAGACGAAGATGACTAAACTCTACTTTTGCCATTGTGCCAGCCCCTCCGTACCAGCAATCTCCGAACCGGCTGAAAACTCCGGATGGAAAATCGGATGGATCCATGCAGGTTTGTGTGGACCTATCGGAAACAAAACAGTGGAAGCTTTCCCAAATCCGGAACATCCCATGAACTTTATGAACATTCGATCCGTTCCTTTGCCTATCGGTTCCCATTGCTGGACACTATATAGGGACTCTCATGTTGGCAGGGCCACTCTATGTGGGGGCTGTTGACGGAGGTTCCGAAATAGTGTAAAAAGGTCTCCTTTGACTTATTCAGAGGTTCCAAAAGATGATGAAAAATGCCGAAAGTCGAACTCCACTCTCCACCCTGCCATGAGCCGAACCCCCATGCACCGCTCCCCCCCTGGGCAGACAGTGGACTCGGAGGATAAAAAAATAGATACCAAGAATCTTCTAATCGTCCTTCCTCCGAGCCATCCGTTTTGGGAAGGCGTTTTCCGCTAGGGCAAGAGGATGGAAGGTTATGCCGCTGATTCCATTTGTGATCGAAAAGACTGGTCGAGAAGAGCGGGCGATGGATATCTACAGTCGCCTGCTAAAGGACCGCATTGTGTTTTTAGGGACCACGATTACCGACGAGGTAGCCAATAGCGTGGTGGCCCAGCTACTGTTTTTGCAGTCGGAGGATCCGAAGGCGGATATTCATTTGTATATAAACTCGCCGGGCGGCTCCGTCACCGCCGGCCTGGCCATCTACGACACCATGCAGTTTATCAGTTGCGATGTGGCCACCTATTGCATCGGCCAGTGCGCCTCGATGGGAGCGGTCCTGTTGGCCGCCGGTACCAAAGGCAAACGCTACGCCCTTCCCAACTCCCGCATCATGATCCACCAGCCGATGGCTGGCGTCGAAGGCAGTGCAGCCGACATCATGATCCATGCTAAAGAGTTTAAAGCTCTCAAAGATCGGCTCAATCGGATCTTAATCAAACATACCGGCCATCCGCTGGAAAAAATCGAAAAAGATACCGACCGAGATCGATTCATGTCCGCCGAAGAGGCCAAGGAATATGGACTGATCGACCGGGTGTTAGAGCGGCTTTCAGAAGTCTCCTCCCCCAGCAGGGCTTCTGCTCCCTCTAGCATGGCTTCCGATGCCCAACAACCCTCCGAAGAAGGTTCATAAAATGCCCAGTTAGGGGGAGCCGATTCCCGTTGCCGGGGGGATAAACCTCTTCAATAATGCGCCTTCCTCCCGCAGAGGCACCCTTAATACCACCGCCCAAATTGCTCTCCCACCAAAAGCCAAAACTCGCTAAAAGAAGAAGTATTCCCCTCCTCTGGCTCCTATTTCCCCAAGCAAGGGATGGTCGGTTCGGTGGGAAACGCTCTTATTAACTTTCCGGCAAGGCATAAAGGAGGCCTGGGTACCTCTTCGCCAGGGGTGGGGAATGGTTTGTCTAATTTTTCTCCCTCTAGCGGGCGATCCACAAAACCCTCTTCGAGCTATCCTCCCTGTCCGAGGGCTACTACTTGGCCACAAAAAAAACTCGGAGGAGGAAGATTGGTAGTTGCCCTGGTGGTGCTGCTAAGCTTGGTGGGTTGTCGAACCCATCCCCAGGTGGCCTTGTTGGAACTGGAAAATCGGCTTTTGGAGGACCGGATTTACCAGTTGGAGGCCCAACTGAGCAAGCAGGCCCAACAGTTGGCAGCCTGCCAGCAGCAGATGGGCCTGCCTGTGCCCGCTCCCTCAGAGTCTGGGCGCCTACGAAAAGCTTCTGCCCAAGAGGGTGCTAGGAGTCTGCCTGCTCCAGGCCCGGCGAGTTCTCCTCCTGCATTTTCCTCAGAAGGGTTAGGCCCAGGACCCTCCAATGGGGGATTGCCTACCCCCAATCTTCAGATGCCCAAGGAAGCCCTTCCGCCAGGCCAACTACCCACCAGATTGGGGGTACCTTCTGGCCTACCCACTCTCCCATCTCCCCCTGCCAGGGGATCCGAAATCCCAGGACCCACCCTGAATACACCTCCCAACGTGCAACCCCCAGATGCGGCCAAGAGCGGAAATGCCCGGGAACCCCCGGGTCCCGGTACAGCGACGGGCTTTGCAACTTCTGATGTAGCCTCCGTAGGCAATATCTCCTCTAGAGCCATCAACCAGCTGGTGGTTCCCTTTGCACCTCCTTCGGGAGAAATTCCGGAGCACCAAACGCACCTGGCCTACCCCAAAAAGTGGAGTATTGGCCCACTCAGTAGCAGGGCCCAGCAGATTCGAATTCTCCCCAGCCTAACCGGGGGGTATAACTGGGACGGCCAGCCTGGGGATGAGGGCATTACCTTGGCAGTCCATCCGGTGGACGAGCAGGGCCAAACGGTACCCGCTGCCGCCCCGATCAGTATTGTGATTATCGACCCGGCCATTGGGGACGAGTCGGCCCGGGTGGCCCGCTGGGACTTCTCCGCAGAGCAAATCGCCGATTGGTCCCAGCAATTGCCTGAAGGCCAACCCCTCCGAATCCCTCTCTTTTGGCCGAAGCAGCCTCCCCAGCATAATCGGCTTCATGTGTTCGTCCGGTATATTACCGCCGATGGCCGAAAACTCCAGGCCGACATGCCCATCTTAGTGGACGTGGAAGGTCGGCAGATTTCTATCCCCTGGGCTGGCCATCGTTTTGGTGATCTTCAGGCGTACCAAGCGGTAGGTTCCACGCCGGCTACTTCCGTTACCGAGCCGACCAGGGAGGCCCCCTTGCAGAGCCTTGCTGGGTCATCAAGGCCCCCCGATCTTTTGCCTCCTCTCTCCCAGCAGGGGAATGATGGCAGTCTAACTGCCAAGCTTGCCTCCGAAGCCAATGCGGGTATCGGAGCGGGAATTGCTTCGGACGCTGCGAGAGCTGCTTCGCTGGGCCGTCGGCCCCGAATCCCCTGGCAACCTACTCGAGGCTCGCCTGCCACTTCCACCAGCAAGCCCTGATCGCTCATCGGGCATCGGGTGCTACCTGCTAATTGTGCAGATCGCTCCCCGTTTTCGTGAAATTTTTTCCAGTACACAGCCACCACCTGCTGCACTCGTCCCCATTCAGCCGAATAGTCCACCAAGGCATTCCTGCGAAAGCAGGAATCTAGCCCAGGTTTTGGTGCTAGGATTATTTTTACACTGCCACTTGCGGGGCAGCTACACCGAAAGGCTTTCCGCAGATCAACCAGGCAGCTTTTTCATTCGGCTGAAGTGGGCCAAAAGTCTTGATCAGTCAGCAACGCCTAGATCATGATAGGGGGAGGAAGAGGTGGGCAATTTCTGTTTTAGGATGGGTTGTTAGGGGCAAAGAACCCGGGCTTGGCGCTGATGGTCAAGAGCCGGGAGCCGGCGGAGGCGCCCAAAAGGCTACATAGAGAAACACTCCTAAAAGCACTGCTACAGCCAGGACCAATAACACGAGGAGCCAAAGATTTTGGGTTTGGGGAGTTTTTCCCCGAGGCAGCGGTTTACTCGGTTCGGAAGGCCCACTGATAGGGGAGGGGAAAGCAGTGGGACTTTGCAATTGAGGGAATACTTGTCCCGCTTCCTGCCAATCTCGCCAACCTTCCCGCCAGACCAGGGAATCGGCACTGACACGGCCTTCGGCGAGCCAATTGCGCATCACATCCGCCGGTGCCGGCCCGAACTGCCCCCCGGTGGGAGGCCGCACATACCAGACCGCATTGGGTGCCTCGGCCAAAGGATCGGGGCCTGTGGCCGCTGAGGGAAGGGGGCCTGCCGGTTCCATCCCGATGGGAAACCCAGCGGGGGGAGCCGCAGCAGCCCATTCGCCAGCCCCCTGCTGGCCCAAAGCAATCCCAGGGAGCCCAGTATCCTTTGGAGCTGCGGAAGCTGCCCCCAACGCAGAGGCCATCCCCGCACTTGCCATCCCTAGGGGGCTGGGCGCGGATAAAAAGGGGATCGGTTCTGCCGGGGCTCCCGTCGGGGAAGAAGGTGTGGCTGGAGCTGGCCTGCTGGGAGGGGACAATACGGGCCCTTCGTGCACAGAATGTTCCATCGGCTCGGGAAGGCGATCCCCCATGCCAGGTTTTCGGGTGCTCTCCAGCGGGATGGTAAATCGAGCGCCGCAGTAGGGGCAAATGCCGCGTTTGCCGGCTTGGAAGGCCTTGATATTCAGTTTATGTCCATTTGGACACCAGCAGCGAATCCCCATGACTATTTCCCTCGTCGGAAACGTTTTTTTCTATTATAGCTCACAAGCCATGGGGGATACTACCCCCCAGTCAAGCGGAACTTTCTCTCCAGCGGTTGTAGCAATTGCATAAGCAGGTCGCAAAGCCAGCAGCTCCCATCCGACGGTTCTTCCCCGACCAACCGGTTGGTTCCTCTCAGACTGCTGCCTCTGTAGGAGCCTGAAAGGATCAAGCAGCCACGAGAGATAGCCTCGGCTGTGAAGGAACGGCTGGCACCAGTCCGGCCATCACAACTTCCCTACCAGAAGGATTTCCCCCGGAGACCGGAAAGAGGCGCTAACCTCCCATCTTCAGCCGATTGAGGCAACCTGTCACTGCTGCGAAACCAGGAATCCTGTTTTTTGTCCTAGTTTATTTGTTCGGAACTGCCCCTTGCGAGGCAATGGCAACCTCGGACCTTCCCCGGAAAAGGCGGGGAGTTTTTCATTTGGCGGAACTGTTACCAATCTGCTAAGCGCTCGGAAACATTGGAGTCAGGAGGTTATATGAAGAAATGTAGACTTCTATCCTCCTGTGGCAAATAGCAGAAGTTTGGCAAAATGGCCAAAGTGGAGTAAATGGTTTAATGCCAAATGGGCGGCACCTTCGAGAGGGATGAGAAATGAGACAGCTTTCCGCGGAAATCTCGCTGCGATTTTATCGCACCGAAGCGCCTCCTTGGGGCCGGGATACTAGAGGCGGCACGCTTTGCTGCAGATGGTGGACCGCTTCTTGGGCGGAAAGGTATCCGTTCAGCCGACATATAAGTACACGCCGAGGCGAGAGAATTTGAACCGTAGGCACTGCCCGTACTTGGTGGTTCCGCGCTATGATGGGATTTTGTTCTACATCCACATGGATACAGATAAATTGTTTACTCAGCCGGGCTACCTGCGGATCCCGAAAGGTTTGCTGGAGCATTTGTTGGCTAAACGGACACCAGGAAGCAGTAAAAAAGAGCAAAACCGGCTTTTCCCATTGCTGCGCTAGTTCGAGGCCTTCGGCATAGTCGGTTACAAAAGATACCGTACCCCTGGCCTCAGGCAAACGGAGCCGAGGGGATTCTCCTTCGGCACTGGTCGGATCACTTGCCGGCCACTTGCACCCCGAAACAATAGTTAATCCAAGCAAAATACACAGAAGAAAACGAAAACACAAAAAAAACATATTGCGCAATATAGGTATTTTGGAAAAGAAAATCAGCAACCCTTCAGCCAATGCTCGACCCAGGCATTCCTCCGAATGCAGGAATCCAGTTTTTTGACTAGTTGATTTGTTCTGGCCTGCCGGTTGCCCAGCAGGGACAGCCAAAGGCGTTCCTCGGATCAACCAGGCAGCTTCTTCCTTCGGCTGAAGTTGACGAAGATCCTAGACAAGCAGAAAAACAATAACGATTTTCTGGGGTTCCTACAAGGTAGCTTTGTGTTGCCGGAAATCGTTATCGCCTTCTCGGCCCCCATGACTTAACAAAGGAAGAGCTATTTCCGGAGGATTCTTAGCCTTGTTCGGACGGAGGAGCAAAATTCTTGGGGGGAACCATGCTTGGACTGGTCTTTTGGCTAATGCAGATGCCTTTTTCGACTGGCCCAAAAAGGCCTCCTCTCCCAGATTCCAAGTTCCCCTTCCAGTTTTGGTCCTATAGAAGGAACTCCAAGGGTAAGCTTGGGGCAACTCGGAACATAAAGATAGAAAAAATAGGCAAAATATAGAGACTTACCCTCCTCCCCAAGGGCTCCTCTTCCTCTTTCTCCGAATCTCTTTATAGGCATATTCCCCGAGAATGGAAAAACTTCCGAACTCTTGAAAGAGGGAACCCTCTGGGACAAGGTAACTATTTTGCTCCATTGCAAGTTTCCTCAGTTTAGCCGGCTCACTTCCAATCCGATTTTGCTTTTTTGCCGAAAGGCTCTTCCATGGAGGAGTGGAATCTTGCTCCGGCGGCCCAACAATGGGTCAATGTGGTGCTGATTTGGGTAGGTTTTGCGATGGTGGCGGGGCTTTTGGCCCGAACGTTGGTACCTAGTTCGGCTTCTGTGGGTCCGGTAGCGACCCTGTTGGTGGGAATGGTAGGCAGTGTGGTGGGGCTGTTCGGTTTGAGCTATTTTCTACAAGGCAAACCGATCAACCCGATCAGTCCTATGGGCCTATTTGCTGCCAGTGCGGGTGCTTTGGTAGTGCTGGTGATCTATCGACTTGCCGTAGCCGGGGGAGATGCTTCGGCCCAAAAGAGTGCAAAATCTGACAATTCCTCCGGATAACCATGGTTGCAGGTTCCAAGGGGCACCTTGGAGACTGAAGCAGTAGCTTTTCCGGGAGAAGGTGGTTTTCGATTTGGCAGCGGATAAGCAAGGCGGTCTGGGAGGGGCCGAAACCTGGCCTCTCGGGCAGGAGCCTCCGACGCCGCGGCGAGCGGACCTTGGGATTCAGCCTCTTCGAGGAGAGCCCCAAATTTGAGGGTGGCCCTCTGGAGTGGTTTGTCTCCGTGGTGCGGAGCTCTGGTCCGCCCTGCCAGGGGGAGAGCGTCTGGCAAAGCGGGCGAAAGTTTCCAGTTGGCCGAAAAACAGCCGAAGCCGGCTGAAGATTACCCGACACTGACTGTCAAGATGAGCCGATGTTGGCCAACGCTCAGCCAGCTCGGAGTTTGGCGCCGTGCTTTTTTTCGCAGGCGGCGACGATCTGATCGCGGAGTTGATCGGCTTCCGGGTTGGTAAGGGTGCGATCGGGGCAGCGGAAAGCCAGGGTCATCAGGAGGCTCTTTTTGCCTTCTCCCAGCCGGTGCACGTCCCGATAGGTTTGGCGATATTGGACCGATTCGAGCCAGGCCCCGCCGGACTGCCAGACCGTAGCCGCTACATCCGCCCATCGGACCGCTTCATCGACCACCAGGTTGACATCTCGGGTAATAGCCGGGTAAGGCGCCACCGGACGATATTGGGGCACTAGCTCCGCCGCCGACACCAGCAGAGAGATTCGGACCTCGGCTACGGTGCAAGGGTGCCGAAGCTCCATCTGCTGTTGGACTTCCGGAGCGATTTGGCCGACAAATCCCCACAACTGGTCTGCCAGATAGAGGCGACAGGAATCCTGCTCGGCCAACTGAGGGCAATCGGCTGGTTCGGCGCGGAGGGTTTGTGCGATTTTGAGGGCTTCCAGCAGCGCTTCCAGGATCCCTTTGAGTTCCAGATAGGATTGGCCGCTGGAGATGGCCAACATTTGTTCTTCTATCGGCAGGCGATCTGGCTGGGGCCAAAACACCCGGGCGATTTCAAACAGTTCGATCCGGCTGTTGCCTACGGATTCGTTGGTCCGCCGGGCTGCCAAAAGGCTAGGCACCAAGCTTTGCCGAAGTACGTTGGCTCCTCGCACCAAGGGGGTTTGAGTCCGAAGCGGTTCCACCGAGGTCCAGGGCAAAAACACTCGGATCCATCCTGGATCGACCACCGAAAAAGTCATCGCTTCGTTCAGACCGCAACCGATAAGCACCTGCCGAACCTTCTCTAATACCCGTTCCTCTTTGCTCCGGGCCGACGGCGCCATCGGCACATTGACATCTTCCGGGATCTTCTCATAGCCGTAGATACGGGCGACTTCTTCGATCAGATCAATTTCCCGTTCCAGATCCCGGCGCCAACTGGGCGGCAGGAGGGTAATTTGATCCGGAGCAGACGGTTCTGGCAGGGGAGAGGACGCTTCTAATTGCTTCCGGCGGGTGTTTATCAGAAGAACTTCCTGGCCCGATCTGGAACTGGGATCCCCTGGGGCCTCAGCCGGGGAGCATTCCCGAAGCCCCAAAGCCAAAAGAATGTCCCGGACTGTTTCTCTGGGGACGTCGATGCCTAGGATTCTGGGGATTTGGGCGAATCGGAGGCTGATGGGTTGGGGGGCAGGAGGGGTTCGGCCTACATCCACCGCACCGGCGGCCAACTCGCCGCCGGCCAGTTCGAGGATCAGTTCACAGCAGCGTCGGCTTGCCCAATCGACCCCTTCGGGATCGACGCCCCGTTCAAATCGGAACGAAGATTCACTATGCAGGCCTAGGGCCCTCGCCGTCCGACGGATCGAAACCGGATCAAATTCCGCCGCCTCCACCAGCACTTCGGTGGTCAAATCGGAGATCTCGGTTTCTGCTCCGCCCATTACCCCGCCGATGGCCACCGGACGCTGGGCATCGCAGATCAGGCACATATCCGGCAGGAGCGAATAGACCTGATGGTTGATGGCCTCGATGGTTTCGCCTGGCTTGGGTCGGCGCACGATGATGGTTCGGCCTTGGATTTTGGCAAAGTCGAAGGTATGTAACGGCTGGCCGCACTCCATCAGCACATAGTTGGACACATCCACGACGTTGTTAATTGGGGTTATTCCGACGCTGCGGAGACGCCGTGCCAGCCAGGCCGGACTTGGCCCGATCCGCACCCCCCGTATAACCCGGGCAATATACCGAAAACATAAGTCCGGGCATTCAATCTGCACTTGGACCAAAGATTCCACCGGGGTCTTCCCTTCCGGCGGCCGGGCTGCTGGCACCTGGACCGGCCGGCCATATAAGGCCCCTACCTCTCGGGCAATTCCCAGATGGCTCAGACAATCGGGCCGATTACTGGTAATCTCCAGGTCGATGGCTAGGTCCCCGCCTACTTCGGTGGTCCCTTCATGGTTGAAGCCCGCCATCATCAGCCGATGGCAAAGCTCTTCCACGGGCATGTCTAAAAATACATATTGCTTCAGCCAATTCCAGGAGATGATCATCGCGGGATACCCTACCGAGGATGTCCAAAAGGCAATATTTCCCTCCCATGGGAGAACCTTTTTCTTCTCAGCCCTGGGTAAATAAAGATGCCGTTGGAATTCGCTCCCTGGTTCTCCGCGGAGGCGAAACATCCACCGGGATTCCCGCTTACGCGAAAATCCCAGGCAACCACCCCCACCCGTTGGTCAATGGGTATTGCTTTCTCTGGGGAAACAAGATTCCTAGAACTGCTCTAGGAACCGCACATCGTTTCGGAAGAACTCTCGGATATCGTCGATGCCATGCTGGCGCATGCACAGGCGCTCGATTCCCAAACCGAAGGCAAATCCGCTTACCTGTTCCGGATCATAGCCGACAGCCCGCAGGACGTTCGGATCCACCATGCCAGCGCCGCCCATTTCGATCCATCGGCCCTGCCAACTCATGTCGATTTCGACGCTCGGCTCCGTAAAGGGGAAAAACGAGGGCCGAAACCGAATATGCACCTCGCCATGAAAGTAGCTTTCGCCCAGCATCCGGAGCACACTTTTCAGGTCGGCCATGGTTACATGCCGATCCACCATCAACCCTTCGATCTGGTGGAACATGGGCGAATGGGTCTGATCGGGGGTATCTGGGCGATAGACTCGGCCGACGGCGATGATGCGGATCGGCGGCTTTTGCCGCTCCATAACCCGAATTTGCACCGTGCTGGTTTGGCTTCGCAGAAGCATCGGCGGCCCAGCATCCCCACCGGCTAAATGCGAAGCCGTCGCCAAATAAAAATTGTCCAATGGGTCCCGTGCCGGGTGCTCCGGCGGAATATTCAATGCCTCGAAATTATGCCACTCGTCCTCCACTTCAGGACCATCGGCCAAAGAGAAACCTAATCGCCCCATAATTTCTTTGAGCTGTTCGATGGTTTGGCTGATCGGATGCAGATGGCCCAGCCGGGGACGAAGACCGGGAATGGTGGGATCAAACAGTTCCGTGGAGCGGATGGCCTTTCGGTGTTCGGCAAGCCGCGCTTGCGCCGCCGCCAACGCCTCCTCCACCTGTTGCCGGGCCTGATGAAACCGCTGGCCTGCTTGGGGGCGATCGGCCGCTGGAAGCTGCCCGAGAGCCTTTTGAAGTTGTTTAAGTCGACCGCTTCGAGCCCCCAGGAACTCAATCCGGGCCGCCTCCAAAGCAGCCGCATCCCCAACCGCAGCAAATCGCTGGCTGGCTTGACAAACCAACAACTCCAACTGGCCGAAAAACTCCTGAAGGGTCATCTCGGAGACCCTCTAAAACCTCTCCCCAGAACTACCTAGCCCACAGCCACGGACACATCCCGCCGCAGCAAAACAGGCCCTTTGCGAAAAGACTTTATCAAAACAAAATCCTCAACAAGTTAACACCGCCCCCCTCCTAGGCAACCAGTACTAGGGGAGCTAGTTTTGTTAGAAGCTCGGAACCTAAAAGGGAGCCACAGAACCGAACACCCTGTCCCGGCGGCCAAAATCCAGCCGCCGATCCAATCGGCCCCCAAGGGGAAAGGTAAACCAAAAGGCACTATCGAATTTAGACCAACACCGCCTCCAGGCCCAGGGCTTCTTTGGCCTTTTGGACCACTTGATCGAAAGCTTCGGGATCGTGGACGGCCATTTCGGCCAGCATTTTGCGATCCAAGGAGATTTGCGCTTTTTGGAGGCCATGGATGAACTGACTATACCGGATGCCGCGCATTTCCACCGCCGCACTAATGCGAGTAATCCACAAACGACGAAAATCGCGTTTTCTGGCCCGGCGGTCCCGCCAAGCATATCGGCCTGCACGAAGCAAAGTTTCTTTTACGGTTCGCAGGAGCCGATGTCGGCCGCCCCAAAATCCTTTGGCCGCCCGCAACAACCGTCTCCTGGCCCGATTCCGAGCTGCTCCTTTACGCGTTCTCATAACCGTTCCTCATCCACAATCCAGAAGGCACGAAATGGTTCTGCCCGGGGATTTGGTAAGACCAAGATAGATCCGCTGGTCCCGCAAAGGGCCGGACAACCTATGCTTCTGCAGCTTTTTTGGGACCCTCCACAGGCTAGCTTAATCGTATCGCCTTTTTCCCCCTACATCCCTTGGTTATCCGGCATGTTAGGGAAGTTCGAGCAAGCATCCCCAGGGCCACTACTGCTTGCCCAATTCCCACCGATAAAAGGCCTGGATTTCCATGCCAGCGGCTTTGGCCACTTGACCTACCGTCTTTTTATCGTCTTTCACAAAAGGTTGATCTAGCAGGCACAGTTCGGCATAGAAGTTTTTCATTCGGCCTTCGATCATTTTTTGGATGATATGTTCAGGTTTTCCTTCTTGCCGGGCGATTTCGGCCTGGATGGCCCGTTCCTTTTCCACTAAGTCGGGGTCTAGGTCTTCCCGCCGAACCACCTTGGGCCGCATCGCTGCGATATGCATACAAATGTCTTTGGCCAATTCGGCCGTCCCGCCGGAAACCTGCACCAACACGCCGGGACTTCCCATATGATGGGCATAGCCGGCACAAGACCCTTCAATCCGGAGAATCCGTGGAATCCGGAAGACCTCACGAATCCGGTTCATCAGATCGTCCATCTGCTGCTGCAAGCTCTGGGTGGGTCGAACCGGGGAGGGTTGTTCCAGCAGGGCTTCGGGCGTTTCGGCGCCGGGGCCGAGGGCCAACTGCCGAGCCAATGCCTCGGCAAATTGGATGACCTCCTCATTGTTGGCCACCGGGGCACTTTCGCATTGCAGTTCGACCATGGCACCTCGACCGGCCTGGAAGTCGGCGAAGACAGCGATGCGGCCGAAGCCGGTGGGTCGGCTGAGCCGGGCCGTCATCTTCGCCTTGCCGTGTTTGCGAAGCCACTCCTTGGCTGCCTCCGGATCGCCGCCGGTCTCCTGGAGAGCTTTTTTACACTCCATCATCGGCAATCCGGTTTCCTCCCGAAGGGCTTTGACAGCCGCTGCAGAAATCTCCACCATAACTCCGCACTCCTTTTCCATCCCAAAATTCCAACCCGCCTGCTGCCTTAAGGTTCCTTGGAGAAAAGGCCCATGCTCATCGGCTTGGGTCTGTTTGGACTTTTCCCGCCGAGCGAAAGTTTTTATCTCCCCATTGGGGGAGATCCAGGCAGCAGGATAAATGTTTACATGTCCCAATCAGCTCCCCAACCCCACCCGGATCCAGAAGTTTCTTCGGCAGGGCTTAGCCAGAGGCCAGCCCGGCAGGGGCTGGCTCGGCCGAGGCGGGACCGGCCTCCTGCTCCGGTTTGATCAGCCCGGCTGCCTGTTTGCCCGCCACAATCGCATCCGCTAAAAGCCGTACAATCAAATCAATCGACCGGATGCTATCGTCATTGCCTGGAATCGGTAGATCTACCTCGTCGGGATCCCCGTCGGTATCAATCAGGGCTATGGTGGGAATGCCCATTTTCCGGGCCTCTCGGACGGCATTTTTTTCCTTTTTCGGATCCACCACCAACAGACAGTCTGGCAACCGGTTCATCGTCCGGATCCCATTGAGGTTCCGGTACATTTTGCGATACTGGCGGCTCAGCGCTGCCTGCATCTTTTTGGAGTAATTCTGGATTTGTGGGCTAGCGCGAAGTTTTTCCAATTCTTCCAGGTGGGAGAGTCGGCTTCGGATGGTTCGAAAGTTCGTTAGGGTACCACCCAGCCACCGATCGCTCACATACGGCATGCCGGCCCGTTGGGCCTCCCGTTCAATAGTTTCCCGAGCCTGCCGCTTGGTCCCCACAAACAAAACCATCCCCCCGGCGGCTGCCACCTGCTGAAGATACTTCCTGGCCCGCAGCAGCCCCCGAACCGTCTCTCGCACATCAATGATATGAATCATATTTTGTCGGCCGTAAATATAAGGCCGCATTTTGGGATTCCACCGGCTGACCCGATGTCCAAAGTGAACCCCTGCCTCGATCAACTCCTTCACCAGGACGGTAGGCACCTAGCTATTCCTCCTCGGGTGGGATAAAGCCTAAAGGGTTATCTATCAACCGACTACTTGGATTAGGTTTGGTTTCTGGAATCCTAATGCCCTTGGCTGGGGGCAGATGGCCCAATCCTAGAGGGAAAACTCCTTCTGCCGGATCGGAGCCTCCCAACTTTTAGGAGAACCCCCCAGCCCCACAACTTTCTGGTTTTATCCGTTAGGACTTCCTAGTCCCAAAACCAGAAAAGTTTTATTTTACTACTGTCCTTTGAATTGGTCAATTGGGCAGCGGAAGAAAGCCATTTTCGGGTTGTCAGAACATGAGCTAAACCATAAGCTATTAATTCTGCGTGTTTGGAGCAGTGGGTTTTTATCTCCTTTTGGAGGACCTGAACAACCCAAAAGTGGGGGCTTAGGCACTCTCCGTGCACCCTTTCCGCATGGGTTACCCTCCGGCTTCCGCCAAGGAGAGCTGCACCGTGTTTGTGGCTGCCACCAGTGCCTGTTTTGCTCACCTGCCATTAGAGACGGCTTTGGCTCGCCTGGCCGATCTGGAATACTCCTATGTGGAAATCATGATCCACGAATCCGAAGGCCATTTACGCCCTTCTCAAGTCCATGCGGATTTGGAAGAAGCCATCCGGATTTGTCGGAATACCCATCGGCTCACTCCAGTAGCCTACAGCGTGGATATCGAAGCGCCGGAGCCCCTTTACTATGAACAATTTGCTGCCTGTTGCCGATTGGCCAAGGCTACCAAGGTCGTTACCATAACCATCCGGGCTTCGGAATTGGGCACGCCGTTTAATGCGGAAATCGAACGGCTCCGCAGGATGACAACCATAGCGGCATTGGAAGGGGTGGTCTTAGGCTTGCATACCGAAGTCGGACGGATGACCGAAGAGCCTGCCACCGCCATGGTCCTATGCGATCAGGTCAAAGGCCTTAGCTTAACCTTAGATCCCAGTCACTATATTTACGGACCGCATCGGGGAGTAAACCTGGAACCGCTGATCCGCTACACCTGCCACGTCCGACTGCGAGATACCCGCAAAGATAAACTCCAAGTGCGGGTAGGCCAGGGCGAAGTGGAATACGGAAAATTGATTACCTTGCTCCAGAAATATAACTACAACCGGGCCCTGTGTGTGGATATTCGCCCCATGCCGGAGGTGGATCAAAACACAGAGCTGCGAAAAATGCGCCTCTTGTTAGAAAGCTTGCTGTAAAGCAACGATCTTCTTCCGAACGGGCCAGTTAAAGCTGATAATAACCCTTTTGAACGAAATATATATTTGACCCAAATCCGCCCGGAAGGAAAGATTTTCCACCGGCTCGGAGCCCCTGTTGGGATTAGCCGAACACTGGGCTTCTCGGTGTATTTTGGTACCTGTTTCAAGCGGCGCGTTCTCCCGGGGCGGAGCACTGGCCAGCGGAAAGAACCTGGGGGTCCCGGCTCTGGGCTGCCGCCGCCAAATACGGATTAAATGCCGGATCGTTATACATCTTAAATTGCCGATAGAGCTTCAGCCGCTTTCGGCCAGCTAGGATATCCTCCCACAACTCAGTCAAGGCCCGTGCTAAATCCTCCCGTTGTTCATAAAGAATCGCCAGGCGTTTTTCCACCCGTTCTAGATGCTCCGGACCGACATCGGTTCGGCTCCGTTGCTCCTCCATGTGGTAGATGCGAAGCGCCAGGATCGAAAGCCGGTCGATGATACTTCCTGGGGTTTCCGAATTCTGGCGGGCATCCGGGGCAGGGCGAACCCCCCGGGCAGCCAATTCCCCAATGAGCCAGTCGTCCAGCTTCTCGATCAGGTCGTTGCGCATCTGATTCAGTTGATCAATGCGGCGTTTGACGGCAGCAATTTCCGAGTCGCTCGCATCTGGCTGCCTGGCCTTGTCTTCCTCGTGCCAGAGCCGATAGTTCTGCTCATGCTCCTGGCAGACCAACCAGAGAAACCCTTCATAGGGGTTGCTGATGCCCTGTTGATGCCATTGGACTACCGTATCTCGGTGAATTTGGAGAATTTGGGTAACATTAAGCATTTTGGCAATCTTAACAAAATGAACAGATTAAATAATTTAGTTAAAATAAAGAGAATAGATAAAACACCTCCCCAACCCTCCCCTCCGAACATCACCTCACCCAACCCCAAAAATTACCCCAAAACCGGCCTTCGGAGCAATGCCACTATTTCATCCCGGATTCGCTGACACACCTGGGGCAAAGAAGGAATCCACACATGGGCCTTGGGCCGGGTCTTCGGATCGGGAAAATCCTCCGGAGCGAGTCGAATATTTTCATCGGCCCCGTCCACATGCCGACCGACAATCGGCAAAATGCCCGCCAACGTGCGGCGGTCGAACCGCTGGTAATAATTGATCCACCGGGCCACATTCTCAGGCCGGTGAAAGCCCATAAATCCCATCCCTCGCAGCGGCTTCCGAACCGGATCGACCGTAATGGCCAAATCCACTCGGATGCCCCGCCGCTGAAGGGCCTTGGCTGTCTGATAGACGGCATCTCCTCCGTTGCTGAACCCCAAAAGGGCTATGCAAAACCGCCTTTGTCGGCCATGCCCACTCAGGCCAACCCCCCCAGAAGGGTAGATCAACCCTGATCGCCCCTGACTCTCCTCAGCCAGGGTGAGACATGGGAGGCCTGGTTGTCCCTCCGTAAAGGTACCTTTAGCCACACTCATGGTGGGGTCAGCGGACCTGGAAGGATAAACCGAAGGCTGAACCGAAACACTCGAATACCACTGGCGGATGTCCTGCACTGCGCGTCGCCAGTGGTTTTGGGCGTAATAGTGCCAATAGACTACCCATTGGGGGGAGCAGGAAGTCAGGTTGGCCGGATCGGGCTTGGGCACCGATCGGTTAGCAGGAGCAGCGCCGGACAGGGGGGATTCAGAAGAACTGCTCCGATGGGGGTCGGGCAATGCCTCCGTGGAGGGGATTGGCAATCCAACTTTTTGGGGGATTTGATCCCAGGCAATGGCCCCGGCCTGCTGGATGGCCTCCCGCACTGCATCATACCAAAAATTAAGCACTTGCGAATAGCTGCAAATGCCTCGTTCGAGGATTAGTTGGCCTTTGGGGTTTCGGCGGCGTCGGGGCGCAGTGGCCTGACCCTGCCGGGCCCAGAGCGGGAAACTCGCCCGCCCCTCAAACGCCACAATATGACACTGAAAACCTGCCATTGGCTGCTTCCTTTTCCACGTGTCCCGCTCTGGTAAGAATCGCCGGAACCTGGAGCATTCTACTAGAGAGGGGGCGATATCCTTTGGACCCTGCGCAGGCATCCGAAAAGAAAACATCAAGCTTTTGGATCTTTTTACTATAACCAAACCTAATGCTTCCAGAAACCCGTTACTATAACCAAACCTATGCTTCCGGAAACCCGTTACTATAACCAAACCTATGCTTCCGGAAACCCGACGGCAGCCCCTCCGGGGCTGCCCAAATCGGGGAGAAAATGTTTGGTGAGAAGACTTTCCTTCCCGTTACTTTCCGAAGCCTCGCATCGTAGAATCAAGAGAAACGTGAAAAAAAGTTGAGATTTTTTCCCGGCTTCGTCTTTTAATAATAGAGGAAGTAAGTCAGGGGCCATTGGGGGGTTCGGCAGATGGGCATCTTCCCCGGCGGAGGGGGAGGCCAACCCTTCAAAGGTACTAGAGCCTGACAAACTAGCGGGTCCTTTTTCAAAAGGAGGGTCGAACCATGTTCCAACGTCCTATGTCCTGGTGGATCGGTGGCGGGATTCTGGCGGTGGTGGTCATCGGTGGCGGGATTCTGGCGGTGGTGGGCAGCAGTCTAGGACTAGCCACGTCTTGGAGCTACATCAAGACCGCCTGGCTTGGCATAGGGGAGTCCATCCG
Organism: uncultured Thermoguttaceae bacterium; assembly: GCA_938042245.1. Classification (GTDB taxonomy): domain Bacteria; phylum Planctomycetota; class Planctomycetia; order Pirellulales; family Thermoguttaceae; genus JANXAQ01. Next base: position 21,843 of record CALIRO010000094.1, read on the forward strand.
GGATGCGACCCCGATTGCCTTTGATTTGCAGCGGCTCAATGTGGCTATCAAAGACCTAGAACCGGAGATTCGCCAAAACATGAAGGTCGTCGCACAACTCGAGGTGGAGATCGAGTATCAGGAAAAAGAGCTGGCCAAGCTTAAGGAGGAGCAGCAGAAGGCTTTGGCCGAGATGCGAAAACTTCGGGAGGCCCTTGGAGAAGGGAAGTCGGAGTTTCAGTTTGCCGGCCGCCAATACACCAAGCCGGAAGTTGAACAAGACCTGAAGCGGCGCATGGATGTGTATCAGGAGCGGGAGACGGAGCTAAAGGCCAAGGAACAGCTTCTGCAAAATCGGCGGCAGACCTTGGACGCTGCCCGTAAAAAGGCTGCCGAGTACCGGCGTCAGTATGACCAATTGGTTACGAAGGCCCAAGCCCTGCAGGCAGAGCTCAAACTGCTGGAAACGGCCCAGGCGACTAGCACCGCCCGGCTGGATGAGTCCAAGCTGGGAGAAGCCAAGCGATTGGCCGAGGAGATCGAAAAACGGCTTCGGGTCAATCAACGGATCTTAGACGAACAGCGCAAGCCCCTGGAAGGGGCCATCCCGGTGGATGTGGACGAGCGGCCGGTTACCGAGCGGTTTGACGAGCTATTTGGCCCCAAAGCGAAAGGCCAACCGGCTTCCGAGTCCAACAAGCAGACCTAACCCCTGGGCAGGGACCTGCTAGGGCCGATTTGGGGAAGCAGGGCCGGCGCCAACCTCCTTCCCCTCCGGCAGGTTTGGGGATCGGCTTGCAGGGGGGAGGCCACTGGGTGGACCAGCCGCCCCTCCCGGCCCAGTTGGCTTGGTATTGGCCAAGCTCCGGAAGGGATTCCCGCATCAGCCCAAGCCCTTCGGTTCATTCCCTCTCCAGCCGGTATCCCAGCCGACATCGAATCGCCTGAATCAACCTCTGGGTGGGAGGTTCGGAACGGATCGGATAGTATGGTGGGCGGATTGGGTAGTTTGGGAACGGGGCGAATAGGAGTCGGACCCAATCGGTAGGGCTGTCGGTCGGAGCAGTGCTGGGCCAATCGGTGGGCAAACCGTAGGTTATGACTGTTTGGCCTGGAGCTTTTCAAGGGGTCCTCCTTTTTGGCCGGAAACTTCGTAAACGCCCGGGTGGCTAGAGTGTCCGAGAGCTTTGGGGCTCTTTTCCGATGCGAAGGAGCTTGCCATGCAAAGGCCTTGCCTGAGAGAACATCTAGGAACGGTTCCCCCCGATGGAGAGCAAAAGCAACAGGGATGGAACTTTCCTCCTGGGGAGGATCGGTCGGCGGGGAGCAATGGGGTTTCAGAGGCTGCTTGGTTGGGCGGGGCTGGGTCCGCAGGGGCTGATTTTTCGCAGCCGGTGAGTTTAATGGTTCGGTTCGGAAGCTGGCTGCGCCGCCTGGGAACGCCGAGGAAGACAAAGCGGGGGAGCTTGCTGGCGTCCTTAGAAAGCTTGCCGTCTGAGCGGCGTGGCTCCCCAAGCCCGGCAATGCCGCAACGAGCCTTCCGTCCAGCAGCGGTCATCCGATGGATGCCCATAGGAACCGTCATAGCGACGGGGGTGGCAATGGCGGCGGTGGTGGTTGGGGCTTTTGGGGGGCTTTGGCCCAGCCCATGCGCAGCAGCCGGTCCAGCCACTGAACCCTCTGGTTTCTTCCAACCCGGTTTTGCCCAAAGTGTTTTGCAGCAGACTTTCTGGCTGCGTTCGCCCCTAGAGGTGGCCAAAGAAGACAACCACCTCCAAAAAGCCGAAAGGGCAATGCAGACCATTGGGGCTGGGCCGGGCAGTCGGAGCATCCGCGTCTGCAGCGATTTGGAGGTGGATCCTTGGGATCGGCAGGCCGCTTGTCAGGCGGCGGAACAAAACGCTCAACACCAGCTTTATGAAGAGCTTAGCCGATGGGCAGAGCAATTGACGGGCCAGAAGCTGTCGGCTCGCCGGTTGGTGGCCGAACATGCGTGGCTGTTGGCCCAGCCCGGAGTTCAGCAGACCCAACAGATGCAGGTGAAGGAGAAACCCGATAGCTGGGTGGCCCAGCAGGAGATCACCATTTCCGTGCCCGCGCCGGTGCTGGCTCGGTGGGTGGAGCGGCTGCATGCGCAAAAACACCAGCGCACCGTTTGGATTAGCGGGGCGGCGGCAGGGACCCTGCTGGGTTGGCTGATGGGGCTATGGCTGATGGTCCGATGGGATCGGGCCACCGGCGGCTATTACCGGGCCGGCGTGGTCCTGGGCTCGTTGCTGGTGCTAGGAACTCTGACCGGACTGGGTTGGTGGCTCTTATGGGTCAACCTGTATTAAAATAGCAGATAGTTTATCGGCAAGGCTACAGTTCCTTGGGGGTTGAGGCTGGGATGGGGGCTTGGCGCCCCAGGAATTGCCGGGCGGTAAATGGCTCCCATGGGTCTGATCCTGGGGAGTTCCAAAAAGAACCTCGGAGGCATCCCTGGCAGGCTCTGTTTTCGCCAGCAGGCGCTTAGGCAGCCCCTTATACCGATACAGATAAAGCAACCTTTCCCACGATGTACGCAGGAAGGAGACAGGCCCATGGCCATCTTCGCTTGGGACCCTCCCGAATGTATTGAAGCCAGGGATTGCCTGGCTCGGGGCCTGTTGGCCGAAGCAGCACGGGTCCTGCTGGCGGCCAAGGATCGCGATCATCGCAAGGTCCGGGAGCTTTTGAAGGAAGTGGGCACCAAACTGATTGAGCAAGCCAAAAAGTTCTACGAATCTTGCTATCAGTTGGAAGTGGCCGACCAACTTCTTGATCTGGCCAGCCAATGCATCCAACTGGACGGCGAAGCCCTGGTACTGCAACATCAAATCAAACAGCAGTTGTATCGACGGCAACAGGAAAAGGCTTGGCGGGAGGATAGGCTTCGGCAAGCCCGCCAACTGAAGCAGAATGGTAATTTGAACACTGCGCTGGATATTTTGAACGAACTGAAGGAGGATCCGGAGGTTAGCCGGGTCCGGGCCGAAATCCAGGGCACCCTCCAAACGTATCGTCGGCATCTGGAAGGTATCGAACAGTCCCTTGCGGGCAACCAGCCCCATGCTGCCCATCGGCACTGGCAGGAGGCCAAAAAAATCTGCCCCACCGCTCCGGAACTGGCCGAGTGGGCGGAAAAAATCGCCCAACAGATGGCGGCTGCCTCTGGCGGCCCGGTCCAACAGGTTGGTTCGGTGGTGTTGGACGTCGCTGGGCCGGCGCCTGCCGGTCCCTGTCGGCCCCTTAGCTCCCGAAACCAATCGTTTCTCTTAGGAGAGATGGCGTTGGTCCTCAGCAGGGGGCAGATTGGCATCGGTAGCCTCCGGGTGCCGGACGTGCATCTACCCCTGTTAGGCCGGGTACATCAGCGACACGCCTTCCTTTTGCGAGACGCCCAAGGCTGGCAAATCATGCCGCTAGCCGACAAACAGGGCACTGTCTGCCCGGTTTGGGTGAATGGCGTGCTGATCTTGGCGCCGCAGCGGATTAGGCATGGAGATAAAATTGTCCTAGGCGGGCGCAGCCCAGGAGGCAGTAGTTGCTGGCAATTCAGCGTGCCGGTACCCGGATCGCTGACGGCAGTGTTAGAATCTGGCCCAGGCAATACTAGTCCCATCTGTATTGCGGGGCATCGGATGTCCAAAGCGGTGCTGCTGGACGACATGCTGCTAGTCAGCTCTCGGACGCCCGCCCATTTAGTGCTGCCGGATTTGCCTTGTCAACATCTGCTGTTCCGGTGGCAGTCAGAGGGTCTTTGCTGGCAAGTCGAAGGGGGCCGATGCCGACTGGAAATCCCTGGCCAAACCATTGACCAGCCTGACAGCCGACTGTATCTGCCCGGTCGGCTGGTGATTGAAACGGCCTTTGACGAAGCCGAACTTCTCGGCCGAGCCGCCGCCGGCGCCATCCCAGCAACCCGAATGACCCTGGAATTAAAAGAAGTCTTCGTAGGGTAACAATTCAGCCGAATGGCGATCTTTCTTGCTTTCCCAGCGAAAGCGTACAAATCGGGAAAGACGGCTTACCTATCTGGACCATCGCTTGCGCGGCAGTGCCAGGCGGTTTCTCACGCCAAACAGAGCCAACTCCCTCTAGCCGGCCGAAATGGTACGGATTTTGCAAGGAGGCTGATTCTATTTCGGGAGAGCTTCTTCCTAACTTGCCGGGCAGACTGACTTCACAAACGCCTCCCACAGGTCTTGGCGAACATATACCCGAAGAAAAACCTCCGGACGCAGCCGGAAGAGCATTTGCTGGTTATAAGCGGCGGTTAGGAACGGTTCCATCTGATCGGCTAGCTCCGCTTGCAGAATCAGCACCTGCGGCGGCGGCACCCGATCGAGCATCTCGGCCCAGGCTTCCACCCGGTCCCAGTACCCCACCCGCTCCTGGTCAAAGCGACGCAAATACCAGGGCAACGGCCAATAATTATCCGGGATGATGACATGGACGGTCATTCGATGGCCTTCAGGTGCGAGGCCGGCCAACTGTTCCAGCCGCTCGGCCAGCCGAAGAATATGCGGAGCCGTATGGGCGTACACCCAGGGGTTCCGCTCCCCGTCGGCAACAAGACGCCCGTTAAAGTTCAACTGCCAGCTCTGCCAGGCCAGATGCCCCAAGCCCAACCCCAACACCACGCCGGCCGCCGCCACACCGACCCAAGCAAGTAGTCGATTTGCTAGCCCGGCCAGTCGGCTTATCGACCAACCTCCGCCTACCCCAGCCAACAAAATCCACCCATGCCAAAACGACAAGGCACACCAAGGCGTTTTATACGGAATGGCCGAATACAAAACCGTCAAACTCACCGTATAAAACGCCAAAAAACGCACGAAACCTATATCGGCCGATTCTGTTCGTGCCATTGCCCCGAAAACGGCACTCCCGCACCCTGTTGCTGTGTCTGCGTTGGCTGTGGGAACCCCCTCCGGCAAGAATTTCCGGAGAGTCGGATCGTTGGATTGGTCTTTGGTCCCAGGGGCCGATTTCACTTCAGGAGCCGCCAGAGGATGGGGGCGCTTTCGAGGCCAAAAGGCCCCTAGCATCCCCACCGCCGCCAAAAGCAGAATCAACCCTTCGGTCCAGAAGGCGCCCTTGGCCCGATAGGCCAATAGACGCTCCAGATAAAAAAGCGGTCCATGTCGATGGACTTTTGTTTCCATGCCCCGCTGCAGATAGATCCGATAGGCGCCCAGGGCATCCCAGAGCCCTTCCGGTTGGGCGCCCATACCGGTGTACAGCGCCCAAACCACACCGGAGGCCGCCAAAAGGCTCAGCCCGCCCAGCAGCCCCCATTTGGGCCAGGCAAAGCGGACCATGGTGCTCTGTTGGCCGGGTTTGAAGGGAATAAAGGCGACCCTTGGCTTGGTGTGGCCTAACCAACTAGCCCACAGGAGTGCTAGCAACCCAGCAGCTACCATGGCGGCCAGTGCCAGGACCCAGGTCTCTTTGGTGGCGGCCATCAGGCCCAAACACCCGCCGCCGATGGCCGCCCAACCGGCTGCACCGGCCAGAGTGTTCGACTGCCGCCCTCGGGCCACTGAGCCTAAAAGCCCCAAGGTAAATAGAACCAGCAGGATCTCCTGGATGTAATATCGGCTGTAAAAGACCATAACCGGCGAAAGGGCAGTCAGAGCGGCGGCTGCCAGCACCGGCCCGCTCCCCAGGGCCTTCCGGAGCAAACCCACTGCCAGCACCAACCCCACCCCTGCCAGCGCCGTCACTAGCCGATAGTGGGTCTCTGTCGTCTGCGCAAAATCACCTGCCCCGGCCAGCCAAAGCACCGGTAGCGTCAGATAGTAAAGCGTCGGCCCGTGGTGTTCAGCCGGATCATACCGATACTGCCCCGTCTGCCATAGAAGGCCCGTCTTCCAGGCCTGATTGGCTTCATCCGGATGCATAGGCCGGGCATCCAGCCTCGGCAATCGAAACGCCAAGCCAAGCGCCAAGACGCCCACCCAGCCCACTGCATACGCCACAGGCCTCAGCCGAAACAAACACCAATTCGTGGACAACACCTTACCTTATAACACACGCCATCCGAAGGAATTCGCCTCTGCCCCCTGGAGGAGAGGCCGGTCTGAGCCACGCCGGCAAGCACCAGGCTGGCCGAAGCCCAGCCTATCCCAGAGACTCCCCAGCCGCATCCGTTACCAAGCAGCTTGGGGCCTCAGGAACCCTTCCCCTGCCTTCTACCTTACCCCCTAACCCTCTCCCACCCAGCAGATAGCCGACCAGGAAAAGCCCTCCCTCTCCAGGGCAGAAAAAAATACACCTCGGTTCCTTCGGCGGAAGTTGGTAGGAGGCTGCTGAGGGCACGCCGTTCAGGAGGCCGGTTTGCCGTACACCTCCACTTCTACATAGTGGTTCAGATCGTTGGAAGTGTTGCCATTGGAGTACAAGCGAACATATCGGCCTCGGACCGGTCGGCCTTTTTCGTCCCGTGCGTCGATCAATTTGCCCCGATAATCTTCGATATATTCCAGATCTTTACCCACTCCCATGCCGGAGCTATTGTCGAAATCGTTATTAAACACAGTAACCACACCGGTTTTAAACTCTGGATCGTCCGAAACTTGGATGACGACATCCTGATAGACCCGGCCTTCGGCGTGGTAATGCCAAAGTTGGATGGCAAAAATCTCCGCCTGGGTTTCTAGGTCGATCTGCACCCATTGTTTGCCCGGGCCTAGTTCGACGAAACTGCCGTCGGAGCCTTCCTTGTCGCCGTCGGTAACCATGGCCAGCTCGCCCACAATGGGTTCGGAATCGCTGGAGGTAACTTTTTTCTTAAGGGCCAGATTCTTTAGGCCTGGCGGGACCATCAGCGGCGGCCGGGGTTTATCCGTGTATTTCTCTAAAGTGGGAGCTGGTTTAATATGTTTGGGCGTGCCTTGGAACAAAGGCCGAGGCAATTTGATCTCCAACGGAACCAGTTGCTCGCCGGATCCTCCCCCGGATTCTGCCCCCAAAGTCCCCCTACCTGCCCAGCCGATAACAACCCCCCATACCACCGCAAACAAACCACCCCATCCTACAACGCCCATTCTCAAGCTTTGACTCATCTTCGGTGCTCCTCCTAGTTTTAAAAACGTCCACTTGTTTCCGAAAAACCACAACCGCCCCGAAAGCACCTCCAAGGGTACACAAAAATTTAGTTATAGTCCCCTCGGAAGCCCTCTTCTTTTACTATAATCGCTTCGTAGCCGATTGTCCAACCGGCTTGGAGCGGAAAAGTTCGCCCTAGAAAAATGCCTAGGAGATGCTCGGTGGAGCCTTTGCAACTTACCGTGGTTTTACCTGCGTACAACGAACGCCATCGGATCGGCCGCTATTTGGAGTCTATCCGACTCTATATGGAGGCACATTATCCAGATGGCTATGAGGTAATTGTGGTGGATGACGGCAGTACGGACGGCACGGCGGAGCTGGTCGAACAGATGGGGGCCGGTTGGCCTTCGCTTCGGCTCATCCGGCACGAACACAACCAAGGTAAAGGGGCGGCTGTGCGCACGGGGGTGCTGGCCGGCAGGGGCAAACGGATCTTGTTTGCCGACGCCGACGGCGCCGCTCCGATTGATCAAGAGGTCCGGTTGGCGGAAGCCATTGCTCAGGGGGCCGATATTGCCGTCGGAAGCCGGCTGCTCCCTTGCCACAGCCAGCAGGTCGTCCGGCGGAAGAGCCGGGGGCTTTTTGGTCGGATGTTTGCCGCCCTGGCCCGCCGAGTACTTCGGCTCCCAGTTCGAGACACCCAGTGCGGATTCAAAATGTTCCGGGCCGAGGCCGCCCAGGATCTTTTTCACCATGTGCAGCAACGCGGATATCTGTTTGATCTGGAGCTGCTCGGTTTGGCAGTGCGCCGGGGGTATAAGATAGCGGAAGTTCCGATTCGATGGACGGATGTACCTGGCGGCCATTTCCACCCCCTCCGGCAATTGCCCCGGATTCTTTTCGACCTGCTGCGCCTCTGGTTCCGGCTGCGCCAAGCTGGATGACCTTTCCGAACCGCCGGTAACGCCGTCTGGTAAAGGGCACCTGGCCCAGTCTGAACAGAGCTCAGTCCGAACAGACTAAGTTACAGGGCGCCGGTAACGCCGTCTGGTAGAACACGAGGGGAACACCGTCTGTCAGACCACACCTAGCTCAGTCTGAGCAGAGTAGTTACCCAGGATGTGGGTTCTGATTTCGGAACCCCTAAAGAGTCTATGCTGGTTTACTCTTTTAGGGGGGTACCCTTTGGAACCAGGCAGCCCACGAAATCGGAAAAAGGGCCAGGAGAGAAACGATACTTTCGGCATTTACCCCCAAAAAAAGGGGGCCAAGTCGGAGAACCCGGGAATGTATCTCTTATTTTCTCCTTTTTTCTCAGCTCGGGTTCCCACCTTCTGGGAAAATCCCCCTTTTGGCCAACCCAGGAAGTTAAACTAGAGAAGATAAAAAAGGCAGATAAAACAAAAAGGGCCAAAAACCCTTAATCAGGTGTATCTGATAGTACCTAAAAGTAGTACGAATGCCTGCTTCGGTCCAAGAATTTCACCATTTGGCCCCCCTGATGGGGTATCGAGAGGTCTGGAACCGCCTCCTGGCCCAGACGGTCGGGGCTCACTTTTTCCAATCCTGGGATTGGTTGGCTGCCTATTGGGACCATTTCCATATCGACCAACACCTCCGGGTGTTTTTTCATTGGGAGGACGAAAACCTGGTGGGTATTGTGCCGATGGTAGTTCGGCAGGAAAAGACCCGAATCGGCCGACTTCGCGTGCTCACGTATCCGTTGGACGACTGGGGATCGTTTTATGGGCCGATTGGGCCGGAACCGGCCAAAACTCTTCAAGCCGTTTTAGAGCACCTTCAAGGCCCCCAGCGAGATTGGGACCTTTTGGAGCTTCGCTGGATCAGTCCGGAGGACGAGGAGGCAAGTTGGACCCGGCAGGCTTTGGAGGCGGCTGGCCTGAAGGCGATCCGCAGTTTGTGGAACCAGACGGCGGTGGTGGATTTAGGGGATGGTCCGCTCGGCTGGGAGCGGTATTTGGCCAGCCGACCCTCAAAATGGCGGGCCAACCTGCGCAGGGCGGAAAAGAAATTAGCGCAGATCGGGTCGCTCGAATATGTGCGATATCGACCGTTGGGCCAGTCGGCTGGCCAGACCGATCCCCGATGGGACCTGTATGAGGCCTGTTGCCAGATTACCCAGCGGAGTTGGCAGGGCAGTTCGGCCACCGGCCTCGGCCTTTGCCATCCTAAAGTCCGGGCATTTTTGCGTCAGGTGCATGAAGCAGCAGCTCGGTTGGGAGCAGTGGACGTTAATTTATTATACGTCGGCGGTCAACCTGCTGCCTTCCTCTATAATTACTGCTGGAAAGGCCAGGTCTATGGCCTTCGCCGAGGTTTCGATCCACAGATCGCACCCGCCGGCGCTGGCAACCTGCTATTGGCCTGGGCCATTCGGGATAGCTTCGTACGAAACGATCGGCTCTATGACCTAGGGGTGGGCTACCTGGAGACCAAACAGGCCTGGATGACCCGCCTGGTACCGATCTATCGGTATAGCTACATTCCTTCTGGTCAGCTCCGGATGGTGCTGCTCCGCTGGAAGCGCTGCTGGCAAGCCTGGCGGAGCAAGTGCTTGGATTAACTATCTTCTCCCAGCCAAATGGGTAGAATAATGGGAACTCCAAGAAGGCATCCTAGCCTCTGCGCCCATCCTGCCGCCTTCCCGAGTATGGTTGCCCCAGGGAGGAGTTGGGTAATATCCGACTTCGAATTTGCCTGCTATAGTGCCACCTTAGGGTAACCTTCGCTCGGTGCTTCCAGCGAGGAACTCCTGGTGGCCTTCCGGCGCAAACGGTCCTTGAACGATCCTCCTATGCATGGGAGTGCTACCCTTTTGTCGGAAAGGAAGCCAGAACGACTTTGGGACTTGCAAGCGCAACAGTGGGTAGAAGGCGAAACTTTTTATTCGCTTTATACATACATAAAAGTTCATTTATCGCAGAATGAGCGGTTGGACAATGAACCTGGTTATCCTCCACTACCATCTGAACCGGGGCGGGGTAACACGGGTCATCCAATCCCATCTGGAAGCCCTGGAGTGCCGACTTTCTGGGCAACCAGAAGCAGGGGCCGCATCGGCCAGCAACGATCTAGAGGCAGAAAACGCCTCGGCCTGCAAAAAAGCAAAAGGGGTGGGCGGATTGCTCAGCAAGCAGGCAGAGTCGGAGCCCCCATCGGCCAACAAGGATCTCCAAGGTCCACCGCAGATGGGCTGGCAAAAGCAAGCAGAACAAAAAGAACGTGCGGTTTCTGCCCCCAGCGGTCCCATGGGCCAAGGCCCTACGGAAAAAATATTGGTCCTCTTGCTTTATGGCGGTCGGCGGGAAGCTTGGCCAGAAGATTGGACGGGCAAGTTTTCCAGGCTTCGGGTGGTCCTGGAACCAACGCCCCTGCTGGATTATGACCAGGTGCATGGCCGAACCGGCCCTGGAGCAGAACAAGCTCTTTATCAGCAAATCGTTCAGGTGCTTCGGCGGCACGGTTGCCGACCGGACCAGACCCTCTTACATGTCCATAATCACTCGTTGGGCAAAAATGTAGCGCTGCCGGCGGTATTGGTTCGATTGGCCGAGGACGGCTACCGGATGCTTCTGCAAATCCATGATTTTGCCGAGGATTTTCGGCCGGCCAATTATCGGGCCCTGTTGGACTGGCAGCGGGGGAGGGCTAGAAGAGGCCGAACCGGCCTGGGCTGGCTCTATCCGCAGGCAGAACACCTGCATTATGCGGTCCTGAATAGCCGGGACCGCCAGGTGTTGCTGCGTGCAGGGGTGCCAGCCGACCGGCTTCACCTGCTCCCGAATCCGGTGGTAGCTGCTGGGCCGTTGCCTCCGGCCACCGAAGCCAAAGCTCGCTTGGAAAACCAGTTTGGGATTCCTATGGGGGATAGGTATCTTTTGTATCCTGTACGGGCGATCCGGAGGAAAAACCTCGGCGAAGCGGTGCTTTGCAGCCTGCTGGCCGAGGCGAGCGTTTGGATCGGGGTTACCCTAGCGCCATTAAACCCGGCAGAAAAAGGGCAGTACGAGCGGTGGAAGCAGTGGACCGCCCAGCACCACGTTCGGTGTGTGTGGGAGACGGGCGAAGCGGGCGGGCTGAGCTTGGCCCAGAACCTAGCCGCCGCCGACGCCCTGCTGACCACCAGCATTACCGAAGGGTTTGGCATGGTATTTTTAGAGAGTTGGCTGGTGGGTCGGCCTTTGGTGGGCAGAAATCTGCCGGAAATTACCGAAGATTTTGAGCGTCTTGGTCTTCGCCTGCCGGGCATGTGGGGCCGGTTGGCAGTGCCGCTAGATTGGTTGGGCGAGCAAGAGCTTCGGCAAAGACTTCTGGAACGGTATCAGCAGGTGCTAGCCGACTATCAGTGCCCCATCCCACCCAATTGGGCAGACGCCCTGGAGGAAAAATTGGCAGATAGGGCAGTCGATTTCGGTGATCTGGATGAAACGTTCCAACAGAAAGTCTTAGAAAAACTCCTTTTCCCCAACCCAACCCTTCCCACCCCCAGAGACCGCCTTTTGGAGAAAAATCCCTCCCTGGAGTGGGTAGTTTTGGCCCGGCAGGAAGAACAGGAAGAATTGCTGCAGCAAAACGCTCGGGTGGTGAAAGAACATTTTTCTCTGCATCGGCGGGGCCAGCAGCTTTGGGCACTCTACCAGCAGGTACTTCAGGCCCGGCAAACCAGCTCCGTTGACGAGCTGGCTCATCCGGAACGGATTTCGGAAAGCTTTCTTGATCTGCGGCGGTTTCGGCTCCTGCACGCATAAATGGCTGCTCCGTAACACTTCCGCCAAGTGAAGTCAGTCCTGTTTTTCAGGGACAATCCCCCAGGGGCTCATTCCCGCGTAAGCGGGAATCCGGAAAGCAGAACTCTTTCGAAAAATGCGGATTCCTGGTTACGCAGGAATCCCGTGGTGTTCTTTCGGCGGAAATGGTACGGTGCTCCGAAACCGAACCGTACTGGGTAAGAACATCGACCAACTGTACTGCTTCAGAAGATAGTGAAGGGTGTCCCGAATCTGGTCCGCCCCTTCCCCATGCTGCTTTTCGATGGTGTTGCACCACTGAAATGGAACTGTCCTGGCTTAAAAAGATGGGAGGGAGGTTCCTCTAACCCACAACATTCGTACCACTTCAACCGAATGGCCGTAAGTTGGCATTCCTCCATCAGTAAAAATCCAGTCTTTGGACTGGTTGCTGTTCTGGATTCCCGGTTGCGCGGGAATGACACTGGGGGGCATTCATCCTAAAACACAAGACCCGGCTTCCGCGGCGGAAATGGTACGATTTTTGAACAATGTTCACACCCTCGTTTTGGAAAGTCCGTTGGAGGTTCCAAGAGGAAAGGGGTGGTATAAGCTTTAGAAACCCTTTTTCCGGCAAGATGCATAAAATAGAGAATCTTGATAACTTGATTTAGATCCCCAATTAAGGGGAAATCTCCTTCCCTCCGCATAATTCTCTTAATTCCTCCGAGCCAAAAACCCCGATGTAGTAGAAGCAGGCGTTTATTGCCGGAAGGTCTGCGGCGGAGTTTTAAATAACCAAAAAGGGGGGTAGAACCCACCAATCAGAACCCTCTGAGAACGGATCCCTGAGGAAAAGGATTTCCTGCGATGAGCTTTATTCCTACCGTTGTATGGCTGCGGCAGAGGAGAAAAATAAAACGCTTCCTGGCCTTCCTGGGAGGGATAGTGCCGGTTATCTATTTGGTCGGTTGGGTTTTGGTCTGGTGGCAATCCAGTACTATCGGAGGCGAACCGGCCAAGACGAGTTTACGGATTCTGACGTCGGCTTCTGAGCAGAACCCATCTTATAGGGAGCAAGAAAACCGGGCCTTAGAAGGAAAGGTTTCCGCCTCCGAGGAACAGAAAGAGCAATCGGCGTTATCCATTTTATCCATCCGGTCGGAATCGAAAGAAGGAACTCTGTCTGAGACTTCTTCGGCGAAGCGTCGATTGATTCTGCCGGTGCTGTTGGAGACCAAACAAGGTCCTCCGGTGGACAAGCCGGTCCATGCTTCGGCACATTTGCCAGCAGCTTCCGGCCGGACCTCCACGGAGAGAAAGCCGGGGGGAGATTCTGGGCCTAAGCCTGCAGATACTGGAAATACTGCTGCCGCCAGCATTCGGATGCGAGAGCTTCCGGAGGAAGCGGGCAAAGTATCCCATGATCCGCCCCCGCCAGGCTTTGCGGAGGTCAGTCATGAACCACAGCTTCAAGTGGTGGTGGCCGAAGGGACGTCTTCCTCTGGGGTTGGATTGTCAGCCTCCCAGCCAAGCGGCCAGGAAGTGCAAATGGCTTCTTTAGTCGGCTCCAGTCCCGAGCAGTCCAAGACGCCCCCAAAAGCCGAATCAGAGAATAGCTCTCTCGGTCCAGCTCCCGCCAGGATCCCTCTAGCGATACCTCCGTCTGATGTACTTTGCGTACACCGTCCAAGCCTATCACAGGCTAGGCCGACCATCTCCCGCTCGGAACCCTCCACACAAAAGGCCAGTGGGGTCCAAGAACCGGGCACGATGCCTTCCAGTGCGATTGTAATAGAGAAGGAATCCAAATCGGCGGCGGTGGACAGCAGCGATCCTGTGCTGGCTAGGACCTCTAGCGTACCAAAATTCACGGGGCTGACTTCCTCTTCGACCTCTTCTCTGCCTCTGGCTGGCAGGTCGCATCTGGCTGGATCTGGGGCAACAGGGAGCAGTTCTGGCAAGCCGAGCCCATCCGCTTTGAGCGGGCCGATCCTTTCGGAATCGCCGGGCAGTAGCCTGACCAATCCGGTGTGGCCCATGCTGGGGGGAGCCTCTGCGGTAACGGCGCCTGCGTCAAGCAGCACGCCGCCTTCTCGGATTGCCTTGGTGGAAGCGGAGCCTGCCAAGACAGCCACGGAACCAGCGCCTGCCAATAAGACAGGGGTAGAACCAGTGCCTGCCAAGGCGCTGGCCCCGTCCCTGCCGAGTTTGCCGAAGGAAGAGCCTGCGGCGAAAGCACCAGACGAATCGGCCAAGCCCGCCGAAGTTCCGGTGGCTGGCGGGCCGGTAGCAGAAGCTCCGCCGAAACCGGCCAGCAGCCCGATTCCGGGCCCTGTTGCGCCCGGTCCACCACCCGGTGGAGAAACTTCTGCGCCAGGGGTAATTCCTCCGCCAGTAGCGGGTACGCCACCGGTGGATACCCGTCCGCAGTCAGCCCAATGGCAACGGCCTACTGCCGAGATCACCCAGATTGGTCCGTTTGAAGTCCGAGGCCATTCCGAAGAACTGAAAGTGGTGGTTCGCCGCAGCAAGATTTTACGATCGAAAGTAGATATTTATCGGGTTTCGGTGGTCGATCCAGCCATTTGTGATGTAGTGCAATTTACGCCTCGTGAACTAGCCATCATCGGCCGATCCCAAGGCGCCACGGATGTAACCTTCTGGTTTGCGGATGAGCGGTACGAACCGATTACCTATCTGGTTCGGGTCATCCCCGATCCGGAGCTGCAACAGCGGCGGGAAGAGCAGTACGGCATCCTGGAGGATGTGTTGGCCGAGCTGTTCCCCGAAAGCAAAGTGAAGCTGATCCCAGTGGCCGACAAACTGATTGTCAAAGGTCAGGCCCGGGATGCTGAAGAAGCGGCTCAAATTATGGCCATCATCCGCGGACAGATGGTTTATCCGCGCTATCAGGAGAGTTATGGATTGGTGCAGGGGCAGGCCGCTCCGCCATTGGCCCAGGATCCGCAGTCAGCTGGTTTGCTGCCGGCCATGCAGGTAATCAATATGCTGTACATTCCCGGGGTACAGCAGGTGGCTTTGAAGGTGAAGATTGCTGAGCTAAACCGGTCGGCTGCCCGGAAGTTTGGTGTGGATATGGATCTGAACTTTGTCTGGGAAGATGGGTTAATTGCCATTCGGCAGTTGCTGAACCTGGCCACCAGCACCGCCGTGGTTTCTGGTACCTTTGACAACGACCGGTTGCAGTTCGGCATTCACTATCTGCAACAGCATGGGGTGATGCGGATTTTGAGCGAACCGACCTTGGTTACCCTGAGTGGTCGGCCTGCCACGTTTGTCGCTGGCGGGGAATTTGCGGTGCCTACCACAGTGGGCGTAGCTGGCGCCGCTGCTGTTACCACTGACTTCCGCGCCTTTGGTGCCATTATTACCTTCCTGCCGATTGTGCTAGATAAAGATTTGATCCGGCTGGAAGTGGCGCCGGAATTTAGCAGGATCAATCGGGAGAATACCGTGAACGGGACCCCTGGGTTGGATACCCGGGCCGTTACCACCACCGTCGAACTCCGAGAAGGCCAAACCCTGGCCATTGCCGGCTTGTTGGAAGATTCCATGAAGGGGGATAACACTTCCAATATCCCGTTGTTTGGCCAGATCTTTGGCAAACGGAATATGAATCGAAACGAAACCGAATTGATCATTCTGGTAACTCCGGAACTGATTCATCCGATGGAGCCGGAGGAAGTGCCGCCCTTGCCAGGCTTCGATGTGACTGAGCCGACCAACTTGGAGTTCTACCTGAAAGGGCGCTTGGAAGGTCGGCCTACGCATGAATATCGAAGCACTGTCTGGCCGAGGCTCCGGCATCGGTACCAGGCAGGCGGCCCAGCCACCATCTCCGGTCCGTTCGGCCATTCCAAATAAATCTCATCCCACCGGCAGAGAACGCTCTGACCATGGGGGAGAAGCGACTTCATCAAACAAAACAACCATCCGCGAGAAAACCCGGAAACACCATCCTTACTTCGCAGTCCAAAGGATCTGATCCGATGAGACGGAACGCTTGGACATTATGGACATTAGTATTCATACTCCTGGCAGGCATGGCGGCCGGTTGTGCGCACTGTCAAGGGTGGTTTGGCGGAGACCCGGTTCGTGTGGCTCGGCCAACCCATGAGCAACGGCTCGGCCCACCGTATGACAGGCCTTTCCCCCTGGGTCAAGTTACCGACGCCCATTGGGAGACCCAACAGACCAATGCCGAGGCCGCCGATTTCATCCTCTATGATCATGAGTTTATCGGAAATACCGCTAAACTCACCCCCAAAGGGCAAAAACATCTGGTGCAAATGGCCCTTCGACTGGAACATGTGCCGTTCCCCATCGTGGTGGAACAGAGTCCGGATGGCAAATATCCTCAACTAGACGCCCAGCGTCGCCAGGCGGTCATCAACTACCTGGTCGCCCTAGGGTATGAAAAAGAACGGATCGAAAACCGAGTCGTGGTGGCCCCCGCCTTTGCCGAGGGACTGTCCGCCGTCGAAGGAGAAGCTGCCTACTACAGCACCTTCTACGGCCAATTTTACGGCGGCACAGGACGTCGCTACGGCGGTACCGGCGGCTTCTGGCGATAACCCCGCCATCCCCGGTGGCGCCACTTATCCCTAGGGGAATCCTACTCCGCTGCCCGCTGGTGGCTTCCGAAGCCGCCCCGGCGTTTTCTGCCGACCCAGAAATTAGTACATTAACCGCTCATTCCTCCTGGGGGAAGGTTTTGTGCCACCCACGGAGGAAACCATTGTCTTAGGATCGGCTCAAACAAGGCATTGCCTCCTAGCGAAGGGTTTTGGCTGGGAGGCCAGGACGCTTTTCTGCATCCGGGGAGAAATCAACCATGCTCCGCCATCCGAACTCCATCGGTTGGGCTACCGGATTCCTGGTTAGCTGGGTTCTGACGGCTGGCTGTGCTTCCGGCCCGGAAACAAAACCCCTGTTGCCCTCAGTAAGTGCTCTGTTCCAACAAAAACAGAACACTCCCTCTGTCACGCCAGCCCTGGCTGCCGCCCCTAAAAAAACCTCTGCTACCCAAACTCAAAACCAACCCCCCAAAGTCGGCCCCGACTTTTTTGACGGCATGATGAAAGCCCGCCAACTGGAACAAGAAGGCAAATTGGCCGAAGCCCGAAAAATCTACGAACAACTCATCGTCCAGTATCCCCATCGTTATGAGCCCTACCATCGGCTGGGCGTGGTGGCTGACCGCGAAAAACGCTATCGGGAAGCAGTCGCCCTATATACCCAAGCCATCGCTCTGCAGCCTGATCCGGAAATATTCAACGATCTCGGCTTTAGCTACTATTTGCAAGGCCAATTGGACAAAGCCGAAAGCGCCCTGCTAAAAGCGGTCAGCATGAAGCCGGCCAATCGCAGGTTCCGCAACAATTTGGGCATGGTCTATGGGTTTCAGGGCCGATACGAAGAGGCCCTCGAACAATTCCGCCGAGGCGGCAGCGAAGCCGACGCCTGCTATAACATGGCCTTTATCCTCGCCACCCAGGACGACCTGGAAGGCGCTAAACGCTACCTGATGCTTGCCCTGGCTGCCGACCCAACCCACAAAAAAGCTCAAGATGCCCTGGCTTCTCTGGAAGGCGGCGGCTCCCAGCGGATCGGACCCAATCCTAGACAATTGGCCCAAGACGGACGCCGCTGGGAACTCTACCAAGAACCGACCGACCGCCAACCACCCACCACCGCCCGAACCGCTTCCTACGAAACGGTCGCCCCGAACCGGCCAACTCCTCCTGGCAGCCCGGCTTCGCCGGATGCTTCGGCCGGTGCGCTAATGCCAGGAACAAGCCTTGTGCACAAATCCGCTCCCAGGCCCGATACCCAGGCGCTGCTCCGCCAGGCCCGTGCCATGATGGCCCAACGCATGGCCGAACGTCAATCCCAAATTGCCAACCCAGATTCGCCGTAGCACTCTTCCACCCCCCTCAGCCCCTTCGACCCCCTGTGGAAAAAGAGCCGACTGGCTTGACGCCAGCATTCTCCATGCTGGCTTTCTTTTCCGCTACCATTTCAGCCGAGTAAAGGAGCTTCCCGTGTTTTCGGGAGAATCCCCGGAGGGCTATTTCCGCGCAAGCGGGAATCTATAGAGCAAACTCCACTGAAAAAAACAGATTCTCCGCCTTTCGAAGCAGGGATAGGTTGCATGGCTGGGCTGAAGGTGTACCTTTTCTGTCTCTCTGCCGAGACCTTTTTGCCCTGCCGCTTCGTAGCCTATTTTTCGTTGCGCGCCCTGTTGACAAGCTCCTAACTCCCATCACAATAAGAGAAATGTTTCCCCCACGCCTTGGCTTCGGGCAGGGGATTCCGTTTCTCCTTCCCCTGAGGGCAACCTATTGGTGGGATGTTCCTTTGTTTTCTATAGGAGTAATCGCCCATGAAGCTCTCCAAACTATCTGGTACTACCCGACGGAGATTTCTGCAAACCACCGGGGCCTTAGCCGGTGGTTCGGCTTTGGCCAGGCTGAAGGTTCCCTATGTCCATGCGGCGGAAAACAACCTGATTCAGGTAGCTCTTATCGGCTGCGGCGGACGAGGCACCGGTGCGGCAGCCGACGCCCTCTCGGTGCGGGCTGGCCCCCTGAAACTCGTTGCTATGGCGGATGTATTCCAGGATCGGTTGGACGGCAGCTATCGCCACCTCAAAGAACGCTTCGGCGATCGGGTCGATGTGCCCAAAGAGCGGCAATTCATTGGCTTCGACGCCTATAAGAAGGCAATGGACTGTCTCCGACCGGGCGACATCGCCATCTTCGCCACCCCACCGGCCTTCCGTTGGGTGCATTTCGGCTATGCCATTCAGAAGGGTTTGCATGTCTTCATGGAAAAGCCGGTTACCGTGGATGGCCCAACCACGAAAAAACTTATTGCTCTGGCTAAACAGTCAGTGGAAAAGAACCTCAAAGTCGGCGTGGGCCTCATGTCCCGGCATAGCCGCCACCTAGCAGAATTGGCCAAGCGGATCGCCGACGGCGAACTGGGCGATGTGATTTTTATGCGGGGCTACCGGGTGCACGGCCCGATCGGCTATTTTGCCTCTACCCCCAAACCGCCCGATCAAAATGAGCTGCTCTACCAGGTTCGGCGGTTCCACAGTTTCCTTTGGGCAAGCGGCGGCTGCTTCAGTGATTTCTATATCCACATCATCGATCATTGCTGTTGGATGAAAGGGGATCAGTGGCCGGTCCGAGCCCAGGCCGTCGGCGGCCGCCACTACAAAAACGCCCCCGACGGCACCCCCTATGTCGATCAAAACTTCGACGTCTATTCCGTAGAATACGAATTTCCAGATGGCTCTACGTTTATCATGGACGGCCGCTGCATCGGCGGCTGCGCCGACCGCTACTATAGCTACGCCAAGGGCACCAAAGCCATGGCCATCCTCTCTGCCCACGGCGACTGCGGTGCTCCGTCTCGGATCTTCAAAGGCTTCGCCCCAAAACCGGAAAACCAGATCTGGCAGTCCAAGGCCCCTCCGGGCGAAGAAAACCCCTATCAGAACGAATGGAACGATCTGGTCGATGCCATTCGCCAAGACAAGCCGTACAACGAAGCCGAGCGGGGCGCTATGGCCAGCCTGGTAACCAGCATGGGCCGAATGGCCGCCCATACCGGCCAAGTGATCACACTGGAACAAATCATCAACTGCCCCCATGAGTTCGCCCCTGATGTGGATAAACTCACCATGGACAGTCCCGCCCCGCTACAGGCCGACAAAGACGGCCGATACCCAGTTCCTCAGCCCGGCATCGTCAAAGACCGAGAGTACTAATGCTGTAAGGTTGGCGGCGATTTCGTCCGCCGCTTTGCGCAGCCTGGCGTCGTCCAAGACGGAGAGTACTGCCCTGCCTGGCGCCAGCGCCGCCCGCCGTTTTGGAGTATGGTCAGCCCCTGCCCAATTAGGCACGGTGGAGGTAGGCACCCCTTCCATATCCTGAAGATGCTCCTCGGTTAGGCCGGACGTTGGGTAGCCTATGGCCAGCCTACGGGGGCCGGGCTTACCCCCAGAGCAAAGAGGGAACTTTCTCCCAGGGGCTGGTGAGCAAAAGGGCAATATGATTCATTGCCCTGGCAGAATGTGATCCAGCGGGATGAGAAGGGAATGGTATCCAGGGGGCTAACGGAGTGTTATCCAGTAGGGGGCTGACGGCGAGCGGGAGATGCTTGGCCTATGCCCAGGAACTTCGGCGGCGGCACCGCCCCAGAGGTCTGTTCAGCGGCGGAACCGGAGGGTTGACCAACCGTCTTTTGCCCGAAGGCAAAACCAACGCTGTTGGACCCGACCACACTTCCACGGCGGTAGAAGTCGGCAATGGCGGCGACGATCCGCTCTTGTTCCGCCGGGGTAAGTTCCGGAAAGATCGGTAGCGCCAAGACTTCTTGGGCGGCACGTTCGGTCTCCGGAAGCTCGCCAGGCCGATAGCCTAAAAACTGAAAACATTCCTGTTGGTGGAGGCCCAAAGGGTAGTAGATTTCTGTACCAATTTTGGCCTCAGCCAGATAGGCGCGCAGGGCGTCCCGCCGACCCTCCGGAACCCGGATCACATATTGGTTCCAGACATGTCGGGAGCGGGGATGGGCCTTCGGTAAAACCAACATCTGATCCAAACCGGCCTGGGTGAAAAGCTCTTGATACCGGGCGGCGTTGGCCTGCCGAGCCGCCGTCCATTGCTCCAGATATGGAAATTTCACGTTCAACACAGCGGCCTGGAAGGAATCTAGTCGGCTATTGATGCCAATGAGCTTATGGTAATAGCGGGGGTGCATACCATGGACCCGCAGGAGCCGGAGCCGCTGCGCTAGGTCGTCGCAGCGGGTGGTTAGCATGCCGCCGTCGCCGGCCCCACCAAGATTTTTTGTCGGATAGAAACTAAAGCAGCCGATCTCGCCCATGGACCCGCAGAACATACCATCCCATTGGGCGCCTATGGATTGGGCGCAGTCTTCGACAATGGCTAAACCTGCCTGAGCGGCCAATCGGCCAAGAGCCTCCATGTCGGCACACTGGCCAAATAGATGTACCGGCAAAACCACCTTGGTCCGAGCGGTGATAAGCCGAGCCACATGCCCCGGATCGATGGTAAAGGTGTTTGGCTCGATGTCGGCAAACACCGGCCGGGCGCCCAGCCGGGTTACCGCCGACGCCGTAGAAAAAAACGTAAAACTCGGCAAGATCACTTCATCGCCCGGGCCAACCTCCAAGGCCATTAGGGCCAAAAGCAATGCATCGCTTCCCGAAGCGCAGCCGATCGCATGAGGCACCCGGCAATACTGGGCGAAGGCGGCCTCTAGTTTTTGCACTTCTGGCCCCAACACGAAGGCGCCGCTGTCATAGACCTGGGCCAGGGCATCCAAGACCTGCTGTCGGAGGGGCTGATGTTGACGCCCAAGGTCTAAAAAAGGGATAGGCTGGGGAGGTTGGGAGCTTTGAACAGTTTGAACAATTTGGGAAGTTTGAAAAAGATCTTTGTGCGTCATAAGAAAATATAGGCAATATACGAAGAATAGATAGACTGAAAGGCCCTTTCTGGCCTCCCTACCAAAAGACCTACAAACCCAAGCACCCGGCCACTGTAGGCAATCCGCCTTTGTGCGTCAAGCGATCTTTTCCCAGGTTTGCCGGAATACCTCCCTGATACTCCCAAAGGAAGCCCTGGCAGCAGGCCTTCTCCAGCACACCAAAAGGTTTCCAAGTGAGGGAACCAGCTTATCGCAAACCCAGACTTCAGGTCCCGGAGGGCACTCGCCCGGGGGATTACCGATCCAACTGATATCCAGAATCCTACATTCGGAAGGCGCCGTTGGCCGGACAAAAAAGCCTTCTGGAGAGATTCCTCGGATCAAACGGAAGGCAGAGGCTGGACGGGGCCAGGGTTCCGGGGCAGGATCAGTTGACCCTGAATAAGGCTTGGGTTAGAAGCACAGCCGGCCTCCGGACCGCCACAGCCCCGAAACCCAGCCTGGCAGTGGGGTGTCTCCCAAAGGGCCACTTCCACCACCGGCAAGCCCAACTGCTGGGCTTGTTGAAAGAGCAATTGGGCAAGATGCTCGGCCGTGGGATTGACGTCCAAAAGAAAGAGGGTTTCCCCAGCCTCTTGCAAAATCGGCGCCACCGGATCCAACCGATGCAGGATCATCCGATGATCCAAGTTCTGCTCGATCCACTGGCCGAGCCGACGTTTCAGTTCCCCAAAATCCAAAAGCATTCCCTGGGCATTCAACTGATCCCCTTCCAGCACCACTAAAGCTCTGGCATTATGCCCATGCAGAAACCGACATTTCCCCTCATACTCCAGCAACCGATGCCCATAACAGAACTGAAACTCTCGAACGACGCGAAACATCCCTATTGACCTTTCGGGCAGGAGTTTTTCTTTGGGAAACAGGATGAAAATATGGGGTTCCGTTTTTATTTTTGGCCGAGGGGAAAGGAGGTTTTTGTTCAACGATTGGAGATGTTCTCGTCTAAGCCCAAGGGAACTCTAACGTTCCGGGAGGGCCGAAGTGGACCGGCAGGGCCAGTGCCTCGGCCAATCGACACAAAAACTCTCGGCGTGGGATGGCACGGGCGCCCAGACGCTCTAAATGCGGCGACATCTCTTGCACATCCAGTAGTTGATACCCCTGGGCCTGTAGATGTCGCACCAAATAGACCAAGGCCACCTTAGAGGCATTGGGCGCCAGATGGAACATGGATTCCGCGGAAAATGCCCCGCCGACAGCGACTCCATACACTCCGCCGACCAACTGTCCCTGCTGCCAAACTTCCACGGAATGGGCGTAGCCTAGACGGTGCAACTGGCAGTAGGCCTGGATCATGGCGGGGGTGATCCAGGTGGCGCCTCGGCGTCCGGGTGCTTCGGCGCAGGAGCGGATTATCTGGTCAAAGGCCTGATCACAGGTAACCAGGAAAGTCTTTTTTCGTAAGGTGCGGCGCAAGCTGCGGGAGATATGGAGCCGGTCAAACTCCAGCACCGCGCGCGGATCCGGCGAAACCCAGGGAATAGGCCACCGGTCGTCCCTACACGGCCATGGAAAGATGCCGTGCTGATAGGCATCCAGAAGCACATCCGGTTCCAGCCGACCGCCGATGGCCACCAGTCCGCTTTGGTCGGCCGATTCTGCGGGGGGAAAATACTTCGACGGAGCCAATCGGGCCATGCCAACTAAGCCCTCTGGAAGTTGCTGCGAATCTGAGTGTCCCTAGCTTGTCGGAGTGGCGTGGAAACTCTGAAAACCTAGCTGTTTACCGAGGGCCACTTAGCGCACCAGCCTGTTTGGCGAGAGAGGGTATAGGTACGTATGTTCCCAAAAAGCCGTTGCTCAGGGCACCAGGGGCTGGGGTTTAAGAACGGGTAGGCCGGTTTGTGCGTCCACTAGTTCATAAACTCGCACATAATCGACCAGGAACTGATCGGGCAGACGGGCTTTGCGGATGTCGCCGGCCCATCGGCCCACCTCGTCGCTGAGTTTGATATACACAGGCACCTGGCAGACGCCGCCCGCTCGGGTCCGCCAGACCTCTTTGCCGTCAATGTAAAACACATATTCCTCCGGGCGCCAATCCAGGCCAAAGGTATGGAAACCGTCCATGATGCCTGGTACTTTGGAGACCTGGACGGCAAAGCGGTGGTGTTTGCCGTAGCCGTCCCAATGCAAGGCGTGGTTGACCCGATCGTCCAGCCAAGGTTTTTCCATGATGTCGATTTCCGTGCCATCTCGGCCTTCGTTGCCGATCTGGTTGACTCGGTCGGTATGGAGCCAGAAGGCGGACCAATGGCCCGGCTGGCGCTGGAGCTGAATGCGGGCGACGTAAAAACCGAACGTATGTTCAAATTTTCCTTTTGTTCGGACACAGGCATCGTAATATTTGCCGCCTTCCTCAAAGACTTTGATCACCAGATGTCCTTTGCCGTCTAGCAGCACTGCTCTGGCGGTCCAGAAGCCATCCCGGCGGGGACCTTCGGGGATGTCCCATTTTTGTCGGTCCAGTTCCGGGCCGTCAAACTCGTCGTGCCAGACCAGTCGCCACTTTTGGCCCGCCGGGGCTGGGGGCAAGATGTCCGGCGGGTGAAGCTGGCTCGCCTCTGCCTGAACCCATACTGTGCTTAAAAACACCATACCCCAGACTTCCAGCATGGCAACTCTCCTCTGGTCAAAGGAAAATCCAAGCTCTTTTTCTTTTTAGGTATGATACTGCCTGGCCGGTTAAGCGACCATCCCTTGGGTTACCCGGAGGAAGATTTCTTCGATGTTAGCCTCTTGTTGGGCGAACTCATGGATACGCAGTCCGGCGTGGATCAACTGCTGGAGCAATTGGGCGGCAACGGCTTCGTCGCCGGCCAGTTCCAGCCAAATAGTGTGATCTTCTGCCCGAAGGTGAACAATTTGCGGCCATTGCCGGAGGATGGCGATGGCCCTTTCGGGCGGGTCGAGCATCTGGATTTGGAGAATCCGATGGGGGGTGATCCGGCGGGCAATCTCTTGGACCGGACCGGCCATGAGCAATCGGCCTCGTTCGATGATGCCTAGGCAGGTGCAGCAGTCGGCCAGTTCGGCCAGCACATGGCTGGAAAGCAAAATAGTTTTTCCCTGGCGGCGGAGTTGGCGAAAGAGGTTTTTCAGTTCGATGCGTGCCCGGGGATCCAGGCCGCTGGTAGGTTCGTCCAGAATCAGCACCGGGGGATTATGGACGAGGGCTTTGGCTAGGCTAAGCCGCTGCTTCATCCCCCGAGAAAGGCTATTGACATAGTCCCGCTGCTTCTCCAACAGGTTAAGTAACTGTAAGACCTCTTGGATGGCCTGCCGTCGACGGGCCATCGGTATCTGATATGCCGAGGCAAAAAACTCCATGAAATCCCACACCCGCATCCCTTCATAGACGCCGAAATTGTCGGGCATATAACCGATGGTTCGGCGCACCTCCAGCGGCTGCCGACTCACACTATAGCCGTTGATAAAACCATCCCCAGCCGTCGCTTTCAACAAGGTGGCTAAAAATCGGATGGTGGTACTTTTGCCGGCCCCGTTCGGCCCAATAAATCCAAAGACTTCCCCGGCCGAAATCTGCAGATTCAGCTCTTGGACTGCCACATGACGACCGTACCGCTTGGTGAAATCTTTCAGTTCGATCATGGTCGGCGGGAGGGACACAGAGTCAAAAAGCTGCTGGGGGTACGCAATCTTTGGGTTGGCATTAGTTCCATTATGACATTTTCGCTTGGGCAAAGAAATCCATATGCAAACTTTTTTATTTTGTGTAATTTCCCTATATTCTGATTTAACTTCCCATGATAAATTGGTTTTGCTTATCCATTTTGTTTATTTTATGCATTTTCACTCCCAACAATCCCTTGTCCGAAGGAAAGATTTTGGATATGATTCCTCCCCCTTCTCCGGGTTGATGTGGGCATAGATGGAAAACTGGGATATGAGGCGGCCTTTCGCGGAGTATTTTCTTCTGGGGGTTTTAGGCCTGGCTGGGGGATGCGCGACTTTGTCTTGGCCGGGCCCAAGAACTGGCCCTACCCCCGGGAAGGAAGAAACTCTTTCCGTTGATGCAGAGGCATCGGAAAGAGAGTCAAACCCCACCAAACCCGCCTCCTCCCCGCCGCATGCTCGCTTGCCCGGGCAGGGCAAAGCCAACCGAAACGTTGGAATTGGAAAAGACCCCCAAAATCCTCCTGAAATAGGCCAGCCCCGGGCTTCCGACTCAGAACAGTCTCTGGAAGGAAACCGGCCGGGGTTGGCTAGCGACGCCTCCTCTGGACCCAGTGCGGAGGAACTGCATTGTCTGATGCAAGAGTTGCACCAGTTGGCCGTCTTGGACCCCGAAGCCCAGAAACTTTTAATGGAGGATTTAGCCAAGACCCCTCCTGTGTTATGGAAACCGCTGATCCAGCGATTTCGAGCAGCTCTGGAATATTACCGCCGGTTCCAACAATCCACCTCCTCGGATCGACTGGGGGGACAGGCGGCGGCTTCTGGTTCCCAGCCCCACATCCAACAGAACACTTCCTCCCACCCCAGCTCTGCCAAAGATCTTTCGGTGGCGGCCTCTCCGAATGCAGAGAAAGCAGAATCTTTAGCGGTGGCCAACAGGGGCGACAGATTGGCTGATCAGGGGGGCGATTCTCCCCAGAAACAGGCATTAGCCAATCCCGCCGGCTCAGCCAACCTCCAAGCTCTTGCAGGGGAGCAATCGGACAAAGAAGAATCTTCCAGAGCGTGCTCGGCTGCGGGTTGCAATGCGCCTGGAGGAGGATCGAGGGCTATGGTCCTAGGGGGAGAGGGGCGGAAGGCCCAGGGAGCCACGGAAGAAGTCCATCGTTTGCCGCCGCCCAGCTTGCCAGGAACCGGCTCCGGGGGAGCGAGGGGATATGTGAGCGTGGTTTCGGCTGGTGAAGCTTGGGAGAGTTCGGAGCAGAGGCCAGAGCAGTCCCCTATTTCTAGTAGTGGTTTTTCGGGAGCCAAGAGTTCTGTCCCAGCGGAGCCGGGAGCTGGGACTGAACGTAGCTCTTGGCAGCAGCAGCTGAGCTTGTTGGTGCGGCAGATCCAGGTAGGGCTTCCCCCCACGCCGCAGACGGACGAAGAGATAGCTCGCCATGTATATTATCGGCTATTATGTTTAGCGGCGGGGCGGCGGGAAGAGGCTTTGGAGCCGATCCCCGGCGTGCCTCCGGCCATGCAGGATTTTTGGAGCACCCAGTTGTATGCCATCCATCTTTTGGTGGATGGACAGCAGATTGCCGATCGGCGCGAGCGAGCGGCCGAGGCCAAACGCCTGTTCCAAGAGGCTGCCAGCAAATTGGCGGTGGCCGCTCCGCTGGTGGTCAAAGGATTGGCTTTTGCCACGGAAGTGCAAAGTTTCGGTTGTTACCAGGGGTTTGACAAATACGAATTTCAACCCGGCCAGGAACTCCTTCTTTATGCGGAGGTGGAAAACTTCCAAAGCCAGCCTACCCCCAAAGGCTACCATACCAAATTGCGAAGCCGCTTCCAGATTCTTACCGCGGAAGGTCATCCAGTAGATGAACAAGAATTCCCACTTACAGAAGAATACTGCCGACACCTACGCCGGGATTTCTTTATTGCCTATCCGGTGCGCCTGCCCCAGGATTTGCCGCCAGGCCGATACAGCCTCAAACTCTCCTTAGAAGACCTCCATCGAAAAGAAATCTGCCAAGGTTCGATTGACTTTACGATCCGAACGACAAAATCCTAAAAGAGTCGTAACACTTCCGCTGAATGAAATGATCTCCTCTTTTTGGGGAGAATGCCCTAAAGTGCCTCTGCAGCGAAAGCGGCAGTCCAGCAACTTGTTCCCGTATCCACGGGAAACCAGGATAGCAAAACAATCCAAAGCTGGCCTACGGCTTGCGCAGGAATGACCGGAGATGCCATTCGGCGGAAATGGTACCAAAGGACTAATTGATACCGAAGAAGTCTAGGCGTTCTTCTTTGGCGGCCTGGCGGAGTTTGTGGATAGCGCGGGTCTCCAACTGGCGGACCCGCTCTTTGGTAACTCCGAGCAATTGGCCCACTTCGCGGAGAGTGCGCGGCTGCTGATCCGGCCCCAAGCCGAACCGAGCCCGAATTACCTGCTGCTCCCGCTCATCCAGCCGGTCGAAAATCTTGGCAATCTGCGATTGCCGCAGATCTCGCAGCGACTGCTGTTCGTAGGGATTGGAACGCTGATCCGGTGTGGTCAGAAACACTTCGTCGGCCGAGGTCCGGAACCGCTCCTGATGCCGAAGCTCACTGGGAATGCTGCGAGCAAAGTTTTTCACGATCGCCCAGGTGGCATACGTGCTAAACTTATAGCCACGCGTATAATCGAACTTCTCCACCGCCCGAATCAGCGACATATTGCCGTCGCTGACCAGATCGAAGAAATCGCCTGCGCCGCGCAACCGGCGTTTGGCAATGGAAACCACCAGGCGCAAATTGGCCCGGATAATCTCGTTTTTGACCGCTACGGACTGTTCGTAATACTTCTCGATCTGCTCCATCAAGGTGGGATCCGGATGGCGGGGGTCGAGTTGTTCCCGCAGTTTAGCCGCCTTATATTTCAGATAGTTCATCTTCCGAAATAGATGCCGTTCCTGCTGCCGGGTCAGCAGCGGCGTCTCATACAGACTGGCCAAATACGGCGGGATCTCTGGCGGGCAGCGAAGTTTCCGAGCCGGTGCTTCTCCCGGAGGCGTAGGACCAAGAATCTCCTGTTCCTGAGCTTCCGAACGAATCCGTTCAAACTCCTCGCTGCCCACATACTCCAACGGAAGCTCCATGATCCGCTCTAAACGGACCTGACTGATCGCCCGATAAATGGTGGTCCGAGAGCAGCCATAGGCCTTGGCCAACGATTCGACCGACTCGCCCCGACAATACCGCTCAAAAATCTCCCGCTTGACCGATTTGCCTACCGGTTCTGCAGCCCCATAAAAGGCCCGAAACTCGGGATACCGGTCGGCCGATCGTTTGATCAAAAGACGAATCGTCTCCGGACTTCGGGCAGTAGAAGCGGCCAATTGACGAACGATTTCGCTTAAGGAGGTCCCTTGGTGGGCCATCTGGCGGGCCTGGGCAAGAATGGATTCTTTTTCTTCGGCAGTAAGTTGGCTAAACTGCGAAGCCCGCTGGACCCGCTGCCAATTCTGCTGGATGAATCGCTCCACCATCCTGCGGCGGAACGCCAACCGGGGCCGACCCTCCACCACCACCCGGCTACCCACTAAACCATACCGCCGCCACCGACACAAGGTTTTGGTGGAGACGTTCAGTTGTCGGCTCAGTTCTTCCACCGTGATCCACTCATCTGCCTCGGCCTCCGGCAGCGTCTGGCCTGAGGCAGGATTCGGTGCTGAAGGGCTAGCCATAGCTAAAGACTCTCCAGACTCTCCCCCCGGCACCGAACCAGACCTCGGGCCCGATTCCAAACCACGCTCTTGCGAAGCGCAAAGTCCTAGCCCCCAGACCGGCACCTGCAGGTCTGCCACGGAACTCGGAGTTTTTCCCATCCAAACTGTGTGCATCCTCATACCTTCTGCCCCTTAAAAAGACAAAGATAAACCAAGCTTCTTTTCTATTCCACTTATTAATACGTTTCTATTCCCCCTCATAATACGTTTGTTTGGTTGGGTGGGTTTTCTCCCCGCCTTCCTGTTTTGGAATATCCTGTTTTTTCTATCCACTCCCCTTTGAAAATAAACACTTACCATCCTGAATCGTTCCCGAAGATGGTAGAAGCAATTTGGTAACGTTTCAGCCGAGTGAAGCAGGTTCCCGTTTTTAGGGAGAATGCTCCCAACTGTTCCTGCCGCGGAAACGGCAGTCCAGAGCGCAAAATCCATCGGCAAAAAACTGGTTTCCTTGCTTTCGCAGCAGGGAGAGGATGCATCATTCGGCTGAAAGGTTACGCAATGGAATCCTTCTAGGATTTGCTCCTGATAGACCTCATTTCTTTAGCTTTCCTCCTCTGCCGACTTTCCCCCATTGAAGTGCTCAGTTCGTAACAATACCCTGATTAGTTAGCCAAAAATGATTGCTGGGCACTTCCTGAGGGAGCTTGTTCGGACGGAGGAAAGCCTAAATAATTGATCCTTTTGTATTCCCCGGGGTTCCGATTTTTTTTCCTTCGGTGAGGTTATTGCTCCCTCTGGGTGGAAAATTTGGTTCCACCATGTTGGGATTGGATCCCCGGGGGATCCGGAGCTTTCTGGAAAGCCCTCCCACCGGAGGGAGAATTCGTTTTACCCACATTGGAGGGATTCAATCCCCCTGAAAGCATGGATTCCTTTATCCCTTCTCAGGGGGCAAAGAGCAAACCGAAAACCGGATTTATTCCCTTCCCAAGGGGGAAAAACCCCCCTGCCAGAGACACCCCCTCCATAGGAAGTCTCAGCTCTTGAGGACTTCAAGCCGCTTTAGAAAGCCCCCAAGATGGCTGATTCTGCCCTTTAGGCTCCTCCAAAGCTTTCCTTCTGGAGAGCCCGCCTGCCAGGGGACAATGCGTCGATACTAGCTTCCGAAAAGAAGCAGATATAGTAGGTTGCGGGGATTTTGGCGTGAGGTGGTAAGGGTTCTACGCACGCAAAACCGAATCGGTTCGGTTTCCTCCGGAAAAATGTCTCCTCCAAAAATAATCAATATAACCCTAACTTCATAAAAAAGCAAGGCCCTGGGGTAAATTCTGAGAGGATTCTCTCAGGAGAACCTTCTAACGTCCTAGGGGACGTCTTTTTAAAGCTCCTCCCACCTAAACCGGCCTCCCGGGAAGAAACTCCGAGTCATTCTTTGCTCTGCTATTTACGTCAACACCTCCTTATGGAAACACCCAAGTCGAATGGAACAACCTTTCGTGTCATCAGGAGCGAAAGCAGGGATCCAGATCTTTTTCAGGCCCCCTTCCACGGGAATGACAAGGGGCAGTGTTGGAGGCAATCCAGAGAACCTACACTTCAAATGGTTGAATCCGAGGGAGTCAACCCTCAGACAACCTCAAACCTAACCCCTGTGAAGAGGGGGCAGCTTTCCTAAAAATTCCGGGCAAAAAGTGGGAAAACAGGGGTTTAAGCTGATCTTTTTGGGAGCACTTTTGCCAATTAACGGAAGCTCTGCAAAATCCTGAACATCACATAAACTTTATGAACATTTAATACATTCCTTTGCCTATCGGTTCCCATTGCTGGGCACTATATATTGAGTCTAATATTAGCATTGCCACTATATGTTGTGGCTATTGAGGGAGGTTCCGAAATAGTGTAAAAACATCTCCTTTGAATTATTCAGAGGTTCCTAACGTATCTAACCCACCCAGATGGGGGGAATTTCTCGGAAGTCCTGCCCACATCGCATGGGATATCGGGATGATGTGGGGGGGCAAGACAGGGGGATTTTATTCCCCCTAACAGATGCAAAATCCCAGATATGATTCCTTAAATCCCCCTGAATTAGGTACCAGATAACCACCCAGAAGCGGAAAAATGCCCAGTATGACTAGTTAAGCGCCCCTCTTAGAGGAGGAACTGTCTGGAGTGCCTTCCGATGCTACTACAATAGGAGCTGGGGTTTCAGAGGGTGGGCTATCTCCACAGGCAGCCGAGTCCCGTAACGGGAGGGCTTGAGGCAAACCGGCCCCCTCTGGCTTGAGCTTTTCAGGAACCCGGTACACGGGAGGGCCCAGCAGCTCTTCGATCTGAGTTTCGTCGAGGGTTTCTTCTTTTTCCAAGGCGGCTGCCAGATGAGTGAGTTTTTCCCGATGTTGGATGAGCAACTGTTTAGCCCGTGTCTCTGCTTCCCGAAGAATCCGAGCAATTTCTTCATCAATAATCCGAGCGGTATGTTCGCTGTATTCGCGAGGCTCGGCCATCTCTTTGCCCAAGAAAGGATGTTCTTCGCCGTGTCGGAAGGCCATGGGGCCGATCCGCTCGCTCATGCCCCAATGGGTGACCATGCGTCGGGCCAGACTGGTGGCCCGTTTCAGATCGTCCTCCGCACCGGCGCTAAATTCATCGAACACGAGCTTCTCGGCTGCCCGACCGCCCAATAGAAACATCAGCCGGGTCTCCAATTCCCGTTGCCCGATGTTGACCCGATCTTCCTGCGGCAGGAGTTGGGTAGCTCCCAAGGCCCGGCCCCTGGGAATAATGGAGACTTTGTGCAATCGGTCCAGTCCCGGCACCAGCCACGCCAACAAGGCATGGCCGGCTTCATGATAGGCGGTCATCGACTTTTCTTTGCCGGTAAGCACCTCTTCCCGTTTGGGTCCCATGAGGATTTTGTCCCGGGCGTATTCAAAGTCGGACATATCGACTTTCTCTTTGCCCTGTCGGGTAGCCCAGAGGGCCGCTTCGTTGACCAGATTGCGGATGTCCGCCCCCGTCAGGCCCACCGTCCCGGCTGCCAGCCGGTCCAGATCCACATCCTCGGCCAGAGGTACCTCTCGGGTATGGACCTCGAAGATGGCCCGTCGGCCTTTGGCGTTCGGTCGATCGACGGTGATATGCCGATCGAATCGGCCAGGCCGAAGTAAAGCCGGGTCCAAAATATCCGGCCGGTTGGTGGCTGCCATGACAATGACGGAATCGTTCTGGCTAAAGCCGTCCATCTCGCTCAGGATCTGATTGAGCGTTTGTTCTCGTTCATCGTGTCCGCCGCCAAGCCCTGCCCCACGATGTCGGCCTACGGCATCGATTTCGTCAATAAAGAGGATGGACGGGGCGTTTTCTTTGGCCGTGGCAAACAGGTCCCGGACCCGGCTTGCACCGACGCCGACAAACATCTGGATGAATTCCGACCCGTTAATAAAGAAAAACGGTACATTGGCCTCGCCGGCAACGGCCCGGCCCAGAAGGGTTTTGCCGGTCCCAGGAGGCCCCATCAGCAGCACCCCCTTGGGGACCTTGGCCCCCAGACGCTGAAATTTCTCCGGATTTTTCAAAAATTCGACGATCTCTTCCAGCTCCGCTTTGACATTTTCCAGACCGGCTACATCTTGAAATGTGACCTTCTTGCCGGTGGCCTGATACCGCTTAGCCGGGCTTTTAATAAACCCAGATAAAATCCCCCCGCCAAAGACCTGATCCCTGGCCCGGCGAAACATCAGCCATAGGCCCACAAACAGCCCCACCGTAACCGCCAGATACAACACACTAAGCCAGACCGTATTATCTGCCGGTTGGGTAGCCTTGTAATTGGGGCCCAGTTCGGTCAGCAGTTGTTGATCGAGTGTGGAGTCGGCCAAAGCGGGTGAGGGAATTTCACAAACGAATTTCAGGGAGTTCCGGCTTAGAGAACCCACCAGGCCTTTTGGGGAAGCATCTTCCTCGGGAGAAGCGTCTTTTGGGGGGGATTTAAATTCCCCGTAAATGGTAGAGCCCCGCAGATCCACTTTCGCAATGTTTTTGCGGGCTAGTTCCGCTCGGAATTGGCCGTAGGTAATTTCCCGCCGCCGCCCACTCTGTTCCGTTAGAAGCAAAATCACCCCCACCAAAATCAATACCACCAACAGCCAGCCGGTAGAGCTACGAAAGAAAGGCTTCGGACCTTCTTTTTCCTCCCCATTTTTGGGGGTAGCCCCTCCTTTTTCCCCCTCGGATGGGGAATTTCGGCCCTCCCCTCCGGCAGAAAAGGCTATCAGAAAAGGAAGCTTGGTAGGCCTGCTGGAAAACGAATTGGGCTGGTAAGGATGGTTCATGCCACTCTTTCTTCCAAAACAAAACGATTGGCGGAGGGAAATTAACCCCCCGGTAGCCTGAATAGGGTTCTGCCCCCACCCCTGCATAATTTTACGATATCAGAGGAAAAAAATGACTTACCCCCTTCCCATCAGGGAAACTTTCCGAGGATTCAGGGCTTTTAGGACCACGAGGAAAGGTCTGGCGTGGCTTTTACCCCAGACTCTAGCATCCCACCGGCGATGGAGATGGGACACCAGGACAAACACCTCCCGTGCGGCTAGAACGGAGACCGGCTCTGCTAATCCTGGCTGGCGGGTTCTCTGGGTTTCCGATCTGTTTTCTGGAATTGGTCCAGAGATTGCCAGCCTGCCACGTTAAGATAACTATGAATCCCGCTTAGGTCTCCCCTCCGATGCCCGGGTGATACCGGAGAGTTCCCCCTGCCATTTCCAACTAAACCAGCGCCGTTGGGATTCTTCCGGACACGTGGATGGACAGAGCGGAGAGGGTTCTGGGGTGCTGGGATTGTGGGGGCTCTACCGAGGGAAAGTCCAAAAGGTTCCATTGCCCCTTTTGTTCACGCAAGGGGTCCAGGCAAGGGGGTTTATGGGAGGCTGTTACCGGCCGATGCCGATGAAGAAGCTGAACACTTCGGTAACGTCGCCGTCCGCCTTGGCCACCGGCCAGGCAAAGTCAAACGCTAGCGGCGCCGGTCCCATAGCTGGCACAAGCACCCGCAGGCCAAAGCCTAGGGCCACTCGGAAGTTCTCATCCCGAAGCGTATAATCCTGTTCCACCGTTCCAGCGTCGCAAAACAGCACCAGCCGAAGCATGTCGTCGGCCGTTACCGGGAACATGTACTGGGCTGAGGCCAACAGTTGCATATGTCCGCCGACACTCACACCGGCCACATGAGGACCAGCCCCTCGGTAGTCAAACCCACGAAGTGTGGAAAATCCACCGGCAAAGTAATGGTCATAAATTGGGGTATCTTTTCCCGTTACAGCGAAGCTAACGCCTAGGCTCAAGACATGGCGGCCGGAACCGTCGGGGCGTTGATAGAGGGTAAAATATTTCCGTATTTCCACATCGCCCCGCGGGTATTGGAACGAGCCGATCACCTCCTCCACGCCAAAGTCGATGTAATGCCCCTCGGTGGGCAGAAAGGCGCTGTCCCGCGTATCATAGGCTAGCCCCAGTCGGAACCCAAATAGCTCGTGGGTACCCAAAGCGGCGTCCAAATCGGGGACTATTCCGGCTGGTACACTGGGATCGAACAGGGTAACTTTTTCGCCTCGGAAGGTGAAATTGGTTATCAGATCAGGCCGGAACTGGTAGCCCACGCGCACGGTGCCGCCGAGCCGCTCTTCTCGCCAATCCCGGTAAATCCGTTTGAAGAAATAGCCGCTCACGCCGGTGCTAATTTCCGTATCCAAAAAATACGGTTCGGTGAAGCTAACCAGGTACCGATGAACTTGAGTACCTGGTACTGCTTCTAGTCGGAATCGCTGTCCCGCGCCTCGCCAGGCCGTGCCGTTACGGATTTCCTCCCAACTGTGGGGAAATCGGAAAATATCGAAATTTTGTTCATCAACAATCACCGACCCGACCACTCCCGCATCCGAAGTAATGCCCACGCCGAGCATGATTCGGCCGGTGCGGGATTCCTCGGCGATGACTTCCAGGGGCAAAGGCCGAAGGGGTTCTTCGGGCAATTCTTGGCCGGGTGCCAGCCCGGAAAACAACCCACCTTGACCGCCTAGGATGCCGCCGCTAGGAGCACCAGGTCCACCTGCGGGTGGGGGAATACCTCGGGAAAGAATGCCTTGGCCGATCCACCGCCGGAAAAAGCCGCCAAAGGGACCTGTCGGCCAATCCTCCGAGCCCACACCAGCTGAGGGAGTCCAAGGGCTGGTTTGGGTAGGTACGGGGCTAGGAATGACAGGGGCAGAGGGATACTCGGCGGGAGCGGTCGCGGGTGCCTCATGGGAAGGAGCCAATGCGCCCGGTGCGGAGATGGAAGAGCCGGGCGCCGGGGGCAATGGCCCTGGTGGAGCCGGGCCGCTCGGCACTCCGGAAGCACCCTGCGGACCAATTTGATAGAACCGGTCCATTCCCGGCAGCGGTCGAGATTCTGGCAGGTTAGGCAGGATCTGGCCTCCTTGTTCGCCCCAGACGGGCGATTGGCCCCGAACCTGCACTGGCGGTGCTGGATCGGCTCCAGTTTCCTCCTGAGAAGAGGGACCGTGCTGATCGAGCTGGGGAGGAATTAGCTGGTCGGGTTGGCCCCTTGGCAGGACTGAGCAGTCGGAACTTTCCCTCCCCCCAGAGTTCCGCTGTTCGGAATGCTCCGGGCCTTGGCCTCGGACATCGGGCTGAGGCGGCTGGGCCACTTGCAGTTCCTCGTCGGAGATTTCTGGGGGGCTGAAGACGATCTTCGGCTGGATGTTCCGGACCGGATCTATCAGGAACAGGCCAGAGGCTCGGAGCCGCCGTTCACTGGCCCGCAGCTCCCGAGTATCTACCACATCCCCAGGGGCCAGCGAAAGCCGATTTAGCACCGTAGTGATCTTCGTATGCGGAGAAACCTCCTGGGAACCGATTTTCACGTCGATCCGACCCACCCGATACCGATCCCCTTCTTTGATTTCATAGACCAGGTCAGCCTGGCCGGGTTCCGCCAGATACCGAATGTCCGGCTTGATGTCGGCAAACACATACCCTAAGGCGCCGTATTTTTCCTGCAGGGCTGCCACATCTTTTTGCAATTGGGATTGGTTGAAATATTGGCCGGATTTGAGCGTGATCGTTTCGGCTAGTTCTTCGTCGGAGAACCGTTGGTTGCCAATAAACCGCACCTGCCGCACCTTATAGCGGGGGCCTTCGTCGATCACAAATGTCAAGATGATCCAGTTCTTCTCCTCGTTGTACTCGAGCTCCCGGCCGATCTTTGCGTTGAAATAGCCCAGGCTGGCATAGTAGGCTTTCAGACGGTTGAGGTCTTCGTCGATCTCTTTGCGATCGAGCTGTCCCCGGATAAGCCACAAAAAACCGGGTTTGGAATGGATTTGGGTTCGCAGGCGGGCGTCGGTAGCGATGGTGTTGCCGACAAACCGCGTCCATAAAATTCGCTGCTTTTTGCCTTCGTTGATCAGATATATAGCGCCTTTATCTTCGGGGCGATTGCCTTCGATGATGCTGACCCGAGCGTTAGAAAACCCATGGGAACGGTAGTAGTCTTCGATCTTTCGCCGGCCTTCTTCGACGGCAAATGGGTCCAGGGCATCACCAGGTTTTATGCCGGCCTTTTCCGCCAAGACCTTTTTGCGGACCTTTTCGTTGCCCACGAATTTGACGTATTGCAATATCGGCCTTTCGACCAGTTCAAAGATGACCACCCGGCCGTCGGCTGTGGGCTGAGTCCAGGTCTTGACACTGACAAACAAGCCGGATCGGCTTAATCGGCGCACATCCTCCTCGATCAACTCCATATCCAGCGGTCGGCCTGCCCGGGTGCGAATCAGGGGGGCAATTTTCGTCCAGGGCACATGCTGCCGGCCCACCACCCGCACTTCCGCCACCATCTCACCATAAGGAGCTTCAGGAGGAGAGGAACCCTCGGGAAGGTTCTCCCTGGGTGAGCTAGAAATATCGCCTCTAAGGGGGGAGCTACTGGAAATCGGGGGACTCAAATGAGGCCCTAAAGCCTCTGTGCCCTGAGCAGCGGAATCCTCTTGTCCTACCTCTACCCAGGGGGCTTCTGGAATAGGGAGTGAATTACCCTCTGGAGGGTTAGCTGAGGGGGATCCGTTTGGCGGGGATCTATACCCTAAGGGTGGGGTGTCTGTGTATACTTTCTGGGGGCTAAACCCTTGAAAGGCTATCCCCAGCACTACCCCCCAAGTTAGGTATTTCGCGAGAAAAAAGCTATGGGTATGGCCCCTCCTCTGCTGGTTCAAAGAGGGGAAAAGAAACCCTTTAAAGGGGTTGTATCTCCGGCATTTAGCCACCCAAACGTCCCGCCAACCCACTAAGCAAGTCCTGTCCCACGAAAGGAAAACTGCACGAAGAATGCCGCTTTAGATGGATATGATATGGGCCCAGTCAGGGGGGGTTTACCACGTTGTTTTAGGGTTTCCTAGCTTGTTTTGGAATTAGCTTCCCCCCTGTTCGCAGGGCTTCCCACCCTGAAAGCCCTTTTCTAGTTGATGGGCCGTAGAAATACACAATTGCCCTGTTTGAAACAAGCCAGAAATTGCGAAACCTCCGAATCGCCTCCTCTGCCCCACAATTACCAGATTCTCCCCCTGGTAGGAAAACCTGCTGGTTAGCTCTCTAGAGCCATCTCAAAATGCCAAATGGGCAAAGGAAAAGAAGCGAAGAAAAACGGGAAAGGAAGAACCTAGGAGGCCCCAGCTTTGCCCTCTTCCAACACACTTCTAGGGAGACAAAAAGCCAGCGATAAAGGGGAAGAATTCCTTACCAGACCCATCCCAGATGCCACCAGAGGTAGGCCACCGGGGCTGCCCATAACAGGGAATCCATCAGGTCGAGCACGCCGCCGAAGCCGGGCATCCATTGGCTGGAGTCTTTGCGACCGGCGTCTCGTTTGAGGAGCGATTCAGCCAGATCACCACCCAGACCCACTAGGCCCAGAACCAATCCATAACTGGTCCATCCCCACCAAGGACACGGATCGGCACGGGCCGGTTGGACGGGGGGGGCGGAGGTCGATCGGCCTTCCAGCAGGCCGGAGGAGGGGAACCCACTGTTGGGGCTGGGGGCCTCGGCATAGGGAGTCAAAGCAGGGGTAAGCCAAGTAAAGACCACCCAAGCGGCCGCCCAGGCCCAGACGAGCCCCCCAAGGGTCCCTTCGATCGTTTTGCCCGGACTAAGCCGAGGGGCCAACTTATGCCGACCGATCAGATGGCCTACAAAATAGGCTCCGGTATCGGCCATTTTGACGACGATAATCAGCGAAGCCAACGCCCCGATGCCATACCCCATGCGCAAAAGCACTAAAAAACTCAATAACAACCCCCCATAGAGCAATCCCAAACTGGCCACACCTAATCGGCTGGTAATCCCTCCTGGACCGGCAAATCGGCGGATTTCTTCCAACATGGCAACAAGCAATGCACCGGCTAGGGCCAAAAGCACCCACCCCGGGGCTGCCCAAAGCCTTTCCGGGCCAACCGATTGGCCAGAACCTACTCCCGAATTCTCCGAACCTGCCAGGACCGGTAGCCAAGCAGCCAACAACATGGCGATATTGCCCACATACACAGGCCAAGTCGAAAAGGGCGAGATTCCAGAGGCCTTGGCCAGTGCTAAAAATTCTCCTGTGCTTAGCAGACTGATCCCTACCGCTAGGGGCAATAGCATGGCGCCCGGCAGCGCCGAGCGATGATCTGCCCAACCCAACACCACCACCAACCATATCAAGCCAGCACCTAAGAGGAATCGCCACCAGAACATAATGGCTCCCTACAAGATAAAAAACGTCAAAAAAACGTCTGAGTGAGCGGGGAGCCAGACACGCAGGGCCCTGCTGCTTCCACTGCGCAGATGCCTAGTGGCCCGCCGCTTTTGTTGGCACAAGGAGTAGCCGTCCTCCAATATCGGTCTGTGTTAGGAGTGGTTAGGATTTAGGGGCGTTTATGAGGGAGCTGGTCCCATGCTGAGCAGACCCACCCCTAAACAAATACCAGTCTCGGTTAGGATTGAGGATTGAAGGGCGTTTGCGGGAGGCCTGGCGCCATGTTAACTACACCCGGGACCAACCATCCCCATGTCGGTTAGGAGTTAGGATGGAAGGGGGTTTGTGGGGCGCCCCCGCCGCTACTGCCCCGGATCCGCCTCTGGACATCGGTCTCTAGCACGCCGAACGTGGCTTCATGTCGCTGGATCGTCAGATGCAGGACTTGCAAGAGCCGTTTGGCCGTATAGTAGTTCATCACGATCCGTTGAGTGATCACAATAGTACCGGAGGGGGGAGCAAACGGCTGGGGATTAATCCCAAAATCGATGAAGACCTCTTCGGGGGTGCCGGTAATGCGGCAGAAATTGGCGTAGGAGGTGGTGGCTTGAGAGTCATCTACCTGAAAGGGGGGTTGGGGGGGAGGACGAGCCGGTCCCTCTCCTCCGTCATTTCCTCCTAGGGGAACTCCTTCTTTCGGGCCTTGGTAAAAAGAACTCATTGGAATCTCCTAAGAATGTCAAAAGGGAGCTGGTATGGGGAGCCTACTGGGCAAAGCTGCTTTTCCGTTTGGAACTGCTGCGGGTGGAAGGAAATTAAAAGATTTTCAACATAACCTCTTTTCTATAAATACGTTAAAGATATTTCTCAAGATCAGAACTGCGGGCCCGCTCTTGGTTTTCTCTGTGGGAAGGGATAAGATAGCAGGTAAAGATACCAGAAAAGTGGTTGAAGGGCAAAGGGCTATTGGAGAGTAAAGGTCGGTTGCTCAGGAGAAGTCAGAATCAGCCGGGATATGAGTCCAAAGGGGGCGATTGGTTTTTCTGTTTTGTGTAGATTGCCTATTTTATGAAAGTGAGGAAAATATGGCGATTACCTTGACCGAATCGGCTCGCAATGAGATCCTTCGCATCATCCAATCGCAGGGTTTGGAACCCCAGACATCTCTGCGGATTAGCATCGAAGGGGGGGGCTGCAGCGGCCTGCAATATCGGCTTACCCTGGATGACCAGTTCGACCCGGCCGTCGATGTCCGCTACCCGGGCCCCGATGTCGCCGTGGTAACCAGAAAAAAGTTCGCCTTGCATCTGGACGGGACCACGATTGACTTCCAGGAAGGACCCTTCGGCCGGGGATTTGCCATTGAGAACCCCAATTACCCGCGTTGGGGCGGCTGTCCAGGATGCGGCGGATCCTAAGGAGCCGACCATACCACCATCGCAGATGAAAACTCACAGCCCCTCCTTTCTGAGCAGTGTTTTTGGTCCGGGGCAGGTCGTTCTGATTTGGCCGGACACCCCTGAAAACCTTTCTGAAAACAGCGGATGGGGAAATCTGGGTGTGCAAGCTGTGGCACTGTCTTGAGTTTGCCAAGCTAAGCAGCCATTGTCAACTCGATTCCGCAGGGGGAGGAGCTGGCGCCGGTTGTTCCCCTCCGAGCGGCACTGGACTTACCCGAAACGTCTGGAGGGGCAATTCGTCGGTAGGGTTGTGGATCCGCAAAGCCAGTTGGCCGCTAAGCAGCTCCTCCAAAAGCGAACCTAGAAGTTGCTTTCGCCAACCCTGGTCTAAAACCGGCATTTCGTGGGGATTGGCCAGCCCCAAGCGATAGGCGATCCAATCTCGAAGGTCATTGGGAGTGGCAACGAGGCTAGGGGCGACCTGAGCCTGCCGACATCGGGTGGCTAAGCCCGCATACAGAAACTGGGTTAAGATACCAGAGACAGAACAAGAGGCGGTCGAACTGGGCTGGGGGAGCTGGTCTTCCCGCAGATGCAAGGCCCGCTGAATGCAGGCGGCGATTTGAGGCAGATGCCTTCGTAACCCAGGATGCTGCATCCCTCGGACAGCCCGAATGCGATGCACATTGGCGGTTTCTCGGCGGGCCAGTTCGACCAACAGATCGTCTCGAAGCACGAACCGGGCCGGGCAATTCCGACGCTGCGCCTGGTGCTCCCGCCATTGCCAGAGTTCGCGCAAAATCGCTAGTCCCCGTCGGGAAAGTCCAGCCTGGCCTGGTAAGCGGCGCCATCCCTCCTGCTGAGCTTTTTTGACCACCTGCTTTTGCCAATGTTCCATCTCCTCCCGAAACCACTCAAGCCGAGCCAATTGTTCTAGGCGGGCCCGGAGCACCGCCCAAAGTTCTCGTAAATGCTGTACATCCTCCAAGGCATACTGGATCTGTTGGGCAGAAAGCGGCCGATGACGCCAATCGGTCCGTGTCTCCGCTTTGGAAAACGCCCGCCCTAACAACCGCTCCATCAGCGTGCTAAACCCAGCCGGATATTCCAGCCCAATCAGACCAGCCGCTATCTGCACGTCCACTAGTCCAACAGGCATTTTGCCCACCGCTTGGTAACAGAAAAGGACATCCCTACTACCGCCGTGAACAATAGTTTCTCTATCCCCGGTAGCTAGCAATTCCCAAAATGGGTGCAGGTTCAGGGCTAGCGGGTCCAGCAGGACCAACTGCCCTTCCACCTCCACCTGCACCAAACAAAGCTCCGGCCGATAGTTCGACTCCCCCACAAACTCCGTATCCAAAGCAAACGTTCGGCAGGCTTGAACCTGCTCGCACCAACTCCGAAGCTCTTGGGGAGTTTGGATGAACAGATACTCCACGGCATCCGGTTCCTGAAAGAGGTAAGATATCTTTATAAAAATGTAGAGCTTATCAGAAGAATCGGCTTTTGCCAAGTTAATAAATTTTTATTCATCAGACCCTGGTGTTTCCGAACCCATCTAGGGGTTGAGAAAAACTCTCTGGGGAATTGCTCCGGTATGGAAAAATGTTAGCCCACCGGAGGCGGCAATTCCCGTTCCAGCAGAAGCTAGCGGTAGGGGCGAAGTGCCCCATTTGCCCCCCGTCTGGGGAGGATTGCTAA
Organism: uncultured Thermoguttaceae bacterium; assembly: GCA_938042245.1. Lineage (GTDB taxonomy): Bacteria > Planctomycetota > Planctomycetia > Pirellulales > Thermoguttaceae > JANXAQ01. Next base: position 63,442 of record CALIRO010000094.1, read on the forward strand.
TTCCCTCAGCCAATGGGCGCTTGGAAATGCAGGTGTGTCCGACAGCCAGAGCAGCCCCCCTTAAGGGGTATGTGGTCCTTCCGGGGTGATGGACCGGGGAGGCATCCCCCCCCAAAGGGTGTTCCGTTTGCCCTCCTCTTCTTTATATCCTAAGTTTGTTAATAGGGTAGCAAAGAACTGTTCTCAGCGGCCAGGTCGGTCTGCCATCTCGGGAGCCGGATTCCCACTGCAGAGGCATTGAGGGGTAGGTCATGTCCGGGCAAGTGATTGCCGATCCCAACCGTGCGTGCGCCGGCCTGGTGGCCATTGCCGTAGAAACTCTCTTACCCCGGGATGCTCTGGATTTTGATCTGTATCTTTGGCCATCCGCCGATAGCCCGCCGGTGCTTTATCGGGAGGCCAATTATCCGCTGGATGAAACGGATTTAGATCGGCTTTTGAGCCAAGGGGTGCAAACGTTGTACATTCCGGCGGCCAAATGCCGGGCCTATCAGCAATATCTCCGGAAGGTGGTTTTGCGGACCCGTCGGCTTCGGCCAACGCAGCGGTTCAGTCTGCTTAAGAAAGCAAACCGAGGCGTTTTTGAGTCGGCCTTTCGCAGCGGCGTGCCGGGGCGCATGATGGAGTTTGCCGAGGAGTTTGGCCGACAACTTTGGGAGGTGGTTTGCGACCGAGATATGGTACTGGCGCACCTGTTTGCCGTGATGGACCACGATTACTTGACATATACTCATCTGACAAATGTATGTGCCTATTCGGTGGCCCTGGCGCATTGGTTAGGGGTGAACCGGCCTGGAGAGATTGGAGCCATTGCTGCAGGGGCTTTATTGCATGATTACGGCAAACGACATATGCCGCCGGCCATTTTGAATAAGACAGATCGGCTCACGCCCAGCGAGCGGGAAATCATCCGAGGGCACGTCGTAGCCGGGTTCACCACCTTCTGCACGCAAGAGAATATCCACTGGGGCCAACTGATGATGATTTATCAACATCACGAACGGATCAATGGGCGTGGCTATCCGGTAGGACTGGTGGGTGAAGAAATCCATCCCTGGGCCAAGATCTGTGCCATTGCTGATGTGTTTGATGCGTTGACATCAGCCCGGCCGTATCGGCCGCCGGATCCCTTGGAGGATGTGTTGGAATATCTTCAGCAGCGTGCTGGCAGCGACTTCGATCCAGAAATGGTCCGATGTTGGGTGGCGAAGATATGTCCCACGAACTAGAGGTTCTGTTTGCTCGGAGCCCTTGTTTAGTTCGGCTTCCTCCGAGCTGGACCGATTTTTTTGAAAAGACCGGTCTGGTGCAAGCGGCGCTGGCGGAACGGCGGCAATTTCCTCGCATCAACCTCCGGAGTCGGGCTGTGCTGCAATATCGCCAGACGTTTCCTTCTCTGCCACGACCTGCGTTCACTTATACCGTCTATACGAAAGATATTTCCCGCAGCGGAGTGTCTTTTCTCCATGGAGAGCAACTCTATCCGTCGGAACAGATGATTTTAATCCTTCCCGACGGCAAACCACGCCGCATTCAGGTGGTCCGCTGTCGCCGGATCGGCCCCAGTTGTTTTGAAATCGGGGCATGTTTTGCCGGCCCCAGCCCAGCAGCCTCAGAGGAAGCTTCAGGGGCACCCTGAATCTTGCACTTGCCCTGCTTTGCTAAGAAAGTCCTTTCTCGCGCTCCGGAAGTTCTGTAAACCCCTTTGGGTCGCCGCCCCGGAACCTCTTCTGCTCCCCTTGGCCAGAGCCTTCTTTAGGGAACTGCCTCTCCCCAGGGCTTTGAAAAATCCCCTCTCTAGGGGATTCTCAAGAGGAAAAAAACTTGCTATATTTAAAAAATAAGATTCTGAAGAGTGCGATTGTTCGGCAAGACAACTCCAAGGAAGTTCGAGGTTCTATGCCGCCTCCTCCAAATGGAGCAGGAGGAACAGGGGGCGGAACTCTGACTGACCCCCGGAGGCATAATGTTTTCCTAATTTTTTCAGAAAGGTTTCCCCCCATGCGAGTACTTAAGCAGATAGCTGGGCTGGTAGTGGGAATGGTCCTTTTGGGAGGAGCTGGTGTTAGCTGGGCACAGTGTGGCTGTGAGGTGCCGGTGCTGCCCGGTCCGGCGGCTTCGATTGGTACCAGTTATTTGCCTGTGCTCGCTGAGCCGGTCGTGCAACCGGCCCCAGCCCCGGTGGTGGTCTATCAGCCGGTGGTGGCTGCTCCCGTGGTTACGCCCGTGGTGGTCTATCGGCCTGCCGTTTCGGTTGTGCCGGTGAGCCCGGTGGTGGTGTATCGGCCGGTGGTTGGCGAAGTCATTGCGCCGCCCCCGATCCTGGTGGGCAAACCCACCATTATCCGCACTAAAGTTTATTATCCCGGAGAACCCATTCGTAATTTGATCAAAGCCATTACCCCCTAATCTCGATTTTTGCCATTTTGAAGGCCGCCCCGTGCAGGGATTTTCCTAACCCGTTGCCAACATGGAAGTTAGGTAAGCATAAGATCAAATGCGTTTTTCTACCTAACTATTGGAAACAAAAGGAGTTATGAAAATTAGGAAAAGAGAAACTCACGACTTGTGGCTGGTCCAATCTCACTTCGGCCGGAACGAATAACTCCTTGTTTCTCAGGAAGTAGGAATCTTCGGGTATTTTTCTCCCTATCGAAGCGGTCGATTCCTCGGCGCCTTTTCCTTGGGGGTGAGGCTCGGCAGCGAAGCAACTAGGCTGACAGGAAGTGGTCTGTTTCGGACCAATAAGAAAGCAGTCCTTCCTCGGAGTCTCTTCAGGGGAGTAATGGAACTCTCTAGATTAGCCAATTCGGGGGCTGCCCCTCCTGCTCATAACGGAAACGTTACGACTTCAACTCCTAGGAACGGATTCTGGAGCAAAGGAGCTATTAGCACAAAGCAGCTATCGAGTTGTTTGGAGGAAATGTTCCTTTTCTCACCCCATAAAAGTGGCGTCGGACTTTTGGAAATCTGTGATTTTCCATGACAAGTGGTAATTCCTGGTGTGTGCAACTTCGAGGGATTCATAAATATTTCTTCCGGGGCAGCGAACGCCTGGACGTACTGAACGGATTAAACCTCGAGGTGCCGGAAGGAGAGTTCTTGGCTTTGATGGGGCCGAGCGGTTCCGGCAAGACCACCCTGTTGAACCTCATTGCCGGCCTAGACAAACCGAGCGAAGGCGAGGTCTGGGTCCGGGACCAATGTATTTCGGCGATGAGCGAAGCGCAACTGGCCCGCTGGCGTACGAGAAACATCGGCTTTGTGTTTCAGTTTTATCACTTGCTGCCGGTGCTGACCGCTTATGAAAACGTAGAATTGCCACTGTTGCTCCTGCCGCTGTCGGCCTCCCAGCGGCGCCAGCAAGTGGAGACGGTCTTGGAACTGGTGGGCCTAAAGGATCGGATGCATCATCGGCCTGGTCAGCTTTCCGGCGGCCAGCAACAACGGGTCGGCATCGCCCGGGCCTTGGTCACCGATCCCGCCCTGATCCTGGCCGACGAACCGACCGGCGATCTGGATGCCCGCAGCGCCGAAGAAATTCTGGACCTAATGGTCGAACTGCAACGTTCGCTGCAAAAAACAATTATTTTGGTTACCCATGATCCCCGGGCGGCTTCCCGTACAGACCGGATACTCCACCTGGATAAAGGACGGTTGGTCGATCACCTGCCGACGGAATCAGCCCCGCCCAGACGGTCGCCTCGGGTTCCCAGCGGAGGATAAGAGATTTTTCCAGTGGATTGCGACGCTCCTGTTATGCGGCCGGATTCCTGGTGAGCTAACAGGCGCATCGCCCGCAACAGACTGCTGGATCGCTGCTGGCCCAGGAATCCGGGTGCCGCCATGATCGTATCGCATTGGCCGATTTCTGTGGAAGGAACGTCGGTGGTTGCCTTCCGGGCGATAATGGTCTCAGGAGGTATCGATTTCCTATGAAACTTTTTCTCCTGGTGCTGAAAAATATCCGGCGGAATCTGCTTCGGTCGATCCTGACCGGCTTGGGCACGATGGTCCTGGTGGTGGTAGTGATCATGGTCTGGTCGATCCTATGGTATTTGGACGAGCAGACCCGGGAGAAGACCAGCAACATCAAGGCTATTGTGACTGAGCGTTGGCAGATGCCTAGTCGAATGCCCCTTTCGTATGCACCGGAACTTTGTGCGGGGTCGGCCCGTCGGCCGGAGCATGTTCGGCCTCAGGACAGCATGACCTGGCAGTTCTATGTCGGTTCCACGGAGCCAGGCCGATTGAGCCGGGAATCTGCCCTTTTCATCGTCGCCACCCAGCCGGAAAAAGTGCTCACTATGTTCGATGAATTGGACACTCTGCCGCCCGATTCCCCGGACCGTCGGCAACTGGAAAAAGCCATTCAGGCCCTGAAAACCAATCGCCAAGCCCTGATCGTCGGCCGGGAACGCCTGGAAGCCATCAATAAGCGAGTGGGCGAACGAGTAAAAGTCTATGGCATGAGTTTTAAACGTATCGATCTGGAATTCGACATCGTAGGCACATTCCCGGAAGGCCGATGGAACAACCTGTCGGTCATGAATTGGGAATATCTCAATGCAGCGGTAGATGCGTACAACCGTCAGCCCGGCAATCGGCCTCATCCGATGACCGAACGCAGCTTGGCCATTGTCTGGCTCAAAGTGCCGGACACCCGGTCCTTTACCGCGGTGGCCACCCAGATTGCCGCCTCGCCTAGCTTCACCAACCCGCAGGTAAAAGTGGAGACGTTGGCCTCCGGCACGGCGGCGTTTTTGGAAGCGTTTCGGGACCTGATTTGGGGCATGCGCTATTTTCTCATGCCGGCGGCGGTGGTTACCCTGTGCTTGGTCATCGCCAACGCCATTAGTCTGAGTGTTCGGGAACGGCGCAAAGAGTTTGCTGTGTTGAAGGTATTGGGGTTTCGGCCCGCCCATATTTTGGGTTTGGTCTTGGGCGAGGCGATGGTGCTGGGAGTGGTTTCCGGCCTGCTGAGTGCTGCGGGAGTGTTTATGGTGATCAATTTTGTGTTTGGCGGGCTAAAGTTTCCGATCGGATTTTTTGGAACATTTTATATTCCGGTGCGGGCGATCTGGTGGGGGCTGGCGGTGGGGTCGGCCACCGCCTTGATCGGTAGCCTAGTGCCGGCCTGGATTGCCTGCCGGGTCCGGGTGGCCGAAATCTTCGCCCGGGTCGGCTGATTCGATGCCCAAACGAGCCCCCCTCCTGATTCAGAAGGTCGATCCGTTAGATTCCTACCGAAGATTTGTGATCCCATGACGCAGATTTTCCTCCGCAATTTGGGATGGATCACCGCCATTTTGACGATGACGACGCTGGGTCTGCTGCTGGCGGCGCGCATCCCGCTCCGCTATAACCTCCGGAATCTCCGGGTCCGATGGATACCGACGACGCTCACGGCGCTTGCTTTTACCGCAGTCATCGGCCTGCTTACGGTGATGTTAGCGTTTGTCAGCGGGATGGTTCGGCTGACGCAGATGACCGGCCATCCGGGCAACGTCCTTATTCTGGACGAAAGTGCCAATGATGAGGCGTTCAGTAATATACCGGCTACCGATGTAGGCGATCTGGTGAACCTGCCCGGGTTGGTTCGGGAGGGGGGACGACCCTGGGTCAGCATGGAAACCTATCTGGTGGTCAACCAATTGCTCCCCTATGCACGTGCGGGACGACCCAATCGCCGGTTTCTCCAGATGCGGGGCGTGGAAGACGTCCAGATGGCCTCTTTGGTGCATGAGCTTCCTCTGCATCCGGGCGGAAGGTGGTTTTCCTCCGCCGGGGTGCGAGAGATCGTCGGGCCGAACGGCAAAACCATTACCGCCATTGAAGCGGTGCTGGGCGAGGGAATCGCACGCGAAATGGCCCAAGACCGTTCCCCCGAAGAGCTGGCCCAGGCCCTATCGCCCGATACGCTCCTGCCCGGCGACATCTTCTTTCTGGGCGACCGAACCTGGCTGGTCTGCGGCCTGCTGCAATCGGCCGGCACCACCTTCGATTCCGAAGTCTGGGCTAAGCGGAGCTTGGTGGCCAGCATCTTCGGCAAAAACACCTATACCACGGTGGTGGCACGGACCCCGAACGCCTCAACCGCTCGGCAGTTATGTGAATATATTAATACTCAATATAAAAAAGCTGCCATCCGCGCCCAGCCCGAAAAAGAATACTTCGCCAGCCTCCAAGAGACCAATCAGCAACTGCTGGTGGCCATTAGTTTTGTCACCGTTATCCTGGCCGTCGGCGGCATCTTTGGAGTGATGAACACAATGTTTGCCGCCGTCAGCCAGCGGACCGCCGATATCGGCGTTCTGCGCCTGCTGGGCTTTTCCCGCTGGCAGATTTTGGGCTCTTTCCTTTTGGAATCGCTGTTGATCGCTTTGGTCGGCGGGGTGTTGGGCTGTGCGTTGGGGAGTCTTTCGCACGGCTGGACCGCCACCAGCATTGTCTCTAGCGGTCAAGGGGGCGGTAAATTTGTGGTCCTGCGCCTGGTAGTGGATGCCGGCACGTTGGCTGCCGGAATGACTCTTGCCTTGGCCATGGGCGCCATTGGAGGTCTGGCGCCCGCCTGGCGAGCCACCCGACTTCGGCCGCTAGAAGCCCTGACATAGCGCCTCTAACCAAATGCCTTCCCTGTAACCCCGCTGTTCAAAAGGCATACGGGATTTATTCTGGGCGGTTTCATTTGTTAGAGGTACCTCTCCTGCTGACGGGCCGAGTGGCTCTGGAACCATCGGTGGACGGCCTCGACGACCAACCAACAAGCCGCCTTCTCGAATCGTCTGGCTCCGTAGTGAGTCCCTCTCTCCCCGTGAATGGCTACCGTCTGGCAAAGTATGGTCGGACACTCTCGCCGCAGTTTCTCCCTCGTCGTACTTTCTCCTGCCGGGGCAGAAAGAGCCTGGGCGCCGCATATTGTCCCACCGGCGGCAAAACGATCTTCAACCGTTTGGCCTCTTCGGCAAAGAAGCGATGAGGTAATTGAAACAAGATGCCCGGCTCCGAGGCCGGTGGTTTTATCGGCGCCGTCGGCCCCTCGATGCGGAAAGTTCAAAAGCACCTGGTTGGCATATTCTATGATTCGGTGTTCCCGCCGGCCGGAAATAGGCACCACCGCGCCAACGCCGCACGAAGCGTGCTCCCACTGCGGATCGTAAAGCCCCTCCGCCTCCGCCGAACCCTTTTCCCGATAAAACACCTCGAACTTCTCCAGCCTATTTGCAGTGTACACTCCGAAGAGGAAAGTATCTTTGTACCATTTCCGCTGAGTAAAGTAGGTTACTTTTTTAGGGAGAATGCCCCCAATGTCATTCCCGCCCAAGGGGGAATCCAAAGAGCCGAAAGCCATCGAAAAAACAGGATTCCTGCTTGCCCAGGAAGAAGAGGCGGCATCCTTCGGCTGCAATGTTACCAATCTTTTTAATGTACCTTCCCGGGGAAGCATCCAAAAACGTGCTGGGGGATTCCGGTTGGGTACATTCCAACTTCTTCAGAAGGAGAAGAAGCTAGGTCCGCCTGAAATCTTTCTCTGGAGGGAAAGTCGGATTAGGGGGGCTCCTATCCACATGATGCGGAATAGACTCGGCGGGTGGGGGAAATGAGGGCTATTTACCGAGAAGTGGCCCAGGTTAAACCTCCTCAGGTTCTCAGAAAGGCAACATAGATATTCTAGGAAAAATAGGAAAGGACACTCTCTCGAATTGCTCTAGACAAGACCCATAAAAAAGCTGTAATCTACCCAGCTTTTCTACACCCATCAGGAGGTTTGGGGGCTATATGCGCCGGTGGATTTTACCAGGAATAATCCTGCTAGTGTTTTTGGGCTGCAAAAGCGTGGGGAAGTTCATCGATCCTTTGGTAGGCCCCACCCGCATCGAACCCCCCAGGACCGGCTCGATTTCCCATCCTGCCGATCCGTTCTATCCAAGGCAATCTTCTCCATACAGTATTCCAGGGGCATCTGGAACCACCTATTCTGGGCAACCCTGGAGTCCTCCATCGGGAAGTTCCCCCGGTTGGACCCCTCTGGTACCTGCTAACCCTGCTAGTCCCAACCGCTCATTACCCTCCCCACCTCCTATTTCAACTAATCCGACGGTGCCTCCTGCTACTTATCCTTCTCAGTCTATCTCTCCTTCTCAAACTATATATCCTTCCCAACCTATCTACCCATCGCAATCTACCTATCCTTCTCAGCCTTATCCCGCACAGTCTCAGCCTACCAGTGTGGTTCCTGGTTCTACCTTAGTACCCGGAAGTGGGGGTAGCAGTGCTCCTGGATCCCCAGGAACAGGGGGTACTAATCCACCAACTAGTTTCACTCCCCAACCGAGCCAAATCTCTATCCCTTCCGGTCCCAATGTGCTTTCTGGAAGGGGGGGGAGTTCGGCGGGGAGTGAATCGATGGTACCGGCGAACCCTACTTCTGGTGGGGTTGGTGCTAATACTCCATTCGGGATTTCCCCTGCCAGCTCACCGCCTGGCCCTTCCGGCCAACCCGCCCAGCCCGCTCAGCCGATCATTCGCACCTTGGAACCTCGGACCAGTTCTCAACCTACCACCCAATGGGCCGCTACTACGCCGTCGGCATCGGCCGGGAGTATTTCTTCCTCCGGCGGGCAGCTAGCCGGAACTCCAGCACCGCCGACCAGCACCAGCCTTCCGATGGGCGGCACTGGCACAGGGGCATCTGCTGGGCCGATCGATTTAGCCAGTCTCCCCCCAAGCCGGGTTTCCCCTGGGCTCCCTTCAACCAATCCTTCTTCCACCTCTTCGGGTCCGGCAAGTGGGACGGCAGCCAGCCTCAGAACCGCTTCGGCCTCCGCCGGGCCAGCAACCATTCCTACGGGAACCACTCATTCTGGCGGAGGGGGGCTGGCAGCCAGCTCGGCTAGCCCTTATGGGTTTGATCCCCAATACCAGTGGCTTCGGGGGGTGTTATGTTATTCGCCTGCCGAAGGCTGCTGGCGGCTTCGGTATGTGGCGCCTGGCTGCCCGGTAGATTGGCTAGGCGGTTGGGTGATCTTATCGCATCCGACGGGACTGGCCGGCTTTTGCCCCGGTGAACCGGTGGAGGTGCGCGGGCAACTGATTTATAAACAATACGGCAGTTGTCAACTGCCTATCTATCAAGTCCAAGAGATTCGGCGCAGTCGAGCATAACTGAGGAGGAATCGGAAAACTGGGCCGCCAGGCTTTCCCCTGCTCTGCGTAGGGAGCCTGATGATTTTTATCCCACGTCGCCCAGTTCCAGGGCATGTCCGTAGCGGCGGAGGGTAAGCTGGCGCAGGCGGGCGTGTTCTGGCCGGGCTAGTCCCGGATCCGAAGCCACCAGCGCCTGCGCATCCCGCCGGGCTTCTTCTAAAATCTCCACATCCCGGAAAAGATCGGCGATTCGCAGCGGGGGCAAGCCGTGTTGCCGAACGCCAAAGACTTCCCCAGGCCCCCGAAGCCGAAAATCCAGTTCCGCCAAAGCAAATCCGTCGGTCGTCTTTTGGAAGGCTTCCAAACGCTGGCGAGCTTCTTCGGTGGTCGGGTTGGCAAACACACAGCAGAAGCCGGGCACATTACCCCGGCTGATTCGCCCCCGAAGTTGATGGAGTTGGGCCAAGCCGAACCGCTCGCCTCCCTCAATGGTCATCAGGATGGCATTCGGTACATCAACGCCCACTTCGATCACCGAGGTACAAACCAGCACTTGCAGTTCCCGTCGGCGGAACCGGTCCATCAGGTGGTCTTTTTCTTCGGGCGGCAATCGGCCATGCAAAAGCCCCAACCGATAGGCTTGCAGTTCGCCTTGAGAAAGCTGCTGGTACAAGGCCACGGCATTGGCGGTTTCTTGCTCTTCGCTGCCTTCCACTAGGGGAGCAACGACATAGCCTTGTCGGCCTTCGTCGAGTTTTTTTCGGAAGAAGGCCCACCAGGCGGAGCGACGGTTTTCGTCGGCCAAATAGGTATGCACCTTTTGGCGACCAGGTGGGCTATCCCGGAGCAGCGAGACATCCAGATCGCCGAAAAAGGCCATGGTCAGTGTGCGAGGAATCGGTGTGGCGGTCATGACCAGATAGTGGGGATCCAAACCGGCCCGTTTCAGCCAGGCCCGTTGCCGAACCCCAAACCGATGCTGCTCGTCGATGACGACCAAGCCGAGCTTGGCAAACTGAACATCTTTCTGTATGACCGCCTGGGTGCCGACCACCAGGTCGATTTGTCCTTGGGCGATTCGGCGGAGTAGATCGGCCCGTTCTGCTTCCGGCAGCCCGCCGACTAAAAGAGCCCGCCGAACCCGACTGGCCGACAGCAGTCCCTCCAACGTCTGGGCGTGTTGCCGGGCCAGGATCTCCGTCGGCGCCATCAGGACCGCCTGATAGCCATGGGCAACCGCCAACAACATGGCATAAACGGCCACCACCGTCTTGCCGCTGCCCACATCCCCCTGCAAGAGTCGATTCATGGGGATCGGTTTGGCCATGTCCTCGGCAATTTCGCGGATGGCCCGATTTTGCCCCTCGGTCAGCTCGAAGGGAAAGAGCCGCCGAATCCGGGCGTCGATCAGCGCAGTGCAAGGCAGAACCGGCGCCTGCCGCTGGGTCTGGGCCTGTCGGCGCAAGGCCAAGGCCAATTGCAACTGAAAGAGCTCCTGATAGATGAACCGGCGTCGAGCCTGTTGAAGGCTTGCCTGATCATCGGGAAAATGCACCTGGCGCACAGCCTGCTGAATCGGCCAAAGCCGATGCGACTGCAAAAACTCCGGCGGAAACGCCTCCTCCAAACACTCGGCATACTCCTCCAAGGCCCGCTGCACCAAGCGACGAAGCTGATACTGCTGAAGGCCTTCGGTCAGCGGATAGACGGGCAGGATGCGACCGGGCGGCGGCTGCTCGTCCTGCTCCAGCCAAAGAACCTTCGGATGATGCATCTCCCAAACCAGACCCCGCCGCTTCGGCCGACCCGTCAGCACCACCCGTTGCCCCCGAACAAACTTATCCCGCATGAAAAGCTGATTAAACCAGACAGCCCGCACATACCCGGTCTGATCCATCACCAATACGCCAACCATGCTCCGACCGCTCCCAGGCCAAATGCGAAAATCCACCTCTTCCACCCAACCGCACACGCTCAGCCATTTGTCCTCCACCAACTGATTCATAGGGCGGAAATCGGTTAGGTCCTGGTAATCGCGGGGAAACAGAAACAACAGATCCGCAATCGTCCGGACCCCCAACCGCTCCAATAGCGCCGCCCGTTCCGGCCCAACCCCTTTGAGAAATTGCACCGGCGCCAACAGCGATTCCGCAGTGGTTTTCCCTGAAGAAGCGGTGTTCATCTGAGTTCCGATCGGTCAGTGTGTTTCTGTTGGGCAGGCGATGGATTGCTGCGGGAAGGAACCCTTTGCCTAGCAAGCCCCCCAACCAGGTACAAAAAACAGGGGGCAAGAGTCTCCCTGGCATAATGGACATTAATATATATCTTCCAGCCGGATGGGTTTTCCTCAGATATGGATTTCCACGATGTCTTTGTCCTGCAAGACATAGTCGCCTTTGACTTGGGTGCCGGGATAGACGGCGCTGCCCCAGATGCGGGCGAATTTAAACTTTTGTACATAATCATTGTGAATCATCTCCGCAAGGTCCAAAACCGTCTGCCCCCGCCGAAGCGTAAAGGGGCGATCCAGGTCCGGCTCCTTGGCCGAAGGCAGCTTCGTATAGACCCGCACCACATCCAAAGCCTTGAAAATCGCCTCCGCTAGTCGGTCCAAGCCAATCCGCTCCTTGGCCGAAATCACATATTCCGGAAAATCCACCGGCACTAGCTCCCGGAGCAACTGGAGCCGATCCTGCGCCTCCGGTAGCTCGATCTTATTTGGCACCAAAAAGGTCCGGGTATAGGAGATGCCCAGGTCTTGTTCGTCCAGATACTGGCTGGTGGCCAAGCGGGTTTTAGAACTAGGGTTATTGAGCCGATCCAGCACCTCCTGGCACTGTTCGATTCCTTCGTCGCAACCAAGATCCACGACCAACAGGGCTAGGTCCGCCGAACGGATAAGCCCAACGGTGTTCGGGTCAATATAATCGGCGGTAATCGGGGGAGTGTCGATCAGTTGCACAAAGACATCTTCCCATGGCATCATGCCGGGCATGGGTGTTTTGGTGGTAAACGGGTAGGGGGCGATTTCCGGCTGGGCACGGGTGAGGCTAGCCAACAGTTGGCTTTTACCGGCATTGGGGCCCCCGAGGATAATGGCCGTGCCCGCACCCTGTCGGGGGATCCGAATCCCCCGCCCCCTTTTCGCCTTGCCTTTCTTTTCTTCCTGGATTTCCCGTCTGACCTTGGCAATTTTGGCCTTGATCATCGCTTGCAGGTGATCGGTACCCTTGTGCTTGGGCATTTCCTGCAACATCACCTGAAGCCATTTCAGCTCTTCTTCCAAGGTCTGCGCCCGACGATATTCTTCCTCCGCCTTGAGATAGGATGGAGTCAGATTGGCCGGCATAGCTCCCGCAATCTCCAAAACCCAACACGTTGCCCAAAATCTCCGGGTCCCAGCATCTGGTAGTCCTAGAGAATCCCTCTTAATTATTACAAAATCTGAAGGCCAAAAAGAGTTAGCCCAGAAGGTTTTCTGGGCTTAGTAAGCGAGGCTTTAAAGAGGTACCCAGAAAGTTTTTCCGCAAAGTGCAGCCGCAGAAAGAACAGCTAATTTGAGTAAAATGAACAAAATAAGCAGTTTAGATAATATAAGTTAGATGGAAGATCTAGGGAACACTACTTCGGCCCGTCCCGAGTCTTTCGAGTTTCGGAACTCCCCCTTAGATAGGACTAAACCCCCCGAACGCCCCCGTCAGAAAAGGCTTCCTTGAAAAGCTCCCCTAATTGGTATTTCGGACTTTTTCAGCTCAAGGGGCTCTCCCCGAGCTACCCAGGCAGTTCGGCACTGGGAGCTCAGTTGCCCAGAGCAGGTTCAGGCGGGCCGAACTGCTTGTTTCGGGCAAAGGGCTGAACAATTCAGAGCACATCACCAGCACTTTCCCCCCAAACCAGTAGGAATCTCACCCAAAAAGCCTAAAAGAAACTCCTTCTGGGATTTCTTGTGTTGGCTTGCTGTGCTTGGCGTGGTGGGCCAGGGGAGCAATCTAATAGACACGTACTGTCTTGCTTGGAGTTCTTTGTTGTGAAACTCTTTACTCAGTAATTCTTTGGATCTTGGGGAGGAGTGTTCTTGGTGGGTGAGGTATGGCCAGAGGCCGGAGAAAGCCTCGCGGAGGAGGAGACTTTTTCCCTTCCGGTCCGCTAAACTGTGCGTTGGTGTGATGTGTGAAAAGACCCTCCGGTCTCAGATGGTTCCCAAAGAGGCGCCGCCCGGATTCGAACCGGGGATGGCGGATTTGCAATCCGCTGCCTTAGCCGCTTGGCTACGGCGCCATCCTACTTCCCGGAGGCATTGGTTTTAGATAATACCCCTTTTTATCCCCCCATTTGAGGGAAATTATTGGTTTTTACCACCGAGAATTCTTCGACCTCACTGCTTTTAAAGATAAAGGGGAATAGGAATTTTATCAAGTGCCCTGAGAGATTTTCGGGCCGTTGACCCTCCTTTTGGGGGATATAAAATAACAAAATGGTGGGGACTCGGTGGAAATAAGCGAATGGGAGGTTTCTAGTGATGGCCTGGAGCCCGGAGGTGGAAAAGAAGGTCGGCGTCCTCGGTGGAAATGAGCGAATGGGGGGTTTCTAGAATTCCTTCTCTGTTTTACCTCCCACGATGTGAACTTTTCATAAGCACCCGGATACCATCTAGCAATCCAGAGCACTCTGGGCATCCAGGTGGGGTTGGGGGCCAGGGGCTCTGGCTGTGTAATGGGAAGCCCAGTTCAAGATTATGGTACGATTGACAAGCCCTGTGGGATTGAGTGGGCGTATAAGGGGGTTTTGGCATGTCCGATCATTCGGACGGCAACTAGCTCCTGCTGTACTTTGATCAATTGCGACGCTTGCGAGACGGGAAAGGGATTATATATGTGTTCATTATACAGTTACCGTTCTGGCCAGCAAAGTCGGCCCAGAAACACACTGCCGTCGGCACCGCGCGGATGCGGCCGAGTGCGGTTGCCGGTCTGTTCGGGAAAGACGTATTCGCCGACGGTGATCCACCACTGATGCTGGGTAATCTGGGCGGCGCCGAAATTGCCCATCATGGCCCCACGTTCCGGCAGCACGACTTTTTCACTGGCCCGCACCACGCACAGTTTTTCCGTATCCACCTGACCTATAAACAGCGGCGCCCGATGCCGAGGGATATGATCGTTCTGCGCACCCCGGCGGGTATAGACCAGATACAACTGGTCGCCGCACGAAACCCAGTGTTGCTGGGTGTTATAGCTGCCCAGGTCTGTGCCGTCGTCGAAGGTCCAAGGCCGGATCGATTCCCAGTGCAGCCCGTCTTTGCTGCGGGTAACATAGCCGCGCAGATCGTTCCGGATCGTCAGGTAGTACCCGGAGCCGCACTTAATGATCGACGGCTCGCACAGCCCGCGAACCTCCTTCAGATGCAGTTCGTCGCCATGCTCTTGGTAGGTAAGTTTTTGGCCGTCGAATCGGCAGCGGAAGACGGTAACCGCATAGGGATCAGACGGCTGGGCCTGGAAGTAGATAGGTACCAGGAGGCTGCCGTCCGGTTCGACCAGCCATTGGGAGCAGGCATTCCGAGCGGCATTGAACTTTTTATCATTAGGCATTTCGAGGATCTGCCAGCGGCTGAGCCAACGATCCGCCTTCGGATCATAAACGGCATAAGCAGTCCCGGAGTATTTGGGACGATCCTGGAGTTGATGGCCCTGGCGGCTGTAATACAAATAGGCGCCGATGGCCAACACTTTGCCACTCGGCGGGTGGTAGCCTGGGGTAACATCGGCCACGGCAAAATGGCTCCCATCCGGCTGCGGCACCCAGGCCAGTTCGGGCACTTCGATGGGGCCTTTCCACGTTTTGCCCAGGTCATCGGTTCGCATGGAATACAGGCCGGAGTAGTGATCGTCAGCGACCAAGTGTTTTTGCAGGGTGAGGATGACGGCGGGCAGGCCGTTTTGGCCTGCGCCTGGCGCAGCCGCCGCCCGTGGATGAAACCATAAAAAGTGCGGGCTTAGTTCCTGGTGGATCACCTCCATGCGGACTTCCGGCAATTGGCTGTTCCAAGGGGTCTTCTCCGCTAGCAGCGGCGGGGGAACCTTCTGCGTTTCCGACTCCGGCACCGCCAGCACCTGCCGGAGTACTTCCAAGATGGGCCGATCGGTCATCGGCGCCACCCAGCAATAGTCGTCCTGGTAGCCTTCTTTCCAGCATAGGTCGGTCGGAATGTAGCCGGGCGCCCCATCGCCGAAACCAGCTACCATGACAAACGAATCAGGCCGGAGCGCTTGGGCGGCCAGTTGATAGCCGACAAAGCTTTCCGCCGGCAGGATCAGAAACTGGGCCATCCCGCCGTTCAAATCCAGGCAGGGCACGTCGATGGGTCGGCCAGCCGCTACCCGTTCCCGCCAGCTCAGCCCCAGGGCGGCTGAGATGCGTTCCCACCGGCTAGCCTTTTCATCAGCTAGAATTTCCTTCATCTTCGCGATGGTAAACTTACCTTCATCTCTCGGGGCCAGATAAAGCGGCGCCGAGCGAAACTGGACCGACTTCAGCGGATACCGCTTCGTCTGTTTCCAGGCGGCCAGCATGGCCTGGTAGAGCCGATCGGCCA
>CALIRO010000095.1 GCA_938042245.1 uncultured Thermoguttaceae bacterium
CGATGGCGAGGCAGCCCTTCATTTCGCACTAGCGCCTCCCGGACCGCTTGGCCTACGGCGGTTACCCGATCCCGGCCCCGAAACGCCAATCGATTAAATACCATCCGCCGCCGCCGAGGATAATCCGGATACCACCGGCCATGTTCGGTAAAAAGAATCGGAGGTCCATACCGCCACAGCCTCGCACAAGCCGCATAAAAAAACGGCGTATATTGATGCGCATGCACCAAATCTACCTCATAACGATGCCATAGACGGGCCAACCGAATCATGCACCTTAGATCAATTCCCGGCTGCCGCTCAAGGCAAAACACAGGGAACCCCTCGGCCTGCAACTGCTGGGCCAGTCGGCCTAAGTTATCTAAACAAATGAATATAAAACGGTATCGGTCGGCCAACCCCCGGGCCAAATCCGCCGCCAATACCTCCGCCCCGCCAACCGTCAGGCTGTGTAACAACTGGCAAACCGTCGGTCGATCCGACTGAGTCTTCATGCTCTTTCGGGTACTTTCTTCTATCCTCAATAGATCACCCGCCAAGCAATTTCTGTACTCTTGCCCAATCCACCATCAGGATTTCCCACACCCAACCGCCCACCAGCACCAACCAGCAACAGAGCAGCAGGCTGTATTGCCATTTCTTTGGTTGGCTAGCGGCGCCGGAATCGGACCCTCCCAGGAGGGAACGGGAAGTAGGGGGTTTTTGTGCGGAAACTGTCGGCTGGAGCCCCCAGCGGGACATCGCCGCGCCAGCAAAGACCAGTTCCAGCGGTGCTAGCGGCAGATGATACCGGCTGTGGGCAAAAACCACCGTATGCACGAGGCAGACAAAACCGATCAGGCTCAGCAGGACGATCATCATCCGGCGATCCGCAGGCGGAAACAGCACCAGCCCGGCCACCGCGGCCAACATGGCCAACGCATAGGAACCACACAGAACCAGTGTCCAGGCTAAAACGGCCGCTCGGCTCAGACCGCCAAACCAACCCCGTTCCAGGGCGGCTACCGTGGTCCGCTCCAATTGCCAAAAGTTAAAAAATTTCACCAGGCTCCGCTGAAGCGTCTGCCCTGGGTGTTCTAGCATATAGCGCAGGCCGTACCGGAGAGCCAATTTATCCCGCTCCCCCTGGGTCAGCGTGCCAAACTCTGGATGCTCCTTTCGGAGCACCGCATACCATGCTTTTTCTCCTTCCAGGGAAATAGCGTCCCAGGCCCGATCCAGCGGGGTATATTCATAGTTGCCCATCATCAGGTTCCGACCGCCGATGGTGTCGATGATAATAAACGTTTGTTCCAATTGGCTGCATCGCCAAGACCAAGGAGCAATCGGGATGCCAAAACCAGCCAGCATCAGAGCACTCCCTGCCAGGCGTTTGGTCCAGGGAACCTGTCGCCACAAGAGAAGGATCAGCAGGGCCAACCCGGGCGGGAAAGGCCAAAGGACACTTCGGGTTAAGGCAGCCAAGGCCAAAAGCACGCCCACCACCAGCCAGGCCCACACCGATTCCCTCCGAAACGCCCAAGCCACGGCCACTCCCAACCAAACCAGCCAAAAGGCAAACAGCGTTTCTGTATAGAGGAAAAGGGCGATACCTAAAAGCGGTGGATAAAAGGCTACCAGGGCGGCGCTCCAGAGACCGACCCGTTTGTTGTATAGCATTCGGCCTAGCAGAAACGCTCCGGCCGCCGTCGCCAATCCCACCAGCAACTGCGCTGCCCGAACCGCCTGGAAATGGGCCGGTCCAAAAAAAGCGTACAGACCGGCCACCGCCAACGGATACAGCGGCGGACGCATCGCCGACAGCCGACCTTCCAGGAAAAACCCCCGACCTTCCACCAGGCTTTGGGCCAATTCATGGTAGTGCATCTCATCGCCCGGATGGATCGGCTCCTGCCGAGCGGCCCACCATAGCCCCATCCGCATCAAGGCCGACAGAGCCAAAATCGCCCCCAGGGGATGCTTTTTCAGCCAACCGGTCATTGTTTAAGCCAACAGGTCATCGTCTTAGAGGGGCAGTTGCCCCTGAACCCCACCCAGCCTCCCAGATACCCTGTTTTTCTCGTCTTTATAGGCCAGGCAGGTGTAGTTTGTTGGTCCAAGGGGAATCAGGGCCGTCGGTCCGGACGGCTAGGTTCCCTTTCCAAGGACTCGATTGCTCAGTATTCCCCTATCGGTAATAAATCCCTAGGGTTTCGCTTCGCAGGGGTACCGGTTTCATCTGCTCGGCCACCGGGCCTACGTATTCGTAAATCATCAAGGGAATCTGGAAATGGGGTGTTCCAAAAGTTTCCTGCCGGACAAATCGAAACTGCCCACTGGAAGCAATGGTCTGTTCCAGCTCGGAGCCAAAGGCTTTCCCGGTTTTGGGGGCGTCCAGCAAAAGCCACCGGACGCGAAACTCTCGGCAGGCAAAGTGCACATCTCCGGAGTTTTCCGTAATGTCGTCTCCCTGGAGCACATAAAGTTGCCGATCTGGGTCATAGGCCCGCACAAAGGGGACGAACATTTGTCGATAATGGCCGAAATAGGCGATATTGCCCGGGCCGTCTTCTTCCAAAAGCCGACGCACAATCGGTTCCACCCCGGAAACGCCCGTATAGCGTTGTTGCACAGCTTGAAAACCTTGAGCGGCCAAGAGGATGGCCAGGGCAAGTCCTCCCAACGTCCGCCACCCCGGCCTATGGCAGACCAGTTCCGCCAGCCATTCCACCCCCAGCAGAATAATAAACGGAAGTACAAATGCCGTAAACCTCGGCTGTTTGTTGTCGAAAAACGAAAACACCAGGTACCAGACGCCGATCACCAAAAGCCAAAGCAGACTTCGGCCCCAAAAGGTTCGGCGGATGCCCACGGAGGCCACCGCCCCAACCGCTAGCATCCAATATCCGATGCCGAGCACCTCCGGAGCCATCCGGGCATAATAGGTCCAGCCAGCCCAACTCCACCGGGGCGCCACCCGATGCCCGGCGACAAAGATATTTCCAAGATTGCCTACCGACTGGGCCAAATTGGCCGCCCCGTAGTGCCAGGTAAACCAGGCTAGCGGCAGGCACAGCAGGACGGTCAGGCCCCCGGCAAGCCAGGTGCGCCAATCCCGCCAAAGCCTCGGCTGCACCAGAGTTGCATGCACCGCCAGGGCCACCGGCAGGAAAAAGGTGGTCTGTTTGGTGTAGATCGCACCGGCGGCAGCAAAGGCCACTAGCGCCGCCTCCGGCCAACCGGCCCAACCGCCCCGCTCGACCATCCGTAAATAAAGCCAAAGCAAACCCGTCATCATGGCCAAGGCAGGGATTTCCAGAAGCATCTGGTTTTGCACCCAGGCCAAAAGAGGCACAGTAAGGATCAATCCAGCGGTCAGGGCGGCCCATACCGGGCCTATCCGTGGTTTGCCCACAGCTACCAATCCGCATCCCAGTGCTACCGCAAAACTGGTCAAGCACACCCGCCCCACCACCAGGCTAAACCCAAAAACTAAGAAAAACAGCCCCTCGACAAAATGAAACAGCGGCGGCCAAAAGACAAATCCCAACGCCGGATACTGGGCATAGTATTCAAATCCATACTCCAGCGGATGCGCCACCGGCATGTCTCGCAGAAAATCGACGAAAAACCAGCCGCCCATGAGGTTCTGAGCCTCGTCGATGCCGTCGATCTCCTCCCGCAGGAGGCTGGGCCAACTGGCCGCCAAAGTTGCCAAGACGGCCAACCCATAAGGCCATAGCCGCCCCAGCCAGCTTCGCCAACCAGCGCCGGCTGATTTTCTTGCCTTTGGCTCACCCATCGCCCACGCCTACGTTGGTCTGGTTCGGCCGCTCCCCGCCGATTTCGGCAAGCAGCAATCTGACAGTCCTATGACTTACCATCGCCATAGCGGCGGCACTTCTGGGCTAGGAATGTTAAAGACCTGATATAATAGCTCAATCCGCACAAACATCAGTCCCACAAACACCGCCACACAGACCCCTAAATACGCCATCAGGCCATAGTCTCGGTAAAGGCGTTCGGGATGTTGCACGGGGCTATCCGGCCGAAGCGTCAGACGCAGATAGTAGCTAAAAAACCCGGCAATCAGCGGCACGCTGAGGACTAATTCCACATGGTAGCGGATGATGAAAATACCTAAAAACAAGGCGGCTGCGGTAGCATAAAAGAACATGCTAATCAAAAGTTTATCTTCCGTATAATACCGAAACGAAGCCCGATAGGCCCCCGCCTGCTGCGGATTACCGATGGTGCGGTATTCGGCAAACCGCTTGCTGGCCATGAAAAAAGCCCCCACCATCCAATAGGCGATCACCAGAGACATCGGCGGAACTTCTCGGGCAATGATGGTAAACCAACCCAACAGGAGTCGAAGCGGATTGTTCACCGACTCGACCAGCACATCCAGATAGGGCCACTCTTTGGCCCGCACGGGCGGCACATTATACACAAGGCCCATCACCCATAGCATCAGCGCCGAAAGTCCAAACAGGCGATTGACTCCCCAGGCCATCGCCAACCCCGCCGCTCCTAGCAGGAGCCATTCCGCAAAAGCTCCCGCCAACTTCACCTGGCCGGAAGGCACTGGCCGACAGCGCTTGGTCGGATGATGCCGGTCGTAGGGAGCATCTAAGATTTCATTCAGTACATAATTGCTTGACGCCACCAGACACGTAGCCGCCAGGCCCAAAAGGATCCGCCAAACCGAAAAGCTCGCCTCCGTCTGAGGCCGGTAGGCCCAGTAAAACCAGGCCAACAATACCCCCAGCACCATGAAGCCGTTCTTAAACCAATGGTCGGGTCGGGCAATGGCAATATAGGGATTCATCCGATCGCCTTGAAAAGCCTATTCTCTTTCCGGCTTGGTCTTTTCCAGTTGGCGGAGTACCCAGCCTTCCAGGGGGCGTTTCATCCGCGTAAACCAAGGTTCATCTTCTGGATGGATGGGCCGCACCAGTACGCTTTTCATCCCCACCCATCGGGCAGCCAGCACGTCAGCAAACATTTGATCACCTACCATGGCGGCTTGCGGCGGCGTAAGACCCAGTTTCCGTAGCGCCCGTCGGCAACCGAAAGAAAACGGCTTCAGCGCCCCAGCCACAAATGGCACTTGCAATCTCTCGGCCAACCGAGCGATCCGGCCGGAACGCCCATTAGAGACCAAGCACACTTGCCACCCCCCTTGTAGGGTGTTCTCCACCCACTCTATCTTCTCCGCCGGAATTTCCTCCTGCTGGTATCGACACAAGGTGCAATCCACATCCACCAATACGGCCCGCACATCCAGGACTTCTAATTGCTCCCGGGTAAGTTCCTCAATCCGTTCAATCCGCAAATCCGGCACAATCAGCCGGGGCACCCAACATCCCATGATGCCTTCCTTAGTTTACGCCCCTTTTGCAAACTGTCCAAACTCTCCAAAATCACTGTTCTATCAAAATTTACCAATCTATTTTACCTGTTCATTTTGGTTATTTTCTCTACTTTACTCTAAATTAAGGCTTCCACCAAATATTCTCCAAATTGCCAATTTCACCCAAATTCCCCTATCTCGCACTCCCTTTCTTCCTGCCCCAAGCCATTATCCCTCCGTTGCTGCCTGGGAGGTTGACCCACATCTCCAAAAGTCCCCCTCAAAACGGTTCGATTATCTCCTCTACCAGCGGCATACTGCCAGGAAAGGGGGTTTTGTTAAAGGCTCTTAATTTCGGTGCTGCCAGAGGCTTCCGATCAACCGGAACCATTTGGCGGGGTTGGCCAATGCCCACACCAGCCGAACCCACCCGGCAGGCTGCCGCAGCAACCGCCGAACCCGCTCCCGCTGAGGGACAAAGGGCACAGGGGGTCCAAAGTGTTTCGGACCGGCAATCCGAGGGGCAGGCGGCTCGCTCACTGCCCGATAATACGCATCCCGCACCCCCTCAACCAGAAGCACCGCCAAGGCCCGGGTGCTCATCCGGTTGGGAAAGCCGGCCCAATCGCTCCAGGCCCGGTCGGCCAACTCCTCAGCACGCTCCAGCAGTCGATCCCGCAACGGCTCTTCGGCATGCCGGGCAATCATCCGCATCGCATTGGCCTTTCGCAGTTCCTGCACCGCCCAGGCTTCGGTTACATATTCCAGTTGGTCCGGATGGTCCAGATAAGGCCGTTCCTGCTCTGCCATCCATTGCCCATAATGCACCAAGGCCGCCTGGCCGTACCGGTACATCCCGTCCAGTTCGTTCTGCTGGATTTTGATTGCCAAGTACCGAGCCAGCGCCGCTAGATACATTGTATAGGACCACCGATCTTCGGCGTCCAATAGGCGGCGGCTGGCGATATGGTCGGCCGGGTGGATGGTTCGGCGGATGAGTTCTTCGGCTTTGGCTAGGTATTTGCGATGCCTGCTGATTTGCCAGGCGTCTAGAAGGGTTTGGATCGAGTTGGCCGCTCCGCGGCCCGGACCGTGGTAATCGGCCGATCGGGTGGCACTGGCCAACCCAGTGGGGCCTGGATCTAGAATGCCCCAGGGTGTTTGGCTGCCGTCGTCCATTTGGAGGACCCATTCGGCCAATTGGACGACCGCCTCTTGGGCGTCTGGGTTGCCGGTCAGGTAATAGTAGTACAAAAGACCAGTGGCATAATTATGTTCCGCTCCTGGGCCGCCGCCGTAGGGGCTGCCGTCGGGAGGCTGGTTTTGTCGGCTATAGGTCCGATGAGTTGCTGTGTGGGCTGTTTTGTAGTGGTCGGTTGGCCAAAACAGGCCCCCGTTGTACGCAGGGCGGTCCTGCTGGGTATGGTACAGGTCAATATCCATCACATGCCGGGCCAGCGGATCATAAACGGCTCGCCAGGCCGGGTTGCCGCTGCGGGCTTCCTGCAGGATTGCCCCGTAGATGACATCGAACTGGTTATTGTAGTGGGAGACGACCGGTTTAGGTCCCGGATAGTGGGTGTTTTCGTGGTCGGCGTACAGGTCGCCGTAGTGCCGCCAGCCGTACTCATCGATGATCTCCCGCCGGGCCAAGAGGCTATCAGGGCCGTCGATGGCCTCGGCCAGCAGGGCATCCAGCCGACAGGCGAGTTCATGCCCGGATGGTGTAAAATATTCCAGTACACCGGCTGCCCCCCAGACTTCCGGCGGAAGGACCACCTGGATCGGCTCATGCACCCAGGCCAACCGGTCCACCGCCTTGCAGAGGGTCTCTTGCCCGAGGCCGCTTGGAGACGAATCGGCAGACCCAGCCACTTCAGGCCCTATTTGCTCCGAGGGGCGCTTTGAGCTGGCCGGTGGCTCTGCCGGAGCGGGTTCCCCTGGGGCAAATTCTAGCCAGATGGTATGCGTTTTTCGTTCGCCGCCTTGCAGTTCATGCAGGTCGTCCCATTCGCCCGGCCAAAGGGCCACCCGCACTGCCTGCGGCTCGATCTGAAGCGTTTTGGGGAACTGTTGCCAGAACTCCGGGACCGCCAGGGCCAGGAAAAGGTGTTCGGTCTGCACTGCTGCCACCGGCAGCGCCCGTCTAAACTTTCCCTCCTGCTGTTGGTGGGAGAGGGGGGGGACTGAGAGGGCCTGCTGCGTCTCTCCCCTTGGCGGGAGAGGTCGGCTTGGTCCAAGCCAAGCCGGGTGATGGGGAACATTCTTCCCCCTTTCCTCCGTAGGAGTAAGGTGGGGGCGTGGTTGAACGCTCACCTCGTAGCCCGGCAGTCGGCAGGGTACTCGGCCGTGCCGATTGACATGATTGGGGCTTTGCCAGTTGGGGCCGCCGCTAGAGTCCTGGTACAATTGCCATACGGCTTTCCGAACTGTGCTTTCCAGATTGACCAGTGGCCCGGCCGGTTCGATCCGGACTGCTGCCTGGTGGGCTGGGCTGGTCAATCGTACCCATACGGAGAGATCTTTGAAAAGCACCGAGCCGGGGTCGCCCAGGTCCCACAGGCCGCCGCGGTGTCTGGCCCGTCGGGGGTTATGCACCGAGAGTTGATAGCAGACCAAGCCGGTACCGGCAAAAAAGCTCATCCGAGCTCGGACTCGCAGCCCGCGGCTCCGGGGGAAATAGCCTTCGGTGCGAAGCGTCAGCCGGACCGGCCCGGACGACTCGATTCGCCAACCCTCAATGACTGCCTCCCGCACTCGACCGTTGGCAAGCTGCAACGGAGTTTGCAGTTCAGCTTCTGGAGGGCCAGCGGGGGGAAGCGTTTTCTGAGCGTTCGGCTCATCTGGGGAGGAATCGGCCCTTTTCACCCGTACCCAGCGGATTGGCCGAAGATGGCGCTGATCCAGACCAAAAAGCATCGGTCCGGTATCGACCCAAAGCAGCGGCCCTTGTTCCTGCAACCGAATGCTGGTGATATCTTCTCTACATGGGGGGGTAGCGGTTAGCCAAGCATCCGGAGGAGCGGCTGTGGGGGCAGGGGACTGTGGGGCGGTTCGGCCGATCTGCAATTGCCAGCACTGCCGCTCCGGTCCGGTCTTGTAGGCCCAGAAATCCACTAGCAGCCATTGGATCGACTCATCCGGCCAGCGGGCCAGGACTTCGGTCTGCAAGGGTACGGGCCGACCGGTGGCATCCAAAAACTGGACCATCTCTTCTCGGCGGAGCGCTGCCCGGGGCAGCGGCACACCGATCCGCACCGGATGTCCCGCAGGCCAAGCCGGTCCGGTCAGCCACACCGGCACACTCAGTCCTATGGATTCTTTCACTAGCATAAGCGTTTTCTTAGCCCGTCAAGGTGTTTGGCTGCTCTTGGATGGTTTGGAGGGTGGAGAAACGTTTGGCTTCATGGGGTGCTGAGCGCCGCCCAATTTTGTGGCGTCGTCATCTTGGGAAGGTTTCGATGGCAGGGAAAGGCTTGGCCTCTGGATTTGGTGGGGTATCTCTGGCGGCGGGCAGGCGGCCAGACGATCTTGCCGAACCCAAAACCGATCGCCGAACAGGAAGCCTCGGTACGGCTGGCCTGGCTGTTTTCGTGCGGAGGGCCATGGTCCCCTCCAAATCCCTGGGAATTGGATTTCCATGTAGTTCTTTTGGATCATTTGGCCTACGGCGTCGGTCTCGGAAGGGGTCAGAATCCCATGGTGGGAAAGCCATTGAATTAAATCCAACTGGGCGGTGGCTTGAGGCCAGGGATTGACCGAAATTACCGGCGGCTGGCAGTGAACAATTTGTTGGCCTATGCCCATTAACTGCTCTCGGAGCTGAGGGTGTCGAAGCCAATATCGGTATTGCCAAGCCCCGCGCAAAAAGGTGGCGTCGGGTACAAGCATAGGGTGGTAGGGGTCGATGGCCAGCACGGGTTCCCCTTGGCTCAGTTGGGCTAGCCAATCGAGTACGGCTGCCTGCTGACGATGGACCTGGGCCGCCACTGCCCAGGGTGCTGGTTGATAGACTTTGGCGATCAACCCGTAGGCGGCTAAACCAACAAGCACTAGCAAGCTTGCGGCGCCGACGCGTTGGAGGGCTGCTGGTGGTGGGATTCGGTCCACCAAGGCGCGAGCACCCACCGCTAACAGACCCGCTGTTAAAAGTTGGAACATGGTCTCCGTATAATGCAACGGGGTAAGATTAACCAGAGTCGCTGCCAGAATACCCACCCAGGCAATCAGGATAAATCGGCTTTGCTGCCGGTTGAGTCGCTGGTCGTACAGCAGGCCCAGTATGCCTGGTGCAGCCACCAGCATCCACAGGGCGGTTTTCGGCGTAAGCCACATCGGACGGGTAAATCCCGCCTGCTGGGGGAAGACCACCAACCAGGTCCACATCTCGCTCCAGAGTTGATGGTAGGTAAGATAGACCGTCGTAGGCAGGGCGGCCAGCAGGCCCCCGACCATCCAACCCAGGGCGGCCCGGCCCAGCATCGGCCATCGGCCCCAAAACGCCCAAAGCATAATGATCGGCTGGAGGTGCAAGTAAAAGGCCCCGCGCTGGCTGGTCATGCACATCATCCCCACACACCAACCGGCCAGGCCGGCCAGCAGGCCCACTCGTTTGCCCTTCGGCAAGCGGGATAAAAACCATAGGTGGAGCGCCAAAAACAGGGCCTCAAAATACGCCCGCCGAAACGCAAACCATTCCGTCCTGAGCATCACTACCAAGGCCATGGCCCCTAGCAGCACCGCTTCCCATCGGTAGGCCCGTACTAGTCGGCCCACCACCCAAAACGATACGCCAAAGCTAATAGCCACCAACGCCCGACCAAAGGTAATCCAACTACTGGGCGTCCACGGGAGCCAAGCCGCCGGCGCCAGAAGCAACCATAAACCAGGCAGGCCGTCCACAAAATCTCGGTACGGTACATACCCCTGGCCGTAAAGCCACCAGGTGTGCAGATAGAACGCATCGTCATCATTGATCGGCATGATCTGGCCCACCAGCAGACTGGCCAGGCCCATTAAGACCGATACGGCGGCCAAGAACCAGCGGGGTTGGCTTTCGGAGTTCACAGAGTGCTGATGGGGACTGAGCAGCTCGGGAGTTAGCGGAATGTCCATTGTTAGAGAATTTCTCTTCATACGCCTTTCTGAGTAGGTAGATTGATTCAGTGGGTAAAGTGATTTCGTTTGGTGGACTCAATGTCTTTAGAGGACGGCGCATTCTGGAGGCTTGGCCTCTGGATTTGGTGGGGTATCTCTGGCGGCGGGCAGGCGGCCAGCCGATCTTGCCGAACCCAAAACCGATCGCCGAAGACAAACGTCCCTGAAGGAAATCGAGCGGTCCGAAGATCGGGAAAGCGAACTTCTAGATAATTTTGGGTGATCCAATCCCGAAGGTTTTTGGCTTGGGGTTCGGTGAGGACTTGATGGTCTAAAAGCCATCTGATCATATCTTTATTTTTAGTATTTTCCGGCCAGGGGTTGGCGGTAATCAGGGGAGGAGAGGCCTCTACGAATTGGTCGGCGAAATGGGTTAGTTTCTCTTGGAACCAAGGATGGGAGAGGAGTTTTAAATATTGCCAGGAGCCTCGGAGAAACGTGGCATTTGGCGCTAGGATCGGGTGGTAGGGGTCGATGGCAAGGACGGGTTCCTGCTGGGCGATGTGGGCTAACCAATCCAGCACCTCCAACTGAGCCGCTCGAATATGGCGTTGGGCGGGCAAGATGCGGTAGGGGAGAATATGGCCGAAGGTTCGTTGCCAACTCAGCAGCCAGGCCAATACCACCACCGCCCCGATCAAAATACGTTGGCCAAGTTCTCCCAGTGGAATTTGTTGCTGAAGCGCCCGGAGCGATGAGGTGATTAAAATAACGCTCATTAGATGCATGCTTACATAGGCATAATGAATCGGAAATTGATTCAGAAGGTTCGCTGCGAAGGTTCCCGCCCAGGCCACGGTTAGAAGTTTTTTGGTCGAGTGGGCCAGGCCAGCATGGAACCATATCCCCACACAGCTTAACCATCCTACCAGCGCCCAATTGTTGTGCAGAAACTCCCATGGTCGAGGCTGAATATAAGGCAACGTGGCAGGAAACAGCACAGTCCATTTCCACTGATCGGCCCAAAGCTGATGGTAGGCAAGATAAAGCAGAGTAGGTACGGTAGCAAGCAGCCAGCCAACCAACCAGCCAATCAGAGTACTTGCCAGTTTCTGCCACTGCCCCCAAAAAATCCATAGGAGAAACGCCGGTTGGATCGGAAGATAATAGAATCCCCGCTGAGAAATCATACAGGCCGTCCCTATGGCCCCTCCCGCCAACGCAGAGTAGCATCCCGGCCACCGGCTTTGCGGTAAGAAATCTAAGATCCAAACATGCAGCATCAGAAAAA
>CALIRO010000096.1 GCA_938042245.1 uncultured Thermoguttaceae bacterium
TGGGATGCGGGCACGGAGGCGGAATACCGGGAGCTGGTGCGTTTGGCGTTGCAGGAGGATCTAGGCCGCCAAGGAGATCTTACCAGCCAAGCTCTGGTACCCCCAGAGCAATCCGGAGAGGCCGTGATCGTGGCCAGACAACCTGGCATCTTGGCCGGACTCCAAGGGATCCCAGTGCTTCTGGCTGCCCTGGACAGTTGGTTGGCTGGTTCTGGAGGGGAGCCTTCTGGTTCGTCTAGGGGCGGGTTCGGGGGGGCGCAGCTTCGATGGACTGCTTTGGCCGAAGATGGCCAGCCGGTTCGGATAGGTCAGACGGTAGGGCGGATCGAAGGGCCAGCCCGAGCGATCTTGGCATGTGAACGAATTTTGCTCAATCTGTTAGGTCGTCTTTCCGGCATCGCCACCTTGACGGGCCAGTATGTGGAGGCGGTGGCGGGAACGGGAGTGGCCATCTACGATACTCGAAAAACGACTCCCGGGTGGCGACTCCTGGAAAAATACGCTGTGCGGTGCGGCGGCGGCCGAAATCATCGCACCGGCCTTTTCGATGCCATCTTGATCAAAGATAACCATCTAGCCCTCTGCCAAAACCTCTTCGGCCCTGCCCAGACCGTCCAAATCGCCAGAAGCTACCTTCAGCGAATCGGCCAGCCGGATCTTCTGGTGGAAATCGAAGTGGATCGGCTGGACCAGTTGGACGAGGTCCTGCGCGCAGGGCCGGATCTGGTGCTGCTGGACAATATGACTGTGGCGGAGCTTCGGCAGGCAGTGCAGCGGCGAAATGTGCTAAATCCCCAGGTGCACCTAGAGGCATCCGGCGGCGTGCGACTGGAGACGGTCCGAGAGATTGCACAAACCGGGGTGGATCGGATCAGCGTTGGGGCGCTTACCCACTCGGCTGCTAGCCTGGATTTGAGCCTCGATTGGTTGGCTTAGGGGGCGGCAACGGCCTGCCAGAAACCCTTTTCTTAGGTGCACGACTTTGCTTTCGGCTCTGGGCTGAAAATCTGCCAGAAGTACCGGTTGGATCGATAGCGCCAGGAATGCCTCTTTTCCCGGGGGGAAGTCGTTTGACGTTGGCTCCGAATGACCTATAGTTAAGGGGGGAATGCGGAAACGGCCGGTGCCTCCATGGCGCCCCATCGGGTAGGCGGCAGAGGGTTTGCCCATGAGTCAACCAGTCCACGGTGGCCGAACAGAAACCGGTTTTACGCTGTTGGAGGCGTTGGTAGCCATTGCACTAGTGGCCATGTGCGGGGCGGCGGTGCTTTGGGGGCTGCAAAGCGGGGTGCAAAACGCCCAGGTTGCCCTCGAACAAACCATTGCCTTAGGCCTGGCCCAGCAACTCATGGACGAAATCCTGGGGGCAAAATACTGCGCCCATTTGAATAATCCTTATGAAACCCGGTTGGGATGTTCAAGCTGGGAAGCCGGCAGCCAGGGCCGGGAACGCTACAACGATATCGACGACTATAACGGATTTGTCCGTTCGCCGCCGGTGGATCCCTGGGGGATTGCCCTGGGAGAAGATAACGGCGACGGTGCAAGCCGACATCCAGCGTTTCGTGCCCCTTCCTCCGTTTTGCAAAATTGGCAGCAAGAGGTGGAGGTCTATTATGTGAGTCCTACCGATTTGAGCAGCCGATTACCCCCTGGACAGGTAAGTGACTACCGGGCGGTGGAAGTCCGGATCGTTCAGCAGAGGCCAGGCGGGGGGCGCCGGGAGTTAGCGAAACTGCGGGAGATCGTCGCTTATGTGCCGCCTGTCCGTTAAGCAGCCAGTGGGAAGTGTGCGTTTGGCTCTTGGAGGCCTGGAGGGCAACCGGCAGCAGGCCAAGCGGTGGGATCGCCCTTGGGCACCGAGAAATATGAACAAAAAAATATCTTTCGGGTTAACCCTCTTAGAAGTCTTGATCAGCTTGGCGGTGCTGGTCCTGGTGGTGGGGGCGTTGATAGGGCTTTCGCGGGCCGTCGCCATTGGGTCCGCTTATAGCGATGGCGTAGGGATGACCACCCAACATGCGCGGGTGGTATTGGATCGGATCAGCCGCTCGGTGCGAGAGGCCGCCGCCAATGCACAGTTTCCCGGCTTTCTGGTAGTGGCGGATCAGGTGGGGCCGTGGCGGTTTCCGGACACATTGGTTGTCTGGCGTCCGCAGACTAGCCCGGCAGAACCGGAAGGAATGCCCCGATTCTCGGAATTGCTGATCTACTGTCCCCATCCTCAGCAACCTCGCTGGCTAATGGAAATCCGTACTCCGGACGATCCTCGGCCAGTGCCTCCGCTTACGGATCTAGCGGCTTGGCAGGCGGAATTGGCTGCCATCAAGGCATCGGCGGCAAGCAGCGCGGTTCGGCTCACCGATCGAATGCACACTTGTATAGCTCCAGAGCTGGGGGGGCAGGAGCGGGCAGCTTTACGGTTTGAAGCCCGCTATCGGCCCAGCCTGGAAGAACAGGCCGCCTATCAAGCGGGCACTACCGCCTGGACAGATCTGAGTTGGCCCCAAACGATCTATGGGCCCAATACGGGCCTACGTCAAGCCTGGCTTCGGATCGAAGTCCAATTGGTTGCCGGCGAAGAAAACGACCAGCAAGTCAGTTATCCGTTTTTCGGTTCGGCCGCCTTGTATTATCCGTTGACCAAATAGTTGACCCAAAGCCCATCCCAAAACCAGTCGGGATAATCCAGCAACGCCTGGGAAATAAGTGGTTTGGAAATGGAGGCAGTTTCCTTTCGGAGAGGGGATTCCGATAGGAGAAAGGCAAACCGATGAGAACTCTAGGGCGTGGAAAACGGCGCCAACCTGCCGGAGTGGCGGTGGTGATGGTATTGCTTGTGCTGGCCATGACCCTGGCTGTCAGTTATGCCATGCTCCGGACCCAGTCCACTGCCCTATTGATTCAGGAGAATGAGCAGTTGCAGAGTCGAGCCAGGCAGGCGGCTCTGAGCGGGCTGCGCGCCGCCTTGCAGCGGATGCACTCGCCCGATTGGCAAGGCATAGACAGCTCTTGGCAGGGTGCGATTTCAGCCCAAGAAAGTTTTCAAATCACCTACCGGGCAGGAGACAGCTTGCTTTCGGCTACCGACCCGGCCTCCCCCGAATATCCCTATCGAGTAACCGTGGAGTGCACCGGTCGCGCCGCAGCTCCAGATTCCCCCCAGCGAACGGTAACTTATCTGATTCGGGCGGTAGTTCGCCTAGTACCTCGGAATCTTTCCAGCACGCCGACCCACTGGCCCACCATGCAAAATTACACCGTTTTTCAAACCCGGGACGACAAAGTGGAACTGGACATTCCCTGCCAACTGCAGGGCCGAATGCGCGTCCAGGGTAAACTCTACCTGGCCAAACACTATCCGGACGATCTATTTGCATGGTGGACATATTTAGAGGATTTGAATCTCATGCGGCAGGCCGGGTATGCGGACTGCCGACCGGTGCTCGGTCCGGTCTTTTTGCCGATCACCCGACAAGAGACACTTCATTTTTGGGCCTTAGCGTATGCGCTGCGGGTCAATTACTTCCATTTATCTACTGCGGAAGTAGGCCCCGATTGGACGAAACCAGCTCTTCCTTCCAGCTACCAACTCTATCCGGGCGGCCCAAACTACGCCATTCCGAGACTTCCTGATCGTTTGGAAAATGCC
Source organism: uncultured Thermoguttaceae bacterium (assembly GCA_938042245.1). GTDB lineage: Bacteria > Planctomycetota > Planctomycetia > Pirellulales > Thermoguttaceae > JANXAQ01. Next base: position 3,653 of record CALIRO010000096.1, read on the forward strand.
TCCTACCAGCCGGATCCCCAACAAAATCCCCTCAGCGTTTACTATCGAGACGGCAGCCTGCAACTGCGAGAGCAGGTCAGGATCCAAGGAGCAGTCTTTTGTCGGGATGATTTGAACGTCCAGGCAACTAATATTCAGATTATCCCGGTAGCTTTGCCGGCAGTCTATCAGGCAGGGCTGACGCCTACGGGACCGATTCGGCTTCCTTCAGTAAGTTGTCAGAATTTTTATGTTCGGAACACTGGCGGGGGGCAGGTGGAGGGGCTGGTGGCGGCCTTCGACCGGTTCCAAATCGACCAAGGCCCGGAAACCGCCGCCTTCCAGCTTACCGGCCGTCTGATTGCCCGAAAGATCTTCGTCAAAGAACGCCAACCCTGGGACAGCCTGGACTGGAAAACTCTTTACAATCAATATCAGGCCGAGAAAAACAGTTTACCTCTCTCAGAACGGTATTTTCCGGTCTGGCTGGGCCAAAGAGGGCGGGATCCGACCCCCCGGCTGATCATTAGCCCGGATTCAGGGACGGTCTTTTATCACTGGCCCCGATGGGATCAGCCGATCTTCCTGCCCCACCCGGATGATGTTACCCCGCTTCGGCCCAATGAGCCGGGCCTCCGCTGGGAACTGGTCCGATGGATCGAACAACCTAGCAGCTCTTCCAGCTTCCAAACCCTTTCCAAAAGCCCCTCCAGCAGCCAAACCACAAAGAAAAAGTCCTGATGGCCCGTCCGGAAAGAGAGAATAAAACATAAGTCTTTATTTTCAAGGAAATTAACTCTTGTAATGCCAAAGGAGGCCAAGCGATGGAAAACCCCCGAAACACTGCGTGGGCTAGCCGGGCCATGTTGCTTTTGGTAATCCTTGTGCTCCTCTGGGGCGTGCTAAGCTTGTATAGGAGCAGCGATGCGGGCGCCCAGGCGCCGGGGGAACCGTTTGCCAATGCGACCGCCCAGCGCAGCGAAATGATCGCCTGTTTAAAAGAGATCCGGGATCTGCTGAAAGAGCAGAATGCCCTTTTAAGGAGCGGCTCAGTACGAGTGGTGCTGGCCGAACCAGCTTCCAAAACCGGCAAGCCTTAAGCCAAGGGGTTCACGGTGGCCGAACACAAATGCCCATTTCCTACAGCATGGCCGTGGATGGGCCGGACTGAGACAGCCTCAGCCCCCGGGAGGCTCCCGCTGCGCCGAATGGGTTCGGCCATGCCTCAAGGTGGATTGGTATCCGTTGGGGGCGCCCTATCCGTGGGCCGGCCGAGTGGTTTGCTGGGCGGGGGGCGACAGAGGGCCCCAATTGCTGGGTTCACGCTCATCGAACTGATGATTGTGCTGGTGTTGATTGGACTTTTAATCAGTATGGCGATGCCCTCCACCACGCCTGCCCTTTCGGAGCAGCTTCGGGCCGTCGGCCAGATCATTAGCACCGATCTGGCCTATGCGCGCAGTTTGGCGATTTCTCATGGCAGTACGTATGCCGTGCGATTTGAACTGGCCAACAATCGATACATCCTTCAACATACCGGGACCGATCCAAGGCTGAATCTTTTGCCAGATTCCCCGTGGCGAAACCCAGAGGATCCTCCCGATCGACATATTGTCCGGCTGGAGGAGTTGCCCCAGATGGGCATTCCCGTCCGATTGGCCGCTGTCTGGCCCCCAAGTTCTTCGGACGAAACGGTCGGGGAGGTGGAATTTGGTCCGTTGGGCGGCACGACCACCAGTACGGCCGTGGTCATTTGGCTTTCAGCCGGCCAAGGACAAAACCAACGGTTTTTAAGTATTACTGTAGATCCGATTACCGGACTGACAAGCTTGGGACCGATAGCCGCTCAAATCCCCCAAGCACCACAAGAGATTCGCTAGCTCTGACCCAGGAGGTTCCAGAAGCATGATGCGGTTTTTCTCTTGGCGTCGAGCAGGGCCGATTGGCGTGGATATCGGCTCCAGCTCGGTGAAATTATTGCAACTTAGTGCGGACCGTCAGCAGGTGCTGGAATCGGTCTGTTGGGAGTTGCCCCGTGGGGAAGACGGACTGCCGGTGCGGTCCGAAGAAGCGATTTTACATACCTTATGCCGGGCACGCCAAGCCCATCATTTTCGAGGCCGAGAAGCTGTCTTGGCCATGGGGGCTGAAGAATTGTTCATTCAGAACCTTCGGCTTCCCGAACCGAAGGGAGAATCGTTGGAGAAGTTGGTTTTGAGCGAGGCCGCCAGCCGGCTGCCTTTTGACCCAGCCGAAGCAGAAATCCGATTCTTGCGGACCGAGCCAGTCCGGCAGGCAGATACGATCCGGTTGGAGGTGATCGTGCTGGCTTGCCGGCGCACGGTTATAACCGAGAAGGTGGCTTTGGCGGAAAAGGCGGGGTTGATCCCGGTGGCTTTGGAACCCCAGCCCCTGGCCCTGCTGCGCTGTTACCACAAACAATACCGACGAGAGTCGGATCAACAGCGCCGAACCATGTATGTGCATATAGGAGCCAGTTCGACTACGGTGCTGATTGCCCGTGGCAATGATCCTATGTTTATAAAGCCCATCGCCTGGGGCGGACGCCACATGGATGAAGCAGTGGCCCATCATTTGCAGATGAGCCTCCCCAAGGCCAGCGCCCTGCGCCGCCATCACGGCGACCGCCGCGCCGACCAACGCGACCCAGAAGTCTCCCGCTCCATCCAGCAAGCCCTCCGGCCTGTATGGGATCGATTGGCCAATGAATTGGCCATGTGCACCCGCTACTTCAGCGTGACCTTCCGCGGCGATCCCCTTTCTGGTCTGGTCTTGGGCGGAGGAGAGGCCTGCCGAGAATTGGCCGACTGGTTGTCTGCCCAACTCAACCTCCCGTGCCAATTGGCCGATCCGTTCCGGGCTTTCCAATGCCGACCTTTCCCAGGCCGACCAACCCAATGGGATGTGGCGGCTGGCTTGGCCCTCCGTCCACCATCCGAGAATTAAAGTCCAATAAATACAAATGTTCCCCATAACTATGACCATCCCAACCAACCTGTGTGGGAATCCTTCAGCCTATGGAACAACTCCCTTTCCGGTATCCCTACCCAAGCAGCACCTCAAACATGGAATATTTCTTACCGCATCCCTGCTTCCAGGGAAACGACAGTCCAGGCCTCCATTCCCTCCGAAAAGAGCCATCTGGTTGCCCGGCTACACGGATAGCCTGGCTATTTTCCAGGAGTCTAAAATGATAAACCAAACCGATCCGACTTCCGACGATAACCCTCGGCCACAGGATTAGTAGCAATATGTATCATATCGACTTCCTACCGGAAGAATATCGGCATCGGCGAGCAGCCCGTCGGCAGCAGGTCCATCGGCTGCTGGTGTTAGGGATCTCGGCAGGGTTATTGGCCATGGGGTCTGTTTTTCTTTATGTCCGGCAGAGAGATTTGGAAAATCAATTGGAGTTGGTCCGACCTGCGCATTGTGCCCTCAGCGCTCAACAGAAGCAGTTGAACATCCTGCAATCCCATCTTCAATCCGCTGCCGCCATGGCCGAACTTGTCTGTTATCTACGGCATCCTTGGCCGCGCACGCAAATCTTGGCGGAACTTCTCAAACCCCTGCCCGAAACAATGACGTTAGAACAGCTATCGATCGATCGGCAGGCACCAGAACAGTCTTCCCCCCAACGGCCTCTGTCCCGCTCGGAACAGGAGGCAGAAAAGGCCCGAGTGGCCGCCATGCCACCGCCAAGCCGGGATTTGTACCGACTCCGCCAAGAATGCGAGCCGATGCAAACGATCCTTCGCCTGAGTGGATTTACCGTAGATGGAGCGGCACTGCACCAATACCTGGCCGCCCTCGAAAAAGTCGATTTATTCACCAAGGTCCATCTGATCAGCTTGGAAAAACCATCCGATCAACAGGCGCTTCGATTCCAGGTGAAACTGGTAGTCCGGCCGGGCTATGGGCAAGCAGGCGGGCCAATTGCTTCTGTGAACTCGGCAGCCAGGGGTGGCCCGCCTGCTTCGCCCAAAGGCCCTCAGAAAACCACTCTTCAGAAGGTTCCTAATCCCCCAGTGCTTCCGAAGCCTTCTGGCTTCCATCGCGTTTGGGCCTGGATGGTTTGGGGTCCCTGGGGGAGAGAGAAGGTTTTGATTGCCCTGCCCCCTGAAACATCAGACAAAAGGCGTTGTTGGAATTTACATTTCCCAAACTTCCTATTTTATCCAAGTTAAAATCCCAGAGAATCCTATGAGTCTCCGAATCGACCGCAACAGCCTCTGCCTGATAGGGATAATCCTCCTGAGCCTGGGAGCCTATGGGTATTTGATTCTTCGGCCCCAATATCTCCGTGTGGAAAAATTAAACCAAGAGCTCCAACAGCTTCAGGAGGGGATCGCCCAAACACAGGATCTTCTCATGGAGATTCAAAATGTGCAGAAAGAATTAGAAAAGGCGAATAGGTATGTGGAGGCGTGGCGGGCGGAACTACCTGCTCCCCAGGAATTAGCCCCTTTGTTTGGCCAGATTACCCAGCTTGCCAAACAATGTGGACTTACCCCGACTCGGTTCACCCCCGGGAACAAAGTATCGTATGATCGGGTGCTTAAAATCCCCCTAAATATGGCATATCAAGGCAGCTTCCCTCAAATCTGTGACTTTTTATACCATCTGGAATCGCTTCCCCAGATTGTGTGGATTGAGCATCTTGCCATCGAAAAGGCTTCCCAACCCACCCACCAGCTCCAATGTGAACTCCGCATAGTGATTTTTACCGAAAATCCAGAGGGATAATGTACATTTTTTCATAAAAGCCAGTTGCGAAAATCCCGCAAAAACAAGCGCCGTGAAATCTGGCATAACTGATCACACCCCAGGAGGCTATCGAGCGGCTGCCTGAGGCCTCAGAGCGTGTTTGAAAAGGGGGTGCTTCAGGCGACCGAGCACGGGCGGAGACGTTTGACCATCAGTTGGATCATGGCAACGTAGATCATCGTTTCGCTCGTGTGGGGCAGGAATTCGTAGTCTTTCCTCAGGCGACGATCACGGTTGAACCAACCAAACGTCCGTTCCCCGATCCAGCGGCGCAGCAGAACCTCGAACAAGCGAGAGAGGATTTTTCCGCATTCCCCTCGATATTTCCCGGCATTTTTGAAGGGTGCTTGTCCTAAGTCATTATATCATAAGGACTTAGCGGAGAGGACAGGATTCGAACCTGCGGAGGGCTAAAAATCGCCCTCATCGGTTTAGCAAACCGACGCTTTCGACCACTCAGCCACCTCTCCGAACCCTCTGCCATCGGAAGACAACTCCTCTGGCAGAAGCTGATGCCATCGGTACCAAACCCTCTGGCACAAGCCAGATTATATCCTCCGCCCATTTCAATCAAAAATCCACCACCAATCTCTTCGTACCATTTTAGCCGAATGCCCTAACAAGGCATTCCTGCGCAAGCAGGAACTCCCAGTTTTTTGTTTAGCTATTCTGGGTTCCCGCTGATGCGGAACCAAGTTTCTCGACTACCGCTTTCCCGGCAGGGACAACATAGGCCCTGCTTCGGAAAAGGCAGGGGAGTTCTTCATTCGGCTGAAGTATTACGGATTTTCGGGAGAGCCTCCTTAATAATCTAATTCCTCTTATAATCTATACCCGAAAACCCAGGGGAACGAAAGCCTATAAAAGCTTTTGGTTTCTCACGCAAGGGCAATCGGAGGATATGAGGGAATGAAAAATACCACCAAGGAGCATACCCTCTTTTTTGTTTGTATTTTAACCATGTTAGAAAATCAGTAAAAGCCCCCCTAAAATAACTAAGTAATTACCTCCTAAATAGGTATCTCAAAATAACTCAGAGTATTCCAGAGGGGGCCAGTACTATCTACAGGGGGGAGAAAGCCCCCTATAGGAACTATTTCTTGGAGACCGGAAGGAGTGGGGATTGTAGAGCTTGACAACCCCAGAGAATTAGGGAGAGAAAGACTCGCACTTTCCCTCTAAAGGTCAGCATTATAATATGCCCTTAAGGGGTGGAACTTCAGGGATTTCGGAAGGATGGGGGATCGGGAATGCTATTGTCCCTCATATTGATGACAAAAATAATCAACATAGTAAATTTCTCAATAGCAAGATTGTATTCCCCAGGCCTTTTTAGTAAGATTTCTCAAATGGGTGGTTCGGATTAAATTTGATTTAAGTCCTTGTAAAATAAAGAGTTATCGCAAACGTTCCCTTCTATTCCCCTTTCGGGGGAAGGCTCTTGACACTCCGGGCACCCAGAATCAGGCTGAAAAAGAGGTGCAAAGGCAAACATTGGCCGGGGAAAACAACGTCTTCTTTTTGGTTGCCCCGAACATACCCCTTGCTTGGTGGGGAAATGAACAGGGGAAACCTTTCGAGAAAAAAGGAGTTTCCCCGAAATATGCCGAGGTAAGGAAAAGCTTCCTATGCCGAAATCTCGTAAAAAGCGTCCGTTTGCTCCGCTGTGTGAATTGCAACTGCCCAGCCATTGTGGGCCGTGTAGTTTATCGGCTTGTTTATTTATTTTGGGCATTACGGCCACCCAACGGCAGTTGGCCGCAGCGGCTGGCAAACCGGTGAGCATTTTCATTCATGGAGTCGATGAACGTGGTCTACGTCGGGCGGCGCGGCAGTTTGGGGTCCGCTCGGAGTTCATTCTGATAGACGATCGGAGTCGGGGCAAAGAGTTCGCCCGGCGATTGCGCAGCCATCTGCGCCAAGGGAATCCAGCGATTTTGCTATCAAATGATTTTGAGCATTGGGTGGCGGTCATCGGCTATCTTAGCAAGCAGCGGAAGTTTATTATCGTGGATCCGAAGGAAAAGCGAGCGGTCTTTTCTCGCTGGTCGGAGGCCACCTTGCTTCGGCGTGGCTGGAACGAAGCCAAAGGACCGGATTCTTACGAACCCAGTCAATATTTTGCCATCCTGCTAAGCCGAAAAGACGGCCAGCCGCCCAAGTGGAAAATCTCCGAGGCTTGGCTCCGGTTGTGTGAACGTGGTTCGGTGGATACGGCGGAAAACATGGCCAACGACTTGGCCGAAATCGCCGCCTTGGCCAGCCCCTCGACCGAAAACATCGAAGAAGGCCCGTATTTGGCTGAGTTTCTCGAAGAACACGAAGAGATCATTCTGGGAAGCATTATTCACTGGGCCGGCGGCAACGGCGACCGCACTCGAAGCGATTTGCGCACTTTTTACCGGGACTATACGACTGTGGCCAGCTCCTCGGGTATCCGAATTGCCCCCAATGCAGATACCACCCTGCTGGTGGCGCAGATCACGGCCATTTTGTCCGCCTACTGGTGGGGCGCCCGCTTCTAACGGGACGTAGCTTTCTGGAGTCCGTCCTGGGTGCCCCCTGAAAACTCTGTACCCGTTCTATATGTTCAAGAGGATCCTAGGGAGGGTAATTTTTTTCACCCGCACAAGCGGCAGGGCAAACTCAAATGCCCTTCCCGCGCAGGCGGCAGTCCGAGAGGATTTTTTCTTGCAGGCGGACTCTTGGAAAGCAGGAGACCATGGGGACTTGCTCCGCAGCAGCCAGTCCGCCAGTAGACAATGCGGAGGGGGTGGGCTTTCCCAAACGGCTCCGAGCGATTACACTAAAACGAGCGATTACCGAAAAAACTTGTTGGCGTCATGGTTTGTTTGCCCCTTTGAACGGAGGGTCATCCGATGCAGAGCACGAATTGGTGGTGGATAGGTGCCCTGGGGTTGGGTTTGGTTGTAGGTTGGCTTGGCAGCCAAACCATCCGAATTGCCCCGCTTCACGGCGAGGAGGCCTCTACCAAGGCCCCGGTTGGATATCTGGTGCACGATGTCTATTTTACTCTAAAGGACAAATCGCCCGAGGCTAAGGCCGCTTTTGTGCAAGCCTGTCAGAAGTATCTGGCCGGGCATAAGGATGCGGTGTGGTTTGCGGCGGGACTGCGCGGCCAGGAGTTCCAGCGGGCGGTCAACGACCAAGAGTTCGACGTGGCCTTACAGATCGTCTTCAAGGACAAGGCCGCCCACGACGCCTACCAGGATCACCCCCGGCACGCACAGTTTATCGAAGAAAACAAGGACAAATGGACAAAAGTGCGTGTTTATGATTGGTATATCCAGGCCAGCGATCACGGCGTCATCCCCATGCCGCTGAAATAACCGGACCATTATCGCTGAGAGGAACTAGGCAGCCTCTGGTCCGGTGAAGCGAAACAGCAAAACAAGTTCTGCTCCTCTGGCCTATAAGCGGACGGCCCCTCCCGATAAGCGGACTCCGCTGCCGCCATCAAGGCGGCTATCTGAAGCAAGGTTTCCTACGTCTTATTTCCGTCCCGTCCACGGGAAAAAACGGCCGTCCAAAGAATGGCTCGATGTGAGTGCGGTTTTCCGATTGGCTAACTTGTTGTCGCGCCGACGGCGGCGCTGTGCCGTGCTTGCACCGCATCCCGCAGTTGAAGGTCGATGCCTTGCACATGTTTGACCAGCCAGTCGGAAAGCTCCCGGTAGATTTCCATGGCCACCTGAACGCCGGTCTTGTCTTGTTCCAGCCGTTGCCGGAGTTCTCCGAACCGCTTCAGGAGAGCCTGATGGGCGGCTTTGTTGGCCGTAGCGGCCGAACATTGATATTGGTCCATAAACCGTTCTTCGTCCACAAAGTGTTGCTGGGTATATCGGCCTAAAAAGTCCAGGAGTTTACCCAACTCTTCTTTGGCTTTGCCTTGTTTCATCGCCTCATGGAAGGCGTTGACCTGACGGAAAAGGTCTTTGTGCTGGGCATCTACAGTAGGCACCCCGGTCAGCAGCGAATCGTTCCAGGTAATGGGCATGGGCTAAGCTCCTGATACAGGAAAGAGAAATTATGTTTACTATAACCAAGGATTTTCCTTTGGTTTATCTATCCGAACATGACAACGCGGGCCGATGAACCAGCCTATCGGACCCACAAGGCAGTTCTACCCTTTTGAGGCGGCTGCAGTTAGGGCCGGCTGGCTCTCCCGAAGTTTCAGGTCGATGGCTTTAATGTGCTGAACAAGCCAATCCGCCATAAGTCGATAAATTTCCATCGTTACGGTAGTTCCGGTCTTCTGTTGCTCAAATTGCGTCTTTAGTTGAGCGAGCCGATCCAGCAGTTGGCGATGCGCCATTTTGTTGGCCTCGGCTACCGGGCAGTTTCTCTGTTCCACGAGGCGTTCTTCCTCGGCAAAATGCTTTTTCGTGTATTGGTCGAGAAATTGGATCAGTTTGGCCACTTCCTGACGCCCTTTTCCTTGCAACATCGCTTCATGCAGTCCGTTGATCTGTCGAAATAGCTCCTGATGTTGGCCATCGACTAACAACACCTCAGTACGAAACGAATCATCCCAAACGATCGGCATATCGGGTTCCTTTTCGTTAAACAAGACAATCCAGTCTGCTAAACAGGACAAAGCAGCAATCTTGCGCCTTCAAGAAAAGATAGCTTACAAAACAGGGGGATTCCTTGTGCCAGAGAAATACTATAACTTTTTAATTAGAAAAGAGTTATGGAAACATTGTCCGCCCTAAATGCCACATCGTATCCTACCGGCCATGCCAACAGTCGATTCGCCCCGGCACTCCAGAAACGGGAGGATGGAAAAAAACTGCTGTGTCGCTCACCCGGGTTGACCTTCGGTCACCAGGCTTGGCCGTTGGCCAAGCTGGCCTCTCCCGCGAAGGGGAGAGGCAATTTTTTGCGGCGGGGAGAGGCGTTTGGGGGCGGCAGGTCCGGTGGGTGTCATTCCCGCCAAAGCGGGAATCCAGAAACTTGTTCCCAGATCAACGGGAAACCAGGATAGCTAAACCATAAAAACCTGGCCTGCTGCTTGCACCGGAATCAGGGGGGACATCCTTCGGCTAAGATGTTAGTATTTTTGCTCTTTGTGTTTTGTTTTTGGCCAGTGGAGCCAGCGGTGGAGGAAGTCAAACGTGCCGACGCCGTGGATGGTATGAGGGCCGACGAACCATTCGATCTGGGTGCGTTCCGGGAGGTGCAGACGGGCGGCGTACAGGTGGCGGACCTTGGCGTATTCATAGGCTACCGTTTCATCCGGGGCCACGCCGTCGAAGTGGCCTCGTTCGACCATAAACGGTCGGGGAGCGATCAGGGCGGCCATCTCCGCATAATTGAACGTGCTGCCCAAGTCGAACTCGAAAATCTCGTATTCGCCGGTCCATACGTAGCTATATGGCGACCGGCTGGAGGCGTTCTTCCAGACCCATTCGTTGAAGTCAGCTGAACAAATAGACATGCAATAATCGGTCAGCAGGGCTGGCACGCGCATGGCCGTCTTGCCGCCGTAGCTTAGACCGTAGAAGCCGATCCGGCTTCGATCCACAAACGGCAAGCTCCCCAGCCAATGGATGATCTGCTGGTGCTGCGGGGTGATGATGGAAAACAAGGTCTTTTTGATTGGGTTGGCCTTGCGCTGCAGGGTGCGGAACCGGTCGCCGCCCAGGTATAGGTTTTGCGGAGCGAAGACGACAAAGCCTCGCTCGGCCAAGGCGTTGGCAAAGGCCTTGTAAGCACTGTACATTTCTTTACCGATCACATGTTGCGGTCGGCCCTCCAGGCCGTGTTGGCAGACGACGACCGGTCGGCGCTGGCCCGGCTGGATGTCCTTAGGCACAAGCAGCAGCCCGTAGGCAATGACATCTGGCCAAACGTCCAGCACCACTTCGTAGCCCGTCCAGGTGTTCGTCTGACAGGCCTTTCGGGTGCGTGGATGGGGCGGCAAAAGCGGATCGTCAAATCGGCCAATTACCTCCTCATAGAAAAACTGCCGATATTCGGCAGCCGACTTCTCGTAGGCTTCCAGAGAAGAGAAATCCAGTTTGGACATGAATTTTTGCCGCACATAAGGGCTTTCGGCCAAAAGTTGTTGGTTGTGGCGGTCGATCTGCTGGATTTGGCGGGCCAGGCGGCCTTCCGGATCGAAGTTGGGCACTAATTTTTTCGGCGGCTCTTGCAGGGGGGCCAATGGGCTGCCTGGTCGGAGGGCCTGCAAAAAGGCTTCCAGCGCGGCGGGCGAACCATACGGGCCGACGCCATTGCCGCTTTCGACCAATCGGAAAGTGGGCTTCGGCTCCAGCGGTTCGATCAGTTTCAAGGCCCGGTGCCATTCTTGCCGAACCGTGTCTATGGCTGGGGTTACGAGTCGGCCTGGGGCGCCGCCTTGGCTAGGCAGTTGCAATTCCGGCGCTTTGGCCGCCTCAATAATCACTGCTCGCGGCGCCACCATGGCCGCCAGTTCCGCATCGCCAAACTGCTCTAAAAGACCGAACACGTTTCGGTCGATCGGTTCCTGCCAGATGGTGCGCCGATCGGTAAAATAGCCGCTCACACAGACGGCTTGTATCCTAATGTCCAGTGCTGCCGCATACAAGGCCAACAGCCCCCCTTCGCCCCAGCCCACGAGGCCTACTTTGCGATCTGCTGGCCCGGGTTCTTTCAGCAACCCGTCCACGGCGGCCAAGACTTTTTGCACTTCGTAGCCGATCAGGTGTCGGCCCAGTTCATAGGCGGAGCGGTAGAGGTATTCCCGGTGGGTTAGCAGGGCGCCGTGTCGGCCTTCGACGCCGCGGCGGGTCATTTGTCGGCTGATCAGGGTGGGGACGAGCACCCGGCAACCGCTTTCGGCCAATCGGCGGGCGTATTGCGACTCCGGCGCCACGCCCTCCACGAGGCCGACCAATTGTTCCGGCAGCAGGTCGGCGTCCGGGATGGCCACCACATCGGCCACCGGCAGTCGGCCTTCTGGCACAAGCAGCAGCCCTTCGCCCCAAACATCGCCGAAGGCAGGCCAACGCACCGCCAGCACTTGGTAGCCCGCAGCCTGGCCCACCTGCGCCGACCGCTTGGTAGTAGCCATCAGTTCAAATCCCTCGACCTTGGCCCGCTCATCTCGAACGCCCAGGATATGGGCCAGCCGCTGGCGGTTCGGCTGGAGCGATTTTTCATACGCCTCCGGCGAGCTATAATCCCGACGCCAAAAAGCCGAGCGTTTTTCAGCAGCCTGGTCGATCTTCCGGAGCAAAAACCGATCCACCCCGTCGATCAGCGAAAAGGCGATGTCGCCTTCGAGTTCCAGCGGCTTGGTGCCCTCTAGCGGGGTGCGATCCGGGGTGGCTTGGGGTTCTTCCGAAGCAAGCCGGGGTTCCTCGGCCGACCAGGTGGGCTTGACAGGAGTCGGCGCCGGTTTAGCGGGAGCTGCTGGGGCGGCTTGGGCTACCAGGAATGTCGGTTGGGCCGAAGGAAGTCTTTCTGATGCCCCACCGGAAGTTTCGGCTCCATAAATGGGCGGGGCATGGCCCAGTGGGAGGAGGTTCAGGATTACCAGGTTGAACAGATTCAAGATTGTCAGGCATCCGGCGGCAGCCAACCACCCCCCGGCCGTCAAAAGCCCCACCTGCCCTAGACGCCATCGCCCAGGCCTCTTCCACACCACATATCCCACAAAGGTTGCCATGCGTACTGTCTCCTATCGGATGGGGGGATATCAAAGGACATTTCCGCCAAATAAAACCCAAATAAAAATGGACAGATTCCCCCTTGGGCAGAGGGATCCCACCCGGTAGAACATACCGGAGTGTAACCTACTCTGTGAGACTGGGAACCTACCCTGTTCGACTGGCCGAACTGCTCATGGAACGAACAGGTAGCTGAGTCTGTCCAGACTGAGACGATGCCATGTAACTTAGTCTATCCAGGCTGAGTCGGCACTGCCCCCTTCTCACAGACGGCCTTCCATAGCACCCTGGACCGTAGTCTGTCCAGACTGAACCACCCGCCGTCTTAACAGACGGCGTTACAACTGTTCGCCGACTCACAGACGGCATTGCAGGCTACTTGCGTTGGTAGGTACCCATCAGCACCGCTTCGGCAAGGATATGGTCTTTGATCTGTTGGAGCAACTGCTTTTTGGTGAGGCCTGGTTGGGTAGGACCTGGTTGGCTGAGGGCGTAAAGTCGGAAGAAATACCGGTGGGGTTTGCCGGGCGGGGGCATGGGGCCTCGATAGCCGATGTTTTCACCTTCCGGCCAAGAGTTGCGGCCCTGTAAGGCGCCGGGCGGCTCCTGAGGCCGCTCCACCCTGGCCAACCCTTCCGGCAACCCCCGCACCTCCGCGCTGATGCCGTAAAGGACCCAATGGACCCAGGGTTCGGGACCCGGCGCATCCGGGCTCGGAGCGTCCGGATCGTCGCAGATCAGGGCAAACTCCTTGGTCCCTTCCGGCACGCCATCCCAACGCAACGGCGGCGAAACGTCTTCGCCTTCGCCAGTATATTTGCGAGGGATCGGCTGGCCGTGTTGGAAGGCCCGGCTAGTGAGCGTAAACTTTGTTTTACCCAGCGTTTCGTCGGTGCGGGACTCCGACGCCGGTTGCTGGGCACCGGCTGGAACAGGTTGTTTGCCCTGCTCGCCACCACAACCCATGTACAAAAATACCCCAAAATAAAAAAGGGCTGGTACCGCCATTCCTCCCCCATACCAAAACGGCCATCGCATGATCAAGTCTCCTTTTGCAAAAGCGAACGGTTCCGACCTGTACAGCCAAGGCTTGTGCGTGGCACTGGATAAAAACTGCCTGCGCTCCTGCTGGAAAAGGAGGAATCTCGTCTCCCTCGTGTCAAATGTCATTCCGGCGTAAGCGGCAGGGCAGGGATGGGTGTGATTGCCTCGCACGAAGAAGACAAAGAACACGAAGCTGCCCAGAACCTACCCCCTCACCCGGCTTGGCCTTCGGCCAAGCCGGCCTCTCCCGCCAGGGGAGAGGCACATAAATCCCCTCTCCCCTCTGTGGGAGAGGGTGGCCTGCGAAGCAGGCCGGGTGAGGGGGAATCACCCCCTTGCCCACGGTGGGGAGAGGCGAAACTGCCTGCTGCCCAGGCCTTTCTCCCACTCCCACAGACGGCGTTACAACCGTCTCCCAGACGGCGCTGCCAGCCAGCGGCGGGCCGCCAGCAGACCCCCTGCGCCGAGCACCAAAAGCACCAGGCTG
>CALIRO010000097.1 GCA_938042245.1 uncultured Thermoguttaceae bacterium
AAAAAGTTCTTGCATGAGCGGCGACCGGCCGACGATGTGGTCTTCCAGAGGGAGGGCTGGGCAAGCAGATGGAGGGGCTTCTGGATGATGAAGGCTTTCCAAAGCCCGTTGGATGGCCCGCTCGGCCGCCTTCAGTTCAAAGGGTTTGGTCAGATAGTCAAACGCTCCGTTCCGAACCGCCTCGACCGCAGTCTGCAAATCGCCGAACGCAGTAATGACGATTACCGGCATCGGCCCCAGTTCGGTGTGGAGCATTTTCAGGGCGGTCAGGCCGTCCATCCCAGGCAATCGGATATCCATGACGACGGCATCGGGCCGATGTTGCTGGGCGAGGGAGAGAGCCTGTTCGGCGGAGGCAGCGGCGGTTGCGGTATGGCCCATTTGTTCGGCCAATCGACTCAATCCCCAACAGATGCTCGGTTCATCATCCACGATCAGCAGATGCGCCATGGTCGGTATCTCGCTGGAAAAGGGGCAGTTGAACTGAAAAGCAGGTCATGGAGTTTTCCCGACGCCACTGGATCAAACCGCCATGCGTGTGGACAACCCGTTGGGCCATGAACAGGCCCAACCCAGTCCCCTCAGGGCGGTCGGTAACAAAAGGCTCAAAAAGCCGATCCGCCACCAAAGGGGCAGGACCCGGGCCGGTGTCTCGAACCTCTAGCAGGGCGTGCCGCGGTTTCCCTGGGGGAGGGGGCAGAAGGTCTAGTTTTACCTCGATTTGGGGGGCCGTCGAACCGGATTGGACCGCCCGGATCGCATTCCAAAGAAGATTCATGATCACTTCTCGGAGCAATTCTTTCTGGGCTAGCACCATCACCGAAGTTTCCGGACGCTGGATCGCTAAACAAATGTGGGCATGATCGCACGCAGGCCGAACTATACCGACTGCCTCTTCTACCAGCGGGCCTAAATCCACTGGCGCATAAGGCTCGGCTGACCGGTCCGAATCGCTCAGAAATCGTTGCAAGTAGGATTCCATCTGTTGCAATTGGCGGAGGGCCATCAGGAGCGTTTCCTGCTGGGAGGATTCCGGACAAGCCCGTTGATGGAGTTCGATGGCCATTCGGGCGCCGGTGGCGGCGTTGCGCAGTTGATGGGCCAGACAAGCGCCCAGTTGGTCGAGCGTGCGAAGCCGCTCATGGCGACGTATCTCCGCCTCATACGCCTGGAGTTGTTCTGTCATTCGATTGATCGACACGACCATATCCCGGAGTTCGTCGTTGCGGCGGGGAACAGGCATCGGTTCGCGTTGGCCATTGGCGATAGCCGCCGTGCGATCACACAATTGGCGCAAAGGCTGGACAATCCGACGGGCCAAAAGGGCGGCGGCGCCAGCGGCCAGCAACGCTGCGCCGCCGCCCGCCAGCAGCGTCGGCCAAACCGCCCGCCGCGCCTCGGCCGTCCACCGATCCTGCCGATATAACACCACCAACGAGCCCGCTGGATCCGTCCCAAACCGCCCCGGTACCCGAATTCGACATCCTAAATAAACCTCCTGCCCCACCTCAAGACGATCTTTCGCATCCAGGGACTCAAGCCCCTGAGCCAACGGGAAATGGGCCGCCGTTTCTTGGGCTGCTGGCGGTAGTTCCAGGGTACTGAGCCGGACCCGGCCTGAACCGTCCAGAAGCAAAAAATGGGCGCCCGACAACCCGCTCATCTGCTCCAAAACCCGCTCCGTAAGCGGAAAGGCAGCGTCTAAAAGCGTCCGCACCGTCCGACGCAGATTCTCCTCCTGCACTTGCCGGGCATGATGATAACTCACATACGCCACTGCGCCGGTGGCCAACCCAATGGCCGCCAACAATACCGCTAGCATGGTACCTAACAGTTGTACCTGAATCGGCCAACGCATCTAAAACCTTCCCCAGCGGGAAAAACAGCCTCTTCTTTCATTTTTCCCTTCTATGGGAAAAGATGCAATTCCAGTAGCCGGTGCCAAACACCGGCTTGGTAGAAGAAGCGATCAGGGGGCCATTCCCCCCAAATCCCCCCAAACAGGTATTCAGAGGCTTTCATGGGATCAGGCGGACTGGTGTGGGTGCCGGGGCCGCGCTATGCCCGCACAGACGGACCATGTCTCCGATTTCAAAGCCCAGTAAGAAGAAGTGTTTTCAGCCCCCCGTCATCGCTGGAGATCAGAGTAGGAGCTTGAAGGTTTCAAAGGACAGGACCAAGAAGTGTTTTCCCGCTCTAGCCGGAAGGGTTTTCCAGCCCCCTGGCCACGTTTGGCGTTTTCGGTCCCGACAGAAACCGGTTTCAGAGAATAGTAAGGAGAATAATAAGAAGCGCTGCGTTTTTCAGATATAAGAGCGATGACGCTATGGGATTGCAGTGCTGTGGGAGGAGGAATCGGACGTCAAAAGGCTCTTGCCGATGAAATTAGCTAAAAACTGTTTCAGCTCTTTGACAACTTTCGATTTCGCCAGTCGGAGGGCCAGATGATATGTGGTTTCATTATTACTAAGCCACCAAGAATCGACTCGAACACCAGCAATACGAGAGAACAAACGGTTCAGGTATCGTTGAAGCTCTAACCCCCGAAGTTTTTGGGAGTTCTTTCCCCGAATCCAGATGATCTGATCGATTTGATAAGCGATCCAATCTTGGTGGAGGTCTTGGGTAAGCTTTTCTAGATCAGAACCTAAGGGGAGGATAGATTCTAAAGGCGTTTCCGAGGAGAGAGATCCACTCCAGCGGGTGCTACTAAAGGCTTCCTGCACGCCGTTGGATCGAGCCTGATCCAGCAGAGCTTGGGCGTCTTGTAATTGCGGAGGCAACGGGTCTTGGAAGCCGCAAAACTTGGCCAATTTTCGGAAAAAATCCATCGTCTGAAGGTTATCGAGGACCTGAAGTCGAAGTGCCTCAGCTAACTCCAGCTCTTCTACGGAGAAGATGCGTCCTGGCCGAAGCAATAACAATCGGGCGCCTATCCCGCCCAATTCTCGACAGGTGGTATAGGCCTGACGAATTTGGGAAGTAAGGTTTTCTACCCGGCTTCCTTCCTCTTCCTTTGTGCGGAGCTTGCAATCGATAACCAGCAGTTGGCCTCGATTATTGGCGGCGATGTCAATCTCCTGCAAGCATTGGCGTTCGGGGCCTTGGAGAATAATGTTTTTACATACCTGTTGGATTCCCAATTCCAGCAAACATGCCCCTACAAACTCCTCGAAGAGGTGTCCGTCAGACTCGTTTGTAGGCAAGCCACAGGCTTGAAACATCGAAGGCCAATTCCAGTTTCTTTTTAATCCCTCTTGGACCAACCGGAGGATGGGAAGCCGTCGGACAGGTTTTACCTCCCATCGAGCATCTGGGGGCCTGTTATATTGAACTTTCACCAGGGCTTCGATGGGGATCGAGTCGGTTTCCGCTATATCGATGGAGAAAGGTTCTGGTCGAGGCCCCTCCGGACTGGGTACCCACCGGTACCAATCGCCCGACAGTTCTCGATAGACCACCTCGGTATCGGGAAGATCACAACAGGCGATGGCGCCAGCAAACATCGGTTTTAGGCCGCCGGTAGCGTTGATAATCCACCGCCGACCGGGCAATTGGTGCTGCCAAAGCCGCACTTGATTCCGCACATCGTGCGGCATGATCCCCAACGGCTCAGACGGCAAGTGCACCTGGATACCCGGATAGACCTGCTGAACAAACTCTTCTAGTCGCTTGGCTGGCTGAATCGAACGCAGTGGGTCTTTCGTGTGATAAATACACAAATCGCTTAGGCCGCCTTCATGGGTTTGCCAATGGACCAGGCCATGAATATTCGGCCACACCTGTTCACTTGCCAAAACCACCATCGCTTGCTGCGGGTTGCTCATCGGCGGGCTTCCTTCGAGCAAGTTTTAGGATGGTCCATTCGGAAGCTAGGAGATCGGGAGGGGTTCTATGCTTATAAAACTTCTTCCACATAAGGATCCACATCGATCAACAAAGGTTTCAGCTGGCCGCCCTCCATCACTTCACCGGTTTGGGGATGCCGCTCCGTGGTCATGTATTGCATAGTGCGGTTGGGCGGAAGACATCCCATGGCCACCGCCAACGAGATGACCTTCGTGCCGGGCGTAATGTCAGCAATGATCTGCCATGGTTTATAGGGAGCCTTTTCATAGATTTGATCTACCAAGGTGGCTAGCCCCGTGTAATCCATCGGGTCAATTCGGAGCGAAAGACCTTCGTACTGATCCAAGTGAAACCGGATTCGCTCTGAGGCCTCTGGATGGCGACTGAGGAACCAACGCTGCAATAAATGACCTACACCCTGGGAAGAAGAACCGGCAGAAGATGAATTGGTTTCTTCTGTAGTGATAATCCAAACATCTTGCAAACCAGGCGGGGCGCTGGACGAGGGGTTTTGATCGGGTCCGTAGTGGTATTCTATGGCGGCTAAGGCCGGTTGCAGGTTGGAACGTTCCAGAAGCTGCTGGTCCGCAGCCAGAAGCGGTTGGCGGAGGTTACCCAAAGAGTCTTCACGAAGTTCTTTGACTCGGCGGCGCTCTTGGTCGGTGGCTTTCCGTACAGAAATCGGCGAAACCGGCAGGATCAACCCCCGCGCCCGCCTAGGCATCTGCGGTTGGAACTTGGAGGTGAATTGCATATGCCTCCTTCGATGCCGTTGCCACCAAACGTAAAACCCCACTAATAACACCAATATGAAGATAAGGATAAGCCACCAAGGAAACACTTCGGTTAGCAAATTGCCGACCAGTACGCCAACCAACCACAGCGGCAAAACCCACAGCGGTGTCTCCACCGAACCGGTCATCGCCGTGAGTACATCCATCAAATGCCGCGGCTTGCATCGAGCCATGGTTAGCCCATTCCTGTATATGTTGAAAGCAGGCGTTCCTACTTGGGGGAAGATTCCGGCACTTTAAACTGAACTGCATCCCCTGTAGCGCTGAGGGAAGCCACCTGGACAGTCAGTCGGTCTCCTATCTGGGGGCGGGTGGGCAGGCGATCGGCGTTTTGAATTGGTCCAACCAGGCCTGTCGGTTCATGCCGGCCAAAAAGTCTTCCCCTGCCCTTCGGATCGGGAACAATAGTTACTTCTACCCGATCCCCAGCCGTCAACGTAGCAGTACCTTGGCTCCGCCCCTGCATGGAATGGGACCCAGATGGCGGCGATTTCTGCACAGGAACAGAAGGAGGGATTTGGCCAACGGAGCGAAATTCCGCATCCTTTGTCCATGTTTGGAGAATTTTTGAGATATTTTGGCAGACTTTTTGGAGAAATTCTCGACTTTTCTTTCGGGTAGGGTCCTCAGGCAACTCTGGGGAAGGAAAAGCTACCATCCGAATGCTATAGGCGCCGTCCGTTTTTCGAAGGACGTGATAAATAATAGGCGAGGCATGACGATCCGTTTGCTGAACATGTCTTCCTGGGGTGAAAGATCCTCTAGGCGGAGGGCCGATTTTTCGCGGTAGTCCCAAGGCTTTTTTCTCGACATTATGTTTATAATTCTTAGCAAATTCCTGGGCGGCGGCGCCAATCCGATCCAAAACAAACCAATAGTTTTTCCATTCGGTTGGGATCTCCTGGTGGAGCATATCTTCCAGATGGGGCGTCCCAGAGGAGCTTCCTCTTCGGAGCCCACAGGCTTGCCGAAATTCTTCCGCCCAGTTTTTGCATTGCTGAAGATTCAATGGGCCCAATTCCCTAGGCGTGGCGAAGCACCCATAGCCTTTGCGGGATTTAGAGCCAACTGCCCCATACTGGCATAAAAGCCACAAAGCCGCCTGGGCTTGTTGGAGAAGCATTAGGGTATTGGGTAAAGAGATAACACGATTGAGGTTGCCCTTTTGATCTCCGATCTGATACCAGGAAGGATGGATCGTAAAGCGTAGCTCCCACTGGGCGCCCGGGGCCACATAATACCGCTGAAATCGGCATTTTGTGCCATTTTCTTTTCGTATATCATCCATGCCAAAAGAAAAATACCAAAGCCCAGGGGTAGTCTTCTTATCTGGAGGAGAAGGTAAGCGATTTGCGCCTTTTACATCTTCTTTGTTATATAGGCGAGTGATTTTAGAGAGGGGTCGAAGGGTGATCCGCACGGCACCGCCTTGGCTCGTATTGCCCCAGACGGCCGATTCCAAAGCGTACAATGTTTTGGTATCGACGTAGCCGGCGTGCATAGTGCGCCACCACCAGCGTAGAAGCCCCCGCAGGGTAGCCGGTCGAAGGTCACAATCCTCAGCCTGTTGTTCTGCGCCGGCCAAAAAGGCGGGGGTTACCAGTTCCAACGTGCAGGTAAACTCGCAGCGAAGGTTTTTGTTTTTAGCCTCTTGCCAGGCGTGGGAGGGAACTTGGCGGCATTTTTCTTGGTTGATCTTCTGAGGAGCTTTTGCCGCTGGGACCCCCTCTGGCGCAGCAGGGGCTAAGCGTTCCGGGCCTTCGGTTATTTCAAACGCTCCGTAGCCGGCCGCCGTTTTGGCGCCTGCCCCTTGGTGCTCTAGGGCCCCCATCAACCATCCGACGGCCAGTTCCAATAGTTCATCCGGCGTCGTATCTCGCCATTTGCCCAAGGCAAATTGGAAGGTATGCCCAGCCGGTACTGCTAAAAAATACACCGGCACCGGCGAATCCCAATCGCCGGGCGGCTCCTGATTTTCATAGTAGCTTTTGTGGTGACTATTCAGAATATCGACCACCAACCTCGGCCAACCTACCGGCCAAGCATCGTAAAAAACGATTTCTCCCACATGGGCATTGGCTTCCTGGGAACGTTTTTTATCACGCTCTCGGCGGCGGCGGTCTAGCTCCCTGGCAAACTCGGACATTTGTTGGCGAGCTTCTTTGCTCGGTTCAATGTAGGGCACATATCCGAAGACGTGGTCCAATTTGTCTAGAGCGGAGTTCCACTGCTGCTCGTCGGCCGATTGCCAATCTTGGCCCGATTGAGCCAATTGGGCAGGCAGCCAGACCGTTTCGGCAAACGAGCGGGCCATGCCCTTCAGCCCGCTGCCGGGCATATAGACAAATCCATAAATCGGATGCAGACAGATGCCGGCGTTTTCCAGCGCCGAAGCCCGGGCCAGATGCAACGTCAACGGACCGACCGTCTTCGCCCGAAAACCCACACAGCCGACCCGGCCAAGCATCCGTTGCCACCGCTCAAAGAGATCACCAAAATTCAGTCCGTCTGGGGGCTTTTGGGATCGTTCCGTTACCGCTTTTACCGCCGGGCGTTGGACCCGTTCGGAAAGTTTGCCCGCCTCCGCCTGGGGATCCCACGAAGCTACGTATTTATCTAAAAATAACCCAGGATGAGTAACCTGCGAGGCAAGATTTCTGATAGTTGCCGGCAACGGAACCATAAGCGCCATCGTGGTTCTCCTTGCACAATGATCAGGGCAGTGATGCTGGGATTAAAGCGGTCCTACCTTGCAGATTCATTAAAAGAAACGCTGATAAACCCGAACCTCCTCAACATCAGCCCGGTAACCCATTATCTGGCAACAGACTTTCAGGAAGGGCCATTTCAGGCACTTAATCTTCGGTCAGTCCTTCGGCTTCTGCGAAACGGATGAGCCATTGCAGATAGGCCAATGTTTCGTCCGTGGCCCACCGCAAAAAGTCGGCATCGCCGTTAAGAATTGCTTCCAAAAGGGCAGTATCCGAAGGTTTCTCTTTTCTACTTTCGGGATGATTCCGTTTATCGAGAACCCAATCGCCAAGTTCGATCAAGAGTCCGGGGGCATAGCCTTTTGCTTTCAGAAAAGCCAAGGCCTGGCCTAAACCAGAGGCCATAATCCGAACGGGCATTTTTCGGGCTTGGCCGCCAAATTTTTTTGGGTCTTGATCTTTATGCGGCCACTGCTTCTGTTTTGCGGCCTGAACTGCTTGCCAGGCGTGGGCGGCCCGACGTTGATCGGTCGTTTGGTTTAACGAAGGCGCTGTGGGCATAGTTCGCTCCTCTCCTTCAATTAGTCAGAAGGCTTAGAGACTTTGTTTTTGGTGTTGGCTTTTCCGTTTTCCATTCCGGCAGAGACTTATCCCGAATAGACTCGGACAGCGCAGAGACCTTTGCCCGTAGTCTCATCGCCGCCGATCTGCAGGTATTTGGTTTGGGCTAAACAATCGGCCACTTGTTTCAGAATCTCTTGTGCCGAGAGTTTTCGGGTAGGTTGTTGTTGCTCTTCTTGCTGGGCGGTTTCTTTCTTTTTTTCTTCCTGTCGGCTTTCATAGGCCAAAAGCACGGTATAAAACAACGTTTCCGGCGGGAGAAACTCTTGGTGAAACAGAGCCCCCGATTTTACGGTTTTGCGCTCGTAGTCCAGGGCGATGCGGGCCATCACTTCTGTGGCATGGCGCACAAAATGTCCAAAGTCATCGTCATGGAGCACCACCAGATGTTTCTGCATTCGCTGCGGGGTGAAGCTGTCATCTGCCAGAAAACTTTGCTGGGCGAGCCAATCGGCCAGCCGGTTGCAATCGCCAACGACTTGGAAGTCGAACTCCTCCAGCACAATTTTGTTTCCCCCCACCAAAAGCGGGCTTTTGGTCGGGACAAGTGCTTGATTTCTGCCGACGTTGGTTAGACCCGCTGGAAGGGGCAGGTCGGCCTGGGACATGCCGCTCAAACCCAAATCCCGGACCAGCCCATATAGCACGGCCGGGCAGGTTACCCAGGCAAACACTCCCCGCAGGGAACGCACTGGATAGGCCAAAATGCGGGCGTCCGTTACGCTCAACGCGCCGGCATGAGCGCTGGATTCCTCCACCTTACCCGGTCCAAAAATAGCTACCAAGTTGGCATCCTCTTCGTTGGCCTTTTTCCGATTGTTGCCGTAGTGCGATTTGCGCATTTCTCGGTAGGCGTCTCGTAGGATGCCTTTCAGGGCCGATCCAGCGATGGTAGGCCAACCGGTATGGCGTTGGCGCTGGATGGGCAGGTCCACGGTGCCCAGAGCAGTCCCGCATCCTGGATGCAGCGAGGTTTGGGCATGGATGAACAAAAACGCACTGGCCATTTTAGTGTTACTCTGTACTGTGTTACTCATCGGTCCATACTCCTTCTGCGTAGCAGCCCCAGCCCTGTTGGCGATCTTCCTCCAGATCGCTGAGGCACTTGGGTAATGGTTCTGGAAGTTGTTCGCAATCGGGCAGTAATTCTGGGAGTTTTTCCAGGAAATAGACGCTTCCACTCGCGGCGGCAAATCGGGCCGGTTTCGGTCCACCGCGGGCCAAGTCCCAACCAGAAACCGCGCTCTCCCCCGGCACCGCCGCCGCTACTAACACCGTTGCTAAACAGGCCGGGCGCCACCCTTGAGCAAACAGTCCCGGCGTAGTAAGGAGCAGCATCGGCTTTTGGCCGTTGGCCGGTGGCACTCTAGGCCAGCCACAAGGAGTTTCCACCGGCTGGCAGAGGACGTTTCGGCTTTCGCCTCCCCAGCGGAGAACATGGATTTGCCGAAGCGTCTTCGCTCCCTCCGGCGGCAAACAGACCTCAGCATAAAAACCCACCCCCTTCTTGAGCGCCAGGAGGGTAATGGCATAAATCTGGCTTTCTTCGCTGGTAAGCCGATCCATCTCAATGCCTATGCCGGTCCGATGGTCGTAATCAAACAGTTCGCTTTCCGGCATAATATACGTTGGATCAGGCACTTGTGCGCGTAGGAACCGGGCTAGCCCTTCGAGGCACAGATAACCGCCGGCCAGTTCCATGTCCTCTCGACTCCGCACCCACACAGGCCGAAGCCCCTCGGCAGGCGGTTTCCAACCAGGCGGAATCTGAGAAGCCGGCAACGGCTTGGCGTAGAACAGCTCTCCAGTGCCTGAACCTGGCTTTTTTCCCTTCGGTCGGTACAGCACCGCTGGCATCGGAACGAAGATATCCAGCGATTGCGTCCCGTTGGGCTGAGCCAGCTCCGGATACCTAAAAGCAAGGTCTTCGCCTTGGGAAGCCTGAGGCGCTGCGCTAGGCTTGGGCGGTTTCTCCCGCAGCTTTGCCAGCCACGGCCCACGCACCTGCACCTGGAAAATCCATTCTGGGCCACCGGCTTGCAGAATTGCTTCCTCCCAGGCCTGTTTGGTTCGTTGGCGGATTTCTTCTTCCGGCAGGTTTTCCTCCCAATGGGCTCGGTCTGTTTTGTTTCGATAGGTGCTCATCAGGGTGGGGAAGTGGCAACCGGCCTGCCGGAGCAGCGCAGTCCAGATCGCCCCGGCCAAAGTCTGCGGCATGGGTTGGCCGCTTCGGACCCGTGTGGCCGCCGAAAAGGGCCGACCATCCCGGAAAAACAGCACATCCAACGGCTCCAGCCATAAGCCGATCCGCTCCAGCGAGTTCGATCCACCTGGCTGCTGGCTCATTCTTCTCTCCTGCGGGCTAAGAAGGAAGCCATCTGGCAAAGCGTCAGAAAATGCCGAAGAATCTTCCCATCCATGTTCTCTTGGGTGCTAAAGCGCTCGTGGACGGACTGGTAATAGTCCTTGAATTGGCCCACCAATTTTGCCCCCGCTTTGGAGTAATCGTTGCCGAACAGACGTTTTCGGGTTGCCTCTTCAGCGCGGTCCATCTGGCGGCGAAGTTCCGCCTCGATTGCTTCCAGGGGCAGACCTTCCAGGACGGGCAGTTCCTGATACAGATGGTAGGCCCAGCGGTCGGAGGCCCCGGGGATATTCTCCTTTCCAGCCGGCGAATTCGAAGCAGCTACCGGCGAAAAAGCGTTTACCCAACCCTGCACCGTTTCTACAAAATCCCACGGACATAGGGCGGTCTGATGTTCGCCCGATCGTCGGCACAGCCTAATGCAGAGAATATTGCGACCTGCTTGTTTAGCCTGTTTTTCGGCCAACCGAGCCTGCTCCAATGCAAATCGTAAATCCTCTTTATAATGCACAATGGCAATGCCGCCGCTCAGGGTGGCTTGGAGGTCAGCCAACTGGGCTTGCCAGACCCTCGTAAATCCCTTTTGAACTTCCTGGGCACAGCCTAGCACCTGTCTTGTCGGCAGCAGGGCCAGCAGATCGTCGCCCCCGCAGTAGATGAGTGTGCCTAGACATTGATCTACAATGCGTTCGGCATGATCGAGGGTAAACTGGGCAAGGATTCGGCTTATTTTTCGAGGATGTTCTGGCCCAACTTTTGCATTCAGCACTTGGCCCATCCGGTCGCCGTCGATCATCAGGATGCCGTAGTAGGCTGGCGCCCCGCCCTGCTGGCTCCGTTTCTTCTGAATGATAGGCCAAATCTCGTTCCAGATTTTTTGAGGGCACGGATCGTCCGGATCCTGATCATGTCGATTCCAGTGGAGCCATTGACCGTTCCAGTCCTTGTATTTTTCCCGAATTTCGTTCGGCTCTAACCGAGGCTCTTCCAAGAGCCATTCTGCTGCTGCCACGGTAGCCGTGTCCTCAAACCGCAGTTCCTCAGGCCCCGTCGGAAGCTGCTCTGCCAGATACGCTGGCCAGGCAAACCGCTTGACTAAGCTGGGCGCACTGAGCCGTTCCCCACGCCGGAGCCGAATCCCTTCCACTTTGACACACTCGGCAAAAGTTTGCCAAAACTCGGCCGACTTGGACACCTCCGACGGCCCCAATTGTTCATAGGTACCCAGCAGGGTACATTTCGGTGCATACATGCCCAGGGGATCCTGCTTCGGCTGATAGCGGGTTACCTTCCGGATAGCCTTTTGGGCCGCTAAAAGCCGAAAAACCAATTCCCGGCGATCGCTCCAAAGCTCGTCTTCCGTGCTGCCCCCATGGTTCCGATCAGCCGGGCCTAAAAGTTCTTCGAGAAGCTGCGGCGTGCATTGGCTCCAAGGCAGCACCACCACCCGCAGGTCGAAAAACGACTCCACCTGGTCCAGCCACAACCGGTCTGCCGACTCCTGCCAATCGGCGCTTAATGTAGAATAATTGTTCACTTCTCGATCTAGGCTTTCTCGCACTGTTTTTGAAATCCTTTGCCATTCTTCGAGAAACTTTTGTTTGCACTGCTCGGCCAATCCTTCGGCCCCATCTTCCGGCACTTCGGCCAGGAAGCGGTTGGGTAAACAAGCGGCGCGTACCGAGAAGGCTGAACTGCCGCCTGCTCCCTCTAGCGGCAGTGGGTCCCGGCTCATATCTGGCAGAACAAAGGCCTGGGAGTCGCACTGTTTCAAAATCGGTTCCATGGCGTGTCGGGTAAGCCAAGCCAGCAGGAAGCTGCCCGTCCACAGGTCTCGCACCGTCCGAGCCGACGCTATAAACGATTGGACCGGCCCAACCGAAAAGAGCACAAATGCTTTGCCGTTTCCTGACGATTCGGACATCGTCGTTTTCCCCTGCTGAGCAAAAAAATCTTCCTTTCCTGAATAACGTCCAGGCCGGATGGCCTTTTCCTGGCCCCTTCAGAGGCTGGTTGTATTTCGTTCCGCTGTAGGGAAATCTCCGGAACTGAGGGAGTTTTTCCTCTCGGTCAAGCCGCTGATTAGTATGGCTCCTCTGTTTGGGCCGTGGTGAGGCCCAAAATACGGAACACTGGTAATGTCTGCTTTGTCCCGGGTGATTCGTGTTAGCGTTTATTTCTTGCCGCATCTCGGATGGCCTGCAGGTTGATGATCTCGGCCACTTCGAATTGCGGCGGGGTATTTTCCGTAGGACGCAGGCGGAGGATCGGCGGAAAATAGCCCATCCGCCCATGCAGCTCTGCCAGCACCGTGCAGGCCACTGGGGCCAGGGAGGGCGGATTGATCAAGATCGGCCGTCCCTGCCATTCCGCCGATTCGAACCCAAGGCTATCGAGGAGTTCTTTTGCCTGCTCGGCGAACGGTCGGCCGTGGTCAAACTGGCACTTGACTTCCAGGACCTTTTCTATTTTCTGGCCGGAAAGTTTCCGGAGCGCCCGCCGTTGGGCTTCCGTAAGCGGATGAGCAAAGTTCAGTACCCACACCCCGGCCATTTACGAATGCCCCTTTCGCTCGCTGGTTATCCTTCCAAAAGCTGTGCAATTTCTGACGCCGCACTTAAATAAAATCGAAGAATGCCCTTACGATGGCTGGTTATTCTTCCATCTGTGCTGGTTTTCCTCGTCCTATCTTCTTATACGGGCAAAACTCCTGGTATGTAACAAACTTTAGTCCTCAGATCGGATGGTTGAAAGCCGTTTCTCTTTTTTACGCGCCCGGTATGTTTTTGGTAACAGAGCGGACGGAAACTTCCGCCCATGCCGCCGATGAGCTCCAGGCTGCTTTCTTGCCAACGGAGCCGCCTATTCATTTCTTGACGCCCCTTCAAAGCGGTCGGATAGACAAGATTCAGAAATCGGAAAACGAAGGAAACTACTGATCAAAATATCGATAGCGTTGTTTTGGTCAAGTCCCCCCCTCGAAAAAATCGTCACATTTCAGTCCAGTGGAGTAAGGGCCTGTTTTTGAGGTACAACGCCTCTGATCCCCTCTGCCGCGGAAGCAGCAGTCCGGAGAGCAGAAGTCCATCGAAAAAACTGCCCCGCTGTTTTTCGCCGATAAGGTCCAAATACCTCTCCGGCGTCTAAGAGGGCAGAAATCGCTCGAAAAAAACTGCAATGCTGTTTTTTTTCCTGGGATGACGGGTTGTCTCATTCGGATGAAATGTTACAAAACCTTAATTCCATGGTGAACTCCCCCCTAGCTGAGCCAACCCCGGTCTCTTCCTACGTTCCTTTGTTACTTTTCTGTCTTCTTGCCCGTAGAACTTATAAGGAGCGAAGGGGTGTTCGAGGCGATTATGTTCCGCAGTTCCATACGGAAGATCCCGCCCGCCCGGAGGATCCCCAAGAGGGGGGGCCGGTTGGATTGATCTTTGCTTACCGAACTTGGCCGCGGTTACCTAAGATAAGCGCGATTTGCCAAACATCTTTTCCAAAAGCCGGATACCGCCTCTGGGCGCCGGCCCGACCGGACATAAAAGGTACCGTCCAAACACGTTCTCTGAAAGAAAGGGGGTCCGATGGGATGGCTGTGGCTCTTGATATTCCTATTATCACTATCAGCCGGAGGCCGTTGCTGCCGCTGCGATCATCACGATGATAGTGGTTGTTGTGGCTGTGGGTGTTTAATTATGCTAATACTTTTGGGGGGATTGGTTGCAGAACTTTATGCCCGGTTGTTTGGCCAATAGGGGGGACTTCGGTGGTGCTCAACTTTTGCCTGCTTCTCGCAGAGCGCAGACTGGTCTGATGGAACGCCCTATTGGGTTTCGGGGTTGGATGGCTTCGGAGGATGGGGGTATGAGAAACTTTCTTCCGGCCATGCACCGGTCTCCTCAGGAGAACCTCCCTTGGGAACTCCTGGAATGCCCACCGACAGCATTGATTTCTCATGGCGGCTTTTGCACTCTTGAGCTTTTTCAGCAGGCCCATTTTATGTTCTCCTCCGAGCAGCTTCACCAACCAGTTCCTTCTGTTCCTGGCGATGCCCACAGGCTACAGACGCCCTATGCAACAGTGTCCCAGCGGGCATGGATTCCCCACCGAGTTCCCCCTGTTTCGGGTGATGGCCTTAGGCAGAGCATCGGTCCTCAGTCGGTTTCTGGGCCAAATCCTAGTTCGTCTGCCGATGTTTCGCTTTCTCCGGCCGATTCGCCAGCTATGGGTTTCTCGGATGGCTGGGCCTTGGTGGTATTTTTGGTATTGTCGATGCCGATTTTGATGTGGCTTTTTATTTTCCTAGCCCCTTTTGGGGGCTGGTTCTTCCCGGAGGGGGTGTCTTCTGATCGGCACACTGCGTTTCTCCCTTCGGATGTTTCGGAAGATCGGGTTGCGGACTCTGGGTTTGTGGTGTCCCATCCGGCGGGCATTTCTGCTTCTCCTGATTGATCCCAGTGGAGGCAGGCAATGGCAGACCGCGGACCTTCGGAGAGGATTCCTCATGGATTGCCTTCATCCAAATTCCTGAAAGTTCGACCGCCGACTGCCCGACTACGCACACTCCCGGAGGACGCTTCATGCATTGGGTGATTGCCTATGACATTCGGGAACATCGGCGGCGCCGTCGTGTAGCCAAGGTCCTGGAGCGGGCGGGACTACGGGTTCAAAAATCCGTTTTTGTGGCCGATTTGACTCCACAGCGCCTTTCCCTCCTCTTGGCGGAGTTATCCTTGCTGATTGATCCCAGCACGGATCAGGTGGCCGCTTGGCTGATGCGGCATGATCCATCCGCCCAAAATACCCCTTTTGTGGGGCTTTGTACTGGTCCCCAATTTCAGGACGTCGTGATCTGGTAAGGGAGTATTGCCAATGAGTGCGGAAGCTACTTTGCCCTCTTCTCCTTCGGACGGGCCGCATGCCTCTCCGGATCTGGCCCCCGTTGCCTCCGCTCGTAGTTCCCTGGGACACCGGGCGGATGCTATCCAAAAGCCAGCCATTGAGGTCCGTCGCTCTCCCCCAGATGAGGAATCCTTGACTCCCCAAAAGGCTGCTACCCGAATTGTTCATCTTGTTGGCCCGGGCGTCTTACGGGTCCGAAACAACATGCCCGCTTGGGAACCCTTGCAGGGGACCCCTCTATTGCTCCATCCAGAGCGCCTGGAGGCTGTTGTTCTTCATGGTCATGCCGATTTAACCGGTGCGGCGCTTCGCCTTCTTTGGCGCCGTGGCGTGCAGGTCAGTTTTGTTGATCGCCGTCGGCATCGTCTTCAAGCCCAACTGGCTCCTCCCCCAGAGCACGCGCCCAGTTTAGCTTGTTGGCAGCATTGGGCTGTGGCCGATCCCCAATTCCGTCTCCACCAGGCTCGCCGACTCGTCCAAGACAAAATCCTTTCTCTCCGTTCCGCTTTTCGGGAGTATGCCGCTCGGGCTCCTGCTGAATTACGCGATTTGCCCAGTCAGTTCGATCAAGACCTCACCCGCGCCGCCTCGGCCGATTCTCTGGCCTCCTTACGCGGGTATGAAGGCGCTGCTTCGGCACGTTGGCATGCCGCTCTCCGCTTGCTATTTCCTCCGGAACTGCCTTATCCAGGTCGGCAGCACCATCCCCCTCCGGATCCGGTCAATGGCTTGCTTTCCCTCGGATACACCTTATTGCTTTCCAGGGCTCAGGGCCTTTTGGCCGCCATCGGCTTAGACCCGCTGGTCGGCTTCTATCATCAGCCCCGTCCCGGAGTCCCCGCCTTAGCTTGTGATCTGATTGAGCCGTTCCGGGCACCCGTGGTTGATCTTCTGGTCTTAGCCGAGGTCCGTAAAGGTTCTTTTCGCTCTCAGCATTTCCAACAGACTCCTCAGGGCGTACGCCTTCAGACCGAACATTTCCGTCGATTTATCCACCTATTTGAGCAGCGGTTTCTCGGCTCGCCCAAAAAGCATCCCTTTGAGCTCCAGTTTCGCCAGGCCGCTCACCGTCTGGCTGCCGACATCCGCTCTTGGGCAAAAAATCATCCCTTGGCAGAAAACAACCTCCAGGATACCGACACTTCCTTATAGTTTCGCTCTCTGGGCTTCTTCAGACATGCCCCTGGTCTCAAGGAATATCCAATGATCTGTCAAACTCCGGCCGGTTTTGCCCTCGGTTATGAGCAGCTTTGTTCGCCCCAGCTCCTTCTGGAAGCCTGGCGACGCGTCCGCCGCGGCGGTCCTTCTCCTGGCATTGACCAGGCTTCCCTGGCTCAATTCGCCGCCTCCGCTTCCCAACATCTCGACCAAATCCTTCAGCAGCTTCAGACCGGCCAATATCAGTTTCTCCCCTTCCGACGCGTTTTTGTCGCCAAGCTCACCGGCGGTTCCCGGCGATTGGCCATCCCTTCTGTCCGCGATCGCATCGTCGCTCAGGCTCTCCGCCTCCTCCTGGAACCTCATCTGGCCAAAGACTTTACTCCGGCTTGTTTCGCTTATCGTCCTTCCCTGAGCGTCCATCAGGCCCTCGAACGCCTCCTCCAATGGATTCGACATGATTCTCCTTGGGTTCTCGAATCCGACATCTATCACTTCTTCGATTCGGTTCCCCATCGTCTCCTGTTTCGTCGGCTTCGGCAAGAGTCTATCGACCCACGACTCCTGCTGCTCCTCCGAAAAGCTCTGACTTGTGGTGCCCGCCTCGGAGACCGGTTCTTTCCTACTCGGCATGGACTACCACAGGGCAGTCCTTTATCCCCTCTATTAGCCAACTATTATCTCAATCCCTTCGATCATGCCATGTTGCGGCTCGGTTATCAGCTGATCCGCTATGCCGACGATCTGGTCCTCTGTTGTCAAACCCACGCTCAGGCTGAACAGGCTCTGGATGATCTGTTTGCCGAGTTAGCTCGACTTCGCCTCCGCCCTCATCCCAAAAAAACTCGCATCCTCGATTCTCGTCGTAACGAGTTTTGTTTTCTCGGGTTTCGTATTCTCCCCAACGCCTTGTTGCCCACTCAGGAAAACATCGATCGCTTCCGTTCCGCCGTTCTGGCCTGTCTGGATCCCAATCGCCCGGTTCCCAGTCTTCAATATCGCCTCGACTATCTAAATGCCCTGGTCCGTTCTTTCGGCCATTTCTATGCTCGCTGTCATGTCCACGACCTATTCCTTCAGCTGGACCAATGGATCGCTCAGCTTCGCCAGAATCTTCTCCGCCAATTGCCCCAAGGCCCCTCCGATCACCTCCCACCGCTTCGCTCTCTTCTGAGCATTCTCCAAGCCACTCCCGCCGCTCATGCTCATATCAAAACTTCCTTCGGTTATGCCGGCTGGCGACCTCCCAACTTATCTTCTCCCCCTTCCTAACCCCTCCTGGGGACTCACGGACCCCGGGCCTGCCTTCCGTTTCCACCTCTTTCCCCAACTATTCAGAACCTCGCTGCTCCCTATCCCTTGATACACCACAACGAACATTGTTACGGCTTGCTCCGGAGGCTCGTATAAACTAATAACCGGATTAACGAATACCCACTCTCTTTATCCGCCCGGTTGGAGAATTCCACATGGTCGTTCTCCTTACTTCCTTGCTGATGGGACTTGCCGTGGCCATTATGATGCTCGTTGCCCGCCGTTCGAATCGCTCTGACCAGCTCCCTTCTCCCACAGACTTCTTATCCGATCCCACTTCCGATGTCGATTCATGGGTTCCCTCGTCCCAGACCTCGCCGCCTCCCTATCCGGCTCGGCTCCCACACAACTATACGTTTGGCACGGGGCCAGCTACCTCCTCTTGGGACGCCTCCGTCCCCCTCGGCTATCCCTCCTCTTTGGTTCCCCCCACCCCGTTGTCATCTTCTCCCAACACCTGTCCCGGCGAACCTCTCTTCCACGACGAACTCCCATCCTCTTGCTTTCCTCTCCTGCAGCAAACTCTGGCCGCTTTCCAACTCATCCTCCAGGCCTTCCGCCGCCATTCTCCCGCCCTGAGTGGCCCACGTCATGCCGATTTCCTCCACGATCTGTCGCTGATCCTTCAAGAAGCCGATCTCCACGCCATCAGCCTGGATCTGCTGGACCATCAAGATAACGTCCTATTCCGTTATCGCGTCGATTTCGCCGCCCCTGAAAATGCTCCTCTCCAAGACCCTGCTCACGGCCTCGAATTGCCCCTTTTCCCCCTTACCGCCATCGCCTCCCATCGTCTCTGTTTAGGCCCCCTGGCTCGCTTCCATCACTATGCCCATCGCCTCCGCTTCCCTTGGAGATCCGCCACCCCAAGAAACCTGCTAGCTCCTAATCGCTTTACTAGCAAGTTTCTGGAAGTCTCCTCCGCTTTTCGCCTCTCGGCTTCTGTCTTCGTAACCGACCTGGCTCGTCGCTCCGGCGCCATCCAACAAGTAGCACCCTCCGGCTCCTACGCCTTCGCCTCCTCCCCTCAGCTCCCTGCCCCCGTCTTTCTCCACCGCTCCGAGTGTGATCTGCCCCTCCCCTTTCGCATCGGACAGCAAGTCTCTTTTGTCCTCATTCACACCCCCCGCGGCTATCAAGGCCGAAACATCCGACCTGCATAACCCTTTCCCCCTCTTGACAAAATCCCCTTATTATCTTCTATTGAAAGGAAACCACCATGAACAAAGCATGTTTCCTCTACCGACTCCCCCAAAAGAGGTATTTTTTGGGGGGGCTCCAGACTTTTAAACCTAACCCCATGCAACTATTTCACTTACGTCTCATTTCTCCCCAAAAATTTCCTTTCCCCACTCCCATCAACATACCCCCCTTTTGGGAGTGTCCGGAAATTCGCCTTCCTAACTTGTTGTCATATCAAAACTTACAACCCAAGCGGTTGCATCCCCCTAGGCCCAGAAAAGGCCATTGAAACTCCCGGAGGGCAGACTTCAACTGCCGCATTAGGCTCCCTCCGTTGCATCCCCCTAGGCCCAGAAAAGGCCATTGAAACCCTATTTCCACGCATGGTGGAGGGGGACTCTATAATCCAGTTGCATCCCCCTAGGCCCAGA
>CALIRO010000098.1 GCA_938042245.1 uncultured Thermoguttaceae bacterium
TTAGGATCCCGGTGGGCCGGCCCGGTCGGACATATCCGAGTTCCAACGGTATATTGGGCTGTCGCCTCGCCGACAAGCCCGCATTTTACAAGGAGGAAACCGGTATGTCGTCTGCCCATCTCAACGGTTTCTGTTGGTTTGTGGGGATTGACGTCTCCAAACAGACGTTGGTGGTCGCTTGGCTGGCTGAGGATCAGCAGGTCGTGGAAACCTTCTCCAACGACGCCCAAGGGCATCAGGCCATCCTCCAGGCTTGCCAGCAGCGGCCTCCGCACCGGATCGTCTTGGAGGCCACCGGCGGCTATGAGCGGCCGCTGGTGGCTCAGCTGGCCTTGGCCGGGTTGCCTGTGGTGGTCATTAACCCCAAGCAGGCTCGCGACTTCGCCAAGGCCACCGGACGACTGGCCAAGACCGACCGCATCGACGCGCTGTGTCTAGCGCAGTTCGCCAAGGCCATCCAGCCCGAACTCCGCCCTCTGCCCGACGAACAACTCCAACGCCTCAAACAACTTACCTCCCGTCGGGATCAACTGGTGGCCATGCGAACCGCCGAAAAAAACCGCCTCCAGACCGAACCGGTTCGGGCTGTCTGGAAAAGTATCCAAAAACTGATCCAGACACTCGATAAACAAATTAACATCATCGAGGCGGAAATCCAACACCTCATCCAACAGTCGCCCATCTGGCAACAACACCAGCAACTGCTGCTGACTGTCCCAGGGGTCGGCCCGCAGACGGCCAGCACCTTGCTAGCCCATCTGCCGGAACTGGGTCGGCTCAACCGCCGACAGATCGCCGCCCTGGTCGGCGTGGCCCCGGTCAATCGCGATAGCGGCCGATTCCGCGGCCGACGCTCCATCTGGGGCGGAAGGGCCCAGGTCCGAAAGATCCTCTACATGGCTACCCTGACTGCCACCCGCTACAATCCCATCCTCCAAGCCTTCTACCAACGTCTGCTGGAGGCAGGAAAAGCCAAAAAGGTGGCCCTGGTAGCCTGTATGCGAAAACTCCTGATCATCCTCAACGCCATCCTCCGCACCGGCAGGCCTTGGAACCCCCAGGCCTGCCCAAACCATCCTGATTCCTCCAGGCCGGTAGTGGCAACCTCCAGCCTGGCGGAGGAAACGGCCACCCTGGTGGGAGCAACCTCCCTCTGCTAAACCTCTCCAGGAGCTCCCGCCATGAACCCAAATTGACTCCCTTTTTTCCCCAAACCCCCCTTGACTTCAACACGGTACTCACTAGGGATATAGTGCCAGGAAAGGTGGTTTTGTAGGCTCTCTATATCTTTTTTTTCAAAGCCGAGGACAAAACAGGGGGGCGTGCGACGGCTGGCTAAGTGAATAGCCTGGTCTTTTTCAACAGAAAGGACGGCCCAATGGTAGCCAGAGGGAATGCTAGACGAAAGGTTTGGTGGGTTGTTTGTGGCAGCGGTTTGGGGGCAGGTATAGCCAGTGTGATTTTCGGGGGGATTTTCCTGGTTTTTTTGCTGGTTAGTCCCTGTTCTGCCCGGCCCCCGCAGAGGCGGGTAAGCATCTCTAAAGAGACGACGTATATCACCGAACCGCTTCGGCCCGACGGCTACCCGGACTATCTGGCTGCGATCAATCGCCGATTAGCCGAAGGGGTCACTCCAGAGAACAATGCCGCTGTGCTGTTTTGGCAAGCGATGGGGCCAAAAGAGATCGATGCCAAGATTCGGGCGGAATATTTCCGTCGATTGGGTGTAGCCATCCTGCCGGAGGAAGGAAAGTATTTCCAGAGCTTTGATGAATATGTAGCTTCGATGTCCAAACAAGCCGGTCAGGAGCTTTCCGAGGAAAAAATCGAGCAGATGTACGAGCAAGTCCTGGAAGGTCCCTGGAAGGCGGAGCAGTTTCCCTTGGTGGTCCAGTGGCTTCAGGCCAACGAAAAACCGATGGCCCTGATCATAGAAGCCAGTCGTCGGCCCCGGTGGTATAATCCGCTCGTGGTAGGCAAGCAGGAGGAGGGCGAGCCAGAAATGCTGGGGGCTGCCCTACTGCCGGCTGCTAGCCAGATGCGGGAAGCAGCCCGGACGCTTCGCATTCGGGCTATGTACCGTCTGGGCGAAGGCAAAATTGCCGAAGCCTGGGAAGATCTTCTGGCGATGCACCGGTTAGCCAGGCTAATGGGGCAAGGAGCTACATTGGTTGAAAATTTAGTAGCAGTAGCCATAGAGACTCAGGCGTGCCAAGCTGGCCAACAGTTTGCCTCGGACGGAAACTTGTCGGCTCAGCAAGCGCTAGCGATGCGGGATGCGCTAGCGGCACTGCCTCTGCTTCCAGCCATGGCCGACAAAATTGATCTGGGCGAACGATTTATGTATTTAGACGTCATTTGCAGCTTGGCGCGAAGGCCTGGAAGATCGCTTCGGCTGATCGAGGTATTGGAAGGTGGGCAGAGCGGGTTAGCCGGCTGGGCTAAGAGATTGGCCGATTTTCTGGCTGGTGTGGGCGGAGGAATGATCGACTGGAATGTCCCGCTCCGGATGGGCAACCAGTGGTACGATCGGTTGGTTGAAGCCGGTCGAAAACCCACCCCCCAGCAGCGATCTCAGGCGCTGGCTGACATCGAAAAGGACCTCCGACAATTAAAAGGCAAGGCCGAAGATCGTACTGCCCTGGTGCTTGGCCTTCTCAGGGCCCCCGGGGAGAAAGTTTCCGAACAGATTGGCGCGGTGTTGATTGCCTTGACGGTCCCGGCCCTTCGGGAGGTGTATGTGGCCGAAGACCGAGCCCGGATGCAGCGGCAGTTGACCATTTGCAGTTTTGCCCTGGCAGCGTATCGGGCACAGGAGGGTCAATATCCTGACCAATTGAACGATCTGGTTCCAAAGTATCTAGCCGCAGTTCCCCCAGATGTGTTCGCTCCGAACCAGCCGGTGATTTATCGCCGAACCGAAGCGGGAGTGATCCTTTACAGTGTGGGTCCGAACGGCCAGGACGACGGCGGCCTGGCAGCAGAGGAGACTCCTCCAGAAGGTAAGCCCCATGGCGATGACTTGGTCGTCCGAATGAAAAACCTCCCTTCTGCCAGCCCAAAACAAAAATAAGGCCGAAGGGAAGCCGATTTCCCATAAACTACGGCATGGGGGAGTTCTTTTGTGCCCGAAAGAAAAACAAGGCCGAAAGGGAGCCTCGTTTCCCTCCGGCCTGTTGTTCACCTGGTGGGGACAGAAGGGGTTTACGTAGAACTAGGTGTTGCAGGTCCAACCGGAGCAGAGGATTTTCCTTACCGTTTGGAGAACTGGGTGCCTCGGCGGGCGGCGTGCAGACCGTATTTCTTCCGCTCTTTCTTGCGGGGGTCCCGGGTCAGCAATCCTGCCTCTCGCAGGATGGGATAGAAGTCGGGGTTATAGAGTTTTAACGCTCGGGCAATGCCAAGCCGAAGGGCGTCGGCCTGCCCACTCATGCCGCCGCCGGCAGCCCGAGCACGTACATCAAATTGCCCCAGCGTTCCGGTTACCTCAAAAGGTGTAATGACCGCTTTATAGTGATGTTGGCCAGGGAAATACTCCTGGTACGGTTGGCCGTTGATCAGAATCTGTCCGGTGCCAGGCCGCATCCGCACCCGCACCACCGACGTCTTCCGCCGACCGGTAGCGACGTATTCAGTTTGGGTAGGGCCAGAAACGACAGGAGATTCCGTGCTCATATTATTTCCTCGTTGCTAGATACTTCGTCAGAGGCATATAGACCCACCAAAATAGACCGGCTCTCTTCAAACCACTGTCCGAGTTATTCTAATCTCTGGTTATTCTGTCCTCTGAGTTATTCTATCGGTTAGGTTCCGGGGGCGGCAACCGGCTTGAGCTGAAGCACACCCCGGGATTTGGTTAATTCAATTAATTGCGGCTGTTGAGCCTGATGGGGATGGTCCGGCCCTGCATAGACCTTCAATTTTCGGAGCATTTTATAGGCCAGTTTATTTTTCGGCAGCATTCGGCGCACCGCCTCGGTCAGGATTTTGGTCGGATGGCGCTGGAGGCGTTTTCGAGCCGTCTCCGAATGCTGGCCCGGATACCCAGTGTACCATCGGTATTCCTTCTGATCCCACTTTTTGCCGGTAAAGACTACCTTCTCGGCATTAATGACCACCACATAATCCCCACATTCCACATGGGGGGTGTATTCCGGCCGATGTTTACCCATCAGCAGCATAGCAATATTGGCGGCCAATCGGCCGACAATTTTATCTTTAGCATCCACGAGCCACCATCGGGGCTGAAGTTCCCCCGGTTTGGCCATATAGGTCTTGTTCATCTCCACCACCTTCGATTGGCAGGGACTTTGCAAAGGAGAAAATTACAATGTACGCCAAAAAATGAAAATCGGCAAGGGGCAGTGGAAACAAAGGCCCCAAAATGCTATCTCCTGGCCCCAAAAGGAGAAAGAAAATCCTTTTGAAGCCCCACTTGTGAGGGGATCAAAATACCTATAGAGCATGAAAATGGAGCGAAAAAATAGTCAACTTGGTGGGTTATTTCCCCCCAAAATAATGAGGAACAGCTATGTCTGAAATTACCAGCCTGCAAAACCCCCGGATTAAAGCAGCCCTTCGATTACGCTCCGGTCGGCACCGTCGAAAACAGGGCCGATTCTTGATCGACGGGCTTCGAGAAATTGGCCGGGCCATTCAGGCTGGAATTCGCCTCATCGAGGGGTTCTTATGCCCCCCAAAAGTGGATACACCCCAACTCCAAAAGGTCCTAGAGCTTTGGGCAGCCACGGGCACCCCCCTGTGGCAGGTAAGCCCCCCGGTCATGGAAAAGTTGGCCTACGGCCAGCGCCAGGAAGGCCTGGTGGCGGTAGCCGAAATCCCTTCCCGCCGCTTGGAAGAGCTGGTCTTGCCCGACCGTCCGGTCGTTGCAGTACTGGAGGGAGTAGAAAAGCCGGGCAATATCGGCGCGGTGCTCCGCAGTGCAGATGCTGCCGGGGTGTCGGCAGTCCTTTTGGCCGATTGCCCAGGGGATCTTTGGAATCCCAACTGCATCCGGGCCAGTCTGGGCTGTGTGTTTACCGTGCCGATTGCCGTCAGTAGCAGTGCGGAAGTGTTGGCTTGGCTTCGGAGGCAAGGGATACGGATATATGCTGCCCGGGTGGATGGATCTATTTTGTACACTGATGCCGACCTTCGTCCTCCGGCCGCCATTCTGCTAGGCAGCGAGGCCGAAGGGCTTTCCAGTGTCTGGACCGGCCCGGATATTCAAGCGATCCGGATTCCGATGTGCGGCCAGGCCGATAGCCTCAATGTCTCCACAGCCGCCGCCGTGTTGTTCTACGAATCCCTCCGCCAACGGGGTCTTTCGGAGCGGGCGTAAAGGCCCGGCCTCCTTTTCTTCCCAACTCACCCGGCGGGGACGTTTCTGTTCTGGAGACAGGCAGAGCTCATGTATTCTTTCCAGCGGAAATGGTATTTTATAGGAAACTGACCCCCTAGTGGCTCAGATACTAAGGATGCCCCGATGCCCACCGAGCAGGTCAAGATCATCTCTCAGTACGCCCCAAGGATTTTGGAAGCGATTGAGGAATTATTACCTGCTCAGCCCAATGAAGCCGAGTTCCGTCAGGTGATTGACCGGCTGCTGAGCGACTTTTGCCGAGAAGTGGGAGGGACGCCCCAGACGCGCGCGGAGTACACGCTTGCCGCCGGTCGCGCGGACGCCATTTTCAACCGTTTTATTGTGGAGTACAAACGACCGGGTGTTTTGTCTCATCGGCTTTCGGATAAAAGCAGTCGGGATGCTCTGGAGCAGATCAAGGGGTATATGGAGGAATTGGCTTCACAGCAGCGCCGGGAACTGCCCCGGATGGCCGGAGTGGTGCTTGATGGGCACTTTCTCATCTTTGTGCGCTACATGGGAGGCCGGTGGATCGAGGAAAACCCGGTGGAAGTCAATAAGCATTCGCTGGAACAACTTCTCACCTGGCTGAGCAGCCTTTCTTCCGGTATCGCCCTGAGCTCTGAAAACCTCAACCGCGATTTTGCCATCGAGCAACGGCGCACCCAAAACATCCTGCACGCTCTATTCCAAGGGCTCCACCGGACTCTTGAACACCCGGATGGCCTCGTTGGCAAACTCTTCGAGCAGTGGCGGCTCTTCTTCAGCGAGGCGATTGACTACTCGGAGGCCTTCGGTGGTCGGAAGCTGGAGCCGCTGAAGAAATGGCTGCGCAAGGCCGGTTTTGAAATCCATAGCGCCGAAGAGGCGGAACGCTTCTTCTTCGTCCTGCATACCTACTTCGCGTTGCTAGTGAAGCTCTTGGCCTGGCTCGCTCTGTCGCGCCACCTTGCTGTCAAGCTGGGTGCACCCTCGTTTGCTGGCCTGGTGACTGCCGACGCCGAGACCCTACGCCGCCGCCTACAGGAGATGGAATCGGGCGGCATCTTCCGCGATTACGGTATCCTGAATTTGCTCGAGGGCGACTTTTTCGCTTGGTATCTCCACGCTTGGAACGACCATATCGAGCAGGCGCTCCGTGACATCATCCGGCGCCTGGATGAGTACGACCCGACCACATTGAGCCTGGCGCCCGAAGAGACGCGCGACCTGTTCAAAAAACTCTATCACTACCTGTTGCCGCGGGAGGTTCGGCACAACCTGGGCGAGTATTACACGCCCGATTGGCTCGCCCAACGTCTGCTGGTCCAGCTGGACAGCGAATTGTTTGCCGGCGATGCCCGGCGTAACGAAAGCCGATTGCGGCAGAAACTTCTGAACACTCGTTTTCTCGATCCGGCCTGCGGCTCCGGCACCTTCCTGGTGCTTGTTCTCGGGCGGATGTTGGAATTGGGCCGGTTGCTCCTCGTGCCGGAAAGCCAACTGCTGGAAAGCGTTTTGAACAACGTGGTGGGCTTCGACCTGAACCCGCTGGCTGTGCTGACGGCACGAGTGAACTACTTGCTGGCCATTACCGACCTGCTAGAACATCGCCGCAGCGAGGTGACTGTCCCTGTCTATCTGGCCGACTCGGTCCGTACCCCGGCCTTGGGCGAGGAGCTGCACAACGCAGGAACCTATGAGTTCCCCACCGCGATGGGCACATTCCAGGTGCCTGCGGTATTGACCAGCCCAGGACGCTTCGAC
>CALIRO010000099.1 GCA_938042245.1 uncultured Thermoguttaceae bacterium
CCACGACAAGCCCCTTTAAAAAAACATCTATGGCCAGGCTGGCAATTTACCGGTTATTTTACCCTAACGAAGTTATTTTACCCTAACGAAGCGGTGGTGCAAAGATACACCCCTGCAAGAAGGAGGGGGGACCGGGTGGCGGAAAGGAAAGCCGATCTTCTGGACGGAGAAGCAATCCCGCCCCCCAGAAGGTGCTCTCAGGGAAGCAGAGACGCAGGCGTCTGGGTTGCCGCTTGCGCGGGGAGGACAATAGGAAGGCAGGCTCAACGGCGCCAGGATTCCTGCTTTCGCAGAGAGGACGATAAGCGGACGAGACGGCCGCGCTGCGAGGGGATGCGGGCGGGACGCCTGCGCTACGAGGGGGCCTCCTAACCTAGACGGTGCCGGCGGGGCCAACCGATAGTTTTCCCGGGATCCTTAGTCGAGCCCAGCAGGTGTTCTGACGCCTTCTGGGGGGCAGGCTTATTTGGCAGGCGGCTGCGGCGGGAAATTGTGGGAGGAAGGGGTGAACGTTTCGGAGTCGGCAGAGCGTAGCATGGGCGGATAGGTCAGAGCATGGCATGGGCACCGGCGATCAATTTGAGAAACTCTTCGTTGGATTTAAACTTGGCCAGTTTGGCGGTCAGTTGTTCCATGGCGTCGATGGGATTCATGGTGGCCAGGGTGCGTCGGAGAACGGTAACGGCATGGAGGACGTCGGGTGGCAGGAGGAGTTCTTCGCGTCGGGTGCCGGACTGGGTGATGTCCATGGCGGGCCAGATCCGGCGATCGGCCAATCGGCGATCCAGAACCAGCTCCATATTGCCGGTGCCTTTGAATTCTTGGAAGATCAGTTCATCCATTCGGCTACCGGTGTCGATCAGGGCGGTGGCCACGACGGTCAGGGAGCCGCCCTCTTCAAACACCCGAGCGGTGGCGAAGAGTTTTTTGGGGATGTCCATGGCTTTGATGTCGATGCCGCCGGTCATGGTGCGACCGGTATTGCCGACCCATTTATTGAAGGCTCGGGCCAGTCGGGTAATGGAGTCTAAGACGACGAAGACATCGCGGCCGATTTCGGCCAGTCGTCGGCACCGTTCGATGACCAACTGAGAAAGCCGAACATGGCTTTCGATTTCTCGGTCTAGGCTGGAGGCGACGACTTCGCCTTTGACATTGCGGCGGAAGTCGGTAACTTCTTCGGGGCGTTCGTCAATCAGCAGGACGATCAGTTTAATATCGGGGTAATTGGTGGAGATAGCTTGGCTGATATGTTGGAGGAGGACCGTTTTGCCGGTCCGGGGCGGAGCCACAATGAGGGCCCGTTGCCCTTTGCCCAAGGGTGTCAGCAGGTCCATGACGCGGGTGGTGAGCGGGGTGGGACCGGTTTCTAAGCGGAGCCACTCGCGGGGATTGATGGGGGTTTTTTGATCGAAGTGTTTGACATTTTTATAGTCTTCTGGCTTCACTCCATCCACGTCGAGGATCTCTTTGACGCGGGGACCTTGTTGCCGACGTCCCGGCTGGATCAGAGCATTGATGAGCACCCCTTGGCGGAGGCCGTATTTCTGAATCATGCTGGCCGGGACAAACGGATCGGTCATCTGTCGGGCGTAGTCGGCGTTCGGATCCCGCAAGAATCCATAGCCGCTCGGATGCAATTCCAGGACCCCAGAACCAGGATGCAAAGGGAGTTGGTCACCGTTATTGTTCTCCATCGCTTCGTTCTCCTGCCATGGCACCAGCCGATCGGGTGATGGCGGAACAGAAACTCGGAGGCTGCCCGGAAGAGCAATACGGCTTCGAGGGGGAAATTTTCTTCTTCTGGTCATATAAAATACCTTTTAAGCCGGATGCCCGGAAGCATCTAGAAACAAGAGCGAGAGGGGCGATGGCCACCTAAACGTACACACACCCTTCGGAACGTCCCCTAGCAGGGCGCCGGAAGCACTGAGAATGCTTAGAAGTTTGGGAAAACACTATCAGCCTCTTTGGATGCAGACTCCTAGCAGGCGGCGCAACCCACGGGCTCTCCGAGCACCACCGGAGGAAATCTGCTTAATGCCTGTCAGGCTCCACCAGGGCAGCCTAAACTGGCCGGAATGCTTCTTGTCCCTCCAAAGCTGCGGGACCTCTGCCTCGATAAGCCTCTGAGGGTGCCTAGGGCCGAATCCTCTTTCTCAAGGCCTGGGAGCAACCCGATTTCGACAGCCTTCCTAACCCTCAGCAGCTAGCGAGCTTGGCAGAAAGGAATTTCGGCCTTATCTTACCGAACCGCAAAGCTATGTCAATGGTTTTTGACCTTTAGTCATTCCCTAGATGGGGGATATAAGCCCACCCAAAAGCCACCCCTCGACGCTTACCCCAAGAATGACTCCTGCCAAGCAGCCCCTCCTACTGCTTATTTTATACATCAGAGTTTTCGCATTGGCAAGACCAAGATTTTTTAAAATTTTCTGTTTTTCTCCCCTCCCCCAAACATCTCTCCTTTTAATAATAACTTAAATCTCCCAAAAAGCTAGCCCCCCTATGCCCAAAAAATCGTCCCATGGTTGGAAAAGATTGCCCTAAGAAAAGAGGCCCTTTAGCCGAAACGCCCATCCCGATTTTCGGAATATTTTTCCATCAAATGGAACAGTCCCCTGGGCTTGCCATCCGTCCGAAAGGCGCCAAGGAGGCTGTGGATGGTTTTAGGGGGCTGGCTTCTCCGCTTGCCCTGGAAGCGAGTTGGCTGTGTCCAGTAGCCATCGGAAAAAGTAGGCTTCCCGTTC
The DNA here is from genome assembly GCA_938042245.1 of uncultured Thermoguttaceae bacterium. GTDB lineage: Bacteria > Planctomycetota > Planctomycetia > Pirellulales > Thermoguttaceae > JANXAQ01. The sequence continues at coordinate 2,751 of CALIRO010000099.1, forward strand.
GGGTGAAACGAAGAGGAGAGAAGCTTTTTCTGGAAGGCTCTGCGATGGGTGTGGATCATAGCGGTCGGCGAGTCCGTCAGATGTTTGGCCAGATTGCCTGGCGGTACGACTTTTTGAATCATTTGCTTTCGTTTGGGGTGGATTATCGGTGGCGGCAGCAAGTGGTCTGCCGGGTCCCGCCGAGGCCAGGGGTTCCTATTTTGGACATTTGTACTGGTACTGCGGATTTGGCCCTGGCCTATTGGCGGGCTGGGGGGGGGAAGGTGCCGGTGGTGGGAGTGGATTTTTGTCGGCCGATGCTCCACCAGGCCTGGCAGAAGTGCCGACGCTGTGGGGCTACTGGAATCCGCCTGCTAGAAGCCGATGCGGCCGCCTTGCCCTTTGGGTCGAATCTGTTCCAGATTGTCTGTGTGGCGTTCGGTCTGCGGAATGTTCAGGTGCCGGAACGCGCCTTAGAAGAGATGGTTCGGGTGTGCCGACCGGGGGGTTGGGTAGTGATTTTAGAATTTTCGATGCCCCGGCCTGGCCTCCTTCGCACCTTGTACAGATGGTATTTCCGATGGATATTACCTCGGATCGGGCAGGCCTTGGCGCCCAACCAGTTTGAAGCCTACCATTATCTTCCCACCAGTGTGGGCGAGTTTCCGCCAGAAGCCTATTGGACCGAGCAGATGGCTGCTGCTGGCCTGCAGCATGTGTCTGCACAGCCTTTAACTTTCGGCATTGCCACCTTATACGTCGGACAAAAACTCTCCTGAACTCTTCCCCTGCCGACATCGTTGGCCTTCTCAGAAGCCTAGCCTAACTGGAAGGCCATTTTGGGCAGGCGCCCTTTCTTTTTCTTTCTCGATGCGGGAAAATAGACCAAGAGAAGCGGCAGGATTTTGGCGTTTTTAGAAGTTGACGGCTTGGGGAGCGCAGTTTTTGCCAATGGGGAGGCGGACGCGAAAAGACACTTTCCTAACCTATTACAAACATGGGAGGTGGGAAAAGGGAGGACCAAAGGGGGTTTTCCATACCAATTAGCAACACAAGGGCTGCCGACCATGGCAGAAGTGGAGCGGAGCCCGGGGGATGGTACCGTGCTGGTTGAGGGAAAGTAGCGGTGAGGAAGCGGACCTTTGTCGTGGCCATTACGGGGGCTAGTGGGGCGGCGTATGCGGTTCGGCTGGTCGAGGTGCTTTTGTCGGCGGGGTGTGATGTTCATTTGACTATTTCCGCTGCTGCCCAAACGGTGCTCAAACAGGAGCTGAACCTCTCGGTGGATTTGGAGAACTTCCAAACCAGCTCGCTTCGACTGGACGCCGGCCAAAGCGTGCAAGACCCAAAACTTCGCCGCATCCGAGAATTGGCCGGCATCTCCAGCGAAGCCAGCACAGTGCTGGCCATCCCTATCGGTTCTCCTGGTACCCTCAGCTACCACCATTACCGGGACTTGCAATCGCCGATTGCCAGCGGATCGTTTCTTACCGATGGCATGGTCATTTGTCCTTGTTCAGGCGGCACGCTCAGCGCCATCGTTCATGGGACGACGGCAAACCTAATCCACCGGGCCGCCGAAGTCCACCTCAAAGAGCACCGCAAACTGATCCTAGTTCCGAGAGAAACGCCGCTTTCGTTGCCGCTGCTAGAGAACATGCGCCGGGCCGTCAAAGCAGGAGCCGTTTTGCTGCCGGCCATGCCCGGTTTCTACCATGGAGTGAAAAATGTCCAGGATCTGATCGACTTTATTGTTTCCCGCATCTGCGATCAATTGGGCGTACCCAATGAACTAATCCACCGCTGGGGAACCTAAATCCATTATTCTCTCCTCCTTCCCACCGAGGGCGCTTCGGTTCCCTTGCTCTGCTGCTGCCCGCTAGAAGGCGATTGGCATTGGGAATTTATCTCCAAAGATTCTCCGGATCAATTGCCGTCCGGGCTTTACGGGCCGCCAGGAGCCTCTTGCCATTGGCCCTTTTGACAGATCTGTTGGAGGGCTTCGGGGGGGAGGTTTGGCAACCAGACAGCAAGGCGACGGGGGCCTACCGGCACGGTCAGTTTGCCTGCCTGATTGGCTAAGGGGACCGCTTGTCCGTCCAATTGCCTGGCTTCTGCCACTGGCGCATCCAAAACCAATTGTCCGTTTTTGCCTTCGGAGTGCCAAACCACCAGCAGGGTCCCATCTTTCCGGGGGCCTGCTAAAGCGCGCAACGCGGCGTTGCCTCCCGGCGGCGGCAAAGGGTGGACTTCGACAAATTCGGGCAAACGGTCCGGCTGGGCCGGTTCAGGCCAATAGAGAACAAAATCTTTGTTCAGCTCTCGCAGCCGGTTTCGGACCTCCTGCCGCAGCCGGCCTGAACGACGCAAAAGTTCATAGGTCCGCACAATTTCCAAAATCTCCGGCGTCAGGGGATGTTGGGCCATTTGGCTGAAACTGGTTTGCAACGAAATCGGGGCATCCAGGGCCAGGGATTTGACCATCAGATATTCGATTTCGTCTAGTTGGAGGCCGTCGGTATTTTTCCCTTTAGGCCAAATGCCGAACCAGCCCAATTCGCCCGGAATCATGTCCGCCTCTAGACGTTCCACATATTGGACGGAGCGGTTGATATGTTCCCGCACTGTGGGCCAGCGGTCCAGACGGCCTCCAGCCTGCAAATAGCTATAGAGGGTCGATAAATAAGTGTCCACCGTACCAGATCGCGTGAAACTGTGCCAGAGGTGATGATGGAACCCGCCCCCCTGATGGATGATCGGCCGTTTTCGGATCTTCTGCATCACCGTGGCGTGGGCGTTGGCCGCATAGTACTCAAACCGCCGGGTATCTACGTCTTCGCTGCCGTCGAAATAGATCATGTCGAAATCGCAGGCGTCAAAGATCTCCGCCAGCCGGGTGGTAACTTCCTGAAACAAGCTGGTTTCCTGGTCGATGATATAGCCATTGATACATCCGTCCACGCCATAGCGGCGGCATTCTGCACCAGCCGGATGAGCGGCCGGTTGGGTCCCCCATGCCCCCCGGGTGCACCCTAACAGGGTGTCCCATCGGCCTTCTGGCCCGATCGCCTGGTATTGAATAATTTCATCGCCGATAACCACTTCCTGGTGTTTCTGGATGCCGCCTTCCCAGAGTTTCTGCGGGCACAGGGGACTGCCGGGCCAATTGCGCAGATCTTCTTTCATGTGGATGGTTTTGGCCGCTGGATCGATTGGCTCGGCCAAGGTGGCCCGGCCCACCACCAAAAACCGCCGATCCGGTACCGGGGTTACATACGGGTCCCGTTTCGACACCTTGGAGGCGAAGGTGTGCATGCCGACCAAGATCCCATGCTCATGCAGCCGGGCCACCGTGCGCCGAAGGCTCTCCAGTCCATCCGGGTACATCCTCGTATTGATGAAATAATGCCCCGGACCAAGGCACCAGGAACTAGAACTAATAAATACCTGATGAAAACCTGTTCGTCGGCACAGGTCGATCACCTGATCCACCTCTTTTTCGCCAAAGGACAAAAACCAGTAGGAATCCCTGGCGATCGGAAGCTCTTTGGACGGCACCCCATCCTTTTCGTTCCGTGGTAGATCGAAGGCTACGGAGACTTTCTGCAACAACCGGCGTAGCTCCGGCGTGGGGGCAGCTACCAACACCGCGGCAGAGCCTTCCAGCTTCGGACCCGGTTCATCCTGGCTTGTAGCCGTTAGCAGCGTAGCATCCGACCGCCTATGAGGACGGGCTTCCGTCTGCCGATTGGCCGCCATCAGGCAGACTGCCCACTGCCCGTCCCAGGCCGCATTCAGCCGAGAACCCACCCGCTCTTTCAGTCGAACCGGAATCTCCACCAAAGTAATTCGGCTTGGCCGGGGGCCTCGGATTTCGTCCAACCGGAACAGGACCCAATCTGGCTCGGCCCGGATCGTATAAACCAACTGGGTCTGGCAACCGGCAAACCGAAGCAGCCAGCGATCCGGCTCTTTTTCCTTCAAGATGTGAGAGGCGGAATAGGTTTTGCCTTCCAGGGTGAGCTTGGCTATCGGCGCACTATGTAGAACAATTTCCACTGATTGCACTGGCTTCCCTTCCAGCACTAGATTTGCCAGAGGAGTCTGGCCATTGGCAGCCAAAAGTTCTTGCCCGCTTCGTTTCTCCTGTAAAGAATGCCATCGGGCATTTTCGTCCATCTGAAGCCGGTACCAGGCTGTTTCCCAAACGATTGGATTGGAAAGGGGAGCAGGTTTGCTCGGTGCGGGGTCGGCGGCAACGACCAGTGCTCCCGTCTGATGCTTCCAAATCCCTACGCCCCCATCTGCCCCTAGGCCCAAGATCACCCCTCCTACAACTAGCAGCCTGATCAAGCCCTGCCAGGCAATGCCGATTCGCCTCTGTTTAGCCAGTGCATCCAAATATTTATTCATCATGACGTCTCCTGCATCTGGTCCAACGCCTGGGTTTCGAAAGCCGATGCCGTCTTGGAATAAAAGGTAACGCCAGGATCGGAGAAGGTCGCCTGGTGTACTCCTAACAGTCGAGCCAGCCTCTGGATAAAATGTAACCCAGCGGCGACTGAGAAAACAACCCCCCAACCTCACGAGGTGCGGTGCTGGTTTGGCTGCGCCAAAAGCCTCTGCACCTTGGTAGTTCTGTGCCAATCGCTCCTCTTGCCAGCAAGCAGTTTGAGCTAAACCAGCCATTCTCAGGAATACGAAGCGCCGGATATATTGAAAGACCAAGGCGCCTGCCATGAGGGCAAGGATCAATGGGGCATTCCCGCGCCACACTCCCGATATATATTTAAAGACCCAGGCACCCGGAATCAGGCAAGTAAGGAAAACTGTTTGAGTGCACTGAGAGTCGGTATTTTCCAGCCATGACAGACTTTCCTCAGGTTTTTCGGATTCGGCAGCATTTTCCAGCTCCTCGGCTGGGGGATGTGGCGGGGGAGGTGGTCCGGCAATTGAGCAAGCTTCGGCTTTCGGAGCGGGTGCAAGCCGGACAGACGGTGGCTATTACCGCCGGCAGCCGAGGCATTGCCAACTACCGGCAGATCCTCCAGGCTGCGGTGGAATATTTTCGCCGATTAGGCGCCGAGCCGTTCCTCGTGCCCGCCATGGGAAGCCACGGCGGCGGGACCGCCGAAGGTCAGTTGGCCGTGCTGGCCTCCTATGGAATTACCCCGGAGACGGTCGGCTGCCCAATCCGCTCCAGCATGGAAACGGTCCTTGTCTGCCAGACGCCGCTGGGGTTTCCGGTGTATTTCGATCGCCACGCCTTCCAGGCCGATCATGTGCTGGTAGTCAATCGGATCAAACCCCATACCCGATTTGTCGGCCCGATCGAAAGCGGCCTGATGAAGATGCTTTTGATTGGCTTGGGCAAGGCCGAAGGCGCTAAAGTCTATCATGCCGCCATCGAAGATTATAGCTTTGCCGAAATTATTCAGGTGGTGGCCCAGCAGGTGCTCCGCCGATGCCGAATCCTGGCCGGTTTGGCGATTGTGGAAAACGCCTACGATCAAACCGCCCTGATCGAGGCGGTTCGGCCCGAAGAGTTTGCCGAACGGGAAAAAGAATTGTTGCAGTTGGCTCGGCAGTGGATGGCCCGACTGCCGTTCGACGAGGTAGATCTCCTGCTGGTGGACGAGATCGGCAAAGAGATCAGCGGTACCGGCATGGATACCAATGTCATCGGCCGTAAATTCGACGATCATAAAGCTGTCCCGGGCGAACGGCCCCGGATCAAACGGATTGCCGTGCGTCGGCTCACCGAAGCCACCCACGGCAATGCCGTTGGCCTGGGAATGGCCGAGTTCTGCCGATCCCAGATTTTCGAGGAAATGGACGTGGCCGTCACCCGGCTGAATGCCCTGACGGCTAACCATATCACCGCCGCCATGCTCCCGTTGGATTATCCGACGGATCGGCAGATGCTTCAGGTAGCCTTGCAGACCATTGGGCTTCGGCCTCCGGCGGAGGCTCGCCTGCTTTGGATTCAAAACACCTTGCAACTTGCCGAGGTGGAATGCAGCGCCGCCTACTGGACAGAAGCACAATCCCGCCCGGACCTGCAAATCCTTACCCCACCTCGGCCGCTCCCCTGGGACCCCCAGGGCAACCTCCCCCCCTTCGCCGCCCTGGCCCAACTTTAGCAAATAACACCACCCAAATGTCTGACGCGAAGCTGCGGGAGTATTGCCGTTTGTTCTCCGGTCCTCCTAAGCAGAACAGCCTGGCCTTTTTCAATTCCTCCGCCGCCTACTAGCAGGAGAGGGAAACCGAGCCGTTCAAGATCGAAGAAGCCCTGGCTCTATTTGAGAAAGCCAAGGCGAAAGAGCAGACGGTTTCCGCCGGCATGTATCGCTGCCGGGCAGTCCTTATCGACGATTCTCCAGGGGGTTCGAATGAAATTGGAGCACTTTCGCCAAAAGGGGACACCGGCGTTGGGAGTCCGTCGGGTTGGTAAGACCTCAGATATTCTTCCTCGAGGGAAAATTGGGGGAGGGCGATTGGCAGAATGGCCCGGCGGCCGGCACAGCTCCGCTCCGGAAAGTGCCAACCGGCGGCGCCGCGGTGTTCGGCACAACCGGCTTGCCCTACCGGCCATCATCTAGCAGATTCCGATCGAAGCCCTCCACAAGGCCGCCCAAATGCATTACCTGCTTGCCGTCTCGAAACCCCGAAAGCGTATCGCCCGCTTTGCCAAAGAAGATTTTATGGACTGGCCGTCCTGGAAACGGGGCCACGGGTATGACGCACGCGCCCAGCCCTATTTCCTCACCAAAGAGGGCCAGAAAGCGGAACAGAACCTCCTCACCGCTCTCCAGTGGACAA
>CALIRO010000100.1 GCA_938042245.1 uncultured Thermoguttaceae bacterium
GCCGACACGACCAATACGGATGAAATCTGGGGCGGCAGCCCGCTCAATCTGACCGGCGCCGGCATTACGGTGGGCGTCTGGGATGGAGGGGCGGTCCGCAGCACCCACCAGGAACTGACCGGTCGGGTGACGGTTGTCGATCCCGTAAGCCCGATCGATCATGCAACCCACGTGGCCGGGACCATTGGGGCTACGGGGGTGGTTGCCGCCGCCCGCGGCATGGCCAGTGCCGTCCAGATCCGAAGCCGCGATTGGAATAACGACCTTTCGGAAATGGCGTCCGATACCGGCGGCAGCAACCCCAATAACTACCTTATCTTCCTTTCCAACCACTCCTACGGGTTTGCCCGCGGCTGGGAAGGTACCTTTTATGTCCCTGGCGGTCCTAGCCCGGGCTATTACGACATTTGGTACGGCAACCGCTCCGTGGCAGCCGAAGACGCCGGGTTCGGGCAATATAGCACCTACTCGGCCCAGTTGGATAACGTGCTTTTTCAAAATCCCTACTTGCTGAGCATCTGGGCCGCCGGCAACGACCGAAATGACCAATTTACTAACGCCCATGGCAATAATACTTATGTGGCCTATTTTGATCCGGCGCCATCTACATATATTTACCAAGTCTCTGGTTCCCCGGGTGGACCTGGATTTTATATTGTCAGCGGTACCAATTATCCTGTGCCTGGGCCGGACGGGCCGTATGACTGCCTGCCCAATGCGGGGCAGACGGCCAAGAACGCCCTGGTGGTCGGTGCCATGCAGGATTACCTGACCGATCCGCATAATGGCGCGGGGATGCTGGTGACTAATTTCAGTAGTTTTGGTGGCACAGACGACGGCCGCCTTGGGCCGCATGTGGTCGCCAACGGCGACATGCTGCTTTCGACGCTTTCGAACGCGGATAATGCATATGGGTATATGTCCGGCACGTCGATGGCCGCCCCGAATGTTACCGGTACGGCCGCCCTGCTTTTGCAGCATTTTAATAACCTGACCGGCGGCACGTGGAAACCACTTTCCTCGACGCAAAAGGGCTACCTTATTCACACGGCCACCGATGTAACCGCCTCGCCCGGCACACCAGGGCCGGATTACGCCACCGGCTACGGCATGCTCAACGCCAAGGCGGCGGCCGACTTTTTGACCAATGCCCTTAGCTCCAATCCGAACAAAAGCGATCATCTGTTCGAAGCCGTCCTCGCTAATGGCCAACAATGGGATCTTACCGGCCTGGTCAGCACCGGCGATCCGATTAAGGTAACTCTGGTCTGGACCGATCCTGCTGGCACGCCCAAAACCGGACTAAATGACCGAACGCCTGTATTGGTCCACGATCTGGACCTTTGGCTGGTGGATCAAAACTCGAACATCTATCGGCCTTGGGTGCTGGATATTCTGAATCCCTCCAACCCAGCCACGACCGGCGATAACGACGTGGATAATGTAGAACAGGTGTATATATCCAGCGTGTTGGCCGGGGTCTCGTTCGATATCCATGTGGGCCATGAAGGAACCCTGCAAGGCCATCAGTGGTTTTCGCTCTTGATAAGCGGGCTGGTCTTCGGCCAACAGGAGGTGATTCCGGAACCGCATTCGTGGCTGCTGCTGATGTTGGCTCTGGCTTTCACCGGACCGATTTGGCTGCGGCGCCGACGACGCTAAGGCCTCTCCCAAAAAATCGCCTCTCCCCTCTGCGGGAGAGGCCGGCCAGAGCCTCGCCCGCAAGGGCGAGGGGCGGTGGCCGGGTGAGGGAGAATTCACGCCTCTCCCCTCTGCGGGGAGAGGCCGGCTGAGCCGAAGGCGAAGCCGGGTGAGGGAGAACCAATGGCACTTTGCCCCACAACGAGCGAATGGAAAGGGGACGCCCACCTCACCCGCCCCGGCTTGCGCCGGGCCACCCTCTCCCCCAGAGGGGAAAGGGCCGTTTGCTCACCAGTCCGGTTGCTATCCACAAGGCCAGTCCTGCTAGGCCCACCCCGGCGACGATCAAACCCCAGCGTAGGCTGGCCGGGGCCCAGTGCAAAATCACTTCGTGCTCTCCTGCTCCGACCGGTACAGTCATAAAATCGCCATAAGCCCGCAGGATTTCAGCCGGTCGGCCATCCATCTGGGCTTGCCAGCCTGGATGCCACGTCTCGGCTACCACCAGGAATTGCCGAGTGGCTGTCTGAGTCTGAATGCGGAAAAATCCGGGCCGACGCTCCAGGATATATGCTTCTCCCTCGCCTCTCCCCTCAGTGGGCAAGGACGGCCAACCGGTAGGTTGGCCGGGTGAGGGGGCGTACCAGGATGCTGGGCGGCCCCTTAGGCTATTGTCATTCCTGCGCAAGCGGCATTCCAGGCTGGTTTGTGTGCATCTAGTTGTCATCTCCGCACCAGCGGGAACCTGGGGCACCCACACCCGGCCTGCTGCGCCGTCCAGCCTCTCTCGCGGCGGGGAGAGGGGATGTTTCTGGATTCCCGCTTGCGCGGGAAGGACAAGCCGGAGGCCTCCCTCCCCCGGCCTGCCGCGCAGGCCACCCTCTCCCCAGGAGAAAAGAGAGGACGCTTCTGGATTTCCGCTTTCGCGGGAATGACAGGGGAGCAGAGCCCCCTTCGGAATCACACCAGAGGAGGACGTCTCGTCCTGATTCTCTATTGGCCGATCGACCAACACCGTCTTGGCCGGGTCGATCCGCTGGAGGTCTTTGGCCGGTTCCTGGCTCACCACGGCGTGGGGAACTAGGCGGATTTCCGGCAGCGGTTGGGGTACAGGTTGCCAGGGGGTTTGATCGAAGGGCGACTTTTTCCACCAAGCCACCCCTGCCACCCGAAGGGCTTTTACGTCCGGATAGGGCAGCGTTTGCCGGGGCACGAGGCCGCCCCACCAGCCGCCGGCACTCCGCAAGCCGACTAGCAAAAATACATTGGCCTCCTGGGCAGGCTCCGTCCAAACCCGGCTGGAGAAAGTTTCTGCCGGGGCCAATGCCTGCAAAGTCCCTGGCCGGGTTTCCAGGCGCTGGGGGCCGGGTGCAGTCGAAGGCGGTCCCTCTGCTTCTTGCTCGGGTTGCGGCGGCAGGTCAATCGATGCGATAAAATTGTCCAGTCGGTCGAATCGGCATCGGGTAAGCCAATAGCTCAGGTCGTACCAAGCCAGGTCAGCCAAGTGAAAGGCGACAAGTGCCACCAGGGCGCTTGCCTTGCCTTGTGCGGACCGGTGCAAAAGCCACCAAACTACCGCCATCGCAACGGGCCCGAACAAAAGCCCTGCCATGCTGGCCCAGGGCAGTCCCCCTAGGAAAAGCCCGTCTAGCCTGGCCAATCCTAACGGCAGGGCCGACAGCAGCACCAATGTTGCCAGTAGCCAATGGGTCGGCCTGGCCAAACCGGCAACGGCCCCGGATGGCGGATCGGTCTGGGAGGCTCGGTCAGCCCGGCGCAGAAGCCCCTGTACCGCTACCGCCGCTCCTACACTTAGGCCAACAAAAATCCACAGGCTATACCTTGCCCAACTTCGGAAGAAAGAAAACGGCGGCCAGTGGGCCAGGAGCCAAAAGACCGGCCCATACGCCCCCAAAGCAAACACCGCTCCTAAGAGCACCATCAGGACGGCCCAAACCATCAGCCGCCGATCCCGCAGCCGAACCGCCGATCCAGTTTGGCAAGCGGATCGCTGGCGGCGTCGGTCCATTGCTCGGCCCATTTCCACCAAAAGCCAACCCAGGGCCGACGGCGCCAACAAGCCGGCATACTGAGCAAATTCCCACGGCCTAGCCGGTCCGACAGCCCGTTCGGTAAATGCATAGGGGCTGATCCACTGGAAGAAGTTCCACGCACTGAGTGAATCCATGGCCAGCCCCTTGAGGCCCAGTTGGGCCCGTTGGGACAAGGGGATTTGAGCCAGGGTGGGCAGCACCTGCACGGCGGCCAGAAGGAGACCTAACAGCTTGGCCGCCCCAAATTGCAGGAGTTTCCCTGGCAAGGCCCGGCCCCAGCCGATCACCAGCACATAGGCCAACTCCGCCAACCCGCTATACCATACGCTGGGCGGATAGCCCAAAAGAAGTTGCGAGGCGGTCCATGCGGCAATTGCGGCACCAGCCAACCGGCGCTGTGGCGCCCTGGCCGATCGAAGTAAAATATCCAGGCAGCCCAAAAGCCAGGGCAAATGGGCCAAGATCTGAATTACATTCGTATGGTTCAGCCGAAGAGCCACATAGGCGCTAAATGCATACGTCATGCCGCCCAGGGCCGAGGGCCCATGCCCTAAGCCCCGCCGACGCAAGAAAAACCACATCCCGCCAAAAGCCAGCGGATAGGCCAGCACCGTATCCACGTTGAAGGCCGCCTCCAAGGGCAATAGCCAGTATAGCAGCAGTTTCACCGGGTGGAAAAACCCGCCTTGGCCTTCGCCGTGCGCATCAAACCCGCAGAAAAGCTCCGGACACCAACTGGGCAGTCGGCCTTCCTGAAGCGAACGGCTGTAATAACTCCGAAGCGGTAGGTGCAGGTAGCCAAGATCGTCGTACAGGTACACATGACCAGCTAGCAGTGGATAGATCAGCAGGAAAAACACTCCAGCCGCCGCCCCTAGGACCAGCAGCAAAATCGTTCGGTCCATTTGGCGGGCGTCGAGTCGGCCAAGCCGGCGCCGTCGGCTTCGGAGCCACTGAGCTAGATTCACGCCGCCGGCGGCCCAGGCGCCCATCACCGCCCAGCCGGCCCCGAAAAGCCCCTGACGCCGCTCGTGCCATTCTTCTAAATAAAATTCCACCGGCCGAGTCCGATCTTTGATGATCCGGTTGAGGCTCGGCAGGCTCTGCTGGTGGTAGGCTTGTTCGATTAGCCGGGGAACTGCCGATTCCGCCAGCCAATACCACAGCCCCCACAGCACTGCCGCTGCCAGCCAGGGCGCAAGATAGAGAAGGATTTGTCGTCGCATCAGCAGTTTTATGGAGTCGAAGAGGCGTCGGTTTCGGGCGTCGGCTCAAAGGGGGTTGACCCGGCAGGCGGGCTAGTCGAAGGCTGGCCCGGCTGAGCTGGCCTACTTTCCCAATCTGCCAGGCCGGATTCGACGCCGTCCGGTGCGGGCTGGTTTCGGTATCGGATCACCCGGGCTGGCACGCCGACGGCTACCGCATAATCCGGGATTGGCCGGGTAACCACCGCGCCGGCGCCGATCACACAATGCGAGCCGACATCGGCCATCACCACAGCCCGTTCGCCGATCCAGGAGCCCCGACCGATCCGCACCGGCTGCCATTGGCCGGGCTGCTCCCGGATAGGCTGATCGAGCCGATCCAGTCCATGTTGCCGAGGGCCATTGATTATAGATACACCAGTTGAAATCAGTACATCATCCTCAAGCAGCACTTCCCCTAGAGAGGAGTACGGGCCAATATAAACATTTTTCCCTATCCTGGCCTTCGGGCTGTGCACCAGCACGCCGAAGCCGATCCAACAGCCCGGCCCGCACTCGGCCAGCACCTGCCGGTAAAACGCCCGGCGCAGATACACCCCGGATGTACCGGGCATCACCGCCAAAGCCTCCGACCAGTATCGCAGCGCCCGCTCCTTACCCCCCATCGCCGCCCCCAACCAATACACCCCCACCGCCGGCAACACCACCAACCGGGCCAACAGATCAGCCAGGAGTTTAAGAAAGGATTTCATCGAGGTATCCCGTTTTAGCCCACCTTAGTTACTGCTGTGCCCTCGGCCCTCTTGTCATTCCCGCATGTTCTGTTGTCATTCCCACGCAAGCAGGAATCCAGGAAAGTCCTCTCTCCCCAGGCGGGAGAGGGAGGCCGGGTGTTAACCCGGCTGGGTGAGGGGGAGCGGAAATGTCGTTCCCACGCAAGCAGCAAGGAAAGAACGCCCACCTGTCCCAAGGCATCTGTGTCCGCCCAAATAGCTTGTTTACCCTTTCCCAGCCGCTTCCAGGAGGATTTGTTCGATCTGCCGGGTATTCTGTACCGGGTCGAAAAGCACTCGAACACGCTGTTGGGTGGCCTGGCCCATTTGGCGGCGCAAAGCCGGGTCTGTGGCCAGGCGATCCATTGCCTCGGCCAGGCCGGCCAGATCGCCTACTTCCACCAAAAGACCGGTCTGGCCCTCGGCCACGATTTCCGTCGGTCCCTGGGTGCGGGTGGCAATGACCGGCAGGCCGAAGGCCCCCGCCTCGGCTAGCACCAGCCCGAACGATTCCTCCCGGGAAGTAAGGACCAAAAGGTCGGCTTCCTGCAGAATAGCTCGAATATCTTCCTGGAAAGGCAGCAGTTGGCACCGCTCCGCCAGGCCCAAGCTGCTGATCGTTTGCCGGACCTGCCCCTCCAGCGGCCCCTCGCCTACCAGAAGGAATCGGCATAGAGAGGCCTGTTGCATTCGGGCAATGGCCTGCAAGAAGCTGATTGGGTCTTTCCGCTCGGAAAGCCGACCGATCCAAACCACCCGGCACTTCCCTTCCCCCCTCTCCCCACTGCGGGAGAGGGTGGCCTGCGAAGCAGGCCGGGTGAGGGGGCTTTCCCCCCTCTCCCCACTGCGAGAGAGGGGCGGGGGTGAGGGGGCCTCTTCCCCTCTCCCCAGTCTGGGAGAGGCAGCCCAGCACCGCTGAGCGTCTGAGGACGCCTCCGCCCATGGCCGAAACCGCACCGAATTATACACCACGCGCATTTTTTCCTCTGGGATAAGTCCTTGGCAGACCTGTCGGGCTGCGTGCGATTCGAAGATGACCCGCTCCGACCATCTGCCGATGGCCCGCACCATCCATCGCCAAGGCGCTAGGTGCGGTCGCATGGACCGAGGGCCGAGGATTTCGTGCACGTGCCAAACGTGCGCCACGCCCGCCCATCGCGCCGCCAAGGCCGACTCAAAAATCACCGCTGTATTGGTATATACCACATCCACCTGCTCCCGCCGGAGCCGACGGGCAAGACGCACCGCTCGCCAAATACTGCCCACCAGGACATTTCGCCAGTGCCAAAAGCTTGGCTGGTAGCCCATCCACCACGCCCATGACCATATTTCCACTGGATAACCGCGGCGCCTGGCTTCGGCGGCCATCGGCCCATCCCAAGCAAACAGCACCTCAGCCTCAAATCGCCGCCGATCCAGATATTCCAGCAGGGTGTCTAGGCAATACTCTGCCCCGCCCCGGCTTGCCGAATGGGCCGCTATGAGCAGTTTTACCCGTTGGGGTTGAATTACCACGCGTAGCCCAGTTCTTTAAGTTCCCGGCCGGCGATGCGGCGGAATTGCCAGCGTCGCCATCGGCCCCACCAGCGCCATCGGCCGATGGGGTTAAAGTCTTTGGTTTTTTCGACCGGTTTCCAGTGGAGTTCTGTTTGGCCGCCCCGGTGGGTGGAAGAACCCCGAACCGGCATATTTTCAAACTGCGCCCAGGGATACTGGCTTGGCTCTTCGCCAAGGAACTGGAGGAGCTTTTCCATGGCCGACCGATCAGTGAGTAAATCTTCATATCGGACCAGGCGCCATTGGTCCTGGTGGCTCTGGCCGACGCCGTGGATAAAGTCCAAAATCCGCCTGGCGCCGAAGGCCCAGGCGTACATCCAGTAGGAGTAGGGCTCGTTGGGCCAACTGCGGGCGGCCGATTCCACCACATCCCGACCGTCCCGCACCAAAAGCACCAGTTGGGCGTCCGGGAACAGGTCGAAGAAAAGCGGTAGGTAGTCCGGGTCAGGCGTATGAGTGATCATTCGTGCGCCAGCCGGGATGTAATCCCGCAAAAAGGCTCGCAGTCCGTCGCCCAGCCGACGCAGCAAAAGCCCCCGACACCTCTCAAACTCCCCAGCCGCTCCGAACCGCTTTCGATACCGCTTGCTTGCCGTCCGCTCGGCGTACTGCACCAATAGCGGCGCATATTCCAGCAGGTAATCCTCGGCCAACGGCTGCGGCGTGTGAAAATGCGGCAACAGTTTCAGCGCCTCGGCCAAAAAGTTCGTCCCACACCGCCGATGTACGCCGATGATAAACACATCCGGCTTTTGGCTGATCAGAGGTTGCATTTGCTAGGAAAAAAACCAGGAAAAGAGTTATATCAACCCGTTCGATTCACTAGGATTTAGCGATCTCGGCGTAGTTTTCGCAGCAGTTTTCGGCCCATGGCCTTAAGCAGATCTTTCCAGGAGGCGTCTTGGAGGCTAATGTCTTGCCCGGTGGTAAGGGGCGATTCGATAGGGGCTGTCAGCCGGCTCAGGTCCAGGGTGCGGGCAAACAGAAATCCCCGGCGCACGCCGTTCTGGTAATCTTCGGCGCCGGTCCACTCGGGAAATTGGGGTTTTAGGATTACTCCTCGATAACCGAACGCTTCCATCAGTTCCAGCAATCCGGCTGCACTGGGCAACAGACACACTCGCTGGTCCTGATATGGGTCCATGGGCCCAAGCTGTTCTCGACGCAATCGCAACACCGGGCCTTCGGATGCCGAGAGCACCGTATCCACCACCAGCGCCTCGGCCTGCATCTGGGCCAGGGTTTCCAACAGTTTCAGCGTCTTCCGCACTGGCAGCCAATGGAACAGCCCAAGCAGCAGCACCAGGTCGAACGGCCCATCGGTAGGCCGGAGGGTTTCCGCATCGGCGCAGCGGAGTTCATATCGGTTGGTGGGGATTTCGAGGGCTTCCAGCACCAGCCGGGCGCGGGCAAGTTTTTCTTGCTGTTCGTCTAAGCCAAGGACATAGGCGGCCTTCGCTTCCAAGGCGGCCAGGATGAAATAGCCTTCGTTGCAGCCCAGATCGAGCACCCGTCGGCCGGTGAGACTACCGCCGAAAAGTTCCAGCACCGGCCCCACGAGATACTGCCGTCGCATCCGGTGTCGGGTGGCCCACTCCGGTCGGACCGTCGGCGTCTTGTACTCGCCCAGATCAAACTCGTAATACCAATCGGGCAGGGACCGAATCTGCTCTATCGCACTAAAGTTCATCTTTCGAAGATTATCTTTTTCCCCTCCCGATGCATTCCCCAGAGGGCGACCATTTGCTGGCCGTCCAATGCCTCTCGAAGCACACCGATCATCTTGGCCTGCAAGGCGGGTTGATGCCGCCAGACGGACATTGCCTGATGAAGACTGTTGACGATCAAAGCCGCCCGAAATTTCTCTCGGTCGATTCCTAACCGTTGTTTTGTTTGGTACAGAAATTCTCGCCGCCACTCCGGGCAGTTCCACAGGAGCATCCAGAGGTAACTGACACAATGTTCGATTTCAAACGAGGAGATGCGGGCCACCTCCCAATCCAGTAGGGCCACTCGACCGTCCGGCATCTCCAAGAAATTGCGGAAGTAAAAATCATGGTTGCTCAGATGCCAGGGGCCTTTGTCGGTACAGGCAAACAACGGCTCTACCAATTGCCAAATCCGCTTAATTTCCGCCGGGCTAAGCAGACCTTTTTCTTTTGCCTGGGCAACTTCCCGAGCGATCTGGTTTTGTAAAAAGGAGCGGTCCCGGCGTTGGATGTTGGCGGCCAAAAATGGGCTGGCGTCTATGGTGGCCAAATCCTCCAGGACATCGACTACTTTTTCCACCCGGTCTATGGGGAGCTGAACACTGTCCGGCTCTACCCGTTCGGACCAATGGGCGCACATTGGTTTGCCGTCCAGCCACCGCCGAACTACCCAACAGCCGATCCGCTTATCCTCTCCACCTTCTACCACCTCTGGCACCACCAGTCGCCGAAACGGCCCTTGGATCTTCGAAAGCACCTCTTGCCAGATTGCCAGGCCCTGGGAAGTTAAACGTTTGAATACAAAAGGTTCCCCACTTTTTTCTACTCGATAGGCTTTTGCCCAGGAAAGGACCTCTAGCGTCCGATACCCTCGGCTCTCAAGCCAGGCCATCGCTTTGCGGTGCCAAGAGACCGGCAGAAAAGGTAACCACCGGGCCAGGAGGGTCTTGCCGCGCTCGAACCAACCGTGCATGACGTGCCTCTTCTCTCATCTCCGGTCCCCCCGGTTGGTGAGATGCTGCCAAGTTGACTTTTATTATAATTGAAAAGGATTTTGGAGAAAACCCTCGTTTTCTCTTCTTCCACAGACCATCAGGAGCACATCTCCACCCCCTCCCGCCACGGAAGAGACGACAATATCCCCTCTCCCCACCGTGGGAGAGAGAAAGCCGGGCGCAAGCCCGGCAGGGTGAGGGGGGTTATTTGGCGGCCCCATTTCTTCGTAATCCTTTTTTCACGGCCCGGAGCAGCAGTCGGCTCAGGCGGCCTTCCTGGGGGTCGAACCAGCCGGCCAAGCGAAGCCAGCGCCAGGCTCGCCACGGCCTCCGCCAAAAAAGCCGTTCCGCTCGCTCCAGACACCGCCAACGCAGGACCTGTTCCAGCCGGGCCATTTCTCGCTGGAGTTCTTCGCCCACCTGGCCGCACCGGGCTAAATACCCTGCTCGAATCTGCTGATACGCCTTGGCCATGGCGGGTCCGGATGTCTCGGCCGGGTCCCGATCGACGCAGAGGAAATAGTACAGGTCCCGCACCGCGCCCAGCTCGATTTCGGGCGCATAGCACTGGGCATACCCGGCCGCCGCCGCCGCACTACAACGCAATTGCACTTCCAACCGCTCCGTAGTGAGCGAATGCGGATGCACCCGGTAGTGCAAAAGGCACTGGGGCAGATTGGCCAGTCGGCCATACTCAGCAAGACGCGTAAAAAGCTCATAATCCTCAGAAGGTGGGAATTCCGGTCGGTAGGCGCCGCAGTCCAGCGCCGCTTGCCGACGGAACATCGTGCTGGGGTGAATGAACGGCATGCCGAAAAAAAGCCGCCACCGCAGGGCCTGGTCCTCCAGCGGAAACTCGCGCCGGCGCAGGGGTCGGCCTTCTGGGTCGATGTCTTCCACCTGGGTCCCGACCAACACATAGTCGGGATGTTCCTTTAGGAACCGGTACTGTTGCAGCAGCCGATCCGGCATGGCCACATCATCGCTATCTAGAACGGCCACGAGCGGCGCCTGGGCTGCGCGGAGCGTAAAATTCCTCGCTTCCACCAGACCCACTTGGCCCAGCGAGAAATATCGCACTCGGCTATCAGCCAGGGAGCGGATATAGGCGGGCGTATCATCCGTGGAGCCGTCGTCGGCCACGATCAACTCCCAATCCGCCAAGGTCTGCCCCAGCAGACTTTCGACCGCTTGCCGGATGTACGGCATCCCGTTGCGCACCGCCATCAGCACAGAAACCAACGGCGTGTCAGCCATGGGTTAGTTTCCTGGGATGTGCGGCATAGGTTACCTCCCTGGGATCGCGGACGCCTCGTCCGCAAAAATCTTCCCTCTCCCCACCGCGGGAGAGGGGGGCCTGCGCAAGCAGGCCGGGAGAGGGGGCCATCCCCCCTCTGCCCACTGCGGGACAGAGGCGGGGGTGAGGGGGCATTCTCCCCTTGCCATTCGGTCGCAGTGGGCAAAGTGGAATTATTTCCCCCTCACCCGGCTTCGCCTTCGGCTCCGCCGGCCTCTCCCGCAGAGGGGAGAGGCGTGAATCCCCCTCAGCTGGGCATCTGCTCCTCGGACGAAAAGTGATGCGGGCGCAGTTGCATCCGTTTGGCGATTCGTGCGCCCCGGATGCCGCCGCGGATCCGGTGGAAATCGTATTTGGCCTGTTGCCGATCGTTGGGGCTGCCAAAGAGGCTTGTCCAAATGTATCGGCCCAGCGATTCCAGGTAGATTCGGATCATCCAGCGGCGCAGGCCGTGCCAGGCAGGATTTTTCGGCGATTCCCACAGGGCCAGACGCATGCCGTGGACAAAACCGGCCTCGCGGATCCAATCGCGGCTTATCCGTCGATGGGGCAGCAAGTGCCAGGGCAAGGCCTGCGGGGTCACTGTGCCCCAGACGGCCCCTTGGGTCTGCCATTGCCAGCATTTGGCCCGAAGCGCACCAAAGCTAATCGGCGGCTCGCGAATGGTTTCGTGAGTATAAATTTGCTGGGTTTCGATGCAAAGGACGGGTCCTCGGCTCAGGTAGGCGATCTCCTGCGCTTGCTGGAAGGAGCTTTCGATAAAAAGCTGCTCGCCCATTTGGCGGAAGATGGCGGCTTTGAACGCCGCCTGGGCGCTGAAGGCGGTGCGGGTGGCCGCATCCGCCAAAGGCAACATCTCCAACCGCCGATACGGAATCTGCCACCGCTGGAGCCACTGCTCCGTCAGCCCCCGGTACTTCTCCAGCCGACTGGTTACTAAACACCCAATCGGCACCGAAGGAATACACAGCGGGCGGACCTCCCGAAGAAACCGCTGGTAGTTGGGACCGTCGTCGTCTTCTTCCGGCGTAGGATTGCGACATAACACGCCGTCAATATCCACACAGGCCTCTTGCAAACAGGGATGATGCAAAAGATTCCATTCATAGGCATGAGGCATGGGAAGCACTTCGCAGTAGAAATCGACTTCATGCATTCGATCTGGCACCACATAGACGGCGGCGTAATAAATCCGGTGGGGCAAGCGGGCCTGTTCGATCTTTTGGCGGGCCTCGAGCAGTGACTCGCCGGAACCGACACTATCGTCCACGACCAAGACGGTTCGCGGCTGGCTCAGGAAGCTGGGGCGATCGATGTCCGGGCACCGTCGGCCGCCGGCCAGCACTCGGCCCTGCAAGAAGCCTTCCAGGTCGGTTAGGGGCAGGTTGCGAAACAGGGCCAGCAGATTGGCCACCA
>CALIRO010000101.1 GCA_938042245.1 uncultured Thermoguttaceae bacterium
GTTATTTTACCCTAACGAAGCGGTGGTGCAAAGATACACCCCTGCAAGAAGGAGGGGGGACCGGGTGGCGGAAAGGAAAGCCGATCTCTGGACGGAGAAGCAATCCCGCCCCCCAGAAGGTGCTCTCAGGGAAGCAGAGACGCAGGCGTCTGGGTTGCCGCTTGCGCGGGGAGCACAATAGGAGGGTAGACTCAAAGGCGCCGGGGTTGCCGCTTGCGCGGGGAGCACAATAGGAGGGTAGACTCAAAGGCACCTGGGTTGCCGCTTGCGCGGGGAGGACAATAGGAGGGTAGACTCAAAGGCGCCTGGGTTGCCGCTTTCGCGGGGAGGACAATAGGAAGGCAGGCTCAACGGCGCCAGGATTCCTGCTTTCGCAGAGAGGACGATAAGCGGACGAGACGGCCGCGCTGCGAGGGACTGCGGGCGGGACGCCTGCGCTACGAGGGACTGCGGGCGGGACGGCTGCGCTATGGAGGCCCCCTCACCCGGCGTCGCCTTCGGCCAAGCCGGCCTCTCCCGCGGAGGGGAGAGGCGATTTTTGCGGCGGGGTGAGGCGAATAAGTCCCCTCTTCCCTGGCGGGGAGAGGCGATGAACATGGAACCAGCACAAAGTAGACTGGGTCCCTGCTTGCGCGGGGAGGATATTGTGAACATTTATGTGGTATGGACATAGGGGGGTAGTTCCTCGTTGGGTCTCTTTTGTGATATTCAAGCAGTGGAAGCAGAAGACCCTTGTGCTGAAGCGAGCCAGAAAGGAGACCTAGGGATAGGGCTGGCTACTGGCCGGGAGATCGGGAGGCAGTTTCGACGAAGGCGGCTGCGGGCTGGGTTTGAAGCGTAGGCGGGGCCAATACACTCTCTGCCCTAGGCAACGGAAGCAGTGGCAAAAGCAGGGCGGTCTGACGGGTAACCGGCGCTAGCATCGGCCCCGGAATTCTTTCAGGCGGCAAGAGCGTTCGGATCAGGGCGGCGATGGGGATAGGCTGAGCAGAGGGGTCGGCTTCTCCCAAAAGAAGCCGATGAGAATCGACCAGAATGCCGCCGGGGGTTGGCCCAGGAGCGATTCCCCGCAGCAAAAGGCCTTCGGCGGTGATTCGGAACGAAACGGCCAACTGTTCATAAGAGAGTGTTTGTTGCTCATGGAGGGGGTGGAGACTGCTAGCCAAGCCGAGTTCCCGGACTGCAGCCTGGCAGAGCCGCTGGCTGATGGTTCCTGGCCCGGCGCGAACGGTGCCGGCGGCCTCTTCTAATCGTCCGTTCAGCATTCGAGCCTCTTCGAGGTCCAGTTGGGCCAGTCCGGAAAGTTCCGGGCCGAGTTCCTCGCCAAAAACGGTCCGTAAATCCACTTGGAACAATTGTCCTTGGAAACGGTATTCCACTTGGCCTTGGTGTTGGCATATCCAGAGGGTGCCGCGGATGGAGGCCAACGGACCCAGACGCTCTAGCCCGGGCCATAGCCCGACCAACAGCGAACAGGGAATAGCCGAATCGCCCAGGGCCAGTTCTAGTCCGCTTACTGGTGGCTTGGGGCGGTGGTCCCGGCCGAAGCGGATTTGAATTGGTTGGCTGGTTTGGGTTCCGGGCCATCGGAAGACTAGTCGACCATGTGTACCTACTTCCAGCGGTTGTAAAAATCCGGTCAGTTCCGAGGCGGTTCGGATCTGTTGGCCGGTGCGGAGGCGTAGCTGGTCGGCTTCGATTTGGACTTCGTAGCGAGGCCAATGGGCCGGTTGGGCCAAGGCCCGACGCACCAGCTCGACCAATCGGGCCAAGCTATCTGTATATATTTCCATTCCTTGGAAGGAAAGTTTTACTTGGCCGACGAAGGCTCGGGTGGTTGCGGCAGCCGGAGTCCAACGGATCTGCACCTGGTCAGCTCGAAGGATGCTTTGCCCGGTGTCTGGATCGGCCAGTTCGACCCCTTCGTAGATAGCCACGTTGGGCTGGGGATAGGCTACTTTTTCTAGCCGAACTACCAGGCCCAAAAGGCGCTCCAGTTCAGCTGCCTGCTGCTGGAGGTGCCAAGGCGTGATGCGCCACAGGCCCCAGACAAGCAGCCCTGCCGTCGGGACGATACATCCGAGCACAAACAGCGCCACACACACCCGCCGTCGGATGGCCTCATGCAGCCAGAAAGGCTCCCAGATGCTTAACATCCGTGTCTCCTCCGAGATTTCCTACCTCCGGTAGGTCTCTTCGGCTGCCAACCTGCTAGGCCCCGCCACAGGGGAGCTGCCCGATAGGGAAAAAGCCGTTCTGGGGACTTTCATGGTTGTTTGGCTGGGTGCCCATGCTCCCCTCCGTCTCCTTTTTAGGGCAAATGCCGGTCGGTCGGGGCATTCAGGGGGCCGGTCGTCCGAGCTGGCCGGCCATTTGATGGAAAAGGGTCCATCGGGCCTGCATCTCCGCCACACTATCCCCGCCGAACTTATCGACCAAGGCTCTTGCCAGCTCAAAAGCCACCACATTCTCTACAATCACACTGGCAGCGGCAATGGCACAGACATCGCTCCGCTCATAGGAGGCTGGCTGCGGTTGGCGGGTTTGAAGGTTGACCGAAGCCAATGGCCGAGCCAGAGTACTAATGGGTTTGAAAGCTGCTCGAAGGACAATCGGCTGCGCATTGGTCATGCCGGCTTCCAGGCCGCCGGCATTGTTGGTGGGCCGGACAAAGCCTAGGCAGACCGTATCCGCCAAGCTTGGGTCATAATGAATCGGATCATGGACCTGGGAGCCACGGCGTCGGGCGGCCTCAAAACCCAGACCGATCTCCACGCCTTTGACCGCTTGGATGGAGATGACGGCCTGAGCCAATTGGCCGTCGAGTTTTCGATCCCATTGGGCATGGCTTCCCAGGCCGAACGGCACCCCCTCCACCCGGACCTCGACAACCCCCCCTAAGCTGTCGCCTTCTCGGCGGCATTGGTCGATTAGCTCCTGGACCGGAGCGTCCTGATCCGGATGAAGGGAATACAGCAGGCTGGCATCTCGGCGCTGCCGAAGCGCCTCCAACGTGCCCTGGGCTTCTGGATACCGGATTGGTCCCACCTGGACCACATATCCGAGGGCTTGGATTCCGAAGACTTCGAGCAATTGCTTGGCCAAAGCGCCGACAGCGACCCGGGCAACGGTTTCCCGGGCACTAGCCCGCTCTAAGATCCCCCGAATGGGGGAAAGATACTTCATTGCCCCGCTCAGGTCTCCATGCCCAGGCCGGGGGGAGTGTAAATCCTCTAGTTGGTCTAGACGAACGTCTTTGTTATACACCACTAGGGTAATGGGGCTGCCGATAGTCCGGCCCCGCCACAGGCCGGTGAGGATTTCGACGTGATCGGTTTCGATGCGTTGGCGGGCGCCCCGGCCATAGCCGCCCTGACGCCGGCGCAGCTCGGCATCGATCGGTTCGGTGCGCACCTGAAGCCCTGCCGGAAACCCTTCCACCAGGGCTACTATCGCTTTGCCGTGGGATTCACCTGCTGTCCAATATCGTAACATAAACTTCCATAACCAGTTAGAACTACTGCCGTTCCACAGACTTTAAGGCATCTTCAAGGGGGTATTGTACTGGGCCTAGGCCCGCAGTACCAGAGCAATCTTTTCGGGGGCCGTTTACTTTCGTACTATTTTAGCCGACTGGAGGAGGTTCCTGGTTTTTAGGGCGAATACCTCCGAGTGTTACAGCAGGGTAAGCGGGAATCCAGAGGAGCAGAATGCTCCGAATATCATTCCCACGGAAGCGGGAACCCAGAAAATCCCTTCTCCCCTGGAGTAGGAGAGGGGTTAGGGGCAGCGGGACCAACAATGTCATCCCTTCGAGAGCAGGGATCCAGAAACAACAACGCAGCAGCCAAAGGGCGCCTGGATTGGGGCTTTGGCGGGAATGACAAGTAGGGCATCTGTCGCTGCCGGGCAGAGGCGATGGCCAACGAAGCGGCACAAAGGAGCCTGGGTCCCCGCTTACGCGGGGAGGACAGGGGGGATCATTCGGCGGAAATGTTCCTTAGTTTTGAGAGGTTCGAGCTAAGGAAAGGAGGCAGGAGTATTAGAACGAGTTCGACGGAGGTAGGCGCATCCGGCTGTTAGCCGGGGAATCTCTGGAGGGGGCTAAGGTTCGGGAGTGATTTTTATCTAGCTTTCTTATCTTGTGTAATTTAGCAGAGCAGCCTTTCTCTATGGCCCCCAAAGCCTTGGCTATTTCCCCATCCATCGACCCTAAATCCCTAAGGCTTCCAAAACTTGTCTTGTACAGCGTAAAATGCCCCCCCTTTTAGGTGATTCTCTGGAAACTAGGGACTTGGCTTCGAGGAACGGGTATAATAAAAAAAACTTTGTGGGGAAAAGCCAAAAACCTTCTGTGAGCAGACACTAAAACTGGAAAAGGCACAATGGGGAAATGGAGGCGGCCGCGGTAGGTAGCTTGGGTTGGAGCAAATGGCCTTCAGTTTTTTAAAAAGGAAAAAGATTTCATGAGGTTTGCTACCTTCGAAAGCGGGAAAGTCGTGTCTCAAAACCCAGGGATAAAAGGCTCCCATCTACTGCGTCCAGGGGGGGCTGAGGGCAGCCCGGAGCGATGGGTGTTTGGGGCATGGGTGGTTTGGGGGCTGGTGGTTGGTGGGCTGACAGCTTGGGGGATGCAGGGAGGGGTTGGGGCAGCGGAACAGGCCTTGGCTCAACGGGCCGCCCAAGGTGGCTTAAAACCAGCCCCAATCGAGGCGGAACAGATCGAACAGTACCTGGCCGAGACGGTCCAATATCTTACCGGGGAGCAGTTGGAAGGTCGTGGGGTGGGGAGCAAGGGGTTGGACTTGGCCGCCCAATACATTGCCCAGCAGTTTGCTCAGGCTGGGCTAAAAACCGAGTTGTACGAACAGACGGCGTTTCAGAAGTTTGTATTGTCTCGTGGGGCGAAGTTGGGGCCGGAAAATCGGCTTCGGCTGGTTGGGCCGGCGTCCAAGCCGGGCGGCCCGCCGCAGGTATTGGAGCTGCGGCTAGGCGAAGATTACACGCCGATGTCGCTGAGCGGATCGGGTGCCTTTGATCTGGCGGTGGTTTTTGCTGGTTACGGGATCACCGCTCCGGAGGCCAAGTACGATGATTATGCCGGTTTGGATGTGCGGGGCAAAGCGGTGCTGGTGCTTCGGCATGAGCCGCAACAGGCCGATCCGAAAAGCCCTTTTGCTGGTCTGCAGCATTCCGAACACGCCTTGTTTAGCCGGAAAGTGGCCAATGCCCGGCTGCATGGGGCTGGTGCGGTCCTGATCTGTAGCGACCGATTTGACCTGGACAAAACCACAGCGGAAGCAAGAAAAAAATGGTATGAACTTCAGGCCCAGCTTGCCCAGTGGCAAGCGGAGTTCAAGAAAAAACCCTCGACCAGCGAAGCGGAACGGGGGAGTTATTTGCAGCAGGTCCAGAGCATTCAGAAGCAATTGGCCGACCTACAGCCAAAACTTCAGCCGGAGTACGATCCGCTCATGCCCTTTGAGTCAGGACCGTCGCCTGCTCGGAAAGATGAAATTCCCGTGATCTATTGTCGGCGAGCGGTGGTCGATCCGATCGTGGAGGCGGCTATGGGCAAAGACTTGGCTGCCATCGAAACGGAAATTGACCAGACGCTCAAGCCGCAAAGCCGACCCCTGGCTGGCTGGCGCCTAGTAGGCCGGGTGGATATCCAAAGTCAATCGGTAGAGATCAAAAATGTGGTCGCCTTGATCGAGGCCCAGGGACCGTTGGCCCGGCAGCACATCATCCTGGGCGCCCACTACGATCATCTGGGCTACGGCGGGTTAGGGTCGCTCACTCCCTGGAAACGGGTCATCCATCCGGGAGCCGACGACAACGCCTCGGGCGTGGCGGTGATGCTGGCAGCGAGTCGGCTTTTGGCAGAACGAAAAGAAAAACTTAAACGCTCGGTCCTCTGCATCGCCTTTACCGCCGAGGAACGCGGATTGGTCGGAAGCCGCCATTATGTTCAGCATCCCTTCTGGCCTCTGGACCAATGCATTGCCATGATCAACTTGGATATGGTGGGCCGATTGCAGAACGATCGGTTGACGGTCATGGGCGTGGGCACAGCCAAGCAGTTTGAGTCGCTGTTAGATTCGCTCAGTGCCCCTTATGGGTTGGAACTTCGCAAAGTAAGCACTGGGACCGGACCGAGCGATCACATGACATTTTACAGTCGGCAGATTCCGGTATTGCATTTTTTTACTGGGATGCATGGGGATTATCATCGGCCAACGGATACGGCGGAGAAATTGAATATCTCGGGCATGCGGCGGATAGCCCAATTGGTGGCGGATGTGGTGGAGGCGTTAGCTACGGCGGCGGAGGTGCCGGAGTATGTAGCTACTGCTGGGGGGATTATGATCCCACGGATAGGAGGGGGAGACCGTCCGTTTCTGGGCACAGTGCCCGATTTCGAGCGCCAGGAGGAAGGCTATGGCATCTCCGGCGTGGTCCCCGGCAGCCCCGCCGAAAAAGCCGGCCTAAAGGCCGGAGATGTCATTGTGCAGTTGAACGGACAGCCGATTAAAAGTCTCGCTGACATCGAAGCTGCCCTGCGAAAACACAAACCGGGCGATAAAGTCCGCCTGGTTGCCCGGCGAGATGGCCAGGAAGTACAACTAGAAGTAACGTTGGCCCCGAGGAATTAGAGCATCCCCCTCATTGGGGGGGACGAAGTGGGGTTCAGCGTTGATTTTTCTGCCTTGTGTGGTTTCGGACGCCTGTATTTCGGGAGGTGGGAACGTAACCTTTTTAGTTAGCTTCAGTTAGGTATTTTGCTCTTCGTGCGGAAATGCTCTTTACCTAACGGGCAGTTCTAGGCACAATAAGGGCCAATCGTGGTTTGCTAAAACCAGGTAGGGGCCTGCTGTAGTGGCGGCTGGGGCAGCGAAGGGGCGGCTGCTAGGCGGGTCAAGGAAGACCTTCTCATCCCAGGAAAAAGGAGTTTCTCTCGTGAGGAGTCGCTATGGGTTGTGTGCGTCTGCTGGGCTTGTTTTGGCGGTTAGCATTGGGGTATCGGTCCTCGCACAAAATCCGGCGCCTTCCGGAGTGCAACCTCTGGCCGGCCAACCGATCTACCTGCTGGACCTCAATTATGTGTTTGAAAATTACTCCAAGCTGAAGGTGATGCGTCAGCAACTTCAAGATGCCGCTCAACGGGCCGAACAGGTGGTCAAAGAACGCCGAGAAGCGATCCGCCGCATGCAAGAGGAGTTGGAGAACTTTCGGCCCGGCACTCCCGACTACAAAAGACTGGAAGAAGAAATTACCAAACGGGTGGCGGACCTGAACGTTTTCATCGCCCAGCAGCGCAAAGAGTTCATGCAACAGGAATCCCGGGACTATTTTACCGTTTATCAGGAGGTGATGGACGAAGTCCACTATTTTGCCAGCCAAAATCGGGCCGCTTTGGTGCTCCGGTTCGACCGAAAACGCGTAGACCCGGAAATGCCCGACAGCGTGGTTCGAGCATTAAACCGGCAGGTCATCTGGAACAACATGGGGCTGGACATTACCGACTATATTCTTAGTAGTTTGAATCGCCGGTTGGGCGTGACGGATAGTCGAAGCAGGCCTACGGTGCCGCTGGCCCCCCGACAGTAGGATCGAGTTGGCGTCCATGGAACATCTTCTCGAGGCCCACCCCAAATCGGCAATTCGTTTAGCCCCCATTGAGGACCCTTTATGAGCGTCAGCCAGATGCAACGGACGATTGCCCAGTCGGTGTCGGTGAGCGGCTATGGGTATTGGAGCGGGCAGGATGTGCAGGTGGAGTTTCGGCCGGCGCCGGCGGGCAGTGGGATTCGGTTTTATCGGCTGGATTTGCCGGGCCAGCCCCAGGTGCCTGCCCAGTGGACCTATCGGATGCCGACCCCCCGGCGCAGTAGCCTTCGCTGTGGCCAGGCCGAAGTGCAAATGGTAGAACATATCCTAGCCGCCCTCTATGGCCTGGAAATCGACAATTGCCAGGTTTGGGTAACAGGGGCGGAAATGCCCGGTCTGGATGGTTCTGCCTTGCCGTTTGTCGAATTGTTACAGCAGGCGGGCATGGTGGTTCAGCCGGTCTGTCGGCCCACCAAGGTGATCAGCCAGCGGGTGCGTCTAACGGACGGGGACAGTTGGATCGAAGCCCGACCTTCGGCTCTGGGACAAACGGTGCTCGAATATCATCTGGATTATGGGCCGGCGAATCCCATAGGGCGACAGATGTTCCGAACGATCCTGACGCCGGAGACGTTTTGTCGAGAAATTGCTCCGGCCCGGACCTTTTTGCTCCGGCAGGAGGCGGAGGCCCTTTTGGCCCAGGGCATTGGAGTTCGGAGCCAACCAGAAGACCTCTTGGTCTTCGATCAGCATGGGCCGATCAACAACCACCTGCGATTTGCCGACGAATGTGCCCGACACAAGCTGTTGGATTTGGTGGGAGATTTGGCCCTAGCTGGTTGCCGAGTGGTGGGAGAGTTGGTGGCGTTTCGCAGCGGCCATCGGCTCAATGCGGAGCTGGTCCAAATCCTGGACCATTTAGCCACCGAAGATCGCCAATGTATGAAACAATGTGCCTAATTGGATAGGGAAAGGCGAGGGCATGGCAATCCGAATCGCTTCCCAAGCCATCGTGCATCCCAGCGCAGAGATTGACGACGAGGTGGAAATCGGTCCCTACTGCGTCATTGGGCCGAAGGTCAAAATCGGTCGTGGCACTCGCCTGGAAAATAACGTAACTATCCTGGGGCGAGTGACCATCGGCCAGAATAACCATATCTTTCCTGGGGTGGTTATCGGCGGTCCACCGCAGGACCTGAGCTATACCGGTTCAGATACTCAAGTGATCATCGGTAATCATAATATCATCCGGGAAGGCGTTACCATCAACCGCGCCAGTGAAAAGGAAGACGGGATCACCTCGATTGGGGATCATAATTATCTGATGGCTTGTTGCCATATTGCCCATGATTGCAAGCTAGGCAACCATATCATTATTGCCAATGGCACGCTTCTGGGCGGCCATGTCCATGTGCATGATTATGCGGGCATTTCCGGTGCGGTGGCGGTGCATCATTTTGCCACGATCGGCAGTTACTGTTTTGTGGGGGGGATGAGTGCGGTTCGCCATGATGTACCTCCGTATATGCTTTGTGAGGGCAATCCGGCCCGCCCCCGCTGCGTCAACGTGGTGGGATTAAAACGCCATAATTTCTCCCCAGAAACGATTGCCTGCTTGAGCGAGGCACACCGGCTGCTGTTCCGCACCAAAGTCGGCCTGGAAAACGCCCGGGAAATCCTCCGCAGCAAAGGCCTGCTGGTGCCAGCCGTGAGTCATCTTCTGGCCTTTATGGAAGGATTGGCCCTGGGCCGACATGGCCGAAGTCGGGATCGCCGCCAAGCCGCTTGAACCTATATCTACCCATTCCGTTTGAACCATACCCTGTTCTGGAAGAAGGAACTTCGCCGGTGCCCCTTCCACCCAAGCTACGGATGGCTGTCATTGGAGCGGGCCGATTGGGCAGTTTCCACGCCCAAAAATTGGCAGCGCGGCAGGATGTGCTGTTGGCGGCTGTGGTGGACTCGGTCCCTGCGCAACGGAATCGGCTGGCCAGTGTTTGCCGGGCCGAACCCCTGGCCCATCATCACCAGCTCCTAGGCCGGATTGATGCGGCGGTAGTGGCCGCTCCTACCTCGGTTCATTATGACATTGGGCGCGATCTCCTTCAGGCGGGCATCCACTGCTTGATGGAAAAACCGTTGGCTGCTCGTCTAGACCAGGCCGACGAATTGGTCGATCTGGCCCGGCGAAAGGGGCTGGTGCTGCAGGTAGGTCATATCGAGCGGTTTAACCCCGCCTTTGAAGCGGCATTACCCTTGGTCCGAAATCCCAAATATATCGAAGCCGTTCGAGCTAGCCCCTATAGCTTCCGTTCCACCGACATCGGCGTGGTGCTGGACCTGATGATTCATGACATTGAATTGGCGTTGGCCCTAAGCCATGCTTCGGTCCGGCGGGTGGAAGCGCTGGGGCTGTCGGTGCTCGGCGGGCATGAAGATGTGGCTAACGCCCGCATTGAATTTGCCAACGGCTGTATTGCCAGTTTGAGTGCTTGCCGGGTCGCCTACGAAGCGGTTCGATGGATGCACATTTGGGCGCCAGCCGGTTTTGCCAGCATCGACTTCGCCGCCAGAACAGTCCGGCTGGTGCAGCCGAGTCAGGAGATTTTGCAGCGTCGGCTTCGGCTGGAGCAGCTTTCGGCCGAGCAAATCGAATATTGGAAGGCCCGCCTGCCCGAAGAGCATCTGCCCTGTCAAAGCCTCCAATTCGATACCGTCGATGCCCTGGCATTGGAGCTAGAGGATTTTATCAGCAGCATCCGCCAGGGCCGATCACCCCGAGTAACCGGCCAGCAAGGCCGGGACGCCTTAGCCGTGGCCGAAATGGTCCTGGAAAGAATTTCCTCTCATGTCTGGGAAGAAGGCCTGGTGGGGCCGTTGGCGACTCCGGCCCCTGCCGTGGTGCCGATGCCCCATTGGGCAGAATTGCCCTCGCCCGCCGAAACTTCCCCCCTACACAAAGCCGCCGGATAACCTCCCACGGATTCGCCCCCTGAAGCCGTTGGCCGGCCCCTCTTGTTGTTTTTCCTCTTCCACGTTGAGTTCTCCCCCTCCGATTGGCCTGCTAGAGGCCTGTTAGAGCTGTCGGTGCCTCTAGAGTCTGGCAAACTCTTGTGTTTCTCCTCCCCGAGGTGTAAAATAAATGATTGTTTCTCGCTTCATGAACCATTCGTCCACCGTACCTAGCCAGGGGAGGATTTTCCAATGAATCGCAGAAAAAATCTCTGCCCGGGGTGTATGAATCGGCGTCGGTTTTTGGCGGCCGGCTGCGCCGGTTGCTCTCTGGGACTGGTTGGTTTGGGAAAAATATCGACGTTGATGGGTGAGGAAGTTGGACAACCCGCCGCCAAGCCGGATCGACCCAAAGTGCGGTTGATCTTCGCCTGCTGGGCGCTGGTGCAGGATCGGCCCACGTGGCCGCACATCGGCCATGACATGCGACCGGAAATCGAGCGCGTCTCCAAACAGTTGCCCCAGCTTTGCCCAGAAGTCGAGTTTATACCGGTGGTCCTTCATAAGCCGGAGGAGGCCCAGAAGCTCTTGGCCGAAGACGCCAAAGCGGGCCAGATCGACGGCTATCTGGTCTATCAGATGAACAATTGGGTTCAGGTGATGCATCCGGTAGTCGCTTCGGGCAAACCGACCATTGTCGGTCAGTACATCTATGGCGGGAGCGGTGGGTTCCATGTCTATACGGCCGCTCTGCGTCGGCAGCACAAGAACATGGCGGCCATCAGCAGTTCTCGGCTGGAAGATTTGGCCGAGGCCGCCCGAAAGTTCTTGTTGCTTCGGCAGGGGGCTAGCGCCGAGCAAGTGGCCCAGGCCGCCTATCAGTCCCATCTGGACAGAATGCCGCCGCCAAAACACACTGCGGCCAAAGAGGATAAGCTGACGATTCGGCCCATCAGCGAGGTTTTGGCCGCCTTGGAAAAAGAGCTAATTCTCACGGTCGGCGGCGGCAGTCCGCCCGTAGCCAAAGCATTGACCGAGACCATGAAAATCCAAGTTCGCCAGGTCTCCTTCCCCGAATTTGCCGAGGCGTATCATGCCACCGATCTGGATCAAGCTCGGCAAGTGGCCGCCCGGTGGAAAACCCAAGCCGCTAAAATCGACATCCCCGAACCAGACGACACCCTGGAAAAAAGCGCCCGGGTGTATCTGGCCCAAAAGCTATTGATGGAAAAATATAAGGCCTCAGCGATCGCGATTAATTGCCTAGGTGGTTTTTACAGCGGCCATTTGAAAGGCTATCCCTGCCTGGGATTTGTAGAACTCAACGACGTCGGTCTGGTGGGCGCCTGTGAGGCGGATCTTGTTTCCACCGGGGTGATGGTGGTGCTTCGGCATCTGATCGGTCGGCCTGGGTATATTTCCGATCCCGTGCTGGATAGCTCCCAGCGGCAGATCATTTACGCCCATTGTGTAGCCCCGACCAAACCGCTTGGCCCAGATGGCCCAAAGAATTCCTTCGAGATTTATACTCATGCCGAAGATCGCCGGGGGGCCTCGGTGCGGTCGATTTTGCCGCTGGGCTACATGACCACCACTATGGAAATCCACCCAGTTCGCCGGGAAATCCTTTGCCACCGGGGCGTGTCGGTAGAAAATCCCTGGAACGATCGGGGCTGCCGAACTAAGCTGGCCGTCGAGGTGCTCGGGGATTTTGATCGTATGTACACTTTTTGGGACCAATACGGCTGGCACCGGGTGACTGTGTATGGCGATCTTTGGGACTCCCTGCAGGAGCTAGCCGCCGCCCTGCGGTTCAAGTTCGTTCCGGAAGCCTAATCGCCCCCTCCTCGGCCAAACGAACCCTATTTTGGCATGGGGATGTTGCCCTTTCTGCGCAGACAGGAATCCCCAGGGGAATGCTCTAGTAGTACCCCGGGAATCCCAGTAGTTTTTAGATCCCCCTGGAGCCGGTTCGATTGATGCCGCTCTGCGGAACCTGGTAGTGCCCACGGGAATCCTATTCCTTTTTGGATGGGATGGGTGGCTGGTCGGGTACTCCCACCGGCATTCGCACAGTGGCAGCAATGCGGAGATGGCGCCCGATGGTCTCTAAATCCCTGAGCACCCGTCGGCAGGCGTTTTCGGCACGATGATCAGAAATCCATTGGCGCAGCCGTTCGCACCGGGCGCTGAGAGCGCTAACGGCTTGGGCGAACCGGTGGGCGTCCGCATCCGCCTTTTGAGAAAGTCCCTCCAACTCCGTTCGAATCGCCTGGCAGGCCTTTTCCAGAGGCTCTTGGAGGGCTTCGGGGATCGGTTCGTACCACTCGGTAAACTCCGGATCGACCACATATTCTCGTCCTGTGGCCGGGTCCATAACTGAAACCTTCGCTAGCCGGAGTTTCCCTTGCACCCGGGAGCCGATCATCGGGGTAATTTCGATGGCCCGAAGCGGCTGCGGCAGGTCGATCCGAAGCTCAAAATCCCGTTCCGGATAGGTCCCCGGCGGCAGCGGGAGAAAGCGGGTTTCGTAGTGGGCGAAGCTGGGCGTTACCCAGGCAGCCCGGCAACGCAGACCAATCTGATCTGCCGGGCCTTCCAAATTTTCGGCGGCGGCCCGAACCCGAAGGACCACCGGCCCCGCTTTCTCCTGGAACAGCATGGCCCATTGCATAGCAGTGTGCATGGAGCGGCCATTGCCGGTAAACAAAAGTTGCCAGCCTCGTTCCGTTTTCTCTCTGCCATAGCCTCCGCCGCCAGGTCGCCAGTGGACGGCTTGGGCCGGTTTCTGCCGATCCAATTGCCGCATCCGTACCCCCCGATCCAGAGTTTCCATCGCCTGGCCGATCCGCCAACGGATTAAATCGCCCGGTTTCCCAAGCTGAACGACCCGCACATCCCCAGGCTCAATTTCCAACTGGGCCAGCAGATTTCCCTCCGCCTGTTCCAGTGGGATCGGTTTGCCGGAGATAGCATCAGCGGCTCGGACCGCTGCCGGATTGATTTGCAGCCCGACGGGTTCAATCCGGAGGGTAACCTGGTGCGGCTTGGTATTTTCATTCATTACCGTCCACCAAACCAGGCCGTCGGCGCCCGGTCCAAAACGTTCGACATAGACGGTCGGCTCCGAAGACCGGGCATACGGGACCGGCTCCCAACCGATGCGGGCCAGCGTACAGGCAATCGGCATGTACAGCCGAAACAGGTCCCGATCCCGTTCATAATAGCGGGGGTGGTCCCAGTATCGGCTGCCGGGGCCTAGGCCGCTGGTGGGCCAGTCGAAAAACCCGGCCGGAATCCCGTAGGCCAGGCATTGTTTGATGTACTTTTCTACCTCAGCTCGGCCAATCTGCTGCTCGTAGTTGCCTTTGAGCAGGGTAAGGAACGGTTTTTTATAGGTGATGGAGCGGATGTAATTGAGCTGCTCCCGGGAAAGGCGCAGTCCTGTCTCCGAACCGAGCACGTCGAGCCAAGGGGCCACATAGAAGCTGGCGCCCAAGGCGCCGTTCATCATGGTAACGGCGTCCAGCGGGCGAAGCGCTTCTGCAGCAGCCCGAGCAAATTGGCACGAAGAAAAGAAATTGTTCAAAAATGGCTTTTGGTGAACCGGATCCCAAATAGGTGGGGCGTCGGCCGTTTTGAAATGGGCCGGGTTGTAGTTCAGCCCCGTGGGCAGACCGTCATAGTAAAAACCGTCCAACCCCTCTTGACCGCTCCGCCGGGACGGAAGCCTTTTCCGGGCTCGCTCCAGCGTCCATCGGCCGTAGGGTAGATTCGGATCCAGATTGAACTGGGCGATCAAATGGGCATAGGCTACCCATCGCCGCACGTCGAGTTTTCCCTCCGCATTATAGAGACCCACCTGGGCAAAAAGCCCGTCCAGGCCGGTCTGTTTCTTGAAGGCCGACTCCATCGCAGCTACCTGCACTTCATAAGGCGGTAAGGGGTCTTTTTCCGGATCGTAGCCGGGAATGTTCGCCCCCATCCCTGCATGGGTAAAGTAGGTAAGCGAAAGTACATCTAGCTGATCGTCATAGTTCGGCTCCGAAGCCCCCTCTTGGAGACCGAAATAGAACTCGTCGGGGTTGTCGATTTCCGACAATCGGCTGAAGGCCAGCCACTGGCCCGGCTTGGCAATCCGGTTCTCAAAGGCTGCCGGATAGAGTCGATAATACCGGGCTAACCCGTCCCGAAATCCCCAAGCCGGATCGCAGGCAAAAAGATCGCAAACAAACTCCGCTTCATTCGGTGTGCGGGTTTCCGGCGAGAGGGCAAAATCATAAACGATCTCCAGACGCCGCTCCGGCCCCTGATAGGCGGAGCGGAAGATACATGGCCTGTCCACCGGCACGGCCAAGCAAAGCCCCACCGGCCCAGTAATCACGGTAAGAAAATGCCGGTTCGAGTAGCCCATGCGGAGTTCCGGCTGCGATTGCCATTCCGGCAGATCCGCCCACACCCGCAGCGGAACCACATTTTCATATCGTTTGCTTGCTTCGATCGGCACGGTCGTTTGCATGTCCTGGTGCCATTGCCAGCTGCTGGCATCCACCGGAAAAGCCAACCGAAGCAACATCCCCCGGGCCTTTTGCTGTTGGCTTTTGACCCGGCAAATGATCCGAAGCCTTTCGGCCTCCGAGCAGATCGCCAACCGGATAGTGGCTTTCAGGTCAGGAAAATGGAGTTCCCAGACCGTCTGTTTTTCCGTTTCCTTTTTCTCCAGGGCAGACGGCCGCTCTGGGTTCGGTAGGGCAGAGGCCCGCTCTTGGTTAGGTAGGAGAGACGGCTGCTTTTGGTTCAGTAAGACAGACGTCTGCTCTTTGTTAGGCAGGCCAGAGGTGGGCTCTTTATTGGGCATGGAAGATATTAGTTCACATAAAGCCGGTGCGAAAAACTTCCCTTGGCTTACATCACACAAGCTCACCAAAGGCACCGGTTCCACGGGCAGGCGTCTGCCTTGCACCGTAATGGCCTGGACCACCAAGTCCGGCCCTAGAGTCAGTTCCACCCCGCCGCCGGAGAACACAGCCGGTTTGTGCTGACTGGGGGCGTCTTTCTGCCTGCCAGCACGGTCCGGCCGATTGCCGACACGATCCGGCGAAAGGGGCTTTGCTTGAGAGGCCAGTGGCTGTTGGAGGGCCTGATGCGGTAGTCCACCTTGCGGAGCCTGCCCCACCGGCGCTTTTTGCGCCGCCGTTGTCCGCTCCGTTTGGTTTGGTCGGCCGAAAGATGCGGTGGCTGCCGCTCCAGCCGGGCCAGGCCACATCCCAACTTCGATCAGCAAGGTGATCACAAGAGTTCCCGTTCGGATCATCGCCAGGGTCTCCTTGCAGATAGGGGAGCAATTGGTCCACGTTTTAGATGTCGAAAAGCAGTGGATGATGACCACTGTTCCAGGGCGTCAAACCGTCCCCCCTAACACAGGTATCATCCTCCGAATCCCTGGTGTTAAGAGAAGGGGGACCCCGAAAACGAAAGAAAAATAGTGTACTAATTGCCTCCGATGGCAGGTCGGTCATCTTGGGGGTAGCTTGCTTCTTTCATCGCTTCCCGGAGCGCCGCTTTGGCCAAAAGTCGTGTGGAATCCAAGGTAGGTAGGGGGCAATCGGCTGGATCGACAATCAGTGGGATTTCCGTGCAGGCCAGAGCCGCGGCATCGCAGCCCTGGTCTTTCATCTTCTGAATCACTGCGTTGAAATAGAGCCGGGATTCTTCTCGAAAGATCCCGTTGACCAACTCCGAGAAGATGATCCGGTTGATTTCTTCGCGATCCGTTGGATCGGGAATCTGGTAGGCGATGCCGAAACGCTCCAACACCGGGGGATAGACCGGTCCGGTCATCAAGTACTTGGTCCCTAGAATGGCAAGCCGGTGGAATCCTCGCAGCTTGGCTTCCTGGGCCACCACCTCGGCAATGTGGAGCCAAGGAATCGGACTCAGGGGGGCAACCAGCGGCAGCGCCTGATGGATGGTGTTATCGGGGCAGATGGCCAATT
Source organism: uncultured Thermoguttaceae bacterium (assembly GCA_938042245.1). GTDB lineage: Bacteria > Planctomycetota > Planctomycetia > Pirellulales > Thermoguttaceae > JANXAQ01. The sequence goes on from CALIRO010000101.1 coordinate 16,560, forward strand.
GAGCCCCGATGGCCGCTAGTTTCCGGACCGAAGACAGCATCAGCTCAGCAACGCCGTTCCAGTGGCCGGAACAGATGTGCTCCATGTATCTGGCAAGGGGGTGGGTGTGCATGGAGACCTCCGGGTGCATGTGCTCGCCCAGCAAGGCGGAGGCCTCCTGGCAGAGCGTCCGATAGCACAGGGCTGCCCCTTCCGCACTACAGGCCACGATGCCGATGTGTTTGCTCATCGTCGGAAATTTGGGAAAAAGGCATGATGCATTTCATCTGAAAGGAAAAGGCATGTTCTTGCTCCCCCGGCCTGCCTGCACAGGCCAGATTCTCCCAAAAAACTGAGAGACAATGAAGTGAGAGACAATCCCCAGTGGACCCGAACTTTGGATAGCCTGGATAGACCTTCGAGGGGGGGCTTTCCTTTGGTAAAGCTAGAGGGACTGGACTACTGCTTTCGGCGAAATGCCGGGTTGCATCAATCGGTTGAAATGGTAGGGAAATCTTATGGGCATTTATCGGGTGGGAGGGAGGATTTGAAGTTGGTCCGTAGCGGCGGCGGCTTGATAGGCGGCCTGAACCACCGCTAAATCGGCCGGCGCCTCCCCCTCGATCACCAGCCGAAGCGGGGCGGCCAAAGCCAACATGCCCGGTAGGTCCAGGTATTTTGCGCCGCCCGGCAAAAAGTCGGGATGGTCGATCTGGTTCAATTTGCAGAAGCGGAATTGGCCGGTCTGAAGCCGGGCTTCCTCCAAGGCATCTCGGGCCTGGGCGCACAGGGCGGCGCCCCAATGCCCGGCCCCGTCAAGCGCCCACAAGCGGACCTTTTGTGCCCCGATAGCCGGTTGCCGAGCAGCCGCCAACGCCGTCAAAGCGTCATGTACCCGTTTACTAAACAAAGGATGATTATATCCGTATGTATATCCAGCATAGGCCTGCCAGGGTTCTTTGCCGCCTGCGACCAACGGCTGACGCTGAAGTGGTTTCCCATCCTCGGTAAATTCCCCCTGGCCGAATAGATCGACCAAGAGCACCGCCTCGGCCTGCTTTTGGACCAACTGGAGGATCATCGGAACGGGCTGGCCCTGGGCGTCGAAGAGGGCCTGTTTGCCTTCCGGATGGAGGACCAAGGTGAGCCGACCACCGGACCACTGGGCAGGGCGCAAAAGCAAGCCAGGGACTTCCTCTTGAGCCGGTTTGTACCGAAGCAGGAGCTTTTCCAGCCGATAGCCCTGTCGATGTTCCCCACCCACCGAAACCACCTCCACCTGATCGGCGGAGGGCAGCTGTCGTCCGATCATCACATCGACCGCACCGCCGACGATCTGCCGGAACTTTTCCAATCCCTGGGCGTCTTTCGGCGTGAGGGCTAGGAGTTGTTTCTGGGCGTCTTCGGTCCACCAACGGAGCAAACGGCGTTCAAAGTCCGGCCCGCCTGCTGGCCGAGGATGGTCCGCATCCCAAACGCTCATCTCTTCTTTGGAGAGGGGTTCAAAGGGCTGTTCGACGATCGGTTCTTTTTGGCCCAAACCCAGCCAACGGTTCATCCAGGGATACATTACTGACCTGGAAACATAGTTATAGTTATGCGGGAACTGCAGGAAGGCCCACAGGGCAACCCGGTCCGGCACGCCGAGCATGGTGTAATGGGCCTTCAGTTCTGGAAACCCTTTTGTTTCCATTTCTTTGGTCCAATCGTTGGCGGCAATCAGGCCCAAGGGTCTAGGGCTCATCAGGGCGGCCAGGTCGATATTGCCCGCTCCGATCCGCAAATAATTGGCGTTTTCACAAGTGCAGCCGCCTTGCATGGCGGTGGAAACCATCACTGCCGGTACCGCCACGGCAGGCCGATCATCGACCGCACAGAGAATGAACGTTTGTGTGCCGCCGCCGCTTGCCCCGGTTACGCCAATCCGCTTCGGATCCACTCCGTCCAACTGGCTTAGCCAATCCAAAGCTCGAATCGAATTGTACGTTTGCAGTCCGAAGATGCTTTGCAGGTGGAGTTCCGCCTGGGGACTGAAGAATCCCCAGTTTTCCAGGGTGTTCATTTCCGAGCGGACGCCTGCCCGATGGGCCAATTGCTGGCTGTCGGCGTAACCGACCATGTCGTACAAAAACACCGTGCAGCCCATGCGGGCCAGTTGCACGCACCGAGCCTGTAAGGGGAATCGGCCGCTCGGATCGTATTTTTCTTCGCCTTTTTTGATTTGCTCGGCCAATTGTTTTTCCCCGGCGTCGTAGAATCGGCCGTTGGGCCAATGGCCATGCGGAGATAAAACCGCCGGGGCCTGGCCGGAACGATTCTTCGGCCGATAGAGATTCCCGGTAACATAATAGCCGGGAAAGCTCTCAAAATAGACCTTTTCCACGGTATATTCAGGCCGATCCACACGGCCGTGCATAACGGCGTGGAGCGGCGTTTTGGTGGGCATGGGCCAAAGGCCGGCAGCCACCAGCACCTGCCGACGAAGCCGCTGGGCCCGCTCCTGCCACTGTTCGGCCGTCTTGCAAACCTGCATAGGGAAATAGCCGTTTAAGTCTTTCAAAGGGCCAAACCGACTGTCTTTTGGTTTTTGTCCAGGCTCAAGCACCCTGGGAGCCGCCGCCT
>CALIRO010000102.1 GCA_938042245.1 uncultured Thermoguttaceae bacterium
TGTGGAGCTGGGCAGTCGGCAACGAATCAGGAGCTTCTTATGGTCCCTTCGGAATCCTTGCCAAGTGCGGAGAATCCTTCTCCGACCTCCGCCAAGGGGCAACCGGAGAACTCTTCGGGTCCTGGTCCGGAAGCTGGCGCCCAGCCGGAGCACCGATCGACCGGCGCCAGCAGCCAAAAACCTCCTGGTCGAGAAGTCCAAAAGAGCGATCAAGAGTGGCAAAAGCTGCTTACGCCGCTTCAGTACTATGTAACCCGGCAGAAGGGCACGGAACGGCCGTTTACCGGCCTGTATTGGAATTCGACCACTCCGGGCGTGTATCGGTGTGTCTGCTGCGGGGCGGAGCTTTTTTCGTCGGAGGCGAAATTCCTGTCTAAAAGCGGCTGGCCGAGCTTCTGGCAACCCATCCGGCCGGAAGCCATTGAAACCCAGCCGGACCATTCCCACGGCATGATCCGAACGGAGGTGCTATGTCGGCGGTGCGGGGCGCATTTGGGGCATGTGTTTTCGGACGGGCCGCCGCCGACCGGACTTCGCTACTGCATCAATTCCGCCGCCCTCCGGTTGGAACCCCATCAGCCGAAACCCACCCCAACAACTCCCTAGCTGCCATCCCGGTAAGATTCCCTTTGAGCCTCTCGGTCCGCTGTGGGAAGAGCCAACGGGGAATGCTGCTCTGAAGGTGGTTGTCCTTCGGTGGCGATTGGTCCGAAGGTCCCCAAAAACTCAAAAGCCCTATCGAGGGGAACTCTTCCTTGCGTTTCCGTCTGGTTCCTCTCTTTCCCCAGAATGTTGGTATGTTAGCTCCCATCGGGAAGCACGTTGTTGGTCCTGTCTATCCAACCCGGATGAGCCGAACCGAGTTGATTTCCCTTCGGAAAGATTCTACAATCGGAAAGATAAGAAGGATCCGGTGGAGGCGGTTTGGCCGACAGAAAGTCGCTCATCCTCCGGGGGACATCCCAAGTTAGAAGCCGGAGGGAAGCATATCCGCCTGGAAAAGGGGAATCATCTACCCCCCAAAGCAGCGAGCCCCCCGTTGCGAGAGTGGCGGAATTGGCAGACGCGCTGGACTTAGGATCCAGTCCCGTAAGGGGTCGGGGTTCGAGTCCCCGCTCTCGCACTTGACCAGGAGCCGTTATTTAGCGATCCACCATCCTCGGTAAGCCATTGGCCCTTCTGTCAGTTGTCTTTTTCGGCTTTCCAAAGTTTCTGGTGGCTTTGATGCAGATTAGTCGGCGCGTTCTCCCGGATTTGATTGAGTCTGGGCAATCCTCATTATGTGTCTCCGGTGGCGGCTCCGGAGCGGCCAGCCCGCATAGGCAGGTTACTGGTTGCGTGGCAAAAACGAGCAGCGGGTTCAGGCGGATGCTTTCTGCCGCTGGGGGCCATCGGCCAGTTGTTCTGTGGCAAAGGGAAGGGGAACTCCAGCGGTAGCCTGCAGCCTTTGGGGTGGGTCCCATGGGCCCGTGGTCAGGTTCCAAAGGGAAGCTCCGCTGCTGCGGGTTCGGGCGTGGGCTCTTCGACGGCGGGGAGCTTGATCCGGAAATACAACCGGCGCAGCTCCTGAAGCATCTGTTCAGGGGGCAGGGCCAATAAAGCGTCAATTTGTTCAGGTGAAAGTTCGTACTCAAAGAAGTAGAGCAATTCCGCTTCGCTTACCTCCGGGGGTACCCAGCCGGTGGCCCGATCCGCCTGGTAATGCACCAAATACCTGGCCCAACTGGCAATCAAGTTCCACTGCTTCTGGGTAGAAAGGGTCTGAAGTCGCTGGCGGGTCTGAGGCGAAAGGTACCGATACAGATCCTGCAAATCGCTTTGGCTGGGTGGGAGGCTAGACTGACCAGGACCCCACAGCAAACTCATCACCAGCCGACGACAGTGCTCCGGATCCGTTTGGCAGTCCTGTTGGCGTTCCGGGGGCAGGCTGGCCAAGACCTCCGCCTGACGCCGCTGGGCGTATTGCTGCATCCACTGCCAGAGGCCCTCGGCATCCTGAGGCCGAGGCCGACGAATCCCATACCGGGCCGACTCCTCCAGGGCCTTTTCAATCGCCTCCACCCGCTGCGGAGGAGGCATTTCCTGAAGCTCTGCCCGCCGGTACATCGGAAGCGTTTTCAGCCAGGCATAATACCGGTGGGCCGTCTGCCGAAGCTGGGCGGCTTGAGGATCTTGCTCGATCTGTCGGTTCAATTGCCGAAGCCGCTGCCTTTCCGCCGGATCCAAAGCCTCTAGGCGGATCCGGGCTTGCAGGAGGTGAGCTTTTTGCCATCGGCTCATGGTGGCCAATTTGGCCCGGCGCTCGGCCAGCCGATCTGCCCCCGCCCCGCACCCCCCGGCTCCTAAACCAGCCAACCCCAGCAGCACCGCCCCCATCAGCATTGGCCCCCAAAGCCAACCTCCTCTGGCACTCCGATGCTCTGGTCCTCCCCACCGAAAGCGGGCCTTCCCAGGGGTCCCAAACCCTGGGAAGATCTGTACGGGAGGTGGTTTAGCCCTCATAGGGCCAGTCCTCCTGGAAAAGCCCCCGCTCCTGCAAGGATTTGAGAAACTGAAAATCGTCGATCTGCCGATAGCAATCCAGATTTTCCAAAAGCGGTAGGTCTTCCAGCAGTTGCCGATCCGGATCCGGGGCCGCCCACCAGCCCAGTCCAAACCCAACTGCCCCAGCAAGCAGCAGACTGAACAGGGCCAGCAATAAGCGAAACCACGCTTTTTTGCCCCACATAGGGGGGGATTGTTCGACCTCCCGAGCGGCTTCCACCGCCACCATTTCCAACGTGGAGCGGGTCAGCCTTTCGTCGTCCGGCGGCGGCTCCAACTGGTCCAGAAGTTCCCAGCACCGCTCCAACTCTTGCAACCGGCGGCGGATCTGCGGATCGGTCATCAGCAACTGCTCGATCCGACGGCAAGCGGCATCCTCCAACTCGCCATCCAGATAGGCGATCAGCTCCTCGTCGGTAATTTTGCTTGACTGGGAGAACTCCGACATAATATTGGGTGGGCTCTCAGCAGGTTTAGTTTAGTTGTAGCTAGATTCTGATGATAGGATCGAGAAAATAGATAAAATAGATAATGTTAATTTAGATAATATAGACAATATACATAAAACGATATACCGCCCTGTATTACTCCCCTTCCCCGCCGGAATCGTTTCCCGTCCCCTCCGAAGGCTCCTCCAAGCTACTGTCAGCAGGCAATTCGGGCGATTGGCCACTCTCCAGATAAGGAATCAACATCTGCCGCAAATTCAACCGCGCACGCGATAAAAGCGATTTGACCGCCTGCGGGGTCATCTGCATGATCTGGGCAATATCGGCATAGGAAAGGCCTTCGAACTTGTTGAGCAGGACCGCCATTCGTTGGCGCTCGTTGAGCGTCTCCAAAGCCATCCGGACAATATGTCGCATTTCTGCCTTATCTAATTGGCGAGCGGGTATCTGGCCGCTGGAACATTGCAAAAGCCGTTCTAATGGCCTGCCGCTGCCCGAACTATTGGCTGCTGGTCGTAAGCGGACCTCCCGCCGACGTGCCTTGGTCCGTAAGGCATTGGAGGCCACATGATTGGTAATGGTAAATAGCCAGGTTACAAACTTCGCATCCGCCGTATAGGTCTTTCTGGCCCGATAGACCCGTAAAAACACCTCCTGGGCTAAATCCTCAGCCCAGTCCCGATCGCCTACCAAATGCTCCAGCACCAAAAGAACCCGACTTTGATACCGGCGCATCAGTTCGGTAAAGGCTTCGGCGTCGCCGTCCCGAACCCGGAGCATCAGATGCACGTCCGGATCGACCATCGCATGGCGACGGGCCGACGATTTACTCACCAGCGGCCCCATAACCAATCACTCTCCCAACTCCGCCCCAGCTTGGAAAAAAAGGGAATAATTCTCCGACACCCTCCTCTGATAGAGGCTCCCAATGCGACCCAACCACTTTCCGTCGGATCACCGAGGGTCAGCCCCTGCAAAAGTATCTTCTTTTAAGTGTAATTCCTTGTGGCCGATCCGACTACTCCACGTCCTGGCCAGAACTTCTCTTATACCCCAAAAAGTGTATTATCATTTGCCACTATAGAGGGGATCACCCTGCGGTTTCGGGCTCCTGCTGTTCTTCCTCCGGGCGTCTTCCGCCTATTCTTTTTGGCGTCTTCCGGATAAAATCAAAACTTTCTGCAAAAACTGGCTGCAAAGAAAAACCCTGGTCTGCGAAGAGTGCCCCTTTCAGTGGGAGGGAAAGTTTCCGTATCGCAGAACCGAAGAGGTTAGCAAACCAGACTGATCCCAAGATGGTGGTATTGCTTGGATGATGGAGCAGCCGAGTCCCCTCGACGTAACCTGGGCGATTGAGCAGGCCGAAGCAGGCCGCCCCTTCTCTATGGAGGAGATGGCCGGGCTGATTGGCCAGATGATGGAAGGCCGTCTTAGCGAGGCGGCCATGGCCCGGCTGCTTAGTGCCCTGCATCACAAGGGGGAAACCTGTGCCGAATTGGCCGGAGCCGCCCAGGCCATGCGCCGATATATGACGCCGATCCGGCATCGGTATTCGGTGCTGGTGGATGTAGTTGGCACAGGGGGAGACGGTTCCGGAACCTTTAATATCAGTACAGCGGCGGCATTGGTGACGGCGGCGGCCGGAGTGCCCGTGGCCAAGCACGGCAATCGCCGAGCCACCAGCCGAACCGGATCGGCCGATGTCCTGGCCGCCCTGGGCGTCAACATCGAAGCCGAGCTGGCCTGTGTGGAAAGGTGCTTAGAAGAACTGGGCGTCTGCTTTTGTTTTGCGCCGCTTTGCCACCGGGCCATGCAGTATGTGGCAGCGGTGCGTCGGCAGCTGCCGCATCCGACCATTTTCAACCTGCTGGGTCCGTTGGCCAATCCGGCGGGGGCGTCGTATCAACTGATTGGGGTAGGTCGGGCCGAGCTGCGCCCGCTTTTGGCCGAGGCAGTGGCCCAGCTAGGCACGGGCCGAACCCTGATCGTGCACGGAGCTGACGGCCTAGATGAAGTCAGTCTTGCCGGTCCCACTTGGGTAAGTGAAATTGTCGGCCGTCAGCAGGTGCAAGAGTACCAATGGACGCCTGCCGATTTCGGCCTGCCGGTAGTTAGCCGTGAGGAGCTGCTGGCCGACAGCCCCGCCGAAAGCGCCCAGATCATCCGTCAGATTCTGGCAGGCCAACGGAGCGGGGCCAGAGATGTGGTGCTGGCCAATGCAGCGGCGGCTCTGTGGTGCGCTGGGGCTGTGCAGACGTTATCCGAAGGCGTTCAACAGGCCGCCCTTGCGATTGATACCGGCAAAGCCCAAGTCCTGCTCGAACAACTGATCCAAAAGAGCCACCACAGGCCTTCCAGCAGTTGAAAGGTCTGGCCAGCAGGCCGATCCCCCCCTTTGGAACATTTCAGCCTAATGGAGCATCTATCTTGTCCTCCCCGTGAGAGCGGGGATCCAGAAATCCCCTCTCCCCCTGTGGGAGAGGGTTAGGTGGAGGGGGCATCTGGATTGCTGCTGGCGCGGGAATGCCAACGGAGGGCCTGCCTCGGAAAAGGCGGGGGAGTGCTTCATTCGCCGGAAATATTGCCTTCCCTTTCGTATTGGCTAAGCGGACAGTTGCTATGAGCATGTCTTCTGCGGTGTGGCGTCTGGTGTTTTTGGTTTCCTGTTGTCATGGCCTGGTGCATATTTATGAGCACTCGTTTGCCAGTGTGGAGCAATTGGTGGGGCAGGAATTTGGCGTAGGCAAGGAGACGACCGGGCTGATTGGTTCTTGTTTGCGGCTTCCGTTTGGGCTGTTTGCGTTGGCGGCTGGTTGGATGGCCGACCGATGGGGGGCAAGACGGTTGCTCTTGGTTTATGTGATTGGATGTTCTTTATCTGCCTTCTTGGCGTGGCTCTCGCCAGGGCTGGCAGGCGTGTTTGTGGCTATGTTCCTGTTAGGCACGTTTGCTGGGATTTACCACCCGGCAGGGGTCGGCTGGATCGCCCAGCATACCCAGCCGGAAAATCGCCCCTTGGCTTTGGGCTACCATGGGATTTTGGGTTCAGCGGGTATTGCGGCCGGGCCATTCCTGGCCGCTTCGGTCCTTCAATGGGGCGTGGGTTGGCGAACCTATTATCTGGTGTTGGGCCTGGTAGGGGGGGTGTTGGCTTGGCTGCTGGCCATTAGTTTGCCCCGCCCACAAACCCCGAAACAGCCGAGCAGACTGGGAAAATCGCCGACCCCGGCATTTGATATGAACAAAGAAACATCACCATCGGTGCCACCAGAAACCTCGGCGTCAGGCTCTCCGGAGGCCCGCAATATCCATTCGGCCCAAGCGGCCGCGCCGGCCCGCACCCCTGAAACCCGCCAACACGACGGTCGAGACCAACCCTCCGATTCCTGGCTGAGTTTTTGGATCCTGACGGCCATGACCAGTTTGGCCGGCATGGTTTATGCCGCGGTAACCACTTTTTTGCCTCGGTATTTGGACCAGACGGGGTTGTTTTTGAGCGGCGTCAGTGCGGCCAGTATGCGAAACTACCAGACGGGTTTTGTCCTGGTATTGGGGGTGTTAGGGCAATATACGGCTGGTCGGATCGGTCGGCCCCGGACGTTGGAAATCCTGATTGCCCTGGCCTTTGGGCTGGCGGCGCCGTGCGTGGTGTGGATGGGGTTTGCGGAGGGGATGAGTCGGCTTGTAGCGGCGGGGCTTTTTGCGGTGCTATTTTTTGCCCATCAGCCATTATACAACAGTGCGGTAGCCAAATATATAACAGGCCGACGCCGTGGGCTTGCCTATGGGATCACCTTCACCTTGGGTTTTGGGATAGGCAGTCTGGGACCGGCCATTGCTGGGCAGATCCCCAAGGATGAAATCCTATATCCTATGCTGGGGGCTTTTTTGGCTCTGGCGGCGGGGCTGGCGACGGTGTTATGGCGGCTGCACCGGAGGACGGCGGCCGAACTAGCTCCCACACCGCCGCCTGCCGACGAAGGGGCCTTGTTGTAACCGGCGGGTTCAAGGGGCCCATAGGATGAACAAAATATCGCTTCTCTGCTGGCTACCCCGCTAGCTCCTGCACCACCGCCGTCAACCCACGCACTACCCGAGCAAGCCGCCGCCAGTCGATGGTCTCCGGCTTGTCCTGGGCCGTATGGTAAAAAGGATTCCGGTACATGGCTGTATCGGTAACCATCAAGGCTGGGTACCCTTGGCGCCAAAAGGCCCAATGATCGGAAAAGGCTACGCCGGGCACTAATTCCGGCAAGGCGGCGCCGGCGCAGGCAAAGGTCTCCGCCCGCTCAAACATCGCCGTTACCTGCCGAACGAGCAGTTCCGATCTCTGGTTGCTGATGAAGGCAATAAAATTGCCTACACTCGGCGCCATCCAGCCGAAAGGCGTCGGATACTGCTGGCTGCCCGGCAGGTCGGAGTAATAGCCGAGCGATTCCAGGGAAAGCATAGCGCTAATATGTTCACCACGATTTCGACACTGCTGGGCATAGACCAGTGCCCCCATGGCGTTGGTCTGGAAGAAGGGGGGTTCTTCATTGGCGAAGGCAACGAGACGGACGGTTCGGCTAGGTTGAGCTTGGGTTAATCGTTCGGCCAGAGCCAACAGGGCGGCCACGCCGGTGGCATTGTCGTCGGCCCCGGGCGAACCGGGCACCGTATCATAATGGGCGCCCAGAAGGATGATTTGGTTTTTTCGGCTTCCGCCGGGCCGCTCCACCGCCACATTGGCTACCCGCTGCCCCCAGGCGGCATACTCCTGTCGAACCACCGAGTAGCCCAGCCCTTCCAGCCGATGCTGGATATACTGAGCCGCCTGGGTCAGTTTTTCCGGCTGGTCTAATACGGAGCGAGGGCCGATCTGACCGGCCAGGACCTCTACATCCTGCTGAAGCTGCCGGGCCAACCACTCCAGGCCAGCATCCTCGCAAAGAAGCTCTCGGTCCGCATCGGTGGACAGATGAATCCACATGGTGTGTTGGGTATTCCGGGTAAGGGAGCAGTTCCGGGCAGGAGGGACTGCCGGTTGTGCGGGAAGGAGCATAAACGAGCGGGACACCTGGGTTCCTCGGCGCCTCCCTCAGCCGTCCTGCTTCGCAGGCCGGCCTGTCCCGCCAGGGGAGAGACAAATACATCCCCTCTCCCCGCCGTGGGCGAGGGGCCGGGCACAAACCCGGCAGGCTAAGGAAGCCTCCTCTGCTGTTCCTTCAGGCAGACGCCTAGCTCATTCACTCCGGCGGGGGCCCGACAACCAAGTTACCGGAACCACCTGCTAGACATCACATATTCGCACTGCCTGCCGAAGCGATTGCAACGGGTCCCGGGTGGGGATGAACTCCTGGGCCACATAGCCTTGGAAGCCGGTCTCGGCAATGGTGCGCATGACGGCCGGATAATTGATTTCCTGAGTTTCGTCAATTTCATTTCGGCCCGGTACACCGGCCACATGGTAATGGCCGATGTAATCTTTAAACTGCTTGATCCGGGTGATCAGATCCCCTTGCATGATCTGCACATGATAGACATCGAAGAGGATTTTCATCCGTTCGGAGCCGATCCGTTTGCACACCTCCACGCACCATTCCACCCGATCGGCCATATAGCCGGGGTGGCCCTTCATTTCCACATCCACCCGACTGTTGAGCACTTCGATACAGAGAGTAACCTTCTTTTTTTCGGCGTAGCCGATGACGGTTTTCAGACCGGCCACCGTGTTTTCCAGGCCCACGTCGTCCGGGATGCCATCCCGGAAACCTGAAAAGGTGATCACATTTGGGAAGCCCGCTTCTGCGGTGGCATCGATGGCCTCTTCGATCTTCTGTTTGCACATCGGCCAATTCTCCTTATTGTTCCAGCCTTTGACGAACCCATGGCTGGGGGTCATGGCGCAGATGAGGCCGTATTTTTTTAAGATGGGCCAATCCTTCGGCTGGACCAGTTCCACGGAGAGGATTCCCAGGGCTTTGGCGTGTTGGCAAAGTTCTTCTAGAGTCCAGGGCTTAGGAGAACTGGCCATAAAGCACCAGTCGCAGACCGACTGGCGGATTCGGCCCTTGGTTACAGCGGGGCCTTCTTCCAAAAGCACTCGGCGTTTTCGCAGTTGGGCTGCCTGCGTCCGACGGCCCATGCCGAGTAGTCCTGCCGCTGCTGCCGCCTGTGCAAGCCAATGCCGCCGACTCAATCCCATCGGTTTGCGGTCTTCCATAGATATTCTCCTTGTGAAAACGGAACCCTTTTGCCAGATTCAGGAGTTGACCACTCGATTCTGCTGTTTCTCTTACCATAGTGTCTTATGCCGAACGTGTCAATGAAGCAGGGAGCCAAAATCTCTGGCTTTTCTATATGCCCCGAAGCGGCAGGGCGATCCTGCTGTCCATGAACCGGCGTCCAAACATCCTGTCCCAGGCTGATCTTCGCAAACGGAGAGCCGAAAGTATCGGTGGTGCCGGTCTCTTGCAACCCACTGGAATCTGCGATAAGTTGAAAAGTTTGGAACGGTCAGAAACTGGTACCAATGGCCTTTTGGCCAGCCAAAGGAGGGTAGCGGCCTTTTATTGTTCTAGGAGGAGAGCCCACATGGCCCCGGAAGGGGAAGACCTACTGCGGATTGGACGGCATCAGTTTCGGAGCCGACTTATCGTCGGCACCGGCAAATATGCCAGTTTCGAGCTGATGCAACAGGCCTTAGAGGCGGCCGGAGCGGAATGTGTTACCGTGGCGGTTCGGCGAGAACGGCTGCTAGACGCCCAGGGCCGAAATATCCTGGATTTTCTCGATCCGAAACGATACACGATTTTACCCAATACGGCCGGTTGTTATACCGCAGAGGATGCGGTCCGTGTAGCCCGGCTTGGCCGGGAAATCTTGCTCCAACTGGGTAATCCCGGAGCCGATTGGGTGAAATTGGAGGTGCTGGGCGATCCGAAGACCCTCTTGCCGGACCCCATCGGCACCCTGAAAGCCACCGAGCAACTGGTGGCCGACGGCTTTGAGGTGCTGGTTTATACGACGGACGATCCGGTGGTGGCGCGTCGGCTTAAAGAGGCCGGCGCTACCAGTGTGATGCCAGCCGGCAGCCCGATCGGTTCCGGACAAGGCATCTTGAATCCAAACAATATCCGTATCTGCTTGGAATATCTGAAGGACGGCGATCCGGACTACCCGGTCATTGTCGATGCCGGCGTCGGCACAGCCAGCGATGTAACGGTGGCGATGGAGCTAGGGGTAGATGGGGTTCTTTTAAACACTGGGATCGCCCATGCCAAAAATCCCCTTGCCATGGCCCGGGCTATGCGACTGGCTGCCGAAGCAGGCCGATTGGCTTATCTAGCCGGCCGAATCCCCAAACGCCTGTATGCCACCGCCTCCAGCCCCCTGGAAGGCACGATCGCGCCTGCGGCCCGCTAACTCAGCCAGAAGCCTTCGGAACGCGCCGGACTGAATAGGGCGCCCCTTTCTTGCTTGGTATCCCTCCGAAACCTCCTGATCCCAATCCCTCTCCCCTGGCGGGAGAGGGTTCGGGTAAGAGGGATTCAACTGTCATCCCTGCGAAAGCGGGGATCCAGGCTCCTGTGGCGGCGCTACTTTGGTTTTGCCGGACAGGCGGCTCTGGATTCCCGCTTGCGCGGCAATGACACGTTGGGGCTCTTCCCCCAGGCAAGAGGCATGCTGGCCCCTCAGCCGGCTGCGCCTTCGGCTCCGCCGGCCTCTCCCGCAACGGGCAGAGGCGGAACTAAATCCCTTTCCCCGGCGGGAGAGGGCTCAACCAGATTCCCACTTCCCTGGGTGGGAGAAGGGTGATTTAGGGGGTTTTTAGGGCGGCTAGCAATTTGTTGTAGGCGTTGCGTTCGATTTTGGGCACCTGGTCGTAGGTGAGTTGGTAGTTTTCGTGCGCCCGTTGCAGGTCGGCAGCTGCCGACCGCATATCTTTTAGGGCTTGGTGCACCAACGCTCGGTGGAAGTACATGACGCCCGAAGGGGCATCTTGGATGGCCTGGCTCAACACCTCTAACGCTTCCTGCGCTTTACCAGCCGCCAATAGCGCTACGCCACGCGTATCGAGCAATTCCGGAATCGGCCCCATAATGTCAATGGCTTGGTCGATTAACCGAAGGGCCTCATCGGGCTGTTTGCCTTCGGCCGCCAGCAAAAAGGCCAGGTTGTTCCAGACAATCGCTTTTTCACGATCCCGCAGGTCTTCCCGCTGGAGGAACTGTCGGTAGATGCGGATTTGTTCGGCATAATCGTCTTGCAAGTCGGCCAAGGAGGCCAATTGTAATTGGATGGTCTTGGACCCGGGCGCCTCCTCCGCCGCTTGTGCGAACCAGGGACGTACCTTCTGGAAGACTTCCGGGGGCAAGCGACCTTTTTTGCGCTGCTCGCTCAAGATGGCAAGCACCGTCGGCAACAGCATTGCCGGCGGCGTCTGCGGCAGGAGCTTTTCTACGTTGTCCAGGGCCTCCTGCCAAGTGCCGTGTTTACCCAGGAAATTGGCCAACACCAATCGGGCGCCGGGTTGCTGGTCGGCATAGGGGAGGAGGAATTGTTTGGCGGCCTCGATCTGTCCGGCCTCTTCGAGCACGGAAGCCAATTGGGCGAGGTATCGAACGTGTTCTGGCAGCAACTGCGCGGGAAGCAACGATTTCAGTAAGCTGACAGCCTCGGTGGTTTGGCCTTTTTTCAGCAGCACCCGTGCCCGGAGGATTTTGGTAATCGGGGCTTCCGGGGCCAACTGCTCCAGCCTGCCCAGGTTCACCTCCACCGCATTCAGTGGCGTATCATGTTTGAGCATCATTTGGACATAGCCGGCCAGGAACTGAGGCTCCTTCGGGTTTTTGTGGACCAGTTCCCGGAGGATGCCCTGAGCAACGCCCCACTGGTTGGTCTGTTCATAGAGTTGGGCAAGAGTGAACATTTCTTGTGATGTGAACAACTGTTGATTCTCAGAGCGAACTTTCTCCAGCAGTTCGATCGCCTTAAGGCGACTGGTACGATCGGACCGAGAGGCCAAAATAGCCGCCTTCAGCTTCAGATCCTCGATAGGCAGGTTGCCGGCCTGGGCATTTCGGTCCAACAGGGCCAGCGCTTGTCGAACCTGGCGCCAATCCCCTTCGGCGGCCAACACGCGGGCCAACCACCGACGACCTTCGGTAAGCTCCAGACGGTATTTTTCCGGGTCTCGGCCAGCCAACGTGAGCACCTGTACTAGGTAGCGTTTGGCCTCTTCACTTTGGCCGGTGAACATATAAAAACGTGCCACTGCCCGAAGCACCCCGAGATGTTCCGGCGCCTGCTGCAAAGCAGTCAGGTAATATTGTTCCGCCTGGCTCAGATCGCCGACCAGGTGGTAACACTGGGCCAGGGCGAGAGGCACTTCGTCTTCTGGCAAACTGGCCTGGGCTTGCCGAATGGTCCGAAGGGCCTCCTCTTTTTGGTTGGTTTCCATCAGTACCGCTACGAGGGCGATCCAGCCTTGGGGGATCTTCGGGTCTAGTTGGACGGCGTTGCGGAATTGCTGGAGGGCTTCGTGGAAGCGTCGGCTTCGAGCCAACAGTTCTCCATACCAGAGAAAATCCCCTGGGTTGGTGGAATTTTGAACTGCTTCGGCGGCTTTGGCCAAGGCCTGCGGAAAATCGCCCAATCGCAGGTTGATCTCCGCTTCGATCCGTTTGAGGAACAGGAAAGTTTGGGCGGCAGGGCCAAGCCGTTGGATCACCTCCCGGGCCTCTTCATACCGGCCCCGGCTAAAGAGCAATTGGACCAATTGGCCGGCATGAACCGGGCTTAATGGGCCTAAGTCGGCAGCCTTGCGCAGGAGGGTAATTGCGTCCTCCGGCTTATTTTCTAGCAAGGCAATTTCTGCTTCTAGCCGAGGAATTTCGTGCCAGCTCGGGCGGGCCAAACCAGCTGCCCGGAGCCGTTGTTTGGCCTCGATCAGGGCCTTCTTATCCAATTGTCCCCGCTGGGCCCGCCAGACCATCAAGGAGGCCTCGCAATAGGCGGCTTCGGTGGATTGGGTACCTAAATATTCGTTTACCATCTTTAGGGCTTCGACCATTCGGGTTTCGTCTTCGCCTTCCCGAGCCAATTCAAATAGCACCAGGAAAATCTGCGGATCCCGAAGCGGGGACTTGGCCACCTGCTGCCAATACTGGTAGGCCTTCTGCCGATCCCGAAGCCGATACCAGCATGCGCCTAGTCCTCGCCACAGCCGCACCTTTTCGAATTCCGAAAATTCCTCCGCACCCTTGCCCAGGGCCTCCAATTGTTTGGCCGCCTCTTCCGCGGGCAGTTGCAGGGCGAGTTCCGCCATCGTAAGCCGCAGGGTTACATCATCCCCACAAGCCGATCGGGCTTGCTGGGCTACCTGAAGGGCCTGCTGAGGCGTGTGCAACATAGCAGCCAGTTTCACTGCCGCTGTCCATAAGCCGACATCCTTCGGGAACTTCTCCAACTGGGCCTGAACTAGTTGCTGAGCTTTCGCATGATCGCCTTTTTTGGAAAGCAACTCCGCCTGCATCAGGGCTAATTGGGCGGCATCGACCCCTTCGACTTTCGAAAGCCGTTCCACATATCTTTCCAGCTCGGACCAATCGCGGGCCTTTTCCGGCTGTTGCAAGGTGCGGGCGACGATCAACTGAAACATGGCGTTTCGGAGGGCAGGCGTTTGGAGGAAATCGTCGCCCATGGCTTTCTCTAGAGCGGCAAACTCCCGAGCAGCCTCATCCAATTTCCCAAGCCGAAACAGTGCCACCGCATAGCCCGCTTGCGCCGGTTGCAACGTGGGGTTCCGATCCAAGAGGCCCCGATAAATCACCAGTTGACGGTCCGGCAATCGCAATTGCTCGTAGCAGGCACCTAGGAACAAATCAACATGCGTGAGGAATTCTGGCCAGCCAGCTACCTTCGGCCGAAGCCGCTCCAACATGAAGGTGGCTTTTCGCCAATTTCCCTCGGCAACCTCGGCCCGAGCTTCAAAGAACTCCAACACCTCCTCCCGGAAGCCGGCTTGCTTCATCTTTTTGATCGTTTCCCGAGCCTTTTTCAGGTCGCCGTTTTTTAGCTGTAGGTCGGCCACCGTCAGCAGGTCCATGGCCTCGGCCGACTGCTCCTGCCGGATCCGTTTTTCCAACGGCTCCAATACCTCAGCCGTCTTGCCCAACGAAAGGTTCAACACCATTCGGGCCCGTTGGACCGCTTCATTGTCGGGATACAAGGCTTGCGCCCGATCCAGATAATCGCTGGCTTCTTCATAGGCTTTGTTGTCGATGGCAAACTCGGCGGCGGTTACCAATACGTCCACCAACCGTTCGGTTTTTTGCCCCGCCATTTCCAAGGCCCGGCGGATGTCTTCGCTGGCCGCATTCAGTTGCTTGGATCGATGGAAATATTTCGCCCGCTCCACCAACGCCTTGACCGACTTCGGATTGCGAGCCACCATTTGGTTGATCCAGGAATCCGCCCGATCCGGGTCTTGCACCTTTTCCCGCAATAGATCTGCCATGGCCACGTAGGCAGGCAAATACTCCGGATCCCGCGCAATCACATGTTCAAATGTAGCTAAGGCCTCCCGATATTTCTCCATCTTTATCTGACACTGGCCCAATCGAAGCCCAACCTCCGAATCTTTCGGAAAGCGCTCCAGGAGCCGTTGCCAATGGTTGGCCGCCTGTTGCCATCGCTCTAAACGCTGGCACACATCCGCCAATCGGCGCAAAACCTCCATGTTTTCCGGCTCTTGCTGGGCAGCCCGTTCCAGCACATGAAATGCTTCCAACAACTGCCGAGGAGGGCTCGTGGGCCGAATCCGATCCGCCACTAAAAGCGCCAAACGACTAAAGGCAGGATAATCCTTCGGTACATAATTGACATAATGGGTATAGAACCGGATGGCCTCTTCTTTTTGGCCTTGTTGCTCGGCTTGTTGGGCCTTGGCTAGCATCAGATCAGCGGTACGACTGACCTGAAAGGCATGAACCACCACCACAGCAAGAGCCAGCACAGCCACCGTGATCGGCACGCCGATGGCCACTTTGAGGTTCAATCGTTTGGGGCGACGATATCCCAGGTCGGTGCGTTCGGCGGCCCGTTGGGCTAGGCGGGCTGCCTTGGCTGCTCGGGCTGCTTTGGCCGCTCGAATGGCCCGGGCAATCCGATCCGCCTCCGCCCGTCGAGCCGCTTCCGCCTCCCGAGCTGCCCGCTGCGCTGCTTCCAAGGCGGCCAGTCGGCTCGCTTCCTGAGCCGCCTCTTGAGCTGCCCGAAGCGCAGCTTCCTGGGCGGCCAATTCGGCCTGTTGCCGGGCAGCGCGTTCGGCAGCCTCTAAGGCAGCTTGCTCAGCAGCTCGTTGGGCCGCCTCCCGGGCAGCCGCCTGCTGGGCAGCCAACTCGGCCGCACGCTCCGCAGCTTCCCGAGCGGCCGCTTCGGCCGCCTCCCGAGCCGCTTGTTCGGCCGCTTTGGCTGCGGCCCGATCCGCTGCCCGCCGGGCCGCTAACGCCAAGCGCGCCGCATGAACTTCTTTCAACGCTGCCTGGGCAGCCTGCGCCGCCTCGACCGCCTTGCGCGCTTCCTGGGCCGCCTCCTCCGCCGCCTGGCAGGCCCGCTCACGGGCCGCGATCGCCGCCCGCGACGCACGCAACGCCTCCTTGGCAAAACTTTCCGCCCGCTTCTCCGCCTCCTCCAAGGCAATCTCCTCCGCCAACCGTTTCGCCCCAAACGCCGTTGCTGCCTTTAATACTGTCTTCAATAGACCTTGCTTTTCCGGCTCGGATGGTCCAGAGACCACCTCCGACCCCGCACTTTCCACGCCGGAACCGACTGCTTGCCCATCCCCAGGCCCCCCTTCGGCAGCCGACAGGTTCTGGGCCGGCCCAGAGGCCACTGGAGGCTCTTCGGTGGGATCTTGCACAGGTTGCACTTCAGGAGCATCTGGCTTCATGCAACACCTCGCTTTGGCTCACCCCAAAAAAACAGCACGCGCTCAGGAAAGGCGATAACTCCTTCCCCCCTTCCCATGCAGCTAACTTCTGCTGGGGAGGATAGGTACTTTCCCCCAGAGAAACCCAAGTCCAGGCAGGATATTAAAAAAGGCGGGACCTTCCACCGCCCGAATATTTTCTTTCCCCTTACCTAATCTTTCCCCTACTTGAAAAGCTGTGCTTGGAAGGCGAAAACTGCGCCTGGCACCACACAAAAGGGAATCCCCCGCTTCGCTGCGGAACGCAACCCGCTAAAACATCCTATTTTTCACCATAATTAAAGAGGGCGAAAATGTCAAACATCTGACACAGCAGACCAGAATATCCCCCAAATAGGCCAGAAGGGATACCGATATAGAGAGGTCTCATCCCCCGAAATGACAAATACCCAAGCCGAATACCCAAATAGGGGGACAAAGCATAAAGAAGTGGTGATCCCCCCATATAGCTTATTTATTACCCCCTGGACAAGGTACATGTTTTCGTCGACGACCATTTCCCCCTCGACTGGGTGGGAATTTATACCCAAGCTAATAAATCCAGAAAGAGGGTTCTATCTGGGGCCCACCCTGGGGAGTTTCTCCACCCCCCCTAAATGATGATGTAAGACAAGGGCAAGCCGCCGGTGGAAATAATCGGTCGAGGGGACTTTCTCCCCTACAAAATGGTGGATGACACACTATGATCCCCCCATATGGGGCGAAAAGGACACCTAACTCCTCCCTAATGGGTGTTTCGATACGCTCAGCCGGGGGATTTTCTGGCCGACCAGGCTGCTGGTTCGGAAGGGAATCGGCCGAGGTGCCGAACTCCCCGGCGTGGCTCCGCCATCCAGGGAGCTACAGTATCCCTCCATTTGGCGTAGTGGGGAGTATCTTTGTGGGCGTTCATGCCCGCTTCGTCCCGCCAGACTTCATACAGGATAAAACGGTCCGGATCGTCGGCTTGCTGGAGCACATCAAACCGGAGGTTGCCCGGCTCTTGGATGGTGCAGCGGGCGTTTTCCAAGGTGGCTTCGAGAAACGCCTCCCGATATTCCGATTTTACATGGACATAGACACACACTACGATCGGCTCCATACCACAGCCCTCTCTTCCACCGTGTTAAAATCCTCCCAGCTCAAGCGAATCCCCCGGAACCATATCCAGTTTACCCGAATTAGCAAAAAGGGCTAGCAATCCCCTAGAAAAGCCCTAGCTCGGGGAAAACCCCATTAAACTTGTTTGAACAGGACACACAGAAAGGGCCAGCACTTTGGGAAGCTGGCCCCTTCCGGAAATTCCGCTCTAATCCCCATCCGGCCTCCCCCACCCCACAAAGCAACTGGAAACCAGGCACTTCCCCAGGGAGCAAAGGGGCAATCCTAGGAACTCAAACAAACCAACACCTAAAAGGTACCTTCGCTTCAAAGGCGCCTTCGCTTAATTGGGCGATGCAGGGATCGAACCTGCGACCTCCACGTTGTAAGCGTGGCGCTCTGACCAACTGAGCTAATCGCCCCGATTGTTCTATAATTCTCCCCCAGGCAGCGCCAAGACCACCCTGACCGGGCTGGCCAGTTACCTCCTGTGGCCGGCGATGGCCCGTAAACTCCTTATTAGACCCTCTCCAAGACCAACCCTAACAAAGGTATAAATTACTAAATAGCCTTAAAGTCCCGTAAACTCCTTGTTAGACCCTTTCCAAGACCAACGATGCGGAGGAGAGCGCTGGATCTGCGGGGGAAGGGTCCCGTTAAGGTTTTTTAATTTTAAAGATAAATTCTCGATTTTCTTTGGAAACTTCTACTTCCAAGGGGGTGGTGGAGACGTCTTGGTACTGTTGGGGGACATGGGCGGTGGGATTACCACGCTGGTCCATGCATTTGATGACCACTTTGGCCCGGCCCACGACCACGCCGTCGCCCGGCTGATGGCTGGTAACATTGGAAAAGGTGCCGTCTTCGGGGTTGACATAGGCTAGACCTGGTCGGGGATAGGTCTTTTTGTCCAGGGGCGGGACCTGAGGGATAAACATCACCTGAATCTGAGGGGCCGGGATCAACGAACCGTCTTCATATATCACTTTTCCCGAGACGGGAACGGTAGAAAACGGCTCTCCGCTGCCGCAGCCGGCCAGCCACGCTATGGCCATTCCCATCAGGCACGCTGGCTGCCCCACCAAGCTCAGCCAGGGCTTCTGGGCCCCTTTTCCAGAGCCATATTGGTGTACTAACCTTCGACCAACTTCGTTCATCCCCGCTCTCCTTGGAAGCAGTTAGCTCGCCTGGAAAGGATTTCCGGCCCGACACCAATTTCCCAACCGATTCCTGGGAACTTTCCTCTTACCGCAACCAGTTTTTATACCATACCTTGGGAGCTTTTTCCAGATGGGCGGCAAACCCGGCAAACCACAAGATGGGTGCTTGCCGAAGGTAAGAGCAAAAGGTATGTTGACGGTACTGGAAGTCTTGGCCAACAGCGCCGGATGCCTCGATTTGGGCTGATTTGCCTTTTGCCTTGCCGATAGCCTATATACAGACTTCCATTCGGACTTCAGCAAGTCGTAGGAGCCTTTTTGGATTGAGGAGGGAATTGACGATGGCCAAGCGGGTCCAATTTGGCGTGATTGGGGCCGGGGGTATTGCGCGTCGGCGGACCATCCCGGGGATGCTCAAGGCTCGGAATTGTCGGCTGGTGGCGGTGATGGATCCGGTGGGCGTGGAAGAGATTGCCGCTCAGTTTGGCGTGCCGCGATGGTACAGTTCGGACAAACAGTTGCTCAAAGACCCGGAGGTCGAGGCCGTCTATATTGCTTCGCCGGTGGCGTTTCATGCCCGGCAGATCATGATGGCGGCCGAGGCAGGCAAACATATTTTGTGTGAAAAGCCCCTTACACGCACCTTAGCCGAGGCCAAAAAAGCCGTGGCCGCCTGCCGCAAAAACGGGGTCTTCCTCCAGGAAGGCTATATGATGAAGTTCCACGGGGCCCACCAGCGAATCAAGGAGCTGATCGACCAGGGCCGGATCGGCAAACCGGTCTATCTACGGGCGCAGCTCTCATGCTGGTATCCGCCGATTCCGGGCGCCTGGCGGCAGGACCCGAAAACCGGGGGCGGAGGGGCCCTGATCGACATGGCTACCCATCTTTACGATCTGCTAGAGTACTTTGTCGGGCCGATCCGCCGGGTAGTAGCTATGGTGGGCCGATTGGTGCATTCCTACCGTTCGGAGGACGCTTCCACCACGTTGGTGGAATTTCAGTCCGGCGCCCATGGGACGATCGACTGTTTCTATTGCATTCCGGACGAGGCAAGCCGAACCCGGCTAGAAATCTACGGCTCTGGCGGTGCGATTTTGACCGAGGGCACCATCGGCCAAAGCAGCGGAGGTCGCATGGAGGCCTATTTTGCCCAACAGCCGGCAGGGTACGATGCGATGCAGAGCAAAGATGTTCAGCGGACCTTCCAACGCCTCCCTTTCCCAAAGGTCAACCCTTACACCGCCGAATGTGAATACTTTGCCGATTGCATCCTCCAGGGCCGACCGCCAGAAATCAATGGAGCGGAAAACGCCCTGCACATCCTCGAACTGACCGAAAAAGCCTACGCCTCCTACCGACAAAAGAAGATTCTGTCGGTATAAAATGAGACAGGCAGGCGGCAACGTCAGCTTCCGTCCGAAGCCGTTTCGCCGCCTTTGGCCCCTTCCTGCCTCCAGCAGTTGAGAACCCTGAGAGTGGCCAGCGAAGCTTGCCGTGCTTTGTCCTCGGATTAGGCAGCCGAACTGCGCTCAGTTATCCTTTCCGCCCAAGCATCCAATCCAGGGCGTCGGAGGTTTGGTAGATGAGCGCTTCGGGCCAATACTCCCACGGATGGAAGTATTCAAAGGTTAGATAGCCTCGGTAGCCGATCTGGTCGAAGGCTTCCAACACGGCCGGCCAATTGGTGGTTCCGTCCAGAAGGGGCCGAAATGTATTCAGATTAAATTCGTTTACTTTTTTGGAAGCCTCTTTCAAGTGGACGTTTTTGATTCGACGGCCCAAGAGGCGAATCCAGTGTTCGGGGAAATGGTATTGCATGATGTTGCCGGTATCAAAATGCACCCGAACCCGATCCGACTGGAAGGAATCGACAAACTGGATCATCTCCTGGGGGCTGTGCAGAAAGCCGTTGACGAAGATGTTTTCGATATTCAGATAAACGCCCGCCTTTTCGGCTTCTGGGAGCAACTGGCGAACGGCTTCTTTGGCCCGGCGTTCGCAGACATCAAACGGCACCGGCGGGGCATCCGGCACCCAGGCCGCATAGACCGAACCGGGCACAATTAACAGATTTTCCGTCCCCAATGCCTTGCAAGCCCGGATCATGTGGAAGGCAAGCTCCAGCCCCCGCTGCCGTTTCTTCGGATCCTCATGAGTGAGCGAATAGGGCCAAAACAGAAACGAACACAGGCCGCTGATCTGAATGCCGACCGCTCGGGCCATCTGGCCGATGGCGTGCAGGTCCCGATCGCTAGCCTCTGGGGAAATCTCGCCTTTCTCGTCGAAGTTCAGCTCCACGCCGTCAAAACCGGCGTCTTTACACAGTTCCAGGGCCTGCCGAAGGGTCATCTTCTGCGGATACGGCAAAGCCCAAAAATTGATCGACTTTTTCATGTCATAGCGTTTGGTTGGGGTTACCGAGCGCGGCATAGCAAAATCCTCCACAAAAGTGTAGATGCCCTTGGCTTATTGAAGATTTCTCCCCCGGGTCCAGCATCGCCTAGGTCTGGGGAGGGTTCTAGAGACTCCCTCCTATTGTCTCCCATTCCGTTGGAAATAGCAAGAGCTTGCCCGGTTTGTGGACCGCCGTGCCATCTGCATTCCGGCCGCCCCCCGCAAGCGGTTTCACTTGGTCGCTGCTTAGAGGTGTTGGTGGCGGGAGATACGGCCTTCGGTAAGATAGATGACGTCTTCGGCGATGTTGGTGGCGTGGTCGGCGATGCGTTCCAGGTTTCGGGCCACAGCGGCCAAGGCCAAAAGCGGTTTGGTCTGGGAAGGATTCTGCTGGATAAGCTGCTCGGTCAATTGGCGAATCTGATGTTTCTGCACGTTGATCTGGTTGTCTCGTAAGCAGACATCCTGAGCTAATTTCGGATCCAGTCGGACCATGGCATGGACGCTATCCCGGAGCATTCCTTGGACTTGTTCCCACATTCGGCGAAGATCAAAGGGATTTTCTACTTCTGGAAACTGGGCGAAGGTGCGGGCCTTGTGAGCTAGGTTGACTGCCAAATCGCCGATCCGTTCCAGGTCGCTGTTAATCTTCAGGGCCGAGATAATAAATCGCAGATCGCTCGCCACCGGCTGATAGAGGGCAAGGATTTTCAAGCACTCTTCTTCGAGTTCGACCTCCTGTTGGTCGATTTGGGCGTCTTGGGCTTCGACCTGTTGGGCGGCTTGGGCGTCTCGGTTCAGAAGGGCCTCTATGGCCCGCTGCACCTGCTCTTCCACCAAGCCGCACAGGGAAAGTAGTGAACGTTTCAGTTGGTCCAATTCCCGCTGCAAATGCACCGACATCCCAAAACTCCCTTTGTCGCTTGGCTCCCGTTTGGCCCCTCAGGAGGCCGCCCCTCTCAAGGCGATTTACTCACCCAGGGTTAACATTAGCGTGACGGAGTGATATGAACAAACATGATCTTCTGCCTAACCATCGGCAATGAAAGGAGTTATGAAAAAGGCAATATCAAGCTCGCCGTCCATCCAAAAAGAAAATTGCCCAGCTCTGCAACCCTTTATTTTCCCGGCTTTGTGGGATTCTGACGATTCTTTCTGGATGAGCTCTTAGCCGAACCGACCGGTGATGTAGTCTTCGGTCTCTTTTTTCTCCGGTTTAGTGAATATTTGGGTGGTCTGGCCGAACTCGATCAACCGACCCTCGTACAAAAAACCGGTGTAATCCGACACCCTGGCCGCCTGCTGCAAGTTGTGGGTGACAATCACAATGCTGTATTCTCCGCGCAGCTCGGCGATGAGGTCTTCGATTCGGGTAGTCGAACGAGGGTCCAGCGCAGAGCAAGGCTCGTCCATAAGGATCACTTCTGGCTGGACGGCGATGGCCCGGGCAATGCAAAGCCGCTGGTGCTGACCGCCCGAAAGTCCCAAGGCCGATTCATGCAATCGGTCTTTTACCTCCTCCCACAGACCCGCCCGCCGCAAGCTCCGCTCGACGATCTCATCCAGGACCGCCCGCTGCCGGATGCCTGCCAGCCGTAATCCATACGCCACGTTCTCATAGACAGATTTTGGGAAAGGCGTCGGCTTTTGAAAGACCATACCCACTTTTCGGCGCAGGGCGATCACATCCACCGAGGGGTCCAAGATATTTTGTCCGTCCAGTTCGATCAGGCCTGTAGTGCGCACCCCGTCAATCAGGTCATTCATCCGGTTCAGGCAGCGGAGCAGCGTCGATTTGCCGCAGCCGGACGGCCCGATGATCGCCGTGACCAATTTCCGAGGAATATCCATCGTAATATCCACCAACGCTGGCAGGGGGCCGTAGTAAAGGTGCAGATTCCGGATTCGGACAATCGGGTTGGCCAGGTCGGCTTCTGCGTGCACCTGGCTGCGATCGGCCAACGCCCCAGCAACAGCGGCCCCCGCCATTCCGGCTGGCAAACCAGCCCGACTGGCCGTCGGATTCCTCCCAGCCAGACTGACCGATCCAGTGCCTCCGGGCACAAGAGGCTCGGGAACACCTTTTGCTCCCGCTTTTCCGCTCGGCGTTTCCCGAACCGCTTTATCCGCCCCCGAAAGCCGAGTTATGCTTTCTGGCCATGTGGTTTCAGATCGCTCGGACATAGTATCGCTTTCGCATTCGGTTCCGAAGCCAAATGGCCGTGCTGGTGAGCACCAGCACAATCGCCAATAGCAGCAGGGTGGTTACATAAACCAGTCCCTTCGTGGCCTCCACATTGGGCGATTTACAACTGATATCCAATATATGATACCCTAAATGCATAAATTGGCGATCCAGGCGGAGGAAAGGAAAATCGGGGCTTAGCGGCGGCGGGGCGCTTTTGACCGCTCCGGTGATCATCAGCGGCGCTACTTCGCCCACCGCGCGCGCCATTGCCAGGATAAAGCCGGTCATAATCCCCGGCGAGGCCATCGGCAATAACACCCGAAGCAGCGTCTGCAATCGGGTAGCTCCCAGGGCGTAGGAGCCTTCCCGGATTTCCCAGGGAATTTGCCGAAGGGCCTCTTCCGTAGAAACAATGACCACCGGCAAGGTTAGAAGTCCCAGGGTCAGGGCGGCCCAGAGGATGCATGGTTGTCCGAAGACCGGCTCCCGGGCCTCCACCCGGGCCGGGTAAAACCAACCATCTAACGTCCCGCCGCATAAGTAGATGAAAAAGCCTAGGCCGAAAATGCCATAGACGATCGACGGGATACCAGCCAAATTGTTCACTGCCACCCGGACCCAGCGCACCAAGAGATTGTCCCGAGCGTATTCGCCCAGATAGACCCCGGCTAATATCCCCAACGGAAACGCCACGATCGCCATCAAAAACACCAAAAGCACTGTGCCCAAAATAGCTGGGAAGATGCCGCCGTCCTGATTGGCCTCTCTGGGCTGGTCGCTGAGAAGCTCCCACCATTTGGCCAGACAAAAGCGGCATTTGGCCCACAGCGTCATCGAATTCGGCGTACTGAACCGGACAATATCGACCAACGGGATAGGCTTTTCTCGGCCTTGCCCATCGACAAAGACGGCCACATGGTGCCGAAGTTCTGTCTCTCGTTTGGCCCGCTCGGTAGCCAGTTGGTGGGCCTGGGCCTTCAGACGATTTTCTTCTTCGGTAAGCTGGGCGATCCGCTCCGAAATCGCTTGACAGCGGGGATCGGTTTCCGGCCAGCCGGCCTGTAAAAGCCGTTGCAGCTCATACCGGGCTTCGATTAAGGCGTATTTGATCTGGTCGTTCAGTTGGCGGGCCAGCTGGTTTTCTTTTTGTCGCCAAGGGGCCACTTCCGCCGACTCAAGTTGTCTGGCCCATGCAATGGCGGCGGCCAGTTGCTCGGCTTTTGATGCCCAGTCTGTCTGCTGGGCGGACGTGCCATTTCCACCCGGCAGCGCCTGCGGTAAGGCTGCCGATGCTGCCTGGGTGCTAAGGGCCACCCGGTTTCCCCCTGCGGAGGCCTCCATGGCCTCCGGATCGGGCTGGCTGGGGAATTGGCCGGCAAACCGAATCTCTCGGAAGTATCCGATATAGTGCAGATTGGCCGTCCGATCCAGTTTGAACACGTCCGGCGGCTGAGCCTGGTGGACAATCTCATCCTCGTAAATCCACCGGAACGGCGGCATATCTTCCATATTGGCACAATAGAACTTGATCCGCCGGCGCCCCGTGAGCGGGTCGATTTCCTCTTCCCATCGCTGGCCAAGAAGTGTTGTTCCATCGGCCAGGCTGATTTGCTGGATTGGATGCGGCCAAAAGACCACTAGTCCATTGGCAAACACCACATACAGGGCGGTAAGCGTAGCCAGAAGGACCAGGGCTAGGGCTGCTCCGGCCGCCCAAACCTGCGGTTCCCCTTGGCGCCAAAAGCCCTGGGGCCGCTGGATGGCTAATACTGGCCATACCGCTTCCCCAGTCGACCTCGCACCAGCTCCGCCGCCGTGTTCAGCACGAAGGTCATCAGAAACAACACGACTGCACATAGAAACAATACTCGATATAACGTCCCGCCCTGAGGATGTTCCGAAATTTCTACAGCAATATTGGCCGACAGAGTCCGAAAGCCGTTAAACGGGCTGGGATCTAGGATAGGTGTATTTCCGGCGGCCATAAAGACGATCATGGTTTCGCCCACAGCTCGACCTAGCCCAATCATCACCGCCGCAAAAATACCAGGACTTGCCGAGGGAAGTACCACGCGCCAAAGGGTTTGCCATCGGCTAGCGCCCAGAGCTAGGGAGGCGGCCGTCAAACTGTGCGGCACGCTGGATAGGGCGTCTTCGGAGATGGAAAAGATGATCGGAATGATCGCAAAGCCCAATCCCAAGGCCACTACCAAGGCGTTGAGCTGATCATAACGAAGCTGGGTTTGCTCATAGAGCCATTGCCGGAAGTTGCCCCCAAAAAAGCTCTCTTCCATCGGACCGCTCAAGCATCCAACCAGGAGGATGCCCAACACCAACGGCGGGATGACCGCCAAAAATTCATATCCGTCTTCTATCCACCGCAAAAAACGCCATCGACGCACCAGTTGCCAGACCAGCATCCACAGAACAAAAGTTACCGGCAAGGCCAGCAGACTGAACAGAACAGCCACCAACCATCGGCTCACCAACGGAGCGGCCCAAAGCAAGATCAAAAAGCCCACGACCACCGTCGGAATGGCCGCCATGATTTCCACAGCCGGTTTGATGGCCCGACGAATAGCGGGCTTGGTAAAATGGCTTACATACATGGCACTGCCCAGTCCTAACGGCAGGGCAAAAAGCATCGCATAGAAGCTGGCCTTTAGCGTGCCGAAAACAAGCGGAATCAGACTCATTTTGGGTTCGTCGGTACCGCTGGATTGCCAGAGGAACTTCGGCCCCTCGTGGCCTTCGTACCAAAGCCGACCAACCAGCGCCTGCCAACTGACATCGGCATGGGGGGCGATCATTTGCCAGACGTACATTCGTCCATCTTCTCCTAGGCCCAGCACTGCATTAGCCCGGCTGGAATAGGCCACCTGGTGAATCGCCGTCGGCCCTCCCAGCCGAAGCAAATGACGCCCCGTCGTCCCGTAGTCCAAATCCACTACCCCCTTGCCCCCTAAACTCAAAAAAGCCTTGTTCCGTTGGGAGGAAATAATCTGCCGAACCTCCCCCTCTTGCCGGCGGAAGAAGCGAATCGGGGTCAAACGGTCCGGCCATTCACCTTCGGCAATCGGCCCCTGCTTCCGCACCGGAAACCACAAACTCAAACTCCCATACGCCGTGCCTACGACTAAAGAGGTATCGCCCAACAGAAGACTGAGAGCAGTAATCGGCGGGCGCTCCGGCACCCAAACGGCATCCAACCGTTTTGCTTGGCCCAACGGATCAATCGCAAACCGCACGATATATCCATTGTGCGTCCCCACATACAGCCGATCGGCCCGCTCGCTGAGCGCCATGGCGGTGGCCTGGCCAGGCAGCTCCCTATCCATCCAAAAATCAGCGATCTTTTTCTCGCCGCTTTCGCCAAACAGGTCCGTTTCTACCTTTTGCCGACGCAGGAAGATCCGGTTGTCGGCCAGTAGCACCACCGCCAAACAATCGCCGTTTTCCTCCGCCTGCATTAAGGCCTGCACCGGCCGAGAGGAAGCAGGAACCGGCGGCAAACAAGCCAACTGCTTGTACCGAAATTCTAGCCTCCGGCCCCCCAACGGCTCAAAGCGAACCTCCGGTTCGATCTGCACCAACCACAGGCTGCCATCCGACCAAAGCAACGTCCATTGGTCGGCCCGCATCCTCTTAGCCGCAGCAATCCAAAGGCCCTGCTTACCGCTGTCAGAATCTCCCGAAGAGCAACCAGACGAAGTGCCTGAGTGCTCCGTTTCCTCTGGCTGAAGCCGCTTTTGGAAAATCACCTTAGCTCGAACCGCTTCTGGGCGCGGCCGATCCGGTCCAGGTGGCTCCACCAATTCAAAACCTACTAACCAGCCGGATCGGAAAAGTACATAGCCGCTCAAGAGATCTTCCTGGCCGGTTCGGCCAATTTCCACTAGTTCGACCCCGACGGCCACAGGGAGCTGCCGATCGGCCGAGGCCTCCGCCCCGAATTGCCCCTGCTCGTCGGGGGAGTCGGTTGCCGGTAATTTTCTCGCCCCGCTGGGAGGCAGAGCGGTCTGCGTCGCAATCCGGATGGGGGAGTCCTGTTGAATTTCATGGCTGCGAAAGCAGAAATCCAAGGCTGCCCTCTGCCCATCCGGCGAGGGCGTTAGAGGCAGGGAGTCGGCAGACCAGCTATCTTGCCTGTCCCAAGCGGTCCCCTGCCCCAGCGTCGCCTTCGAGTTACCCGGCCTACTCTCGCCGGACCCTGGCCCGAATGCCGATGACTCCGCCACAGTCCCAGGTGGAGCAATCGGAATCGGACAGACCGCCCGAAGCTGGGCCTTGGCCGGACCAAAAAGCGGCACCACCACGCTCACCAAGACCACTAGCATCCCGATGACCACCCCGATGACCAACAGGCCACCAGCCGTGATCACCCATCGGGCCAATCGGTCTAAAAGCCAAATGCGCCAATATCGACTGCGGGGTACTTCCAACATGGGAAAATTCTTGTACACTGGCCGGAGCTGCCCTCCAGCCCACCAGACAGCCGCCCACCGGCGAGAACCTCATTACAGTTTTTGCCGTTCTCGCTGGACGATCTTCAGCGGCAGCGGGCCGAAACCGTCTTTGACGACAATCTGTTGGCCCTGTTTGGACAGCACAAACCTCAGAAACTCCGCCACCAGCAGGGGCAAAGGTTCATTCGGCTTTTTATTCACATAGATGTAAAGCGACCGGGCCAACGGGTACTCCCCTTTCAGGGCGTTTTCAAACGTCGGTTCCACAAAGGGGCTATCCGCCGATTTCGCCAAGGGAACTACTCGTACGTCGGCGGTCCGGTAGCCGATGCCGGAGTATCCAATCGCCGCCCGTTCATTGGCCACCCCGTGAATGACCCCCGCAGACCCCGGCTGCTCCTTGACCGTATCCTTAAAGTCGCCCTTGCCCAAGGCGTGTTCTTTGAAAAAGGCGTAAGTGCCGCTGACCGAGTTCCGACCGTAAAGGCTAATCGGCAGGTTGGCCCATGCCGGGGCACTCAGACCCGCTTCGCCCCAGGTTCGAATATCGCTCGGATAGCCCAGTTTGCGGGTCGAAGAAAAGATGGCGTCCACCTGCGCCATGGTGAGCCCCTTGATGGGGTTGTCTTTATGGACATAGACGGCCAGGCCGTCGATGGCCACGATGATCTGCGTTGGCTTGTAGCCGAACTTCTTTTCAAACTTGTCGATTTCTTCCGGCTTCATGGCCCGGGACATCGGCCCCAACTGGGCGGTCCCTTCGATCAGGGCGGGCGGGGCCGTGCTAGAACCCTCGCCCCGATAGGCCGCTGTTACCGTCGGATAGATTTTTTGGAATTCTTTGAGCCACATGTCCATCATGATATTCAGCGTATCCGAGCCGATCCCCACCAAATTGCCCGAGACGCCCGGCACTTTTTCATAATCGGGCAGTTTCGGATCGACCTGCACGGTTTGAGCCTGGAGATTGGCGCCGAGCCAAATCCCTAGGATCAACGCCCCGCTCACTATCTTGCCCCATTTGCCGAACCACCCCACCTTATCACCAAGATTCATAGCATCCTCCTTCTGAAAAGGAAACAACAGACCTAGAATCCCGACAGCCGAACTACTAACAACAGCTCCATCCGATTCTAGCCCTGGTCTGTTAGGAGGATGTTGGGAAATTGTAAATATTTTGTAAGGATCGCGGCGGATAGTTCACCCCACTAATCAGTAGGGGCAATGAGGGGGCGGCGAAAAGAGAAAGCCTATGCTTTTGCCAACGTGCCTTCGTTTCTGCCTCGTCCAGAAAGATCGGCTTTTTCGGGGGACCAATAGCCAGCCGTTTCCCTCGGCCGCCAGGCCTCTGATGAAGCCACGCCCTAGGATAAGATTAGATCCGGCGGATTTGGGTGAATTCGTCCAGGCAGATTGTGGTGCGCTCGCCGTCGGACCGCTCCAGCACGATCAGATCGCAGTAGGTCCTTTCATCCGGTGTACGGGCAAAGTGGAGGCCCTGGGGCCGACGCTCCGTCCTGAGCACCCGACCCCGCACGCGCACCGTCCACGATTGCACGCCGACGGTTACCTGATGAACCACCTCCACGTGGTCGCCCGGTTTCAACTGGCCAAACTCTACCGTCTGCACAAAAGGAGTATCCGCAGCATTGTTCATGAAGCTTCTCCTTGTGCAGGACCACTGGCCGCTTTTTCGAGCAGCCCAGAACAAAAAACCAAGCTCACCCCCCCTCCATGCGATCACGCCCAATCCAGCTCAGTTCCCCAGGCGCAGGATAGCTATTCTTGCAACTCCGGGCAGGAGGGGACCTTACCCTCTCGCCAGGAAAGTGTTGACCCAGAGCATGCATCAAACCTCTTTGGCGTCGATCCATTTCATCATGCGCCGGAGCTGCCGGCCGACTTGTTCGATCGGATGCTGGCGTTCTCGGCGGCGCATCGCCTTAAAGGCCGGGGCGTTGGCCTTGTTTTCCAGGATCCATTCCTTGGCAAATTGGCCGCTGCGGATCTCCTCCAGAATTTTCCGCATTTCCGCTCGAGTTTGCTCGGTAATGATACGGGGTCCCCGTGTGTAGTCACCGTACTCGGCGGTATTCGAGACGCTATAGCGCATATAGCTGAGGCCGCCTTGATAGAATAGATCCACGATCAACTTCAGTTCATGCAGGCATTCGAAGTAGGCCAGTTCTGGCTGGTAGCCTGCTTCGACCAGGATTTCAAAGGCGGCTTTGACCAGGGCGCTGACGCCGCCGCAAAGGACCACTTGTTCGCCGAAAAGATCGGTTTCGGTTTCTTCGGCAAAGGTGGTTTCGATCACGCCGGCCCGAGTACCGCCGATCCCTTTGGCATAGGCCAGGGCTACCTGCTTCGCCTCCGCGCCGCAGTTTTCACCCAGAGCCATCAAGCAGGGCACCCCCGCTCCCCGGACAAACTCGCTTCGGACCAGGTGGCCTGGGCCCTTCGGCGCCACCAAAATCACCGAAACCCCCTCCGGAATGTCAAACTGACCATAATGGACGTTAAACCCGTGGGAACAGACCAGATAATTGCCGGGCCGAAGATTATCCCGAATCTGGCTTCGGAACACCTCCGGCTGGAGTTCATCCGGTAGGAGGATGGTGATGAGGTCGGCCTGACGCACCGCTTCCGGAGTGCTAACCGGCTGAAATCCGTGTTGGACAGCCAATTGGTAGTTGGCCGTCCCAGGCAGTTCCGCCACTACCACCTTCAGGCCACTGTCCCGCAGGTTCTGGGCATGGGCATGCCCTTGGGACCCGTAGCCTAAGATGGCAATGGTTTTCCCTTGGAGCACCCCCAAATCGGCATCTTGATCATAGTAGATTTTTGCTGGCATCAGTCGGACTCCTGAAAAAACCTCGAAACAGGATTTCACTCAGAATGGAACCACATCTTTTCCTGGAACACGTCAGCCGAATCAACAACCTGCCGGGTTGATCCGAGGAAAGCTTTTGGCTTTCCCCTGCCGGGCCAGCGGCAATCCAGAACAATCCCCTAGCAGAAAAAAACCACACTGCTGCTTTCGGAGGAATGCCTCGGCAGACCCCTCGGCTGAGGTGTTCCTTTTTGCTGGGTATTACTTGGCGCCGCTGGCGGGACTAACGGGGGCCTCCTGGCGGGGAGGCCGACTGCCTCGAACCATGGCAATCCGGCCAGAACGGACTAGTTCAATAATCCCAAACGGCCGCATCAATTCAATGAAGGCTTCGATTTTGCTTTCTTTGCCAGCGATTTCGATCATCAGTTCCTCCGGGGCCACATCGACAATCCGGCCCCGAAAGATTTCGGCCAATTCTCGAATTTCACTTCGTTTGCCCGGCGGCGAGGCCACCTTGATAAGCATCAAGTCCCGTTCCACATAGTCTTGAGAACTAATGTCATCCACCCGGACCACCGTGACGATCTTCTCCAGTTGTTTGCGCACTTGCTCCAGGACGCTGGTATCCCCCACCACCACAAACGTCATCCGCGATAGCCGGGGGTTTTCTGTCTCCCCAACCGCCAAACTTTCAATATTATACCCCCGCGAAGCCAACATGCCCGCAATGTGCGAAAGCACCCCAGGCACGTTCTGCACTAAGGCCGACAACACATGCCGCATCGATCACCTCTCCCTAACCACTGGGAAAAAAACACCTTTATCATAGCGAGGAATCTTTCTAGATACAAGGGCGGCAGCAGTGGCCAAAGAACCCATCAGGCTGGTAGGCCCCGCTCTGTTGCCGATTTTCGCTCTGCCCCACTGCTGGCAGCAGCAAAAGCAGGACCTATTGGCCTACGTCGATGTGGGCCGCCCAGGACCGATGCTCCTGGTACCAAGCCACGGTCTGGGCCAGGCCTGTTTCCAGCGGCGTTTGGGGCTGCCAGCCGAGTTTCTCTTTGGCCCGGCGGATGTCGGCCCAGGTAGCCGGTACATCGGCAGGATGCGCAGGCCGGTATTGCACCCGAGCCGGTTTGCCCACCAGCTGCTCGATCCGCTCAATCAATTGCCGGATACTGATCGGCCGGTCGCTGCCCAGGTTGATGACCTCAAACCCCTTTAGGTGCAGGGCAGATAGCGTGCCCTGAGCCACATCCTCCACATAAGTAAAGTCCCGCTGCTGGCTCCCATCCCCGTAAACGGTAACCGGTTCTCCCTCGGCAATTTGCCGCACAAACCGAAACATACTCATATCCGGCCGACCCGCTGGTCCATAGACGGTAAAATAGCGGAGCACCACCACATCCAGGCCATATAGATAATGATATGTATAGGCTAGGCATTCGGCTGCCTTTTTGGAGGCGGCATAAGGGGAAAGAGGTCGGCTGGTGTCGGCCTCCTCCTGATAGGGCAGAGGATTATCCCGCCCGTACAACGCAGAGGTGGAAGCCAGCAGAAACTTTTGTACCCCATGGCGGCGACATGCCTCCAGCAATACTAAAGTGCCTAGCCCGTTGGTACGAAAATAGGCCTCCGGCTCCCGGACTGAAGCCCGCACACCGGCCCTAGCCGCTAAATGCACTACTGCATCAAAAGGGGCCTTCGACCCCCTGCCACTCCACGCCGCCTCGAAAGAAGACAGTAGCTCGGGTCCTCGTTGCGTTTGCCCGGTAGTCCTCTTGCTGGAATCACCAGAGCCTTCCTCTGCCAAAGCAGAAAACACCCTCTCGACCGCCTCGGCCTGGGTAATATCGGTCAGGAAGAACTGAAATTGCGGCCAGGCTTTCAGGCTTTCTAATCGCCACCGTTTGAGCCGAATGTCATACGCCGGATTTAAATTATCCAAGCCCACCACCTCTGCACCGGCCCGGAGCAAAAGCTCGGCGACCTTCCAGCCGACAAAACCTGCACATCCGCTCACTAAATACCGCATCGCCCCCATCCCCTACCAGGCAGTTCCACCCACCCACGCCGGAACGGTTCTGCCTGTGGCCAGCCCAACCCCACCAGGTCCGCCAGCTTATCTTCTAAGCAATGCACAAACCGCTTTTTGCCTCGGCTAAAAAATATCCGGAACCCCTCAGCGGAAGCAAGGACCTGGCCTGGCGGATCCCAGGAGAGCCTTGGGGTGTGCCTGCGGCACAAGCGGCAGTCCAGAACAAATAAACTAGCACAAAAAAGTGGCTCCCTGCTTTCGCAGGAATGCCTTGGTACCCCATCCGGCTGAAGTGTTACCCATATCCTAATTGTCTGAAGCCTCTTGCTCTTTAGAAGATTCTTTCGAGGAGCTGAGCGAGGAAGCCCCCGCCAGGACCGCGCCGGCTCGATAATCGCTGGGCAGACCGGCGGCTCGCCAGACTGTATCCAGTGCATCGCCTGCCATGCGGGCTACCGTGTCCCGCCGCATCCGGCCGAAAAGCCCCCGGTAGGGCATCGGAGTTACCGGCCCATCATAGCCCATGTCGGCCAAAATCCGCAAAAAGCTCACCAGGTCGATCCCACCCCCTTCGCCCGGCAGAAGACGCTGGTCTTCCCTGGCCTCAGGAATCGGCACATTGGCTGGCAAGTCGGCCACCTGAACCGCTACAATTTGCTCCACCGGAATCGACCGGAGTTTTTCCACCGGCAAGCCACTGACCGTCCAGTCCCACACGTCAATCACCAAACCCACGTTTTTGCTCCCCGACATACTGATCAAAAGCGTCGTCGCATCCAGATCATGAATAAACTGAAAGGTTCGGTCTTTGCGAAGACTCGGCGCTGCCTGAAAGCGAAGCCCAATTCGGATGCCCGCCGAAGCCATCGCATCGGCAATCTCTGCCAACCGGCGCCGATGTACCTCAAAATTCTCATGATACGGTAGTTGATCACTAGCCGGGCTGATCGATAACACACACCGAGGACAACCAATTTGCGAAGCCACCAGGCCATATTCAGGCACTCGCTCCATACCGGCCCGGAAGGCCTCTTCCTCCCCCTCCCAATCAAACGGCAAGGTAAAATTCCCCAGCCGAAGCATCTTCGAAGCGCTGCGAATTAACCTGGCCGCATAGTCAAACCCCTGACGCCGAACCCGGGAAGCAAAATCCTCTATATCTAAATCCATCCCCCGAAAGCCATACGTCAGGGCAATCTCAATCACCTCACTTAAATGACCCGACACCCCAAGAGCCGATGGGTTTAGATTCTTAAACATATTCACCTCCCAAATCAAATCAGAAACCTGTATTATGCCGAATAAATCGGCCTTGCCTAGGGGGGAAGAGCCCACAATTCTAAATTCCCATCCCAAAATCTGGGCAAGGGAAAGAATATACTTAAACTGTGCGTCGGGGAAACGCCAAAAATGCTTTCCTCCACACAGGAGTAACTTTTGGGGATCAATATTCCCTCTTTGGGGGTATAAAACTTAGGGAAAACTAAGTACTGGAGCCTTTTGATGTGGCTAGAGGTAGTCCTGTTGGCCATAGTGCAGGGAATCGGCGAATTCTTGCCCATTAGCTCTTCTGGGCATGTGGTGGTAGGATCGGCCATCTGCGACCGGTGGGGCTATCCGATCCAAGAAAAACTGGCTCTCAATGTGGGGCTCCATGTTGGGACGATGGTAGCAGTGTTGGTGTTTTTCCGGAACCGGCTTCTGAGAGTCTTCTTAGCAGAGCCCAAGGTGGTGCTATTGGTTCTGTGGGCCAGCCTCCCGGCGGGGGTGGTAGGCTTGGCAAGCAAAAGGTGGGCCAAAGAGGCCCTAGAATCCCCCCTTGTGGCAGGTTTTGGATTCCTGATTACCGCTCTGGCCCTGGTTTGCTCTAAAAAGCTCACCCCCTCCTTAGAGAATGGAAAAACATCCAACCAGTTGGGTTTTACGCAGGCCCTTTGGATCGGGCTAGCTCAGGCAGTAGCTGTTCTGCCTGGCATCTCCCGCTCTGGGGCCACGATTGTGGCCGGATTGGCTGTGGGGCTTCAGCCGGCTGAAGCAGCCACCTTTTCTTTCCTATTGGCTATTCCGGTCATCGCCGGGGCCGGGCTCCTGGAAGCTTTAGAAATGGGTCAGGAATTTTCTAACTCATTGCCAATTAGCTATTTAGGATTAGGTATGGCCGTGAGTTTTTTGGTCGGCTTAGCAGCGCTGGCATGGCTGCTACGTTGGCTGGAGCGGGGACGGTTGTACTGGTTCGCCTATTGGCTTTTTACTATCGGCCCAGTGGTGATCCTCTGGCAAATGCTCTCTCCTTAACCGATCCATTGGGCCTCTGGATGGCTTTAGGATGGTCCCACTTTATGCAGCAGGAGGGCGGAGAAACTCCCGGGGGCAGAGTTTTTGAAGAGCCCAGAGGCATTGTATTTTGGTAATATAAAGAAAATACACAAAATAGGAAATTTAATCAGCCATCTCATGGGAGGATCCCCCATATGTGTGGTATTACCGGTGCTGTCTGGTGGGATCCGCAGCTCCGAATTCATCCTGAAACATTCCACCGCATGGTGGCCGTCTTGCACCACCGGGGTCCAGACCAACAGGGCATCATTTTCTTACCCCAAGCCCAGAGCCCCAACCACCGCTCCGAACCTTCAGGCTGCCATGGAAACCCAGATAAAGGGCCATTTCCCCATACCAAAGAGGGGAGCTTAAATACCCGCCAAGAGGGAAAGCCCCCTGAATCGTTCTGTTTGTCCCCCCCAGCAGGATGGCAGGGCCAGCTCCCAGGGGTGGCTTTGGGTGTATGCCGGCTGGCCATTATCGACATTGCCGGGGGCCATCAGCCCATCTGCAATGAAGATGGCACGATCTGGGTGGTTCAGAATGGCGAGATTTACAACTATCAGTCTCTCCGGCAGGAGCTTCTGCAGCGGGGGCATCGGTTCCGCTCGGCCAGCGATACGGAAGTGATCGTCCATTTGTACGAGGAGCGAGGCCCAGCATGTCTGGCCGAGCTTTGGGGAATGTTTGCCTTGGCCATCTGGGATGATCGAAACAAGCAACTGCTGTTAGCCCGAGATCGGCTGGGCAAAAAGCCACTGGTGTATCGACACCAGCCAGGCCGACTCCTTTTTGCCAGTGAACTAAAAAGCCTGTTGGTCCTGCCCGATCTGCCACGGCGGGTGGATCCGGCGGGGGTGGACGCCTATTTATTGTATCAATACATTCCGCCGCCTCGGACAATTTTGGCTGGCTTTTGCAAATTGCCGCCCGGCGGGTATCTGCTCTATCGACATAAGCAGATTGAGCAAGGTGTTTATTGGGAGCCGGATTTTCAACACGAAGAGGATCGACCTGCTTCGGAATATGCCGAGGAGCTTCGGGAGCTTTTGAGCGATGCGGTTCGGCTTCGGCTGCAGAGTGAGGTACCCTTGGGGGCGTTTTTATCCGGGGGGATTGATTCGACGATTGTGGTGGGATTAATGCAAAAATTTTCATCAGAACCTGTGCGCACCTTTACGATTGGCTTTTCTGTGCCGGAGTACGATGAAACCTGCTATGCCCGGATTGCCGCCGAAGCTTTAGGTACTGTCCATCAGGAATTTCGGGTGGAGCC
This sequence comes from uncultured Thermoguttaceae bacterium, assembly GCA_938042245.1. Taxonomy (GTDB): domain Bacteria; phylum Planctomycetota; class Planctomycetia; order Pirellulales; family Thermoguttaceae; genus JANXAQ01. The sequence continues at coordinate 35,727 of CALIRO010000102.1, forward strand.
GGATGCGCTCCGGATATTACCGCAGCTTGTTTGGCATTTTGACGAGCCGATGGCTGACAGTTCGGCCTTACCCACCTGGTATGTAGCCCAACAGACCCGCCGTCATGTAACGGTAGCGTTAACGGGCGACGGGGGGGACGAACTTTTTTTGGGTTATCCTCGGTATCCGGCGGCTGGTTTGGCCGGCTGGGTCGATCGGTTGCCCTGGTGGCTTCGGTCGGTAAGCGGATGGCCGGTTTGGCAGCGTTTGCCTGGTGCCGGTCGGCGGAGGAACCTTTTGCGTCGGCTTCGGCGCTTTATGGAGGTGGTGAGTCTGCCAGCCGACCAACGCTATTTAGAGTGGATCGGTCTCTTTAATCAGGCCCGGCGATCGGCCCTGTACACGAAAGAGTTTTTCGAGCAACTGCCAGCCGAAGCACCAGAGAAGTTTTTGATCGACGTCTTCCACCGGGCCGCCAGCCGGGATCCCATCACCACCGCTGGCCTGGTCGATCTAGTAACATATCTTCCCTGTGATCTGATGGTCAAAGTGGATATTACTTCCATGGCCCATAGTCTGGAATGTCGGCAGCCGTTTTTGGACCATCGGGTGGTCGAATTGGCTGTTCGAATGCCCCGTCGGCTAAAATACCGTTGGGGCCAAAGCAAATGGATTCTGCGCCGAACGTTTTCGGACATCTTGCCCCCGGCCATTAAACGACGGGGCAAAATGGGCTTCGGGGTACCGGTCTCTGAGTGGTTCCGGGGGCCGCTGCGCCACTGGATCGAAGAGCTTCTTACCGACGGACGCCTCTTCCAGCGCGGCTACTTCCAACCTGAAAGTGTTCAAATGTTACTAGCTGAGCACATGACATCCCAACGGGATCATGGTGCCCGGCTTTGGGCCTTGGCGATCCTGGAACTTTGGCACCGGCTGTGGATCGACGGAGAAGAACTCGGCGGGTAGCTCTCTGCTATCCGATCAGTGCGGCGGGGAATGCGCTGGCTTGTCCTCTAAGCGGCGCCCCATGCGCAATATCTCCCAGCCACCTTTAACTCCTACATAAAAAAGAAGGAAAAAATACCAGGCAATCGAGGCAAAAATCATCACCGCCCAGAAGATTTCTAAGAGTTTTTCTCCCTCTTGCATGATGTGTCGGCTCCTCAAAAATACCAGCTTTCAGGATGTAAGAAATGATGGCTGAAATATGGCATTTTGTGATGTAGAGACTATAACGTCTTGCCAGCGGCTATTGTTCTTTTGGGAGCTTTTCTTTTGGCAACGGCCGGGTAGGGGTGGTTGGGGCGGCGTCGTCCGGCAGCAACCATCGCCCCAGCAGCGAGCCGACGAGCATCCCGCCAAAGGCGCATCCAAAAGCGGCCAGGCCAGCCACCTCCGGAGCAATTTTCCAAGGAAACACCGCCGGCTTCCAATCGTGCAAGAAATTGACGATCAGGAAACTGATCGGACCAATCGCTCCCAGGATGATGGCAGCCGTAGCGCCGATCCGATTGGCCCCTGGCCAGTACAAAGCCCCTACCAACAACGTGAACAAACTGGCCAGGTAAATATTGCCGGTTACCGCCAGGTAATCCCAAGCCTTCCCAGGCAGTGGATACCACAGGCCATAAAAGACCAAAAATAGCCCGATCAGTACGACCAGAGTCCGGACGATCAAAAGCCGAACTTTCTCCGACGGTTTCCGCCGCACCAACGGCATCACCAAGTCGTTATAGATGACCGTAGCCCAGGTGAGCAGGTAGCCGCTATCGGTGGACATCTCAGCAGCCAGCATGGCCGCCACCATCAGACCCAACAGCCCCATCGGCAACAAGGTGGCCAAAAACCGGGGCATGGCCCGCAAACTATCCACTCCTTCGGGCAGTCCGCCTTGATGCCAGAAATACAAGAAGGCGGCCGCTCCCCAGAGGCCCGGCAAAGCAAACCGACCAACAAAGTAAAACGCAGTCCGACGATAGATCCGTTTGGCGGTGCGGGAATCCCGGGCGGCCAACACCCGGGCAATCGTCGTCTGCCAGGTGGTTACCACTGCCAGAGCCGTCATCGCCTGCCAGATGACCCACATCCAGCCTAGTCCGCCTTCGCCAACAGGATTAAACGGATTTCCCATCTTCATCCCCTTGGGAAGCGGCTTAACGGTCGATGATTCCATCGCTTGGGGAGCTTTCTGAGAACCTACGCCTTGCCCTTCGGCAGAACCGGCTGCGTGGGAAGCTGATGTGGCCTGAGTTTGCGGCGGGAGCGGGATAGAGCCGGTTGGGGTGGAGGTTATCGCCGACGCGGCAGATCCGGTGGGATTGGCGGATTCCGCAGAACTGTCCGCTTTGGCCGGAGCAGGGGCTTCGGCGGTTCCGTGGGGCATTTGTTGTTCTTGGGCTGCTAAGCTGGCCTGGTGGGCCTGGGCCAATTGCTGGGTAAAGACCTGCCAAGGCGTATGCCAAAGAACCAAAACCGAAGTGATCACAATGCCCATGCCCATCACCAAAAACTGCAAGTAATCGGTTACCAGCACCGAAAGCATTCCGCCCAAGACCGTATAAAGAAGCACTAGGGCCAAAAGGGCCGTCATGGTTACTTCCAAATACTGCTGCGGCAGACCGATCAGATGAACCAGAAACTCCCCACCCAGTCGGAGGAAGATGCCCATATTCAGCACGCCGCCTAGGATGATGACCAGCCCAGCTAGCCACCGGACTCCCACCCCAAACCGCTTCTCAAACAGCTCCGGAATGGTCATCACTCCGGCGTTTCGCATCGGCGTAATAACAAAGCCGGTCAGGCCTACCAGAAACATGGCCAGGGCGGAAAGCACTCCATAAGTGGCCCCGGCCGGGCCGTTGGTAAACCCCATTTCTGCCGTGTACATAATGGTTACAATGCCCACTTCGGTGGCTGCCAGGGAAGCAACTCCCAAATAAACATCCATTTCCCGGCCTGCAATAGCAAAATCTTCCACCCCCCGGACATACCGTTTCATCCACACCCCGGCCACCACACAGCCGACTAAATACACTCCAATAATGGCCCAATCCAGCGGTGTGAGAGTCATCAGGATCGTCCTCCGGTGTTTTGAAGGGGAGCTTGGGAATAGAAGGGTTTCCGGTTGCTCGAAGGAAATGGCAAGTGAATGAAAAAAATCGCCCGAAATGGGGAAGCATCTGGGTCGGAGAGTTGGTCGCCGCCTGTCAGGCCAACTCCAATCCCCGGCTCAAGCCGCTCCATTGGCCCAATACAAGATTGGCAATATAGTCGGCCCAAGGCTGTTTGGCAACTCTGGGGAGGGGCCGAAAATCTGGGGTATCCTCCGTTTTTGAGGGAGGGCGAAACCAAGGGACGCTGCCAGAAAATAGGTTGACCTTGCCAAAAATGCCTTGGTGTGGTATGAGAAGCCTGCTATGCCAATAGAAGCCTCCTAGGAAAAAGGCAGTCCCACCTGGCGAGGGGAGGGGCTTATGAGCCAAAATCGGCCCCTTTAGGGAACCAACTCCTAAACCGGTCAAAAGGAAATCTTCCATGAAAGGCCAAAACCATCTGCGGTGGATTGGGTGGATTGCTGGGGCGGCCATAAGCTGGGGAGTGCTCTTGGCGGAGCTGGGCTGGCCGGAACCAACCAAGCAGCCATCCCCTATGGATGATCTTCGGCCCCGCCGACAGGTAGGCCAGACCGATCGCGTCTCCGTCCACCTGGAGGTAGAAGGAGTGCTTGTGATCTCCGAAGACCCAAAGCAGCCAAAACCCAAGATGAAAGTAACCGCCCAAAACGTGTATGACGAACGCCTGCTAGCCGTAGAATCGAAAACCGGTTGGCCGGCCAGGAGCCTCCGTTATTATCAGACCGCCGAAGCGACCATTCAGATTGAGGAGGAAACAGTTCGGCCCCAGCTTCGGCCAGAGCGTCGCTGGATCGTAGCTGAGGCCCAGCCGGACCAAATCCAGCTTTTCTCCCCAAAAGGACCGTTGACCAGAGAGGAACTGGATTTGGTGGATATATTAGGCAATAGCTTATTGCTGGATCGACTTTTGCCCACCGAACCGGTCGGCCAAACCGACTCCTGGAAACCCGCCGACCAGACCTTGGCCATGCTCCTAGGACTGGAAAAAGTTATACGCTCTGATGTCCACTGCAAACCCAGCAGCCAAACGGATCGGTCTATCCTGGTGGAAATGGCCGGCACGGTGCAAGGCCAAACCGGCGGTGGAGACTCCGCTATCGTCCTGAAAGCCAAGTATCGAGTGGATCGGGCTTCGGGCCGGATTAACTGGTTTGGCTTGGCCTTGGCCGAACGACGTACTCCAGGGCTGGTGCTCCGAGGCGTGGATGTGGTGGCCAAATTAACCGTAGAAATTACTCCCTCGGCCGAAGCCCCCCACCTGGCAGAGCAAACCATTGGAGACCTGCCGTTGGAACCCAAAGAAGAGCTGCTTCTTTTGGCCTATCAACCGCCCGGCAAAGGCTGGCAAATCCTCCATCCTCGCTCTTGGCATGTCCAGCGGGAGGAAAATCAAACGGCGGTATTAGGGTTGTTTGACCAAGATCAGTGGGTGGCCCAGGGTACCATTACCTTGCTGCCGCCGCTTGCCAAAGATCAAGATGTCAGCTTGGAACAATTCCAACAAGAGATCCAACAGGGGCTCGGTAAGAACTTTGGCCAGTTCCTCCAAGTCGGCCAATATCCCGCCCCAGAAAACCAACGGATGTACCGAGTGGTAGCGGAGGGGAGAGTGATCGGCCAAGTGCAAAATAAACCTGTGGAAGTGCCGATGCGCTGGCATTATTACCGGCTGGCCGACGCCCAGGGCCGACAGGCCGTCTTCGCTTTCACCCTGGAACCGGACCAACAAGAGCGGCTCGGCCAGGCGGATCGGGCCATCGTAGAATCCTTCCGGTTTCTGGAGACCGGCCATCGCCCTCAGTCGCCCACGCCTGCTTCCGGCGAAAAACAGCCCCCCAAACCACCCCCCCAAAGCCCTCCAAAAGATAACCCCTAACCTTTTTCCATAGGACCAGTTCAGCCGAGTAAAGTAGGTTCCAATTTTTGAGGAAGCAAGCCCCGAGTCTCCTTCCCGCGGAAGCCGGATTCCAGAAACCAGAAATCCATCGAAAAACCTGGAATCCCGCTTAAGCAGGAAGGCCGAGGTGGTTCTTCGGCTGAAAGATTCCTTTCCATAGAAAAGCCCCCTTTCGCTGCGTCTTGGAACTTGTCCGTTTTGGTCCTGCTTGGCTTTTCTGGTTGCCTGCGGATGGGGGAATCAGCCCGGAGTACTGTTTCCGCAGGAATAAGAAAAGGAACCTCTGAATAATTCAAAGGAGATATTTTTACACTATTTCAAGACCTCCGTCAATAGCCACAACTTATAGTGGCACTGCCAATATGAGACTCAATATATAGTACCCAGCAATGGGAACCGATAGGCAAAGGAATGGATCAAATGTTCATAATGTTCATCTGACGTTCAGGATTTTGCAAAGTTTCCAAAACACGTTCTTTAAAATGGGTACCCCCTCTCCTAAGGATGCCTTCCCCAGCCTGGGCTGCTGTTTCTGCAGGAATGAGAAAACAGCCGATTTGGCGGCCCCGGGGGCTGTTTTTTGGGGATTTTTGTCTGGAATTTCTTTTCGGAGATTTGCCAAGGGGGCAGAATGGAATAAGAATAGATAAGGAGCCTGCGGAGGTGGTGGTTGTCGAAATTTCTGGGTGGTTAGCGAGTCGATCTCTTTTGAAGAAGGGCCTCCCGGATGCAAAAATCCCTGGATGTGAAATTAGCACGGATTTTGGCCGACCCAACCTGTCGGGATTTTATTTTGGCGGATGCGAAAGATGCGGACATGGCCTACGGGCTGGCCGCTCCCGGTCGAAGCCCAGAATATCATGCCGGCGAAGCCCGGTTCCGCACCCTGGAAGAGTATCGTCAGCAAATGCGGGAGATCGTGCTGCAAGGCCTGGTGGACATTATGCTGATGAGCGCCAGTACTAATGAAATTTTGACCATTAAAGAGCGCCTTTTTGACAATAGCCCAGTAACCCCGGCCGTCCGGGCCAACGATACCACGGACATCTGGCTTGCCGGTGGAACCGGCCGGTATCCCAGCCAACCGTCCCTGCCATTCCGGACAGCTACCATTGATCATATCATGTGCGGCCACCTGGACTGCGCTCCTGAAGAGCGGCGTCTGGGAGCGGACCTAGGCCTGTATTCGATCACCTTTAATAACGACGCCTATCTGGATCGCCAATCCTTGGAGGCCTACAAAGACTTCCGCCTGGAAGCGGAACGGAAAGGATTTCGCCATTTTTTGGAAGTCTTTGATCCGAACGCCCCCGCAGAAAAACCAGCAGATCTAGGCCGATTCATCGCCGATCACATCGTGCGGGCCTTGGCCGGGGTAACCAGCCGGGGCCGACCGCTTTTTTTGAAAATCCCCTACCACGGCCCAGCCGCCATGGAAGCCCTCGTCCGCTATGATCCCAGCTTGGTGGTGGGCATTTTAGGCGGCGCCGCCGGCACCACCATGGACGCCTTCCATATGCTCTGGGAGGCAAAAAAATACGGCGCCCGAGTCGCCCTATATGGCCGAAAAATCAATAACGCCGAACATCAGCTCACCTTTGTCAAATACCTCCGCGCAGTAGCCGACGACCAGATCGAACCAGCCGAAGCCGTCCGGGCCTACCATAATGACCTGGCCAAACTGGGCATCCGGCCGCATCGCCCCCTGGAAGACGACCTGCAGCGCACGCAAACCGCCACCGCCTATGGAGCCACCGCACCTGCCGGAGTTGCCCCCGCCGGAAGCCCTGCTGCCACCTCAGCCGTTTCTGTCGCTTCGCCGACCCAATGGGCCTGCCAAAAACGGCTCACATCCATCAAACCGACCGGCCAACAACCCCCCGAAGAAGAGCCCGATTTCCGCTCCATGACACCCGCCGAAAAGGCACGCTGGAACCTCCAACGCTGGAAACGTATCCTGGGTTAAATCCCGCCCTCCGAAAGCGATTCCTCTGGGCGATGGTGTTCCGAGGGCCCGATCGGTGCGGATAGAGATTTTCACCAGGCAACAGTCTGCACCGTTCCAAAGCTACTGGCCCCCGAACGCTTAGAACCGAATTTTCTTTAGCTCCGGCACATCGCTCGGATGCACCATCTCCAGCAGCCGAAAACCAAGCTGATAAAACCCGGCGCCCATCGGGTTCAGATGGACCGCCTTGGCCTTGATGAAGTACATATCGCCTTGCCAGCGAAAGGCCAGGATGACTTCATCCGGAGCACGCGGTTCCGAAAGCACTAGTGAAAGCCCTGCCGTAGCAATTTCTCGGGTAACTGCGGCAAAGACCCGGTCCATTTGGGGCTGGTCGTTTTCCAGCGGGATGACTACCACCGGCACCGTCAGATTGACTCGATGTTCCAGCCGGGGGCCTTCGACCAATCGTTGCAGTTCGGAGCAATTGTTATTGACGAGTTTGATAATGAATGTTTGAACAGCTACATCTTTCCGAGGCCGAAACAACCGCACCACAGCAATCCTCCTACCCGAAGGGTTTTCAGAGAAAACCTGGCTTCTGAAGAATGCCCCCCTTTAGGGTTGGCCAATATAGCCCTTTTTTGTGGGTTTCTCACGCTTAAGAGTGTAGGGAGGCTTTGCCCGGCCTCCATTTAAAACTTTACCTTTCAGAATGCCTTAAATTGGGCAATTTACAAAAAATAGAAAAAATAACAAAGCCAAAAACTCTATCATACGGATGACCTGGAGATACATTTAGATAATTTACATAAAATACATAAAATAAGAAAAATTTATGAAAAATATCGTTTTTTTGAATTATGCGGATCATTCAGCCGATAACGTCTTGAGAACAGCTACCCATTCACGAAGGGTTATCTGCAACTACCCCCACAGACAGCCTGATAGGCAGGAACAAGCTCCCACAGGAAACCGGCCTAGATTTGCTGGATTAGATCCTGCAACGCCGAGATCCATGGGGCTTTATCTTCCATGAGGTAGGACAGAGAAGATGAATAATTGGATATTCCATCGGCCAGAAAAAGTCCTTCTTTGGGCTTTTTTAGGGATGGTGATTTTGATCGGAGGTTGCCATAGCCCAGGACCTCTGCGCCCCTTACGGCCCTGGTTTCCCCCGTGCGATCCGACCCACTGTGCCCAGGGCTGCGGGCAAGAAACGGTTTGGGAATCTGGACCAGCCGGGCCGCTCCAAAACACCCCAGAAGCCGATCTGGCCTGCCAAGGTTGTCTTCCTACCCCACCCCTGTCCCCTGGGTGGTATCCCGGACCGTTAAGCTGGCTATTTGACCGGATCTTCTGGCCGTATTATCCGGGCTTTGCCGGCTGCGGCCAGCGCTATTGGAGCCCCTGGGCCGCCGATCCGCCGGATTGCTGCGATCCGTGCGACCACTACGGCCAATGGAACGGCGCCCAGC
>CALIRO010000103.1 GCA_938042245.1 uncultured Thermoguttaceae bacterium
TAGTGCCGCTTGGGCGGCCAGGGAGAGCGGCTAGACGGGATTTTGTGCTGTAGCGCCCCTTTTGCCCAACGGCAGAAGGGGCGTTTGTGGTTTCGATGAGGTTGTGGAATGGTAGTGCGATGGTTATGGCGGCTCGTGCGGGAGGTGTCGCCCCGGCTGGTCTGGAAGGCGGCGTATTTGTGGGTTTATAAGGGGTTGGCCGGGGTAGCCGAGTTCCGCCGACGACGCCAACGGGGCGAGCTGTTCCCGCCGTTTTTGTTTCTGTCGCTCACCGACGCCTGTAACCTGCGCTGCCGGGGCTGTTGGATAACCGGACAGGGTCGGCCTCGGCGTCTTTCTCCGGAGCAGGTCGATCAGATCATCCGGAGCGGGAAATCCCGGAAAGTATATTTTTATACTCTGCTTGGCGGGGAACCGTTTCTCTATCCCGACTTGGAAGGGCTGCTGCGTCGGCACCCGGATTGCTACTTCCAGATCATTACCAATGGGCTGCTGGTGGATGATCGGTGGGCGGGGCGGCTTGCCGAACTGGGAAATGTAACCCCCCTGGTAAGCCTGGATGGATTGGGCCAGCAGAACGACCAGCGGCGCGGCCAGGGGACCTCAGAAACTATCTTGGCTACCCTAGATCGATTGCACCGGCATCGGCTGCTTTTTGGGGTGGCCACCACGGTAACGGCGGCCAATTTCGCGGAAGTAACCTCTGATCCGTATGTGGCCGAATTGATCCGGCGTGGAGTAATGTATTTGTGGTATTATGTATATCGTCCGATGGGGCCTGCCTCTTCGCCCGATTGGTGCTTGGACCGAGGAACGATTCTTCAATTACGGCGGCGGTTATTAGAACTGCGTCGGCGGCATGCCATCTTGATTGTGGACACCTATTGGGATGCCCAGGGCCGGGCCTTTTGCCCCGCCGCCATGGGGCTGGGGTTTCACATTGGCCCTGCCGGCAGTCTAGAACCCTGCCCGCCGCTTTCGTTTGCTTGTGAAGAGTTTTCCGATGGAGCGGGCAATTTTGCCCGCTTGCTGGAATCGAGCCAATTCCTTCGGCAGTTCCAGCAGTTTGTCAACAGCCGAACCCGTGGCTGTGTCATTTTGGAGCGTCCCGCCGAACTAGCCGAATTCTTACAAACCGCCGGCGCCCAAGATTACAGCGGCCGAGACGCTTTAGCCGAACTGGCCGCTTCTGCTCCCCAATGCAGCCACCATTTGCCCGGCCAAGAGATTCCCGAACCGAGTTGGTTTTACCGGATGCTGAAACGGCGGCTATTTTTTGGCATGAGCGGCTACGGGTAAAGGGAGAGGAAATGAACTAACATATAATTAGCATTCCGCCCGCCGCCGGACGCCTGGACCCCAGAAAACGTGAAAAGAAATCTCTGAATCATTCAGTTGTAATTCAGGTTATCGAAGATCGAAGATCATGGTAAGCCAGTCGTTCGGACCGGCAACAAAAACCAATTTGCGGTAGTAATTGCCCGCTTGGGTAGGCGTCCCTTCCACCCATTCATCAAAGGAGCCTGCCGGGCTGACAAACGACGTGCCCACCAGAGAATTGATATTCACGTCGATAGCTACCTGTTGTTGACTGATGTTGCCGCTATACTTAGGCATCATAAAGACTTCGTATTGGCCGGTGGGCAGGCCGCCAATGCGGATGCCCATCACCTCCCGGCTCCCGCTAGACACATACAAAGCATCCCGCATCAGGTCGGTATTGTTGATCCCTTGGAGTCCGGCCAGACCAGCCCAATCGCTGACTGTAATATTCCCCCAATTGGTAAGCGGGCCGGTCCCATTATTGGCGGCAATTTGAATCGTTAGGTTGATCGGGTGGCCGTTTTCGTCCTTGACCAGGGGATTGCCGAACTCATCCACCACACGAAGATTGCTATAGTTGCCGGTAGAGCTGGGGCCCAGGGCGTTCCATTCGGTGCCGGTAAATAGCCCTACCGTGTGGCCAGGACCAATCGTGCCGTGGGCTACGCCAACAGAGCGTCCCATATCGAACTGCAACCGGAACGTTAGCGGCGGAGTGGGATCGGCCACCTTGGCAATCTGAAATCCTACCAGGTCGTTGAAATTGGCACCGACCACATCGGTAATCACCGTGATATAATCGCTTGGGCCGGAGAGGGTAACCCGTTTGCGGAAATAGTTACCGGCCTGGAGCGAAGTGCCCTCGACCCAGACATTATTGCTGCTGGAGCCTTGGAAGGCCGGGCTGGTAAAAGCGTTGCCAGTAATCTCGTTGATATTTACCCCGATGGCCACTCGCCAGGGAAGAGCACTGGTCCCCCGGAGGTAAAAGACATCATAGGTTCCGGCGGGCAGACCGCTTATCCGGGTACCCATGATGTTGCGCTGCCCGGTATTCACATAAACCGTATCCCCCATCAAGGCCGTGTCATACACGCCGCCCCAGCCGGTAGTAGGTATCGTGTAATTGGAAACGGTGGCTGTGCCCCAATTGGTCAGCGGGCCGACATCGCCCTCGTTAGCTCCGTAACCGGCAAACTGAAGGGTAACGGTAGGTCCTGGATTGCCATGTTGGTCCAGGGCAACGCCGGAAAAGCCCGTGCCAGCGCCGACCACGTTCCATGTGCCTCCGGTAAATACTCCGGTGATGTGCCCAGGGCCGAGGTTCCCAGAAGCGGTACCCCTGCCTGTGCCGCCGTCAAACTGAACGGCCAACGGCGAAGGCGGCGGCAAACCGGCCTGATAGAGGGAATAAAGCTCCTGGATTTCGGCTGCCGAAAGGGCCCGATTCCAAATGGCCACGTCATCGACCAAACCGGTATAGACCGGCCCATACGCCCCGCCAGCCCCGACCGAGAGTTTGCTATTGGTCGTATTCAGAGTGCCTGGCAGAGTGGCGGTTTTGAAAAATTGACCATTCTTATAGACATCCACCGTATTGCCGCCGCTGTAAACCAACGTAGCCATGGTCCAGGTACTACCAGCGGCGTAGATCTCATAGGTTGGATTGGCGCCGGCGAAAGTGTCCCAACCGCCGCCGTAGAAATGCCCCCCAAAAGCCCCATCGTTTCTTAAGTACAGGTCAAATAGCTTACCAGTGCCAGTGCCTCCGGTGCTGACCGGGGCAGTATTGACCGTGTTGGTTAATGGAGAGAACCAAACATTGAGGGTACGAGGTTGGTTGCCGGAGATGTCCAGATTCATATTTGTTTGTACATAGCCTGAGGTGCCTCTCACATAGACGGCCTGCCCGAAGAGGCCTGAGACGAAACTTGGCCCCGGCGATCCATACGCTGCACCGTCATTGCCCGAAGGCGAACTATCCAGGTAATTGCCGTCAAACGTCCAATGTCCCACCAGATTGTCCATCAGGCCAGCCAGGGCCGGCTTGATTCCGCCGCCGAACACCAAAACAAAAACCCACCCCATCCCCAGAAGCCGTCCGATAGAAAGCTTGCCGACGCTCATGGCCGCTCCCCTTATGATGAGACGAACCAAGACAAATCAACGCCGCCTAAGCACCTCCGACTTCCCAGTTTCGCCTGATTGCCTTCGGCAGCCCATTTTTCCTAGACCAGATGCTACCACCATACGATGCGGGAACCTCTGCATGGATAATTCCGGTTTTTAAATCGCCTAGGCGTGTAGCCTCTAAAGCTGCCCACAGGGCTTCCCATCATAGAATCCCCTCGGTAGCCGAGGATAATCTCCCTCCAGGGGGCTGTCAAGCATAGAGAGAAAATTCCGGGGGCATATTGCCTAAGCCCGTCAACCCCCTTCCCCCGATAGGGGGCCAGGGACTATCAAGCATAGAGAGAAAATTCCGGGGGGACATGTACATTTTTTAGGTAAGAGTATCTTCTTTCAGCTTTCCGGGAGGCTATTACCTACTCTAGTGCCGATGGGGTAAGCAAGCCACGTCGGGGACAGGCCAGGCCTGAGGGGTGAGTCGAGCGGCCATGGCGAGGGTTTGGGCGGGCCGGGTCCTCCCACGGTAAAGAGCCTTTCCGGCGGGGGTTATTCCGTTTTGGAGGAGGGCAGGATGAACAGAAGACCTCTGTTGGGCACGGTAGGGGAGATTATTCCGTTTTGACGGGGGAGGGCTGAAGGGGAAGGGGTTGGCCGGGTTGCCAATCCCAGCGCAGGTCGCCGGGCTGGAGCTGTCCAGGCGGTCGGCAACCGGCGCCTTTTTGGCCAGTGGCCGAGTCGCCTAGTTCGGCTCGCATCTGGTCGGCCAAGGCTTGGATTTTAGCGACAATATCCGGATGTTTATCGGCCAGGTTGGTGGTTTCGCCCGGATCGGTCTGCAGATCAAAAAGGCTCAGGCCGATTTTAGCGGTTTTATAGGGGGCGGGTTTTCCGCCGGCGCCGCCCGGCTGGCCGCCTAAGGTCCGGTATTCATGCGGAAAATGGAGTTTCCATCGGCCCATACGAACTGCTTGCAGATGCTGGCCCCAATAGAAGTAATAGGCTTCCTGTGGGCTGGGCGTATCCGGTGGGCCGACCAGAAGCGGCCAGATGTTTTTGCCGTCAATTCGATGCGGCGGCAACTCCGCCCCCACCAAAAAAGCGATCGTCGGCAGGATGTCGATGGTCATGGCCGGGCTATGGCATCGGCTGCCAGCCGGAATCACCCCAGGCCACCAGAAAATAGCCGGCACCCGAACGCCGCCTTCAAAGGTGGTTCCTTTGCCTTCTCGCAGCGGACCAGCCGAACCGGCATGATCGCCGTAAGAAAGCCAAGGGCCGTTGTCCGAGGTAAAAATGATCAATGTCTTTTTCTCCAGATCGTGTTTGCGGATCGTCTGCACAATCTGGCCGACCGACCAGTCCACCTCCATCATCACATCGGCGAAAAGGCCCCGGCCGCTTTTTCCGCGGAATTGTTCGGAGACGGCCAGCGGCACATGAACCATCGTATGGGCCAGATACAAAAAGAACGGGCGATCCTTGTTCTTTTCGATGAACTGGACGGCCCGCTCCGTATAAAGGCGGGTCAGTTGATCCTGGTCTTCGGCGGTTACTTCCGGATCGACGATTCGGTCTCTTTCCAGCAGCGGCAGCGGGGGATGGTGTTTACCGGCCGTCGGATGCAGCGGCCACATGTCGTTGGAATACGGTAGGCCAAAATATTCATCGAATCCGTGTTTGGTGGGCAAAAACTTCGGATGATGGCCCAGGTGCCATTTGCCGATGCAACCGGTAGCATAGCCTTTGGATTGGACCAGTTCGGCAAGGGTCAGTTCCTGGTCGGCCAGGCCGTGGTCCGCCCGATGGTTCAATGCCCCTTGGATGCCGATCCGCACATTGTAACAGCCGGTCAGCAGGCTCGCTCGGGAGGCTGAACAGACCGCCTGGCTGACGTAGAAATCGGTGAAGATGCGTCCTTCTCGAGCCAGACGGTCCAGATTCGGAGTTGGATAGTCTTTAGCCCCGAAGGGGCCAATGTCGGCATAGCCCATGTCGTCCATGAAGATAATGACAATATTCGGTTTCGTTTCGGGCGGTGGGATAGAGGGCGTTTGAGGGCCAGCAGGAGCCGGGGAAGGGGTTTCGGCGCTCAGGAGTCTGGCACAAAGAGCCATTACAACACACCCTACCAGGAGGCCCTGCAGCCAAAAGAGTTTCTTTTTCCCCATCCATAAATAACCGATCTGATGAACACACCAACACAATTTCCTAGACGGATCTGAGACAAGTGATTGCATGGGCAAGCCCCCTCGCTAAAAAAAACCAATGGGGAGTGTAGCAGTTTTTGAGGAAGAAAGCAATCGGGGCTTGCTTGAGCAAACAGGAGGGTGGTCTGGTGGTTCTTTCCGGTATCAAAGGGAGAAGGTTTGTTTCCGGAGCCGTCAGCGTGGGAGGTAGGGGTCACGGAAGGAAGCTTTTCCGTCTGGGGGTGTTGCCAGCGGGTCATCCAGGAGGAAGCCAGCGGCGTACCAACTGGCCGAAGGGGACTCTCCAGCCGTCGTATAGTTCCCCTTTGGACAAAATTTTCGAAAGGGGATGGGATGGATTTTTGAAGAAATTGTGGCTAAAAATGGTTAAGAGGGCAGCTTTTGGGCAGACAGGAGGAGTGGTGGGTTCGTGTTTGGGCCGGAGTGTCTAAGCTTGGGTCAGAAAGGGGGGAGGTATGGCTGGGGTGTGGTATTGTAAATTGGCCGGGGTGATTACCGGCCCGTTGAAGGCGTCGGAATTGCGGAGCCTGGCAGAAGCAGGCAAACTCAGTCCGGAGGATTGGGTTCGGCAAGGTGAGGAAGGTCCGTGGGTGGCGGCCCGAAATGTGCGCGGGCTGTTTAGCGGCATTGGGCAGGCAGGCTCGGGGCGTGCCGCTCAGGCTGTTGTTTCGGCAAGCCAGGCAGAGCCGTCTTTGGGAGGCAAAAAGGTGCATCCAGCCAGTTCGGACAAACCTAGGCCGGTTTCTCCGACCTCTGCCATCAAGCCGGAAGGGCCGCTTTTACAAGCCAAACCCTTGAGTGAGCCGCCGCCCCTGCCTGCCAGCCCGCCGGGTTCTGTTCCGACTCTGCCCGCTCAGCCAGAAACTTCTCTCCAGCAAACTGCAGAGCCGGTGCTTTTGACCTCTTTGGTTTCTTCCTCCCCGGTGGCCTCGGGCTCTGCGGCGCTAAGCCAACCCATTCCGTTGCCCGCTCTGCTCCAACGGCGGCGACTGCAACACCAACTGCTGATCCTTCTTGGGTTGGCTGGGGTGGCAGTAGTCTTAGGAGTAGTGGTCTTCGTTTTGCTCAGCCAGGGGAGCGTTGTGGGCGATCGAGGACCGATAGCGGAGAAAAAAACGGGCGAACGAGCCAAAGGAGCTACGCTGGCAAGTATCACCGAGTCTGCGGAAAGTTCCGAAGTCTCTTGGGTGAATGCTTCTAAAAATTGGATCCGGCGTCCGGGAGCAGCGGTGCGGGTCCGTTCGATTCGTCTAGGAGAGCCTCCAGCCGCATCGGCAACTTCACCAGGCCAACATCTGCTCGTGGAAATAGAGGTCAAAAATCCTTCGGAAGATAAAATTCTGTTCTTTCGCGGATGGCAGCGAGCGGGGCCGGAGGGGAATCGAGTATCGCTTACCGATAACCAAGGACATACCTATTCCCAGATTGCTTCACAAACTCCCCTGGGGGAAACGGATTCTGAATCGGTGAAAAAACTTTCCTTCGGAGAGGCTGACAAGGAAACATTGGTTTTTCGATTGCCACAAAAAATAAAAATAGAGGAATTGGAATATTTGCGGTTGAAATTACCGGGCTGGGCTTTTCCTAAAGAAAAGTTTAAGCCTTTCTATTTTCAGATTCCTCGGAAGATGATTCAGACGGAACCGGAGGAGATCAGCACGCCTGCCGATGCGGAAGCACTTTTCGGCCCTAGGAAGCCTCCTTCTGAGTCGCCGAAACCGCCTGCGGCTGATTCGTCAAAACAGCCCGCCGCCAAAGAAAAAACCGAGCCACCTCCCATTCCCCTACCGAAAAAGGACCCTGCGCAGGAGGAATTTGAACGGCTCCAGAAAGAACTGGAGAAAGAGGAAAACACTCCTCCGGCCTTGGAAAAAGAAAAATCTCCCAAGGCTGAATCGTCTGAGGAACAAAGGGCAGAAGGCTCGGAAAAGGATACGTCAGCCGACTCCAAACCTCCTTCCGGGAGCCGCTCCCGCTTTCCCGGAGGGGATATTATGGATCATCTAGATACACCTGTTCCCCCTAAATCTTCTTCCAAGGAGAAGCAATGATGCTACCCCAGCATCCAATGAGAGGATATGGGCCTGATGGGGTGTTTCTTGGCCTGGTATGGTGGGTAGGATGGACTGTTGTATGCTGGTCGGCGGCGGTCGGGCCGAGCCAACCCGATGAACCCAGCCCCGTTGTGGCTCCAGGGGCCAAATTGGAAAAACTGGCCGACGGCTTCCGATTCACCGAAGGACCTGCCGCCGACAGCCAAGGCAACGTCTTCTTCACCGACCAGCCCAACGACCGGATTCTCTGCTGGACGGTGGAGGGAAAACTTCGTACCTTTTTGCAACCGGCGGGCCGATCCAACGGCCTGTATTTCGACGCCCAAGGCAACCTCTGGGCCTGCGCGGACGCAGAAAATCAGCTCTGGTGCATTGATCCAGCGGGCAAAGTTACTGTGGTCGTTAAGGATTTTGAGGGCAAACGGCTCAATGGGCCGAACGACCTGTGGATTCGGCCGGACGGGGGCCTCTACTTTACCGATCCGTTCTATCGCCGCCCCTACTGGAAGCGAACCTCCAAAGAAATCGACATCGAAGGCGTCTATTTCCTTTCCCCGGATCGAAAACAACTGCGTCGGGTGGCTGAGGATTTGGTCCGGCCCAATGGTTTGGTGGGCACACCGGACGGCTCTTTGCTCTATGTAGCCGACATCGGCGCCGGAAAAACCTATCGGTACCGCATTCAGCCCGACGGCGCCCTGACCGACAAATCCCTCTTTTGCCCCATGGGATCCGACGGTATGACCATCGACGAGCGAGGAAACGTCTATCTGACAGGAAAGGGAGTGTTTGTCTTTAATCCCCAGGGCAAGCAGATCAAACATATCCAGGTACCGGAGCCTTGGACGGCCAATGTCTGTTTTGGTGGGCCGGATAGAAAACAGTTGTTCATTACTGCTTCCTCGGCCCTCTACCGCTTACAGATGAAGGTCTCCGGCCCTGGCACCCGCTGGCGCAAACCGTAGAGACTGGCACAATCCGGTCTGCCTTTCGGCTCTGTAGGTGGTATGCCTGCTACCCCTCCGCTTCACCTGGAGCAGTGGAACCATCTGCTTTGACTTTCGGCTGTCGGGATTAGAATCCGGGACCTGCTGGCTGAAACCGGAGGCGTTTGGAACCGGCTGCAGGGAGCTTCGCAGGCCCTAGCGAGGCTCGGACTCGCACAGGAAACACACAGGCCGGATGCCCAACGGCAGAAGGCAACAGCCCTGAAGGACCAGGTTTCTGCTTGGCTTTTGGCTGCTTCCAAAAGAAGGCTTTTCCCGATATAGACCTCCTTTTTACGCCACTATATGTAGTGGTTAACTCTTCCAGACCACAAAGTATGGTGCTCTGTTTGGGGTATCCGGCCTGCCGGCTCTCTCTTCCGCCGTGGTCTTGGCGCCCGAGGTCCGCTATAATAAAGACTTTTTAGAATCGATTTCAAATCCCGTTGTCTTTGGTGGGCTTTATTTTGGCACGGGCACACCGGTTGGATGAGGTTTCTGCCGGTAGATGTCCCTTTTGCCGTCCGGTCGGTGCCGGCAGTGCGGACCATGGAGGTTGGATGAGTTTGGCCCGTTTCGCTGGCGGTGTCCGAAGGGGTGGTTCCCTCCGGAACCACCGAGCCCACCTTCTGGTTGGTTCCTAAAAAGGGCAAGGGGTGTCGGAGGAAGAAGTCGGGAAGGATCGTCCTTGGAATTCCTCGTAATTATTCTGCGTTTTCCAGTAAAAGGGAGAAATGGGTGTCCGGTTTCCCGCGGGAAGGGCATTCCGAAGCACATTGCGTTGAAGTGGCCTTAGGGCCACGCAGTTATACGATTTGGATCGGCCGAGGGCTTTTCCAAGAGGCTGCCCAATTCCTCCGGGCAGCTGCGCCAAAGCTTTCCCGGGCCGTGCTGATTACGGATGGGAACGTCGAACCACTCTATGCGGCGCCGTTGGCAGAGCAACTTCGTTCTGCCGGCATTCCAGCCAGCCTGCTGGTGGTCCAACCAGGCGAGGCCTCCAAATCCATCGGGGTGGCCACCCGGTTGTGGGAGGAGCTTTTGGAGCAGGGAGCGGACCGAAAAACGGTGGTGGTGGCTGTGGGCGGCGGGGTCGTGGGCGATTTAGCCGGCTTTGTGGCTGCCACCTACGCCCGGGGTATCCGCCTGTTTCAGGTGCCTACCTCGCTTTTGGCCCAAGTGGACAGTTCCGTTGGCGGCAAGGTTGGGGTAGATCTGCCGAAAGCCAAAAACATGGTCGGCGCCTTCTGGCAGCCGATAGGCGTGCTGATCGACCCAGCCACTCTGCACACCTTGCCGGAGCGGGAATACATTTCCGGCTTGGCCGAGGTGGTCAAATACGGCGTGATCCTGGACGCCGATTTTTTTGATCGGCTGGAACAGCATGTGGAAGCCATCCGTCGCCGAGATGAGGAGGTGCTGGCCTGGGTGATTGCCCGGTGTTGTCGGCTGAAAGCAGATGTGGTTCAGCAGGACGAGCGGGAGGAGACCGGTCGGCGGGCCATTCTCAACTATGGCCATACATTTGCCCACGCCTTTGAGACATTGACCGGCTATCGGGAACTGTTGCATGGCGAAGCAGTGGCGATGGGGATGGAGTGTGCGGCGCGGTTGGCAGTTCGGCTAGGGCGTCTGGAACCGGCTGCGGCCGCCCGGCAACGAACGATTCTGCAGGGCCTGGGTTTGCCGGTGGACCCGCCCCCGCTCGATCCCGACCAGGTACTGGAGGTGATGCAGCATGATAAGAAGGCAAGCCATGGTCGGCTTCGGCTGGTTTTGCCCAACCGAATAGGTCATGTCGAACTGGTCGAAGATGTTCCGGCCGAACAGGTTCGGACGGTACTTCAACCAGGGCATTCCCTGTGCCATTGAAAAGCCGGATGTTCCGGCGGCGAAAAGCGGGTTTTCAGGAGGGGATAGGATTCCGAGCAATCCCGTGCGAGTGGCTCCGAGCAAGGCAGAACTGCGATGAACTACCGGCTAATCGCCCGACTGCTGGGTGGGATTGTGCTTTTGTTGGGGGCCTCGATGACGGCCAGTCTGGTCTGGGCGTTTCCGGCCTTCGGCCAGGTGGAAACGGTCGAATGGAATGGGCTGGGGGGCCTCCTCGGAGCGATGGCCGTTTGTGCGGGGGTGGGTGGGCTGTTCAGTTGGTGGGGCCGAGCTGCCGCCGGTGATCGACTCTTCCGAAAAGAAGCCCTGGTGGTAGTGGGACTCAGTTGGCTTTTGGCCACCCTGCTGGGTGCCATCCCTTATTGGCTGAGCGGTACTTGCCGACAGCGAGACGCCCAGAACAATCCAGTGCGGATGGACTTATTTGATGGGCTATTTGAATCGGCCTCTGGTTTTAGCGGTACGGGGGCCAGTGTACTTTCTGATGTGGAAGACCCCCAGCTAGTGCCCCGGTCGATCCTCTTTTGGCGGTCGCAAACCCATTTTCTGGGCGGCTTAGGCATTGTGGTGTTATTTGTGGCGATTCTGGGGATGGGATCGGTCGGCAAGGCACTGATGACTGTTGAAGCCGCCGGTGCTACCCAACAGTCGATCCATGAACGGGCTCAACATGCGGCCTGGGCCTTCGCATTGATCTTCCTTGGTTTGAACGCCCTGCTGAGCCTCCTTCTTATGGTTCAAGGCCTCTCTCTTTATGACGCCCTTTGCCATGCCTTTGGCACCGTCGCTACCGGCGGATTCAGTACCTATAACAAAAGCGTCGGCTACTTCCAAAACGTCGGCGTCGAAATGACCATCGTGGTGTTTATGTTTTTGGGTTGTACTAATTTTGCGTTGCTCTATTTCCTGCTAATCGGCCAAGGGAAGAAGATCTTCCAGAATACCGAATTTCGCGTCTATGTCGCTATTTTAACGCTAGCCACCCTCCTGGTTGCTGGATATAACTGGCGTGCAGGCACGTACTCGAATCTGCAGGATGCCTTTCGGTACGGTGTGTTCCAAGTGGTTTCGATTACCACAAACACTGGGTTCGGCACGGCGGATTTCGACCAGTGGACCGGCTTCGCTAAAGGAGTACTTTTGTTCCTTATGTATGTGGGCGGCTGCATGGGCAGCACCAGTTGCTCCATCAAGGTGGTTCGATATGTCTTGTTAGCCAAAAGTCTCTGGCTTCAGTTGGAACATGTGTTTCGGCCGAATGTAGTGCGACAGATTCGGCTCAACGGCGAACCAGTCGAACCGGAAGAACTGCATAAAGTGCCTCTGTATTTCTGCCTCATCGGGGTTCTGTCGCTGGCAGGTTGGTTGGCTTTGTTGGCGATGGAGCCGGACGACACGTGGAACCAAGCCCACCGCAATCCCCGGGAAAAATTGGCTGATTGCGCCAGTGCGGTAGCTGCCACGATCAACGGCGTCGGCCCTGGGATCGGACTAGTGGGTGTGATGACCAATTACGCCGCCTTACAAGGGCCGTCCAAACTCGTGCTGACGCTGCTGATGCTCCTGGGCCGTCTGGAAGTCTTCCCCTTGATTCTCCTGCTCATGCCCCGCTTCTGGAAAACCTCTTAAAACTTCTTAGAACTGGCTGAGTCGGCCAATCTGCGGCCTGACCGACCCAACCACCTCCCGAAACCCGATCTCCCCCTCCCACAACTCCTGGGACTGGGCAGGTCCGTCCGCAACTACTCAGTTCCCAGACGTCCCCGCTGCAACTAATAAGGTTGTGTACGACCCGTCCGTATTGGCTACTGCCTACCGCGGCAGAGGCCGCCCATCTCACAGGTTGGCCGGGTGAGGAGGAGTTCTAGCCATTTCTATATGTTTATTTATACACCATCCGGAGTCCATGGATCCCCTCCCCAAAGAACATAAACCACACAAACGCATGGTAAGTATTTCTCATTGCTGGGGAACCAGGTGTATTGTCCCTCCCGCGAAAGCGGGAATCCCGGCTCCTTGAGCCGCTCTATTGTCCATCGCCTCTGCTTACCGGGCAGAGGCCGGCTGAGCTGACGGCGAGCCCAGCTGGGGGGAGCACGCCCGCTTGTCGGTTTCCTCGGCCTCCAGCCGTATCCGGTTCCCTAAAGTAACAGGCCCTTTCCAAACACCCTCTCAGACGCCCCGGACCAGCTTGCAATTGATTGGCCTATAGAGAAGCTCGCCTTTTTTCGAAACCCGACAGACCCTCCTCTTGCCAAGGCATCTCCAAAAGAATAAATTAAATGTCCTAGGGTAATATTTCACCTGAATGAGGCAATCGGTCACTGCTGCGAAGGCAGGCATCCCGTTTTTTCGATGGATTTCCTCTGGATTCCCTCTTTGCGCGGGAATGCCAGGTAGGGAGGGTGTTCGCCCTACCAAGTGGGAAACTAGTTCGCTCGGCTGAAATCTTACTTGTTCAGAAGGGTTTTCTCGACGTTGCCAAAAGGTGGTTGCTGTGCGGCAACGGGCGGCAAGCAGGCTGATTGGTTGGCTGATGGCGGTCCTACACGGCGGTTTGGCCGTGCTAGGTTTCCATTTGCACCATCTGGCCGGCATCAGCCATCGGTTTTCCCTTCCGTCTGGGTCGGGGCTTTCTGGCTTCTGCGGGTATGAGGCGGTTTGTCTGAAGGATCCCAAAGATAGGCCGGACGGGGTATTGCCGCCGCCAGCCTACGGACCCACAGCCAGACTATGTCCCTGCGGACCCGGTGCCCCGGATTGGCTTGGTAACCTGCTGTGGGAACCCAAAGCGTTCTCTGCCGCCTGTTGGGGACAGGATAGGGACGAGGTCCAAACCAGCCGACGACAAAAAGCGGCCGAACCGGCAGCTGCTCCCACTCATGATCTAGCCTGTTGCCCGATCTGTCAGTATCTGGTCCAACCGAAGTGGGCCGCTCCTTCTCTGTCTGCTCCGCCCAAAACGCTCCTAGGGGGAATGCCCCAAGTTCCGACTGTCCGTCTGGTGTGCCAGCTACCTATTTGGGCCTACCAACCGAGAGCTCCTCCGATCGTGTAGAATGGCGACGCCCCCTAGGGAAACTGCAGTTCATCCTTCCATCCCTAGAATTTTCGCTTACCCTATGTTCTCTGGGGGCAATCTTTTTCCGGCGGGCAGGCACACACTCTCCAGGAATATCCTGCTGTCCCAGTGCCCGGAGCAAACCCTGTTCTAGCAGTTCTGGGAACCCCCAATGCTTATCCTACCGGTCTGCCTCCAGTGTCGATCCAGCGAGTGATTTTAAAAAGTGGCTGGAGAAGCTGGGCTAGAAGAACAGGAAAGATCGGCGGGAGGAACTAGAAAGATAAACTATTTCCCCTGGGCCTCAGGGCAGCAGGAACAGACCCCGACCGTTCCCCTGGTGGCGTTTCTGTTTCCCGGTTTCCAGCTCCGCAGGGGGAAGTTTGCCCCGGAAACTTCTGGCAGCCAGCGGGGAAATCCTCCGGCTGGGAGATTTCCATTGCTTGGTAAGACGATCCCTGAACGATTTTTTCCAAAGGAGGAGCGAATAATGAATACTCGTATAAATAGATTTCCGGTCTCTCTTACTAGGGCGGGTTTCACCTTAGTGGAACTTTTGGTAGTAATTGCCATTATCGGCATCCTGATCGCTCTGCTGTTGCCGGCGGTCCAGGCGGCCCGAGAGGCTGCCCGGCGCGCCCAGTGCGCCAACAATCTGAAACAGATCGGCTTGGCCTGCCACATGTATCACGACACCTGGAAAATGCTGCCCGCTGGCTGGGTCGGCTATAATCCCAGCAATGGGCAGCCGTATTGGTTCGGCGTTCCCGGTTGGGGTTGGGCCGCCAAAATACTTCCCTACATGGAACAGGGCAATCTATATAAAAACGTGGTGCGATTCGAGTTGCCGATCACGCATCCTGCCAACAGCGAGGCCAGGGTTTTCCCCGTTGCCACCTTCCGCTGCCCTTCGGATATTGGCGGCAAAACCTTTCCGCTTGCTAAAGGCGACCCGACCCCCTGTGTGGATTCCAGCATCAATTTTCCGGTAGAATTGGCCGTTGGGAATTACATCGGGATGTTCGGCACATTACACATGCGCAATGTCTGTGCTCCGCCCGGCGCTCGATGTGAAGGCGATGGGACCTTCTTCTTCCAGCGGGGCGTAGGGTTTCAAGAGATCACCGATGGCCTAAGTCAGACCCTGATCGTCGGCGAGCGCAGCTCGAAGCTAGCCCCTTCCACCTGGGTTGGAGTGGTTACCTGTGGCCAGCATGCTCCCGCTCGGATAGTGGGCATGGCGTTGGCCCCGCCGAACTCCCTGCAAGGAGATGACCCCTTCCATAATTTTAGCAGTTTCCATCCCGGCGGCGTGCATTTCCTGTTGGGCGACGGCTCCGTCCGGTTCTTCTCGGAGAATATCGAAATGAGAGTATTTCAAGCCCTGTCCACCCGCAGTGGCGGAGAACCGGTCGGGAATTACTGATTTAATGTACCTGCCAGCCTCCTAGATACCAACCCCGGGGGTTGCTTGAGGAGGATGGTATCTATGTTGTAGTAAAATCCCGAGGAAAAACTCCCCCGTATCGGACTTTCCCTTCGATGAGCCTTTCCGGTCTGCAAGGTGCCCATTGAACCATCTGTTCCCTCTGGACTGCTGCCGGAGCAGGAATGACCCTTTTCTCTACCATTGTCTCTGCACTGCCCAGGGCG